>NZ_JAUTBI010000003.1:0-385000 GCF_030818995.1 Agrobacterium sp. SORGH_AS_0745
CCAGCCCCAATGGCGAACGTTTGCAGGCGATCCTCGCCAATATCGATATTCCGCCGCTGGAGCCCGTGCCGGAAGACCACGTCCTGACGCGGTCTTTCTACCTGCTCACCAATTTCCCCGGCCGTTACAACGGCTCGCCGCTCTGGGTGGAATCGCGCCAGGGGGCGGCGAAGACTACCTCCGGCCTCTCTTCCTCCGGCGATGGCGTGACGCCGATCATGATAACAGGCAATGATTTTGCCGGCGCATGGGCCGTCGATGCGCAGGGCGCACCGGTGCTGCCCACTGTGCCGCCAGACGAGTTGCAGCGCGAACATGCGTTTCGCTCTGGCGTCAACATCATGATGTATATGCTGACCGGCAACTACAAGGCCGATCAGGTACACGTTCCCGCACTTCTCGAACGGTTGGGTCAGTGACATGACATTGACATTCGCCCCCTTCCTGCCGTGGATCGTGATTGCCGTTCTGGCCGTCGCCGCCCTTCTTCTCTCCTTCATCGGCCTGTGGCGCGGCGTGCGCGGCGCATGGCTGCGCGGGCTGGCGCTTGTCGCCCTGCTTGCCGCCATCGCCAATCCGCTTTTGACCCAGGAGGAACGCGAGCCTCTCTCCACAATCGTCCCCGTTATCGTCGATCGATCGCAGAGCCAGGACGTGCAGGACCGACCGCAGATGACGGATACGGCGCTTGCCGCGCTGAAAGACCGGCTGTCGCGCTTCCCGCGCATCGAACCGCGCATCGTGGAAGTGCGTGATGATGGTGAGAGCGATTCACCTTCGACGCAGCTTTTCTCGGCCCTCTCCTCCGCCGTCTCCGATGTTTCGCCCTCCCGTGTCGGCGGTGCGATTTTCCTCAGCGATGGCCAGATCCATGATATTCCGAATGCTCTGCCCAATGCCGAACAGGCGCTTGGTTTCCGCGCTCCCCTCCACGGGCTGATCACCGGCAAGGCCGATGAATTCGACCGTCGTATCGAAATCGTCCGCGCGCCCCGCTTTGGCATCGTCAACGAGGAACAGCAACTGACGCTGCGCGTCTTCGATGATGGCCGTGCAGCCGCAGGCGGTGGTTCGGCGGAAGTAACCGTGAAGATGAACGGCGAAGAAATCGCCACCTTGCAGGCCACACCCGGCCAGCCGACACCCTTCACTTTCAAGGTTCCGCGCGGCGGCAACAATGTCATGGAATTTTCCGTCGCCGAGCTTCCCGGCGAAGTGACGGCCGCGAACAACCGTGCGGTTCACCTGATAGAAGGCATCCGCCAGAACCTTCGCGTGCTGCTGGTCTCCGGCGAGCCGCATGCGGGCGAGCGCGCCTGGCGCAACCTCCTGAAATCCGACGCCTCGGTTGATCTGGTGCATTTCACCATTCTGCGCCCGCCGGAAAAACAGGACGGTACGCCGATCAACGAACTGTCGCTGATCGCATTCCCCACACGCGAATTGTTCGTGGAAAAGATCGAGGATTTCGACCTCATTATCTTTGACCGCTATCAGCATCGCGGCGTGCTGCCGATCCTCTATTACGATTACATCGCGCAATATGTCGAAAAGGGCGGCGCGCTCTTGATCGCCGCAGGCCCGGAACATGCCGGTCAGGATTCGATCGCCATGACGCCGCTTGCATCCGTGCTACCGGCCCAGCCGACAGGCCAGGTGCATCAGTCCGCCTTTTATCCTCGCCTCTCGGAAGCGGGCAAGAAACACCCCGTTACCCGCGGGCTGGACGGGTCAGCCGATGAGCCGCCGCATTGGGGCCGCTGGTTCCGCACCGTCAGCGTCGAGCCGCCGCAGGGCCAGACCGTGATGCTGGGTGACGGGCAAGACCCGCTGCTGGTGCTGAACCGCCAGGGTGAAGGCCGTGTCGCCATGCTGCTTTCCGATCAGGGCTGGCTTTGGGCGCGTGGCTACGAAGGCGGCGGCCCGCATGTGGCACTTTACCGGCGCATCGCCCACTGGCTGATGAAGGAACCGGAGCTTGAGGAAGAGGCGCTGACAGCGCGCGCCAACGGCCGCACATTGCAAATTACCCGCCAGACCATCGGCGACGACCCCGGTCAGGCAAGCGTGCATTTCCCCTCGGGCAAAACCGAAAACATGGCCTTCAACAATACCGAGCCCGGTCTTTACAAGATCGAGCGTCGCATGGACGAGACCGGCCTGTTCGAAATCAAGAACGGCGATTTCACTACGCTCGTCCATGTCGGCGCGGTGGATGCGCCGGAATTCAAGGCAATGATTTCGACAACCGAAACGCTGAAGCCGCTTGCCGACGCTACCAAGGGCAGCGTGCACCGTGTCGCCGACAATTCGGGCCGCGTGGCACTGCCCGATATCCTGCCTGTCAGGGGCGATATCAGGGTTGCCGATGAGGATCGCATGCTGATACGCATGACCGACGAGACGGTGCTGAAAGGTGTCAACACCCTACCGCTGTTTGCCGGTTTTGCCGGGCTTGCCGCCCTGCTCCTTGCTTTCTCCGCGCTCTGGTGGCGTGAGGGCCGGTAGGAACTTTCCGGTGGAAGCTCAGGCGCTTTCACGTCTCGCAGTGGAAACGAGAAACGGCCGCCGCTCGGCGACCTGGGAAAGATAATCATGAATTTCGTTTTGAGCGACATCGCGGATGCAGAAGCTGAAAAGGCCATCCGCGATCCCCTGGTGGCCTATAATCTCGCCCGTTTTGGCGAAAGCGACAAACGCGAACTCATCATCACAATCCGCGACGATGAGAACACCGTCACCGGGGGTCTTGTCGGCTATACCGGCCGCGGCTGGCTTTATGTGCAGCTTCTCTTCATCCCCGAGACCTTACGCGGTCAAGGCACAGGCGCGAAGCTTCTCGGCATGGCGGAAGAGGAAGCGAAAAAGCGCGGCTGCATGGGCGCTTATATCGACACGATGAACCCGGATGCGCTGAGGCTTTATGAGCGCTGCGGTTTCACCAGGATCGGCTCGCTTGCCCCGCTCTCCAGCGGCCAGGCGATCACATGGCTTGAAAAGCGTTTCTAATCCGTTCGAAAGAAAGCGGTTGGCGCAGCAGTGTCAGGAGAGCGCCACCCGCCGCGTTTCCGCGTTGATCATCGTTGCGGCAATCGCAGCCAGCACCAGCAGCCCAGCGAAAATGCCGATGGCGAAACCGAAGCCCTGCGCGATGGCATAACCCAGCAACGACGGCGCCAGAAGGCCGCCCAGCCTTGCCATGGCGCCCGCAGCCCCCATGCCGGTCGCACGCGATTCCGTCGGGTACAATTCGGGCGTGAAGGCATAAAGCGCACCCCAGGTGCCGAGCAGCGCAAAGCTCATGATCAGAAGCGACGTGGCGATCATTGCGCCGCCTGTAGCGAGCGTGAAGAGCAGGCAACCGAGGGCGGACAGCAGGCAGAAACCGATCAGCGTCGGCTTGCGGCCCCATTTTTCAACGCCATAGGCGGCAAGCGCATAACCGGGGATCTGCGCCAGTGCCACCAGCACGAGGAAACCATAACCGCGCACGAAGCCGAAACCGTCTCCCGCCAGTTTTGCCGGCATCCAGGTGAAGACGCCATAATAGGAAACGGAGACAAGGAACCAGATGGCAAGGATCATGATGCTGCGCTGTCTGAGCGCCGGCGAAAATATCCCCTGTCCTTTCGAGACCTCCGGCTGAAAAAGCCCTGTCCCGGCATCAAGTGGCGCGCGGCCGTTTACCACCAGCATACGGTTGACGATGACCTTGGCTTCGTCCGATCGGCCTCTTCGCACGAGGTAAAGCGGCGATTCGGGCACCATGAACCGTAAACCCAGACCCACAACGGCTGGGAAAGCCGTAACCGCGAAAATATAACGCCAGGCATCGGCAACACCGGCAAGGCTTGCGCCCCACGCTGCAAGCGCCACGATCAGGGTTCCGATGGCCCAGAAGCCTTCCAGCATGACCAGCCAGCGACCCCGGTTCTTTGCGGGCAGGAATTCCGCCATCATCGCATAATCCACCGGCAGGGTGCCGCCGACAGCCGCACCCGTTAGAAAACGCAGCACAAGAAGAATGGCAAAGTTCGGCGCAAAGACGGAAAGCACACCGAACACGGCATCGCAGGCCACGGTGACGATCAACACTCGGCGGCGACCGTAACGGTCCGCCAGACGCCCGAAACCGGCAGCGCCTAAAAGCATGCCAAAGAAGAAGGCCGTTCCGGTTTGAAGGGCCTGCGGAACAGTCAGGCCAAACGTTAGGGCAATCGAGGCGGCAGTGAAGCCGACCGCCAGCACCTGCATGGCATCCGCTGCCCAGACGAGGCCGAAAATACCCATCAACCGCCGCTGATAGGCGCCCGCACCTGCGCGTTCCAGCGCATCGTTCATGGTGATTGCCGTCATATGCTCGCCCCCGTGCCGAAATCGACTATCGAGTGCTATCGCATAGGGGAAAGAAACGGAATTGAATTTTGCGAAGTACGATGCATGGTTTCAAGGCAGAACACCATCCCGTCATCTTTAGCGAAATAACCGGCCAGTGTATGGGCGACTCAACGCTCCGTCCCTCATTTCTGTGCCTGTCACAGGAATGAGGGAAAAGGACGCACTGGTGAGGGGCGGAAAATCCGACGTAACAAAATCCGTCAGCCGTAAACCCGAAGAGGCTCTTCGAAGCCGTCGTCTTCCGCCTGGGCTGCAGGCATGGCGGCCTCGCATTTGCGCCAGCCGATCTTGCCCTTCAGCCGCTGGTGCACGTCGTCACCAACAGGCACGACCAGCACCCGGTTCGGATCCACCGGGCCCGGAAAATCAAGCGCGGCGTAGGCGACCTTTTCGAAACCAAGCGGCATGTAATAGGGCGGATCGCCGATCAGAATGACGGCCTCCGAACCCTTCCGCCGGGCGGCAGCGATGGCAATCCGGACGAGTTCACGACCGATGCCCATGTTCTTGTGCGAAGGCCGCACGGCAAGCGGGCCGAGCATATGGCCTTTCACCCCACCGGCCAAAACCGGCGTCATGCGCACCGAAGCGATCGTCTCGCCATCATCGGCGCAGACGAAGGACAGCGACCGGTCATGCGGACCCTGCTCGCGAATGCGCGCGGCGGCACGGGTGTGCCGACCGGGGCCGAATGCTTCTTCGTTGATGATTTCGATGATGGCGTCGTGCGACGCGTCCTCGGTAAGGTAGACAAGATCGTGCTTGGACATGAAGAGACCGAAACTTCCAAAATGCGGATGCGACAATAGATGACGGCTGCGCCGGTAAAGGCGTTCAGGAGCGTCAGCGTCGTCGGAGCATCCGTGTTTCGATCATAATCTACGATTTCCTCAGATTTGTGAAAATCGCAATTATCAGGAAAATTCCCACCCGTCCAGAACAAATCTCGGCACTATCCCATTCAGCCCATGCAAGACCGGAAACGCATTGTTCAATGCGCCACGGGTTCGCGGCACCGCGCTAAACGGTTAGAATTGCGGTTAAGGAAACAATCAAGGAGATCGTCATGGGCATGCTGGTGGAAGGCGTATGGAAAGACGTCTGGTACGACACCAAGGAAACCAAGGGGCACTTCAAGCGCAGCGCCTCGCAATTTCGCAACTGGGTAACGGTGGATGGCGCGCCCGGACCTTCCGGCGAAGGTGGCTTCAAGGCCGAGAGGGATCGCTACCACCTCTACGTGTCGCTCGCCTGCCCCTGGGCGCATCGCACCCTGATTTTCCGTAAACTGAAAAAGCTGGAAGACCTGATTTCCGTCTCTGTCGTCGATCCGCTGATGCTGGAAAACGGCTGGGAGTTCAGACCGGAAGGCGAACGCACTCCGGGTGCGACCGAGGACCACCTCTTCGGCTTCTCCACACTGTGGCAGGTCTATACCAAAGCGGATGCCAACTATTCGGGACGGGTGACCGTGCCGGTACTGTGGGACAAAGAACGCGGCACCATCGTCTCCAATGAATCGGCCGAAATCATCCGCATGTTCAACGTGGCCTTCAACGACCTCACCGGATCGGAGGCGGATTATTATCCCGAAGCACTGCGCGCCGACATCGATGCGCTGAACGACGTTATCTACGACACCGTCAACAACGGCGTCTACAAGGCCGGTTTCGCCACCACCCAGGATGCTTATCAGCAAAATGCCGTGAAGGTGTTTGAAACGCTTGATATGCTGGAAGACCGGCTGGAGGACCGCCGTTTCCTGTTCGGTGCAGAACAGACGGAAGCAGACTGGCGTCTCTTCACCACGCTGGTGCGATTCGACCCTGTTTATGTCGGCCACTTCAAGTGCAACATCCGCCGCATTCACGATTACCCGCATCTCACGGGTTACCTCCGCGACCTCTACCAGACACCAGGCGTGCCGGACACAGTCGATATCCGCCACATCAAGGAACATTATTACCGCAGCCACCTCACCATCAACCCGACAGGTATCGTGCCCGTTGGCCCGGAACTGGACCTTACCATGGCCCATAGCCGTGAGACGCTTGCCTAACGGCAGAGACGCCGCCGCTACCAGTAGTCGGCAATCGCCGCCTTGCCGGAAAGTTCGGCAAGGCGGCGGCGGGTGGCGGGCGTCACATTTTCCGGCAGGTCCGAGAGATCAAAAAAACCGCTTTCGGTGATTTCATGATCCGGTGTTTTCGGCGTGGTCTGGGTGACCTGAAGCCGGTAGAGCGCAACATGATCGCGGTTGCTGCCTTCCAGATTGAGGTAGACATGGACAAGCTCGGGGGTCGACGTAGCCTCGAGATTGCCTTCCTCGCGGATTTCCTTGTTGAGCGCCATCAGCAGCGTTTCGCCGCGTTCCACCCCGCCGCCGGGCAGATACCAGCCGGGCAGATAGGTATGCCGCACCAGAAAAATCCGTCCCGCATCATCGAAGCAGAGCGCACGTACACCGAGGGTGGCACCGCGTGTGAACAGAAAAACGAAATGAAGCAGGCGGATAAGGATACGCGTGTGGAACGGACGGGCCTGCCGCTCGGTTCTCTCGTCATTCACCCTGGTTTCTCCTTGCCGGCAGGCTTTTATTGGACGTGCCGCATATCATAGGTTATCTCTGCCGCCATGTTCAAACTTGCGCATATTTCAGACGTCCATCTCGGGCCATTGCCAAAACTTACTTTCCGGGAACTTGCATCCAAGCGTATCACCGGTTTCGTCAACTGGCACCGCAACCGCCGCAAGCACCTTTTCACCGACACGCTGGAAAAGCTGCTCGATGATCTCGAAGCCAAATCGCCGGATCATCTGGCTATTACCGGCGATCTCGTCAATCTTGCGACAGGCATTGAAATTCGCGCCGCCGCCGACTGGCTGGAAGAAGTCGGCGACCCTGAAAAGATCTCGGTCGTTCCCGGCAATCATGACGCCTATGTTTCCGGCGCGCACGACAAGGCCATGCGCGCCTGGTATCCTTATGTGCGTGGCGATGGCGACCCGGCGGAATGGGACGATGACCGCAAGATTTTCCCCTACATGCGCGTGCGCGGTCCCGTCGCACTGATTGGCTGCTCCACCTCGATTGCAACGCCGCCCTTCTCGGCCACCGGCTATTTCGGCAACCGTCAAGCACGCGCAACCGCGGAACTCTTAAAAAAAGCCGGTGAACAGGGGCTGTTCCGCGTGGTGATGATCCATCACCCACCGATCCGCGGTGCGGCGGCTGCGCACAAGCGCATGTTCGGCATTCGCCGTTTCGCGGCAGCGCTTGGCGTTGGCGGCGCCGAGCTCGTGCTGCATGGCCACACCCATTTGAACACCGTATACTGGCTGAATACTCACCACGGGCAACAGCACATCCCGGTCGTCGGCATCGCCTCCGCCAGCCAGGGACCGGGCGGCGAAAAACCGCGCGCGGCCTATAATCTCTTCCATATTTCCGGTGGCCCCGGCACCTGGAACGTCGCCTGCGAACGCCACAGTCTCAACGACACCGGAACGGGTATCGGGCTTGAAGATATCAGGGTATTTTATGAGAATGGTAGGCCGTTGGGGTTTTAGCGGCTGGGGGGATAAACTCCGGAGTGTTGAGGTTAGAGTCTGTGGCTCACCCCCTCTGCCCTGCCGGGCATCTCCCCCACAAGGGGGGAGATCAGCAAGACGCTCTTTCGTCAATTCATTCTGAACGTTGAGATGGGCGAGACCGTACCTCAGGTCGATCTCCCCCATTGTGGGGGAGATGTCCGGCAGGACAGAGGGGGGTAAAACCCACCCTCAAACCCCCACTTACCTAGCTCGCTCTTCCAGCACCCGATTGGCCGCCGAAACAATCGCTTCCAGCGAAGCGCCAACAATATTCGTATTCACCCCGGCGCCGAACAATTTTCCGCCCGGATGCTCCATCTCAACATAGGCAATGGCGGAAGCATTGGACCCATGTTGCAGCGAATGCTCGGAATAGTCATTCACCGACAGATCGATGCCGAGATAGACCGACAGCGCATTGATGAACCCGTCGATAGGACCGGTGCCCTTGCCCTCGATGCGCTTCACCTCACCGTTATCGGTGATTTCGGCGGCGACAATGCGTACGCCCTTGAAATCGCCCGCCGGATAGGTGTGGTGATCGACGAACTTGATGCGCGCATTCGGCTGCGTCACGTAACGCTCCATGAAGCGCTCGTAGATGCGCTTGGCCGGCAGTTCCACGCCCTCTTCATCGGTGATGCGCTGGATGTCTTCGCGGAACTCCACCTGCAGGTTGCGCGGCAGGTTGATGCCGTAATCCTGCTGGAGAATATAGGCGATTCCGCCCTTACCGGACTGCGAATTGATGCGGATGATCGCTTCGTAGGAGCGGCCGACATCCTTCGGATCGATCGGCAGATAGGGCACTTCCCATACCGGGTGATTGGCAACCTTGATCGCCTTCATACCCTTGTTGATCGCATCCTGATGCGAGCCGGAAAACGCCGTATAGACCAGTTCGCCGACATAAGGGTGGCGCTCGGGGATCGTCATCTCGTTCGAATATTCGTAGACCGCCTTGATGCGCTCAATATCGCGGCAATCCAGCTCAGGATTGACGCCCTGCGTATACATGTTCAGCGCCAGCGTCACGACGTCGACATTGCCGGTGCGCTCGCCATTACCGAACAGCGTGCCCTCGACGCGGTCCGCACCGGCCATCAGAGCGAGCTCCGTCGCAGCGATGCCAGTGCCGCGGTCGTTGTGCGGATGCAGCGAAATGATGACGTTTTCGCGATTGTCGATATTGCGGCACATCCATTCGATCTGGTCGGCATAGATGTTCGGCGTGGCCATTTCGACTGTGGAAGGCAGGTTCAGGATCAGCTTGTTATCCGCCGTCGGCTTCACCACCTCGACCACGGCATTGCAGATTTCCAGCGCCACTTCCAGCTCGGTGCCGGTAAAGCTTTCCGGAGAATATTCGAAGCGGAAACCGCCGCCGGCCTTGGCCGCCATGTCGGTGATCATCTTGGCGGCATCGACAGCAATCTGCTTGATGCCGTGTACATCCTTGCCGAATACCACGCGGCGCTGCAATTCCGAGGTGGAGTTGTAGAAGTGGATGATCGGCTTGTTGGCGCCTTCCAGCGCTTCGAAGGTGCGGGTGATCAGTTCTGGACGGCACTGCACCAGCACCTGCAGGGAAACATCCTCAGGCACATTGCCCTGCTCCACGCACCAGCGGGCAAAATCGAAGTCCGTCTGCGAAGCGGAAGGGAAACCGATCTCGATTTCCTTGAAGCCCATTTCGAGCAGCAGCTTGAACATGCGGGCCTTGCGGTCGTGGCCCATGGGGTTGACCAGCGACTGGTTGCCGTCACGCAGGTCCACCGAACACCAGATCGGTGCCTTGGTGATGGTCTTGCCCGGCCACGTGCGGTCAGGAATATTGATGGTCGGGTAAGGGCGATACTTGACGTTCGCGTCCGACATGCCTTTGGAAATATTGGTGATCTTGCCGTCCATTTCGCTTCCTCCTTGCGCATTCCGCGGGCTTCTCGAGCCATCGGCGGATGCGCGGCCCTCAAGGGCCTAAATCCAGTATAAAATGAGATTTCGAGATGAGGAGCGTTTGCGCCAGCGGGCTTTCGGCCGCCGGGCGCTCCTCACTGGACCCGGCAACCGCGTGTAAGGTCGAGGCTAAGAAGCGAGAGTGCACCGCACGGAGAGGCAATCGCAGAAATCTGCGCGCTCATGCCGGAAATGGTTGCGATGCTGTTGCTCATGGGCAAGCTTATAATCG
The DNA here is from genome assembly GCF_030818995.1 of Agrobacterium sp. SORGH_AS_0745. Lineage (NCBI taxonomy): Bacteria > Pseudomonadati > Pseudomonadota > Alphaproteobacteria > Hyphomicrobiales > Rhizobiaceae > Agrobacterium > Agrobacterium sp. SORGH_AS_0745. Next base: position 10,181 of record NZ_JAUTBI010000003.1, read on the forward strand.
GCGAGATATTTGGATGCAAGGGCTATTGTCTCTTCAATCCTTTTACGAAACCAGTCAAAGCCATCATCAACCCGCCACCGATCAGCCCCCAGAAGGCACCGGAGACACCGGCGAAGGAAAGGCCGGAGGCGGTGATGAGGAAGGTGATCGCCGCAGCCTCGCGTGTTTCCGGATCCTTGAAAGCCGCAACGGCAGAGCCGGAAAAGGCGCCCACCAGTGCAAGCCCCGCCACCGCCTGAATGAGGATAGGCGGCGCCAGTGCCACGAAAGCCGTGACCGCGCCCGCCAGCAGGCCGAAGACGATGTAGCCCACACCGCCGATGATCGCCGCCCAATAGCGCCGTTTCGGATCGGGATGGGCGTCCTCGCCAGCGCACATCGCCGCCGTAATCGCGGCAAGATTGACTGCATGGCCGCCGAAGGGTGCGGAAAGCAGTGAGAAGAAGCCGGTCGCCGCGAAAAGCGGTCCGGGCTGCGGATCGTAGTGATTGACCTTCAACACTGCGATACCGGGAATATTCTGTGACGCCATGGTGACTATGAAGAGCGGCAGCGCGATGGAAATGACGGCGTGCAGGCTGAAGACGGGCGTCACCCACTCCATCGGAGGCGTCAGCGATTGCGCCACACGGTCAAGCGCCCCCGCCGGAATATCGACACCGAAGATCATCACCAGCACGAAAGCGGCGAGTGCCGCAGGCACGGCGAAAAGTCGTTTAAAGGCTCCCACCACGATCCAGGCAAGAATGATCGGCAATCCGAGGGCCGGGTTAAAGCCGATCGCCTTGATCGGCGCAAAACACAGGCCGATGATGACCCCGGAAAGCATGGCGTTGGCAAGTGGCGCTGGAATGGAGGCCACCGCCTTTCCGAGCGGCCGGAACAGGCCGGCAATGATGATCAATATGGCGCAGATGATGAACCCGCCCACGGCGGCCGGAAAACCGCCCTCGATCACGCCCGTGGTCGCCAGCAAGGCTGCACCAGGTGTCGACCATGCGATGCTGACGGGCATCCGCGTCGCGACTGAAAGCGCTATCGCGCAAACCCCCATCGCCACCGAAAGCGCCATCAGCCCAGACGCCGCCTCGAAATCCGTCGCACCGACAGCCTTCAGGCCCTGCAACACCACGGCGAAAGAACTGGCAAAGCCGACAAAGGCGGTCAGGCACCCCATGAACAGGCTCTGTATGGAAAAATCTTTCATCAACATGGCGGTTCCCGGATCTTCTGTTTCCCTTGAAGATCAAAAAACCCAACCGCTGGCAAGATGCCCGCAGGCTGAACAGGTACGCCTTTTACCAGCGCAGAAAACGCGAACCGGCAAAAGCGCCGATAAGGCCGGTGATGAAAATGCCAAGCGAATACCAGATCAGCACGAAAGCCATGCCGTTTTCGGTGCAGAACCAGGAATAAACCCAGGCTCCGGCTGCACCCGCCGCAATGCCTGCCACAAAACCTGCCAGGGCTGGATCAGCCGGGGCTGAGCGCTTGAGAACTGAAAAATTCGCCAGGAATACCGGAAGCGCGAAAGCGACGATCAACAACGGGCAATGCAGCGCGGACGACCCCAGAACAAGCGTCCTGTAATTGTCCGGAAAGGCAAACCCCAGCTGTACGAGCGCTATCGCCGCCATCACAACGAAAATTAGCGCAAGCCAAACGAAAAGGCAGCCGCTGTTCCCCTCGGGGCGGGTAAGGCGGCCGACCGCGAAAAACGCAGTCAGGGCCAGCAGGGCGTTATAGGCGGACTTGATCCAGAAACCCAGCTCGGTCAAGGCGTCGTGCATGTCGACCCGCGGCCCGAGAATGGCAAGCATCAGCAACAGCGAAACGCCAAGGCCGGGCAGGACGGCCAGCGCCAGCCGACGCTCCAGTGACAAGGCAGGCACGGGCTTGAGTCCGCTTGCCAGTTGTTCAATGATGTCTTCCGTCTTCCTCACGTTTCGCCTCGCAACTTTGCCGCCAGCATTTTAAGCGTCCTGTGAATGCCGACCCTCGCCGCAAGCTCGGTCTGGCCGGATTTTTGGGCCGCTGCGGCGATTGACTGACCCTCGAGTTTTACCCTGCGAATGAGGTCGCGTTGCCGCTGCGGCAACTCGTCGAGCAACCGTTCCACATCCATACGTGCCGTGACCTGATCGACGGACGATCCCGCTTCCAGCGTCTCATCAAGTTCCACTTCCGAAAGCTGGCGCGCACCCCTGCCCCTGTAGTGATCGATGAGTTTGTAGCGCGCTATCGAAAAGAACCAGGCGGTAAAAGGCCTTGCTCGATCATAGGTCTCGCGTTTGGCGTGAAGCGACAACAGGGTTTCCTGAACGAGATCTTCCACATCCCCCCGTGAAGCGGTCCTCATGCGCCGGTCGAAATAGGCTGTCAGCAGCCTGCGTAGGGCATGGAGCAAATGCCTGTAAGCGCCCTCGTCCCCATCGAGGGAACGCAGCATCAGCATTTTTAATGTCTCTTCCGAAAGGCTGCCTGTCATCGTCACTATCGGGTTATTCGCAATCGGCGGGATATTGTTACATAATGGCGTGAAAAGAATCTCGCCCGAATATGATTTCACAAACGCGTGAGCGTGTAACGACACACGGGCCCCCACCGAATGGACAATCGTGAGCCCCGGTGCAACGCCGGCGGACATTTAATGACGTCCAGAGGAGATCTTTCATGACCCGCATTTTTACCGCCATCGCCACCGCTTCCATGCTGTCTGTTCTTTCTTTCGCAGGCATCGCCCATGCCGACGGCATGAAAACCGATATGACGAAAATGCACAACGACACCATGAAGACGCAGACGATGAAAAAAAGCGACATGTCCATGGCATCCAAAAAGGACTGCATGCACAAGGCTGACATGGAAATGAACAAGATGAAAAAAGCCGACATGATGAAGGCCTGCAACACGATGAAGTGATGCCGGCCGAACATTCAGTGCACATGACCGGAAGCGGCACGTATCATCCGGCCTGAATGAAAAAAGCCCGTGCCGGTTTCCACCGGCACGGGCTCTCTCAACTAAAAATCAAAACCTTAGACTTCCGACTGGCTCTCAACGATCTTGCCGACGAGGCCGTAGCCCTTGGCTTCTTCAGCGCCGAGCCAGTAATCGCGATCGATGTCCTTGGCGATCTTTTCTTCGCTCTGGCCGGTGGCCTTGGCGAAGATCTTGATCAGGCGCTGGTTCATCTTGATGATTTCGCGGGCCTGGATTTCGATGTCGGATGCCATGCCGCGCGTGCCGCCGGAGGGCTGGTGCAGCAGGAAGCGGGTGTTCGGCAGGCAAAGGCGACGTTCCTTCGGCACCGAAACATAGATCAGCGCGCCAGCGGAAGCGACCCAGCCCGTACCGATGATATAAACCTTCGGCTTGATGAACTTGATCATGTCATGGATCGAATCACCCGATTCGACATGGCCGCCCGGCGAATTGACGTAAACGCGAATGTCGTCGTCGCTGGCGGCGGCAAGTGCCACGAGCTGCGTGCAGACCTTCTGCGCCAGTTCCTGCGTGATGCCACCATAGATGAAGATCGAACGCGACTTGAAAAGATTCGCTTCCGTTTCCTTGCCGATCGGCAGTTCCTTGCTCTTGTCGTCTTCGTCTTCGTTCATCAGCGGCTCTCCAGCGTAATTCATGCATGCCCTTCGGACATAGTGCGACTTGTTACGTAAGGCAATGAGCAAAAAAGGCAAGGTTTGCGCCCCAACAATAAACATCGCCCCCGGCAGATGACGCATGGACAGCCTCTCCGGGTTCGCGGTATCGTCAGGTCCTCATTGCAGTGCCGCCGATTGCGGGAACCCCAAGATCCCCTTGCTGGCGGCGATAATCAAAAGAGGGAATCATGCTGAAAAGACTAAGCCTTGCTGCCGCAGCGCTCGGCGCCACCGCCCTGCCCGCTTTCGCCCATTTGAACCCGGAAGAACACGGCTCCTTCATGGCTGGCGTCTCCCACCCCTTCTTCGGTGCGGATCATATTCTGGCAATGGTTGCCGTCGGTCTCTGGGCATCGCAGATCGCCATGGCGCAGAATGACCGCAAGGCGCTGTGGATCGTGCCTGCCGCCTTCGTCGGCACCATGGCCATTGGTTTCCTGATGGCCGTTTATGGCATCGGCCTTCCGTTTGTCGAACCGGCCATCCTGGCCTCCGTCATCGGCCTCGGCCTGCTGGTCACGATTGCGGCAAAGCTGCCGACGGCAGCCGCAGCGGCCGTGGTCGGCGCTTTTGCCCTTTTCCACGGCCATGCCCATGGCGGTGAACTCGGCAGCGCCGGCGCCCTGCAATTCGGCATCGGTTTCATGATAGCAACCGCGATCCTGCACCTCGCGGGCATCGTGCTTGGCCTGCGCATTGCCCGTTTCGGCTCGGCCGCAAGCCGTACCGCCGGCGCGCTGACGGCAATAGCGGGCCTTTCGCTTGCCTTCGGCGGGTGACGATCATTACCGAAATTTAAAGTTTCGGCCGCTTTGAAAAGCCTGAATTTGGACCTACCTCCTTATCGTTGATTTCCGCTTCACGGTAAGGAGGCATCATATGTCACCGGAAGAAAGCCAACTTCTCAAGGCCCTGTTCGACAGGACAAAAGCCGCATCCGCCACTCCGCGCGACCGCGAGGCGGAAATATTGATCGCAGATGCCGTGCGCGATCAACCCGCAGCCCCCTATTATCTCGCCCAGGCGGTGATCGTTCAGGAAAAGGGTCTGGAAGCGGCAGCAGCACACATCCAACAGCTCGAAGACCGCATCCATGCGCTGGAAAGCGGTAATGCGGCCCCGCAAGCAGCCGCACAGGGTGGTTTTCTGAGTTCGATCTTCGGCACCGGCCAACAGCAATCACCTGCTCCGGCGCCCGTCTCTCCACCGCCCCAGACATCATGGCGCAACGATACCGCAGGCCAGACAGCCGGTCCCTGGGGCTCACCAGCAGGCCGCGCACCTGATCAGCAGCCCGGTGGCCTCTGGAGCCAGCAACCCGCAGCAGCCGGACGGTCCGGCGGCGGTTTCCTGCAAGGTGCGCTCGGCGCTGCTGCAGGTGTTGCCGGCGGCATGCTGCTCGCCAATTCGCTGAGCGGTATTTTCGGCAACCACGCATCGTCGCTCGGCATTGGCTCGCCATTCGGCGGCGGCAATCCGCTGGGCAACAACGCACCGGTCGAAGAAACCGTCATCAACAACTACTACGGCGACAGTTCCTCCCAGCCGGACAATAGTAACGATGTCCAGCAGGCCGACTACGACGACAGCGCCGATGACGATTTCGATCAAGGCGACGACGGGTCGTTCGCCTGAACGTTTTCAACAGTGAAAAGCCGGATCAGCCGCGGCCGCGATAGGTCGGCACACCCTGATCCGGCAACCACACGCCCTCGGGCACCGGTCCGGTCTGCCAGAAAACATCAATCGGAATACCGCCGCGCGGATACCAGTAAGCGCCGATGCGCAGCCATTTCGGCTGCAACAGCTCCACCAGCCGCCTGGCGATATAGACCGAGCAATCCTCGTGAAATGCGCCGTGGTTGCGGAAGGATTGCAGGAACAGCTTCAGCGACTTCGATTCCACCAGAAAATCACCGGCAATATAGTCGATGACGATATGGGCGAAATCCGGCTGTCCGGTCATCGGGCAAAGCGAAGTGAATTCGGGTGCTGTGAACCGCACCACGTAATCGGTACCGGCATTGCCGTTCGGCACCTTTTCGAGAATGGCCTTTTCCGGGCTCTCGGGCGTATCGACCTTCGCGCCCAGCTGCGACAGGCTGGAAACATCCGTCACGGACATGGAAAACTCCTGCTTATTCAAACGATCACTTTGACGCCATGCGCCTTTTCGCCTTCCGGCTCAACGTGAATGGCAAGGCTGGCACCCGGTATGACTTCCCTTATGGCATCTTCAAGGCGGTCGCAAATATCATGCGCCTCCCGCACCGTCATCGGGGCGGGAACAACGACGTGGAAATCGATGAAGGCGGCCGAACCGGCACGGCGGGTTCTAAGATCATGCACGCCGATGATGCCGACGGAATTTTCGGCGATCGCCTTCTTGATCGCCTCGTCTTCTTCCGGTTCCACCGCCCGGTCCATCAACCCGCCGAGCGAATGCAAAATGACCTTCGATCCCTGGAACAGGATGTTGATGGCCACCAGAATGGCGAGCAGCGGATCGAGAATGGCGTAATCCGTCAGAAGCGCCAGAACCAGGCCGACCAGCACGCCTGCCGACGTTACGACATCCGACATGATATGATGACCATCAGCCTTGAGGGCTGGTGAAGCGTATTTCCGGCCGACGCGGATGAGGATTGTCGCCCAGACGGCGTTGATGACGCCCGCTGACGCGTTGATGGCAAGACCGAGAACCGGCGCTTCCGGCAGCTTCGGGTTGAAGAGACCACCCCAGGCTTCCTGCACGATCAGAAGTGCGGCGACGACGATCAGCACGCCCTCGACGACAGCCGAGATATATTCCGCCTTGTGATGGCCGAACTGGTGATCGTCATCTGCGGGCTTCTGCGCATAACGGATGACGAAATAGGCAATGAAGGCCGCAACAACGTTGACGGTCGATTCCAGACCGTCCGACAGCAGCGCTACCGACCCTGTGACCCACCACGCCACGAGCTTGAGGCCAAGCACGCCGAAAGAAAGTGGAATGCCCCAGAATGCGAGCTTCCTTACCAGTGCATTGCCTTCAGTGTTCATTTTTTGCCCCCGTGCGGATGCGAACGAATTGCAGAACTGACCGCCAAAACGCACGAACCGCGCGCACGGGGTCTCCGTGCACGCGGTTCGTTATTTGCGCTTCCTATCGTTCAAACCGCAGCCGAGGTCAAGACCCATGCGGTCACGTCGAAGACGTCACCCCTCGCTTTTCTGCTCACAGAAACGGATACGGTTGCCGAATGGATCGATGACTTCCATGACATCGCCCCAAGGCAATTCTTCGACACCAGGCTTCAGGAAGCGATAGTCTTTGCCGACCAGCTCTTTTTGGAAGGCATGCACGCCGTGCATGGTGGCGAAGATATTGGAGCCCGGCGTCGCGTCGCCATGATGGCCGCTGAGGTGAAGCCCCATTCCGGCCCGCGAAACCTGCATGTAGAGCGGGAAGTTTTCGCCGAAGCGGTGTTCCCAGTCGACCTTGAAACCGAGAAAATCAACATAGAATTCCCGCGCCTTGGCCTCATCGAAAATTCTGAGAATCGGGAATATCCGCGCAAAGCCAATGTGAGGAAGGTTTTCCCCACCCGCCGCGCTTGCATCCCGGGCGTCCAGGTCACTGCCCATTCTGCTTGCCCCTTGTCAGGCGACGGAGATGGTACCGGCCGCAACGGATGCGGCCGGTACGCCTTATCCTTATTCGGCTGCGACGATCTTGCCGTCCTGCCACTTGTAGAGCGAGAAAGCCTGCGACGACAGGTCGCCACTCTCGCCATAGGTGACCTTGCCGATCGCCGTGGCAAAAGCGTCACCGCTCTTCAGAGCCGTGATGACCGCTTCGGAATCCTTTGCGCTTCCAGCCTTCTCGATGCCGGCCTTCAGCACTTCGACGGCAGCGTAAGCGTTAAGGGTGAAGGCTTCCGCAGGAATGTTGGCGGCCTTTAGAGCTTCGGCAGCAGCCTTGGAATCCGCGTTCTTCAGGGCGTCGGAGGCGTTGGTGAAGATCGTGCCTTCACCAGCCTTGGCACCGATGTTCCAGAACTCGCTGTTCGACAGGCCGTCACCGCCGATAACGGCAGCCTTGGCGCCGATATCGTTCAACTGACGCACCAGAAGACCGGCTTCCGGATGGTAACCGCCGAAATAGACGATATCGACATTTTCAGACTTGAGGCGGGCCGTCAGCGCGCCGAGATCCTTTTCGCCTGGTGTCAGCGCGTCATAGAGAACTTCGGTAACGCCACCGGCATTCAGCGTGGTCTTGAAGGCATCCGCCAGACCCTTACCGTAAGCGCCCTTGTCGTGAATGATGGCGACCTTCTTGTCCTTAAGCTTGGCAAGAACGTATTTCGCCGCAACTTCGGCCTGCTGGTCGTCCCGACCGCAAGTGCGGAAAACATTGGCAAGGCCACGGTTCGTCAGGCCCGGCGAGGTCGCCGTGGGGGTGATCATCAGGACACCGTTTTCAGCAAACACGTCCGATGCCGGAATGGCAACGCCTGACGTGACCGGACCGACGACGAAATGGATGCCTTCGGCAACCAGCTGGTTTGCGGCCGACACACCCTGCTTCGGCTCGCCGCCATCGTCTGCGAGCTTCAGAACGACCTGCTCTCCGAGAATGCCGCCCTTCTTGTTGATTTCATTGACTGCCGTCTGGGCGCCGTTCTTGACCTGGTCGCCATAGGCGGCGACGGGACCGGTAAGCGGCGCAATCAGGCCGATGACGATTTCGGCATGGGCAAGCGGTGCGAATGCGAAGGACGCTGCAAGCGTCACGCTGGTCAATGTCTTCAGTTTCATCCTGGTGTCTCCTTGGAAATGGGGTCTCAGCCCCGATGAGCGCCTTGGGCGCCGACCGAATGAAACTTCGCGGACGCCTCCCGGCGAAAACCCGTTCCATTTTTGAATTCCGAGCCTTCATTTCAACTCATACGGAAGGTTTGATGGCTTATGCAAGTCACCTTTGCTGGATAAGGTCTATTCGCGGTAAATCTATCGTCAGGCCAGGCTCGATCGTGTCATCGAAACGGGCAAGCGCAACGGCGTAAACGCTTGGCGTTTGGTCGCCGCAGGAGGATAATGGCGGCATGATAACAGCAGATGACGAATTTCTGACGGGTCTGCCCGTCTTCCGACATTTCGAGGACGTGGCCGACCCGGCGCTTTATCGCGCCCTGCCGCCGGGATGGGCGCTGGCCATTGCCGATATCATCGATTCGACAGGGGCGATCGGCACCGGCAGATATAAGTCCGTCAACATGGCGGGCGCTGCGGTCATCTCAGGCATATCGAACAGCCTCGGGCGTCACGACCTGCCCTTCGTGTTCGGTGGCGATGGAGCCGCAGTTGCGGTGCCACCGAACGGGATACCCCTTGCGCGCACCGCCCTTTCGAACGTGCAGCGCTGGGTGAAGGACGATCTCGATCTTTCGATGCGTGTGGCGCTTGTTCCGGTGGAGGACATACGCAACAACGGTTTCGATGTGCGCGTCGCGCGCTTTCAGGCAAGCGAGGATGTTTCCTACGCCATGTTTTCGGGCGGCGGCAACAGCTGGGCCGAGGCGCGGATGAAGGAGGGGCAATATGCCCTGCCTACGGTTGCGACAGGCGGTCGGCCGGACCTGACCGGCCTTTCATGCCGCTGGAACCCCATTCCGGCAACCCATGGCAAGGTAGTGTCGATCATCGCAATGCCGGGACCCTCACTGGATATGCCGGCATTCCGCCAGCTGGTCATCGATCTCGTCGATCTGGCCACGCAGGACGCAAGACAAGGCCACCCCGTGCCGGAGGATGGGCCGAAACTGGGCTTCGTGCGGGAAGGCCTCGGTCTGGAAGCCAGGGCAGGTGCGGCCTATCACGATAGCTGGGGCAAGGTGCGCCGTTCGCTCCGCATTCTCGGTGAGAGCTTCCTCGTGAATTTCCTAGGCATGACGGGATTGTCGCTCGGACGGTTTAATGCGGATCGCTATCGGCGCTCGGTTGCCAGCAACACCGATTTCAGGAAATTCGACGATGGCCTGAAAATGACGGTTGATATCGACGCCGAGAGGCTCGAAAAAATCCGTGCGCGGCTGGAGCAGGGGCGCCTTTCCGGCACCTGCTATTTCGGCCTGCACGAGCAGGACGCCGCATTGATGACCTGTATCGTGCCCTCCCCGCTTTCGAAGGACCATATGCATTTCGTCGATGGTGCCGACGGTGGATATGCGGCTGCGGCAAGCCGGCTAAAGCAACAGATACAGGCTGCGTCTTCGCCCTGAGTGGCGCGGGCGACTTTTCACCGCATTACATGCGAGCCAGACGCCAAAAAAAGAAAAAACCGGCGTCATGCGCCGGTTTCAACGGAATGGCACCGTCGGGCCCGTGGGATGGCCGTTAGATCAAGCGGCAGCAGTCTTGCTGCTCTTCTGCACCTGGCAATAAATCTCCTCGAGGGAAGCGAGGATTTTTTTGACGGATTCGGAATTGCTGGAATAATAGATGGTCTGAGCATCCCGTCTTGTTTTCACCAGCCGCTGGGCACGCAATTTCGAAAGATGTTGCGAGAGCGCGGACTGGCTGAGACCAACTTGGGAGGCGAGAACACCGACCGGCACTTCCGTATCCACCAGCGTGCACAAGATCATCAGGCGCTTGGGATTTGCCATCGCTGAGAGCAAGTCTGCAGCGGCGATGCTATGTTCCGACAGAGATTGGTTATCCATACGCTCAAGTCTCCTGATGACAGTCGGAAAGACCGTCATGGTGGCTATTATAGGTGGTCCAAAAGGTGTTTTTTATAATTCAGTCGATACGTTGTATATACCTAAATCTTGCTTATATCGTGTCCCCCTCCAAGACTATTCTTCATTGATCATTTACCTGGACATCTTGATCAAATTTTCAGACTTTCGCCTGTTTTTCGTCATTTTAGCAACAAACTGCTACATTCTCAGTAGTATTTGGAGCAAAAAACAATCAAAAATTGAGCACACAAATCTTGTCTTCCAATGTCTGGCTTCGTGACCACTACCTTACACCACCTTAAATTTAGCAAGGAGGTACAGAATCTAGTTTTACTTTGCGCAATTTTCTCAAAGTTTGCAATATGCTTTTTATTCGTAATTATTTTAATGCATAACTTATAATGTCTTGGGTATTCTTTTTCTTTATACCAGCATTAGGTAATACAAAAAGGCCTTCCGGGGAGGAAGGCCTTTCGTTTTCTCGACCAATGCGAGTGTTTCTCATTTCTTGCGGTGGCGAGTGAGGCCTGTCACAATTTCGTCTGCGGAAATCGTGCCTATAATTGCGCCATTATCGACAACACCGATCGCGCCGGAATGTTTCGAGAGCGCATCGAGGATATCGATCAGCGGCGATGTCGGACGGGCGGTAGCGGCCACGTTCAACCGGCCGTTTTGTTCATCCACGCCTGGCTTCATCACGTCCGCGGCGGTCAGCATGGAGATCGGGTTCATGTTCTGCACGAAATCCGCGACATATTGCGTAGCCGGTTGCTTGACGATCTGCTGCGGCGTGCCGCACTGGATGATACGCCCGCCCTCCATCATGGCTATGCGGTTGCCGATGCGGAATGCCTCGTCCAGGTCGTGACTGACGAAGAGGATGGTTTTCTTCAACCGGCTCTGGAACTCCAGAAGTTCGTCCTGAAGGCGGCTTCTGATGAGCGGGTCGAGCGCCGAGAACGGCTCGTCCATCAAGAGAATGGGCGCTCCGGTTGCGAAAGCGCGCGCCAGCCCTACGCGCTGCTGCATGCCGCCGGAAAGCTCCCCCACCTTGCGGTCAGCCCAGGCGGACAGGTTCACCAGCTCAAGCTGCTCGGCCACCATGCGCTTACGCTCGGCTTCCGGCGTCCCGGAAAGCTCCAGTCCGAAACCGACATTGTCGGCAACGTTTCGCCAGGGCAGCAGGCCGAATTGCTGGAAGACCATCGAAACCGTATGCATGCGCAGATCGCGCAGCGCCTTCGCCGTCGCCCGATAGGGATCGACAAAACCGGACGCCGTCTTCACGCTGACATTGCCACGCACCACAGGCGCCAGGCCGTTAACGGCCCTGAGCAGCGTCGATTTACCGGAGCCCGAAAGCCCCATGAGCACGAGTATTTCGCCCTCATTTACCGAAAGCGAGGCATTCGCAACGCCGAGGACCAGTCCGGTCTGCTCGTTTATCTCGTCACGCGTGCTGCCCTTGTCGATCAGCGCCAGCGCCGCCTCGGGCCGGTCGCCGAAGACGATATCGACATTTCCGAAGATGATTGCATCACTCATAGATCATGCTCCGTGCCGGGAAGGCGGAAAAGTCGGTCGAGAACGATCGCCAATATGACGATGCACAACCCCGCTTCGAAGCCCATGGCGATGTTGACGGTGTTCAATGCGCGTACCACCGGCACCCCAAGGCCGTTGGCGCCGACGAGGGCGGAGATGACCACCATCGAAAGCGAAAGCATGATCGTCTGGGTAAGACCCGCCATGATCTGCGGCGCAGCGAAGGGAAGCTCTACCTTGCGCAGAACCTGCGATGGCGTGGCACCGAAGGCGATGGCCGCTTCCACCAGCGCCGGCGGCGTCGAAACGATGCCGAGACGGGTCAGGCGCACGGGCGCGGGAATGGCGAAGATGACCGTGGCGATAAGCCCGGGAACCATGCCGAGGCCGAACAGCACTAGCGCCGGAATGAGATAGACGAAGGTCGGAATGGTCTGCATCAAATCCAGCACCGGGCGCATGCCGGCATAGATCCATTTGCGCCGCGCCGCCAGTATTCCAAGCGGTATGCCGATGATCATGCAGACCGCGCTGGAGGCAAGAACGAGCGCCAGCGTTTCCGTCGTCGCCTTCCAGTACCCGAGATTGATGATGAACAGCAGACCAAGCGCCGTAAAGACCGGCATGCCGACCGACCGCCTTGTCCAGGCTGAAAGAGCCGTCACAATCGCGACGATGACCAGCGGATGCGGCGCCTGCAAAACGTAAAGCAGGGCGTTAATGACGCTTTGGAAAATGAAAGAAAGCCAATCGAAGAAAAAAGCGAGATTGCCGGTCAGCCAGTCAATGGCCTCCTTGGCATATCGGCCGACGGGCAGGCGGTTTTCAGGAGCGCTGAGCCATTCCACGGTAAGACAAGACCTTTCGTGAACCAGAGCAATTCCAGTAAAAATGCGTAACGGTTTTGGGCCCGGAATTGCAAAAAAAATAAGAAGAACAGGCATTGAAGGTGATCCCGTTTCACCGGAAATGCCGCTAATGCAGAAACGACGGCCGGCAACAGCATTGCCGGACACCGGGATTGCGCGTGACCCCGGATGCGAGAAAAATTCGCGGACCGAGATCATGCAAAGGACATCGTAATTTCCTGCGGTATCCGGCCTGCTTACAAGGTTAGGCCGGATACATGCGTTATCTGCAACCTAGAGGCCCAAGGCCTTCTTGACGGCGGGCAAGGCGTCAGCGCTGCCATCCTTGGTCTTGACGTTGGCAAGCCAGGGTTCGATCGCGGCCGGGTTGGCCTTCAGCCAGGCAGTCGCCGCCGCTTCGCCCTCGAGGCCATCATTCAGGATCTTGCCCATGATCTCGTTTTCCATGGGCAGGGAGAATTCCAGGTTCTTGAGAAAGACGCCAACATTCGGGCATTCCTCGGTGTAACCCTTGCGGACATTGGTGTAGATCGTCGCGCCGCCGAGATTGGGGCCGAAAACCTCGTCACCGCCGGTCAGATAGGTTAGCTTGAAATTCGTATTCATGGGATGCGGTTCCCAGCCGAGGAACACGATCGGTTCGCCGGATTTCCCCGCGCGGGCAACCTGCGACAGCATGCCCTGTTCGGAGGATTCGACCACCTCGAAACTCTTCAGCCCGAAGGTGTCCTTGGCGACCATGTCGAGGATCAGGCGGTTGCCGTCATTGCCGGGCTCGATGCCGTAGATCTTGCCGCCGAGATCGCCGCTATGGGCCGCGATATCCTTGAAATCCTTTATGCCGAGTTCAGCACCCTTGGCATTGGTCGCGAGCGTGTATTTCGCGCCGGTCAGGTTTTCACGCAGCGTTTCAACCGACTTGTCGTCGCGGTAAGGCGCGATATCGCCTTCCATGGTCGGCATCCAGTTGCCGAGGAAGACGTCGATGTCCTTGTTTTTCAGGGATGTATAGGTAACGGGCACCGAGAGAAGCTTGACGTCGGTTTCATAACCGAGGCTCTTCAGCAGCACCGTGGCAGTCGCTGTGGTGGCAGTGATGTCGGTCCAGCCCACATCGGAAAAACGAACCTTGCCACAACTTGCCGGCTCCGCAGCGCCGGCTGCATTGAACGTCATGACGGAGATTGCTGCGGCCAAAGCCAGACAGCGACTTCTATTTGCAAACATCGCTTGCTCCCTTTTTTTCGTTCCCTTGCCATTATCAATATCTGCCGGACACAATCAACTCGCGTGCATTTGCGTGCTTTGGCCCGCCGTTTGCGACACGACGATGAAAATCTCCGGCTTTTTAGTCCGCGATACGGACAGCTGCGGCATGCGGAAATCTGTGTTTTTCCCGTTGCGGCACTTTTCAACCCGACCCTTCGCCGTCAAAAGACGCGAAGGTGTACAGGGAGTGGACGATGGCAAAACTCTATTTCAATTATGCGGCGATGAACGCCGGCAAGTCGACCATGTTGTTACAGGCATCCTATAATTATCACGAGCGCGGCATGCGCACGTTGATTTTCACGGCCGCCTTTGACGACCGGGCCGGCTTCGGCCGGGTCGCGTCGCGCATCGGCCTGTCGTCCGACGCACGGACCTTCGACGCAAACACCGATATCTTCTCCGAAGTGGAGGCCCTGCATGCCGAAGCGCCCGTTGCCTGCGTTTTCATCGATGAAGCCAACTTCCTGTCCGAACACCATGTCTGGCAGCTTGCCGGTATTGCCGACCGGTTGAACATTCCGGTGATGGCCTACGGCCTGCGCACGGATTTTCAGGGCAAGCTTTTCCCAGCCTCCAGGGAACTGCTCGCCATTGCCGACGAGCTTCGCGAAATCCGCACCATCTGCCATTGCGGCCGCAAGGCGACGATGGTCGCCCGTTTCGACAATGAAGGAAATGTGGTCAAGGAAGGCGCGCAGATCGATGTCGGCGGCAACGAAAAATACGTCTCCTTCTGCCGCCGCCACTGGGTCGAAACGGTCAAGGGCGACTGACCGTCTGCGGCCGGTTGCCGCATTTGATTTTTCGCAAGGATGGCTCCCCTGCTCCTGCGCTAAGACCATGCGGACACATTCGCGTGGATGTGCTTTCTCTCAGGAGCAAAAGATATGCACAACAAAACTGCCACCGTCGCCAGCCTTGCCATCGCTGCTGCCCTCCTTGCCTTTCCAGCCCTGTCGGCCGAAATCGAGGTGAAGATGCTCAACAAGGGCAGCGATGGCCAGGTGATGGTCTTTGAACCGGCAACCGTCAAGGCAGCTGTCGGCGACGTCATTTCCTTCGTGCCCGTCGACAAGGGTCATGATGCGGCTGCCGTCAAGGAAATGCTTCCCGAGGGCGTTGCGGACTTCAAGGGCAAGATGAACGAGACGGTGAAACTGACTGTCGAGAAGGACGGCGCATGGGTCGTCAAATGCACGCCGCATCTCGGCATGGGCATGGTCGCCCTCGTTGTGGTCGGCGATGCCGCACCGGCCAATCTCGATGCCATAAAGACCGGCAAGCTGCCGAAAAAGGCGCGGGAGCGGCTGGACGCCGAAATTGCCAAGCTCGGTCTGTAACCGCCTGTCACCTTGTCCGGGCGATACATGCTCCGCGCGTAGTCCAGGAACTCGGGAACGAGCCGCGCGGACCGCAGGTTGAGAAAAGTTTCGCAATCATGTTGTATCCCGGTGGGTAGGGACATATCTGGAAGACAGTAAACGACCGCGGTTGTTGCGAAGCGCCAAAAGGCGCATGGCCGAACCGCGGTTGTTCCTTCCGGCGTTCAGCCCCACGGGCAGAGGAGACTATGACGACATGATCGACCGGATAACCGCTTTGATTCAGGCAGCCTTCAACGCCATCGGCAAGGCCGCCGGTCTCGTCTTCGCTTGGCTTCTGTGGCCTTTCATGGCCGCCCACGGCTGGTATCGCGACCGCAACTGGATCATCAAGGGTCCGATCGCTCTGGTGCTCATCCTTCTGGCCGGCTTTTACGGATACTTCTTCTGGCAAACGCAGGTCTGGACGAATTTCGACCCGGATTATATTTCCCGTTACAAGCTTGCCGAGCGCACGGTGCCGCCCGGGCAGGAATTGCCGGCTGCAACACCCACGGCCACCGCCGGCGCCACCGGTGCTGCCGCAAACACCTCCGCACCGGTATGCCAGCGCTCCGCTATCGTCGATGCTGCCGCCGATCTTACCGATTTCAACGTCAATCAGAATGCATGGATTTCCTCCATGCTGCTCTATCGTCTCGGCCTCTTCGGCATGGACTGGGACAGCACGCCATTTTTGGACAACAAGGCGTCCTTCCAGCGCGGCGTGAACCAGGCGGTGCGCCGCACCGCGGTGGAACTGGTGGATACGCTCGGTCGCGTTCGCGGAACCTCCGGTATCAACAACAATCTCCAGGAAGCGCGCGGGAACATGCAGTTCAGCGAATATTCCTGGTATTTCGGCCTCGATCCGTTTGGCCCCAAAACACCGACACCGAGCTACTATCGCGCCGCCATCCGCAGCTTCCAGGCATTTAACGGTGAACTGACCGCCTGCAAGGCCGTCTTCGATACCCGCGCCGATAACCTCATCCAGTTCATCGACCGCATTGCCGGCGATATTGGCTCGACATCGGCCATTCTGCGCGAGCGTTCGGAAAACTATAATGGCGGCTGGTTCGACACTCGCGCGGACGACCGTTTCTGGTTCGCCTATGGCCAGCTCTATGGTTATTACGGCGTGCTGTCGGCAGCCGGATCGGACTTCGCGCAGGTTATTCGCGAACGCAATCTGACCAATCTGTGGAATGACACCCTGGGGCAGACCCGTGCGGCGCTACGCATCCAGCCGGCAATCATTTCCAACGGCGACGAAAGCGGTTGGATCATGCCCTCGCACCTTGCCACCATGGGATTTTACGTTCTGCGCGTTCGCTCCAACCTCGTTGAGCTCCGCTCCGTTCTCGACAGGTAAGTCAACGGCTTGGACCGGCATGAAAATCAGCTTATCAGGCCAAGGCGTATTGTCTTGGCCACCAGCTGCGCGCGGTTGACGCAATCCAGCTTGCGAATGGCGTTGTTCATATAGGTATTGACGGTGTGCTCCGAGATGGACAGAAGCTCGGCAATCTCCACGGAGGTCTTGCCCTGCGCAGTCCAGCGAACCACGTCGAGTTCCCGCTTCGTCAGTGGTGAGGGGAGTTTTGAGCCTGCACGACAAAGCCGGTCATAGGCCTCCAGGGCGTGAAGGGCGATCATGCACAGCTCGTTCAGCGAACCCTGCGACAGGACATCGCAATCGCCTGCGAAATTCATCAGATGCCGGTTTCCGTCCATGCCGTTCACCGGCACCAGAAGACCGGAGGTGATGCCCATGCCGCGCAGCAGGGTTGAGACTTCCAGCAGCGAGCCGCAGTTGATGTCCTTATCGTCAAGAGACCAGTATTGCGGCATCATCGATGAAGCGCCGCGCTTTATGACGGGACAATCTGCAAGTTCACCGTCCCGGGTCATCGCATTCACCACCCACACCGGCAGGCTGCTTTCCACCACTATCGGCAGGGCGTAGGCATTGCGAATGCTCGGCAGCTTCAGCAACGTCACGTAGGAATAACTGAACGCCTGCATCACCTGCTGCAGCGCCGCCAGCCATTGGGGTCTGTCAATGGCAGCCGAAAGGTCGCGGCAAAGTCTGGCCTGGCGCTCCGTCTTCGGCATTCAGGCGCCGCCCGGCGGTGGGCGCAGGACACCCAGAAGCGACGACCAGGCGGCATGGGCAAACAGTGTTGCAACCTTCATATCGGGTGGACCACCTTGACTAAAGCGCCGGTTTTTCGGGTTTATCCTTCGGCTTGGCCATCAATTTCTCCAGGAAACCGAGCATGACCGCCGAGACGACAAAGGCCAGATGGATGATGGTGAACCACATCAACTGGCTATCCGTATACTGACTGGCGTTGAGGAATATCTGTAGCAGGTGGATCGACGAAATCGCCACAATCGACGATGCGACCTTGATTTTCAGGCTGCCGGCATCAAGCTTGCCCAGAAACGAAACCTCGTCATCCGCCTCATCGAAACGGCTGACGAAATTCTCGTAGCCGGAAATCATCACCATGACGATAAGGCTTGCGACCAGTGCCGCATCGATCAGCCCGAGCATGGCGAGGATCATGTCCGATTCGTCGTAAGTGAAAACGTTTTTGGCGACCTTCAGGAATTTCAGCACGAAGGAAAATGCATAAACCGCCAGCGCCGCAACGAGCCCGAGATAAAACACGACGAGCAGCCAGCGGCTGGAGAGAATGATCCGCTCGACGAGCAGTTCAAGTGACTTCATTTCCGTATCCGATTACTTTTTTGTATATTGTTGGAGCATGCATTCTTCCGCCATCTAAACTGGCTGCGAATATCCTAGCAAGCGTCAATGTCGGGACTTTGGCCGGAACCCGGCATTTTCGGGCCTCTCCACCGGTCCGGATGCAGTCTCACGGAGCGTCACATTTTTGCCACGCACCGTTATGCTTTAAAACATGATGATAAAAGTCATATATAATATGTTGACAGTTATGATCATGTTTTTTAGTCCTCAGCAATCGGCTTGCCCGTAACAAATCAAAACAGTTTCAGCCGCGACAGCAAGCGCGGCGCGTTTTTGCGCGCCATAGCTTCTGCGCGCGCCTTATCCGGGGGTATTTAATGTCCATCTCGCGCACACATTCGGCGCTGTTTTTGTGCACTGCCATGTCTCTTCTGCCCTTTGCCGGACCTGCGCAATCGCAGGATGCCGCGTCGCAGACGAACGACACCACCACGCTGGAGAAGATCGTGGTCAAGGGCAAGCGCGTCAAAAGCGCGAATGCAGCCGCCGACACACCGCTTGCAAGCCAGACGACGGCGGAAGACATCAGGAAGAAAGACATCGGCAGCATCAAGGACCTCGGAAACTCCACCGAGCCGGGTGTCGATTATGTGGATGCCAAGCCCGGCAGGCCCGGCGGCCTGTTCATTCGCGGTCTGGGCGGAGCGCGTGTCGTGACCCTGATCGACAATATTCCCGTTCCCTTCTTCAACAATTTCGCCCGTCAGGGACAGGCCACGACGACCCTGAGTGATACCAGTTCGAGCTTTGATTTTTCATCGCTTTCCACGGTTGACGTTGTACGCGGCGCCGATTCCAGCCGCATCGGTTCCGGCGCCCTTGGCGGCGCACTCGTTCTGCGCACGCTTGAGCCGGAAGACCTGATCGGTGAAGGCAAGGACTGGGGCGGTGTTGCCAAGACCACCTATGACAGCGAGGACAGAAGCGTCGGCGGATCGCTCGCCGTTGCAAAGAAGATCGAAAATACCTCGGTTCTGTTCCAGGGCTCCTACAAGCGCGGCAACGAAACGGACAATAAGGGCTTCGCCGATATCTACGGAACCCGCCGCACCAAGCCCAACCCGGCAGATACCTACGAAAGCAACCTGATGTTCAAGATCCGCCAGGATCTGGAAGGCGGCCACCGCATCGGACTTACGGCCGAGCGTTATTCATTGAGAGATCGCAGCGACATGCGAACCCTGCAAGGCGTCAGCGTATCGGGATCGACTTACCGTATTGGCGACTACAGCGGCTACGAGGATACGGAGCGCGACCGCGTATCGCTTGATTACGAATATGAAGCGCCGTCGACAGACAGCCTGATCGATGCAGCCAATCTCTCGCTCTACTGGACGCGCCTCTCCAAGGAATCCGGCGCTGGCAACCGGCTGACCAACAACTCGCTCTATATCCGCGAAGACAGCATGCGCAACAGCGCTTTCGGCATCGTCGGCGGCCTTGAATCCGGTTTCGAACTCGGCGGCGTGCAGCACACCGTGCGCTTCGGCGGCAACGCCATGACAACCGATTTCAGCCAGGCACTTTATGCCAACACAGGCGGAGTGACCTCATCGTCACAGTCGGACATGCCTGACGTGAGCGGCAAGAGCCTTGGCCTCTATCTCGATGACGAAATCGCGTTTGGAAACGGTTTCCGGCTCACCCCCGGCCTGCGCTTCGATTCCTACGATTACGATCCGGATGGCTCGGTATCCAGCAACAGCGGTTACAACACCTTCGGCCTGCCAAGCGGCAATAGCGGTTCGCGCTTCTCGCCGAAGCTGCTCGCGACATACGACGTGACACCGGAATTGCAGCTCTTCGCACAATGGTCGATGGCCTATCGCGCTCCGACCATCAACGAGCTTTATCTGAACTTCTCGAATATCAGCTCCGGTTATGCCGTGGTCGGCAACTCCGCACTCAACCCCGAAACCAGCAATGGCTTTGAAATCGGCGCCAATTACGCATCCGGCGATCTGACGGGGAGCCTGACGCTGTTCCACAACAAGTACAAGAACTTCATCGAGCAATACACGACCTCGACGACGCTGTTCCCCGGCTTCGGCGGCAGGGGCAACGGATCGCTCTTTACCTATCGCAACCGCAACAATGTTGAAATCTCCGGAGTGGAAGCCAAGGTCCGCAAGGAACTCGCAAACGGCTTCTTCGCCCATGCTTCGCTTGCTTATGCTTATGGCAAAGACACAGACAGCAACGAATTCATCCGCACGGTGGCGCCGTTCAAGTCCGTCCTCGGCGTCGGCTACGCACAGGAGACATGGGGCACGGAATTCACCGGCATCTTCTCCTCGCATATGCGTGACGACAAGGTGGCCACAACATACGACGCACCCGGTTACGGCATATTCAACCTGACCGGCTGGTGGGAACCCGAACAGACCAAGGGCCTGCGTATTCAGGCCGGCGTCTACAACCTGTTCGACAAGCAATACTGGAACGCCGTCGGCGTTCGTGACGTCAACCCCAATGCCGTCAGCACCGTCAACCAGCCTGTCGACTTCTATACGGAAGCCGGACGCACCTTCAAAATCTCTCTGACCCAGAAATTCTAAACCCGGTCGGAACATCATCTCCAGTCGGGGCGGCCTTCGGGTCGCCCCCTTTTTATCAGCGGCAGTAGAGATAACCTCCCTTTCGCTCCAGCACGTCGAGATGCAGGTGATCCTGATGGGTCGCGTCGCTGCCGGGGGAAAGAACGGTTCGGAAGAACAGGCAGGCGGCGGCTGTGATCGTCCGCTGGAAGGCACCTTCCACTGTTCCATCCTCGCCGCGCGGCTTCATTACCAGCGGATCGCCCTTGTCAAAGGAAATGGTGGAAATGTCGACAGCATTGCCCTTGGCATGTTCGGAAATCTTGCCGGTTTCGGCACTG
The DNA here is from genome assembly GCF_030818995.1 of Agrobacterium sp. SORGH_AS_0745. Classification (NCBI taxonomy): domain Bacteria; kingdom Pseudomonadati; phylum Pseudomonadota; class Alphaproteobacteria; order Hyphomicrobiales; family Rhizobiaceae; genus Agrobacterium; species Agrobacterium sp. SORGH_AS_0745. Next base: position 31,290 of record NZ_JAUTBI010000003.1, read on the forward strand.
TTGCGGTTGCGGCAAATATAGGTCGAGGCATTGGCAATCGCCGTTACCTTTTTGTCCGGCAGGGCGAGAGCCGCAGCCGGCAGCATCATCTCCTTTGTCCAGCGCGATAGCGCAAGGGCCGTTTCGCAGCGCATGGTGCCAGATGGTTCAAGCTTGATGCCCGGCAGCACCACGGAAAGCTCGATCGGCGCTTCGATACCGCACCCCTGCTCGTCGTCGCGGATCGGCTCGAGCTCTTTGAAATCCGCGCCGATTTCCTTCAATGCGCCAAGGCAGGCCTGAAGCTCTGCCGGGTCCTCCGGCTTCACACGCTCCGGCGGTTTCTCCTCGGGTTTCGTTGCTTCGACAGCCGGAGCTACCGTCTCACCGCCGTTTTGCCCCTTGTCGTCTTTCTTCTTGTCCTCGGCACCCTTCACTTCCGCGCCGGATTTTCCTTCTTCAGACGGTTGCGGCTTGGGGGTCGCTTTCGGTGTGTCTTCGGGCGTTGGTGCGCCCTTATCGGCCGGCTTTTCCGTTGTGGCAGGTGCTTGCTGTTCACCAGGCTTCGGCTGTGGCACCGGCACCTGTGGCGGCGGTTCGGAAGCGGAAATAAGGGCGAGACTCGTCATCAGAAGACACAGGCGATGAAGCATTTTCCGGGGCACTCCTGACTGTTTCGGCAGGACAGGAACGCAACTCGCGCCGGTAAGGTTCATTCCGTCGCCGGAATCCGCTTGCCAAGGCGAATTGTGCAGGCTAACAATTTTCCCATGAACATCGTGTCTATGAACATTGCTAACTGGTGGTGGAGCAGCTTTACGCGGCCTTGACCAGTCATGTCTTCAGACAAAGTCCAAGCCGCCCGAATTTTCAGGCGGCTTTTTTGTTATTCTGCCGCCTGTCATCGGGCCTGAAAAACGGGAAGTGCGAAAGAAATGGTAACGATCATTCAGGATGACGGAGCGGAAACCTACGAGACGAAAGGCGGCATAAAGGTCAGCCGAAAGCGTCGCGCCGCCGAATATGCCAGCGCCATCGACAACTACATCGAAAAGCTCGATGCCCATCGCGGCGCGGTTTTCTCGTCCAACTACGAATATCCGGGCCGCTACACGCGCTGGGATACGGCCATCATCGATCCGCCGCTCGGCATTTCCTGCTTCGGTCGCCAGATGTGGATCGAAGCCTATAACGGCCGCGGCGAAGTGCTGCTCGACCTCATCACCGAAAAGCTGAAGGCGACGCCCGATCTGACGCTGGGCGCATCCTCCGTCCGCCGTCTCGACCTCACGGTCAACGAGCCGGACCGCGTCTTTACAGAAGAAGAACGCTCGAAAATCCCGACCGTCTTCACGGCGCTGCGCGCCATCGTCGACCTGTTCTATTCGAATGCAGATTCGGCCATCGGCCTGTTCGGCGCGTTCGGTTACGATCTCGCTTTCCAGTTCGACGCGATCAAGCTTTCGCTCGCGCGCCCGGAAGACCAGCGCGACATGGTGCTGTATCTGCCCGACGAAATTCTCGTCGTGGACCATTATTCCGCCAAGGCCTGGATCGACCGTTACGATTTCGAGAAGGACGGTGTAACGACGGACGGCAAGTCCTCAGAGATCGCGCCCGATCCCTTCAAGACCACCGACACGATCCCGCCCAAGGGCGATCACCGTCCAGGCGAATATTCCGAGCTGGTGGTGAAGGCCAAGGAAAGCTTCCGACGCGGCGATCTGTTCGAGGTCGTTCCCGGCCAGAAGTTCATGGAGCGCTGCGAAAGCAATCCATCGGCGATCTCCCGCCGCCTGAAGGCGATCAACCCTTCGCCCTATTCCTTCTTCATCAATCTCGGTCATCAGGAATATCTGGTCGGTGCTTCGCCGGAAATGTTCGTGCGCGTCTCCGGCCGTCGCATTGAGACCTGCCCGATTTCAGGCACCATCAAACGTGGCGACGACCCGATTGCCGACAGCGAGCAGATCCTGAAGCTGCTGAATTCGAAGAAGGACGAGTCCGAACTGACCATGTGCTCGGATGTGGACCGCAACGACAAGAGCCGCGTCTGCGAGCCAGGTTCGGTGAAGGTCATCGGCCGCCGCCAGATCGAGATGTATTCGCGCCTCATCCACACGGTCGACCACATCGAGGGCCGTCTACGCGACGACATGGATGCCTTCGATGGCTTCCTCAGCCACGCCTGGGCCGTCACCGTCACCGGCGCACCGAAGCTCTGGGCCATGCGCTTCATTGAAAGCCATGAAAAGAGCCCGCGCGCCTGGTATGGCGGTGCAATCGGCATGGTCGGTTTCAACGGCGACATGAATACCGGGCTTACGCTGCGCACCATCCGTATCAAGGATGGCATCGCGGAAGTCCGCGCCGGTGCGACGCTTCTCAATGATTCCAATCCGCAGGAAGAAGAAGCCGAAACCGAACTGAAGGCATCCGCCATGATCGCGGCCATTCGCGATGCAAAAGCCACAAACTCGGCCGCCACCAAGCGCGATGCCGCCAAGGTCGGCACCGGCGTCAAAATCCTGCTGGTCGATCACGAAGACAGTTTCGTGCACACGCTGGCGAATTATTTCCGTCAGACGGGTGCCACAGTTTCCACCGTCAGAACGCCGGTCGCAGCGGAGGTCTTCGACCGCTTCCAGCCCGATCTCGTCGTGCTTTCGCCCGGACCGGGCAGCCCGACGGATTTCGACTGCAAGGCGACGATCAAGGCCGCCCGCGCCCGCGAGCTGCCGATCTTCGGCGTGTGCCTCGGTCTTCAGGCGCTGGCGGAAGCCTATGGCGGCGAACTTCGCCAACTTGCGGTACCAATGCACGGCAAGCCCTCACGCATCCGCGTGCTGGAGCCAGGCCTGGTCTTCTCCGGTCTCGGCAAGGAAGTGACCGTCGGTCGCTACCACTCGATCTTCGCCGACCCTTCCACCCTTCCGCGTGATTTCATCATCACCGCGGAAAGTGAAGACGGCACGATCATGGGCATCGAACACGCCAAGGAACCGGTAGCCGCCGTTCAGTTCCACCCGGAATCGATCATGACTCTCGGCCAGGATGCCGGCATGCGCATGATCGAGAACGTCGTGGTGCATCTCACCCGCAAGGCGAAAACCAAGGCAGCGTAAACATCCTGCATCGGCGGCGTCACTTCGGCGCCGCCGGGCAAGCCTCAAACAGCGCGACTTCGAGATCGCCTGCTGCCTAGCTACGCGGCAGCGATGTGGAAATGCACAGCGCGAATTTCTTCAAAAGTTGCATGTCGAAGTGGCCTTCCCGGCGCAACATCCACGTCAGCGCTTCGTTTGCCGTCCACGGCTTCTTGTAGGGCCGAACCGAGGTTACGGCGTCATAGACATCGCAGATCGCCGCAATGCGCGCGTAAAGACTGATCTCGTTTCCGGCGCAGCCGCTGGGATAACCGCCGCCATCAATGCGCTCGTGATGATTGAAGCAGACATCCAGAACCATGGCCGGCATCTGCTCGTTGCGAGACAAGATATCCCGGCCGAACGTTGGATGAAGATTGATGATTTCCCGCTCGGTGGCGCTTAACCCTTCCGCCTTGTTGAGGATCGACGAAGGAATTTCCACCTTGCCGATATCGTGCAGCAGGCCGCTGATGCCGAGCAGATCAACCGTTTCCTTGTCCAGCCCGAGATAATTGCCAAAATGGATCATCAACCCGCTGACGGAAACCGAATGCACGAAGGTCGTCTCGTCCTTCGACTTCAACCGGGTAACCCCGATGAAAATCGCCGGGTTCGACTGGACCGCATCGGAAATCTTGCCGGCCGCCGCTGTCATGCCCTTGAGGGAGACGCAGCCACCGGCTTCGGCAACGGCAAATGTCTCTGCAATGGCATCGGCGGCGGAGCGCACGGCATGGGTGATGGCAGCCATGGTTTCGGGGCCATTGTTTAATCGCGGCGGGACGGTTCCAGAGTACGGCCTACCCTCGATATCGTTTCCCTTGGCCGTATTGATGATGATGCTTTCAGCGCCGCTCAATTTCAATTGACGCATCAACTCTTCATGGCGCAGAAGAAATCGATATCGCTGCAAAAATCCGCTGTTCGAAAGCGCTCCCTCGACCGCTTCGATAAACATGCCAACCGTCAATTGCTGGGTAGAAATTCGTTTGAGCATCAGACGCTTTTATTTTCCTTCCCGGGAATGGTAACCTCCGCTGGCAATTGCTGAAAAGACCGGAACCAACCGGTATTCCTCCAAGGGTAAGTTACGCATTCCTAACATTGTTCAATTTTGGAACTTAAACATAAGATAGCACGAATATGAAAATTTTTTACTCTGGATATATTTAAAACGCAAAGAATCAATTCGATTAAGCCAAGAAACAACCTAAGAATGTAAATACTGAAAATTCTCGCGAACGACGTAAACCAGGAGCCGAAGAAAAGCCGCATGAATTCGAAACTTGAAACGCGCATCGATCAGGGTACGGGCCGTGAACCGGCAGATATAGTTCTCAAGGGCGGACGATTCTTCGACCTCGTAACTGGAGAACTTGTTGCCTCCGACATCGCCATCTGCGGCGATACCATCGTTGGAACTTGCGAAAGCTACAAGGGTCGCAGGGAAATCGACATTTCCGGGAAAATCGTCGTTCCAGGTTTCATCGATACCCATCTCCACATCGAATCATCGCTGGTGACGCCGCACGAATTCGACCGCTGCGTTCTGCCCTACGGCGTTACTACCGCCATCTGCGACCCGCATGAGATCGCCAATGTTCTGGGCGCGGAGGGGCTTCGGTTCTTCCTGGACAGTTCCATGGAAACCATCATGGACATCCGCGTGCAGCTCTCGTCCTGCGTGCCCGCAACCCATCTGGAAACCTCGGGCGCCGATCTGCCGATCGAAAAACTGCTGCCGTTCCGTGATCATCCGAAGGTTATCGGCCTTGCCGAATTCATGAATTTTCCGGGTGTCATCCACAAAGACCCGGTATGCATGGCAAAACTCGAAGCCTTTCAAGGACAGCATATCGACGGACACGCGCCGCTTCTGTCGGGAACGGCGCTGAACGGATATCTGGCAGCCGGCATCCGCACCGAACATGAGTGCACCAGTGCTGCCGAGGCTTTGGAAAAGATCCGCAAGGGCATGCATATTCTCGTGCGCGAAGGCTCTGTCTCAAAAGACCTGCACGCCCTGATGCCTGTTATCACCGAGCGTCTGTCGCCTTATCTTGCGCTTTGCACCGATGACCGCAACCCACTCGACATCGCCGAACAGGGTCATCTCGATTATATGATCCGCACGGCAATCGCCAACGGCGTGGAACCGCTCGCCATCTACCGCGCCGCCTCGATTTCCGCCGCAAAGGCCTTCGGCCTGCGCGATCGCGGTCTTATCGCACCGGGCTGGCGCGCCGACCTCGTGGTGATCGACACCTTGCAGAATTGCAAGGCTGGCATGGTCTTCTCCGGCGGCCGTATCGTCGATGACGCGCTGTTTGCCACCCGCAAGCCGGTCGCGCCCGTCGGTCTTGACAGCGTCAAGGCAAGACCCGTGCTCGCCGCCCATTTCGGCGTGCCGGTCGCGCAAGGCGAGACCCCGGTGATGGGCGTTCTCCCCGGCAAGATCATCACCGAACATCGCCGCTACACGCTGCCGACGGACGGCAACCAGACGACTGTCGATCTCGCAAACGACATCATCAAGGTCGCCGTCATCGAGCGCCATGGCAAGAACGGCAACCACGCCAACGGCTTCGTGCAGGGCTTCGGGCTGAAGAAGGGCGCCATCGCCTCCACTGTCGGTCATGACAGCCACAATATCTGCGTTGTCGGCGTTAACGAGGACGACATGGCGCTGGCCGCCAACCGGCTCGGCGAAATCAAGGGCGGTTTCGTGGTAGTCGAAGACGGCAAGGTGACGGGCGAGATTGCGCTCCCGGTTGCCGGGTTGATGAGCCTCGAACCTTACGAAACGGTGCGAGACACGCTCCACACCCTGCGAAAGGCAGCCTATGCGCTCGGCACGACGCTCGAGGAGCCCTTCCTGCAGGTGGCTTTCCTGCCGCTACCCGTCATCCCGCACCTGAAGATTTCCGACATGGGCATGGTGGATGTGGATCGGTTTGCACTGATCTGACGATGGAGTTTATCGGCCGGAAACAGCGTAATCTGCTTATGCCGCGTTTCTGAGACGGCGCGAGCCGTCTCAGATTTTCGTTTCTGCAGGCCAGGTCACGTAATAATAATTTGCCCGCGACCCTGCCAAAATAGGCGTGGCGCAAGTTCCCGGATTAAGCAGAAAAGAGCCGAGCGACGTCCACATGAAAATGCCGGTTCAGACAAGGCGAAACGGACGGATTGCTAAATCGGCTGACTTACAGCATCAGCAAGTCATGAATGCGATGGCAGCAGCTTGCGGAAATAAACCACCCGTTCGGTCTCCTCAAACCCCAGCGCCGCATGCATGCGGTGTGAATCGACATTGGCAATATCGGCATCGGAGGCAAGCTCGCTCACACCCTTGCTGATCGCCCAGCGGGTGACCTCGGCGATCAATGCCGCGGCAACGCCCTGACCGCGGAATTTTTCTTCCACATAAACGCCTTCGAGAAACGCAACAGGCGAGGTATCGCATCCGTTGACATAATCCCGCCGGAGGCTGACGTCGGCGAAACCGATGGCCATTCCGACCAGATCATAGGCAATGAAACCGGCGTCGTTGTCGGAGAGGTTCTGCAATTCCGCCCTGTGTTCGGCAAGGGAGGCATCGGGCCATAAACGGTGGCGCAAAAGGGACCAGTCATCCAGAGATGCTGCGGCGTGGCTGATGGAAAATTGCAGGCTCAAGCGACGACCCCGCAAAACACGTCCAACCCCTCAAGCTTCACAATTCCGGCGTCGAACAGCGGCTCAAAACCCGGCATCGGCAGGATATCCGTGACCTCCATACCCTTCGGGACAGGGAATTCCACCGCCTCACGGGTCAGGTTGAAAACGAACAGCAGTTTTTCGTCACCCTTGTGGCGCGTGAAGGCCAGCACGTCGAGATTGGTCTTGATGAAGTCCATATCGCCGTCGCGCAATGCTCCATGGGTTTTGCGGAAGGACAAGACCGCGCGGTAGTGGTTAAGAACCGAGTCCGGCTTGCGCTCCTGCGCATCCGCCGCCTGCATGGCGTGGGCATAGGGCACCGGCAGCCACGGCTTTTCCGCGCTTGAAAAACCCGCATTCGGCTTGCCGGTTTCCCACACCATCGGCGTGCGGCACCCGTCACGCCCCTTGAAGGCGGGCCAGAAGCGAATGCCGTAGGGGTCACGCAAATCCTCGAAGGCCAGTTCGGCCTCGGTCAGGCCCAGCTCCTCACCCTGATACAGACATATCGAGCCCCGTAGGCTGGCGAGAACGCAGATGGCGAGCTTCGCAACCCGCGTCTGCTCCTCGGAGCCTTCGGAAAACCGGCTCAGATGGCGCACCACATCGTGGTTGGAAAAAGCCCAGCACACCCAGCCATCCGTCACCACCTTGCCGAAGGTTTCGACCGAGCCCCGCAGGTGTTTTGCGCTGAAATCCGGGCCAAGCAGATCGAAGGTATAGCACATGTTGAGTTTGTCATTGCCGGATGTGTAGGCCGCGACCGTCTTCAGCGAGCGTGCGCCGTCCCCCACCTCGCCCACGGTGGCGCGGCCCTCATATTCATCGAGAAGCGCGCGGAAGCGCTGGAGGAAGGCCACGTTTTCCGGCCGCGTCTTGTCGTAGAGATGATCCTGCATGCCGTAAGGATTGACGTCGGACGCATCGAGACCAAAGCTTTCGTCGTCCAAAAGCGGCGGGTTGTCGCGCAACAGCTTGTCGTGGAAATAGTGATTGACGGTATCGAGACGAAAACCGTCCACGCCGCGATCGAGCCAGAACCGTACGGTTTCCAGAAGCGCATCCTGAACATCCGGATTGTGAAAGTTGAGATCCGGCTGCGAGACGAGAAAGCTGTGCATGTAATATTGCTTGCGCACGCCATCCCATTCCCATGCCGGCCCGCCGAAAACGGAAAGCCAGTTGGTGGGCGCCGTGCCATCCGGTTTGGGATTGGCCCAGACATACCAGTCCGCCTTGCTGTTGATGCGGCTTGCACGGCTGTCCACGAACCAGGGATGCTTATCGGATGTATGCGAAATCACCTGGTCGATGATGACTTTCAGCCCCAGCCGGTGCGCCTCGGCCATCAATGCATCGAAATCGGCAAGCGTGCCGAACATCGGATCGACATTGCAATAATCGGAAACGTCATAGCCCATATCGGCCATGGGGGAGGTAAAGAAAGGCGAGAGCCAGATGGCATCGACGCCGAGCGAGGCGATGTAGGACAGCCGCTTCGTCACCCCGGCAAGATCGCCGTAACCGTCGCCGGTCGTGTCCTGAAAGGATCGCGGATATACCTGATAGATCACCGCCCCCTTCCACCAGTCCGATTGCGCTTGGGATTTGTGGACCGGGGCATGGGTTGTCGGCATGAGCGATCTCCTGATGAGGGTTGGTCCGAGAATATAAAGCAGCTGTCCCTGCGTAAACCGGAACTTCGCAAATGCCCAAAATCACCTCGAAGCGGGCTTGTCAGGCACCTCCTGTCGTCGTAATCCCGAAGGTAAAGCAAGTGGAGGATGACGGCGTGGGCGGACGGTTTCTGTCGATTGGCGAATGTATGGTGGAACTGTCGCAGGCCGGAAACGGGCTGCTGCGCAAGGGTTTTGCCGGTGATACCTTCAATACGGCATGGTATGCACGTGCCTGCCTGCCAGAAGACTGGTCTGTCGATTATTTCACGGCACTCGGCGACGATCCTCTTTCACAGGACATGCTGGCCTTCATTGCAGATGCCGGTATCGGCACGGAAAAAATCCGCCGCATCAAGGGCGGCACACCCGGCCTTTACCTCATCAACCTCAAGGATGGTGAGCGCACCTTCAGCTATTGGCGCAACGCCGCCGCAGCAAGGCAACTCGCAGCAGATGCGGACCACCTGCGCAAGACAGTGGAAAGCGCCGACGTCATCTATTTTTCTGGCATCACGCTCGCCATTCTCGCCTCGCCCCACGATGTAGATACTTTCCTTGCGGAACTGCGCCGCGCCAAGGCAGCGGGCAAGCCCGTGGTCTTCGACCCGAACATCCGCCCGCGCCTCTGGTCCGACAAGGACACGATGCTGGAGACGATTACCAACGGCGCACGCGCCGCAACGCTGGTAATGCCAAGTTTCGATGACGAAGCCAGCCATTTCGGTGACACATCCGTCGAGGCCACAATCGAGCGTTACCGTGCGCTCGGCGTCGCCAACATCGTCGTCAAGGATGGCGCAAAGGGTGCGACACTCGATTTCAGCGGCGAACGCAGCCACGCTCCGGCGGTAGAAGCCGTGGATGTGGTGGATACGACAAGTGCAGGCGACAGTTTCAACGGCGCGTTTCTCGCCCGATATGTAACCGGCAGTTCGCCGCATGACGCCGCCGTCTTTGCCGCACGGGCAGCGGCAACCGTCATCGGCCATCACGGCGCGCTGATCAGCCCCGAGCTTCTTCCGCTGGTCGGATGATGCCAGCGGAACCGGCTTCCTGATACCTGTGCTTGTCACAGGGATGACCAGGAGCGCGCATTACGGACAAGAGCAAGCTTGTGTGTGCAAAGGACGCTTCTCTACCCTTATCCGCCCTGACATGATCCTGTAACACGCACGCCGCATATACGGGCGGAAGCCGGGTGGTGGGGAATCGCCCGCGCGCAGTCGAGCAGGATCGGTGTTTCATGACGAGAATCACGATTGTCACAGATGCCTGGCACCCGCAGGTCAACGGCGTGGTCCGTTCCATCGAAAATACCAATACGGAACTCGCGCGGCTGGGCGTGGATGTGCACATGGTGACACCGCAGAGTTTCTACAGCATCCCCTGCCCGACCTATCCGGAAATCCGCCTGTCAGTCGCCGGCTATCGCCGTGTCGCGGCGGAGATTGAAAAAAGCCAGCCCTCCTTCGTGCACATCGCCACCGAGGGTCCGCTGGGTTTCATGGCACGGCGCTGGTGCGTGAAGAACAGGATGCGTTTTTCCACCAGCTATCACACCCGCTTTCCCGAATATGTCGCGGCGCGCTTCCCCATCCCGGAAAGCTGGCTTTACGCTTTCGTGCGCTGGTTTCACAATGGCGGCAACACTTGCATGGTGGCGACGCCAAGCCTCGAGACCGAGCTTGAGGCCCGCGGGGTTCGCAACTTGAAGCGCTGGAGCCGCGGCATCGATGCCGAACTTTTCCATCCACGTCCGAAAACGTCGCTGCCTTTCGATCTGCCAAGACCGATCTTCATGACGGTCGGTCGTGTGGCGGTGGAAAAGAACCTGCCTGAATTCCTCGACCTCGAGCTGCCCGGATCGAAGGTCGTGATCGGCGATGGCCCGGCCCGCCATGAATTACAGGAAAAATATCCGGACGTGCTGTTTACCGGCATCAAGACCGGGGAAGAACTCGCGGCTGCCTATGCGCAGGCCGATGTCTTCGTTTTCCCGTCCAAGACCGACACATTCGGCAACACCATTCTGGAAGCGCTGGCGAGCGGTGTGCCGGTGGCCGCCTTCCCCGTTACCGGGCCGATCGACATTCTCGGCGGCAATCCCGGGGCAGGCGCGCTGAATGACAATCTTCGCGACGCGTGTCTTGCAGCGCTCCATTGTTCATCGCAGGAGGCTCTGGCGCTTTCCAAAAGCTACAGCTGGGAAAAGGCATCGCGGCAATTCCTCGACAACGTCATTCACGCCGCCGGAAAATCCCTGCCGCTTTTGTCCCGCTCACGACTTGCCTGACGTGGAGACACATTGATCCCCGACATTTTATCGGGGAACGGTGGACGAAACAAAGCAGGAGTGTCACAAGACGATCTGGACGCGACCGCCGTTATCTTTAGAACGGGGTCGGGCTGCTGATTGACGTCAGGCGGCTGCCGCGAGATCACGCTGGCCGTCCTAATTTCACAAAGACTTATCCCGTCTCAGATCACCACGCGCCGACGAGCGCCTGGCCGGAAAGCGGCACCGTCCGCGCCTTGCCGTTCCGCTCCGTGACAGAAAGCGACGGGGACATCTGTTTCGGCGACTTGCGGAACCAGTTTGCGGCGACGCTCGCCAGATCGCCAATCATCGCCTGCTTATGCCAGTCGGCGAAACGCCGCGCGGTGGCTTCCGGCTCGGAGCGGTAGAAGAAATCGCCGGAATGATCGAGATCGTTGATGGAAGCCGCCATGGCCGATAGCGGACGCTGAAACATCTTCGCGGGCACGGAAAGTTCGCGTGCGCTCTGCGAAAAAGCGGGCGCCATGAAATCGATAGCCCATCCGTCCGCTTCGACCCAGCAATGGAAATTATCGCCAGCGCCCGTTACGTAACCATCGTCACGATGGTCCGCAAAAAGCATCACCGTTCCGCCCAGATTATAAGCGGCAAGCCCGCCCTTCGGCACAGCTTTCACCTTGTAATGCTGCTCAAGGATGAAGGCGCCGAAGGTGCTGAAATACATGCAGGCCGTAGCCGGGTCGGCATTGTCGTTGACGAGCAGGCTGTTGATGACGCGGTAAATCCGGTGATAGTCGGTCTGCTTGATCAACATGGTTTTTTACTCGCCGGTTTTATGGTTATCGGAAGGCAACGGGAGAGACCGGTTCACCGTCGATCTCGATGTTGGTGAGACCTCTGCCCCACGCAACGTCATCCTCGGGCTTATCCCGAGAATCTACCTCCCGTGTCGCAAAATCGAAAGTTTGCAGATTCTCGGGACAAGCGCGAGAATAACGGAGGAGAGGTTTTCAGCAGCCGATTACCGCCTCTTCTTCGCCTTGCTCTCGAATGGATTGTCCGAGCCACGATAATGCACGCGGATCGGCACGCCCGGCATGTCGAAATCCTTGCGCAAACCGTTCACGAGGTAGCGCGTGTAGCTCTCCGGAATGGCTTCCGGTCGGGTGCAGGAAATCATGAAGGCCGGCGGGCGCGCCTTTACCTGCGTCATGTATTTCAACTTGAGGCGGCGGCCGGAAACGGCCGGCGGCGGATGCTGCGTGGTCTGCGCATCGAGCCAGCGGTTGAGCTTGGCGGTCGAGATGCGGCGGTTCCAGATCTTGTCGGTATCGATGATGTTCTGCATCAACCGGTCAAGGCCATAGCCCGTCTGGCCGGACATCGGCACGGCGCGGATGCCGCGGGCCTGCGGCAGAAGCCGCTCGGTCTTTTCACGCAGATCGGCCAGAAACGCCTGCGGATCTTCAACCAGATCCCATTTGTTGAAGGCAAGCACGGCGGCGCGGCCTTCGCGGATAACCAGATCGACCAGCTGCAGGTCCTGCTTTTCGAACGGAATGGTGCTGTCGAACACGATCACCACCGTTTCGGCGAAACGAATGGAGCGCAGGGAATCCGCGACCGAGAGCTTCTCCAGCTTTTCCGTCACCCTGGCCTTGCGGCGCATGCCGGCCGTGTCGAACATCTTGATGGTGCGGCCGCGCCAGTCCCACTCGACGGAAATACTGTCGCGGGTAATGCCCGCTTCCGGGCCGGTTAGCAGGCGGTCTTCACCAAGGAAACGGTTGATGAGGGTGGACTTGCCCGCATTCGGTCGGCCGATGATGGCGACGCGCAGCGGCTTGGTCTCGTCATAAACAGGCTCTTCTTCTTCCTCTTCCTCGCTGCCGGGCTCAGTGCGCGGAAGAACGATATCGGTCTCCGCCTCATCCACTTCAGGCGGGAAGGCAACGTCTTCGCCGATCGCCTCGACGATGGCGTCGCGCAGGTCGATCATGCCCTGGCCATGTTCGGCCGAGATGGCGCACGGGTCGCCAAGACCAAGCGTAAAGGCATCGTAGAAGCCCGCATCGGAACCGCGCGCCTCGGACTTGTTGGCCACCAGAACCACCGGCTTGCCGCGACGGCGCAGCATTTCGGCCAGCGTTTCATCGGCGGGCGTCAGGCCTGCCTTGGCGTCAACGACAAAAAGCGTCACATCGGCTTCGTCGATCGCCGCTTCGGTCTGCGCCCACATGCGGCCCTGAAGCGTCTCCGGCCCGGATTGCTCCAGACCGGCGGTATCGATGATGGTGAAACGAAGGTCGACAAGCTTCGCGTCGCCCGGGCGACGGTCACGGGTCACGCCCGGCGTATCGTCGACAAGCGCCAGCTTCTTTCCGACCAGACGGTTGAAAAGCGTGGACTTGCCGACATTGGGGCGCCCGACTATGGCGACGGTGAAGCTCATTGATTGTTAATCCTTGGAGGTGGGAAAGCCGTGTTAGACAGCTTTGCCCGAAGCAGTGATATTGTCGAGCATGATCTGTGCGCGGTTCGTCACATTGCGTGGCGCCTGCGCGTCGCTGACGATCTGCTCGAACCATTGTTTGGCCTTGGCGAAATCGCCAGCCTTGTAGGCGGCAAGACCAAGGGCTTCGCGAGCCGATGCACGCATGGTCTGGCCTTCGCCGCTCAACGGCTCCGCAAGTGCAACGACCTGATCATACGTGCCGTTGTCAACCAGCAGCCACGCCGCGCGCACCTTCGCCGTATCGCGGAAGACCTGCGGGGCAGACGTGTCGTTGCCGATCGCGGTGAAGGCAGCGATGGCGCCGGCCGCATCGCCCTTCTGCGAAAGCAGCGTCGCAGAACGGAACTTCGCCAGCACCGGATAATTGCCATGACCGGAGGTTTCAAGATCGGCAAAGGCCTTCAGCGCTTCGTCCGTCTTGTTGTCGGAAGCAAGCTTCAGCGCCGCAATGAACTGGTCGCCGGAATTGGAAGCGCGGCTGGTGTTCCAGTATTCGTAGATGCCAGCACCGGCGGCGCCCACAACCACGAGAACGGCGGCGCCAACGACCACGATACCGTAGCGGCCCCAGAAACGGGAAAGCTGCTCGGAACGGATCTGCTCGTTCACTTCGCGGATAAAGGTATCATTTTCGTTTGCCATCAAATTCTCCGTTACCCGCGCGGAGATCGTCGCCGATCCATCCGTTCGCAGACATACCAAGCCGCTTACCCGGGTCAGCAAAAGTCCGGCCGACGGGTCATGGTCGGCCTTCTAGCCTATTTTGCCTGATATGTAAGGGGGAAACGTTGATTTCCTACATGGCGATGGGCTGAACGCCGATCAACCATTCGTGCAGTTTCAGGATGAAAGCGCCCCAGAGAACGATGCCGCCGACGATGGCCACCAGATCGTAACGGCCCGAGACGAAGGGACGGACCACTTTTTCACCCGCTCTTTCCCGGCGCTTCAGCGAAATCCGCATCACCACACCCCAGGCGAGGAACGATGCAAACAGAAGAATCGAAGAGGTCTCTCCATTCGCCAGAAGATGGGCGAGCGCCCAGATCTTGACCGCCAGAATGAGCGGATGTTTGGTTCTGGCTGCGATGTGGCCAGCCGGGATGAGGCTGGCGATAAGACAGATCATCGCGGGCAGCATCAGGGTCACGGCGAGGTGGCTCGTCCAGACCGGCGGGTTCCACAGAACGCCGGTTTCCTGGCGCGCCTCGCCAAACGCATAGATGACGAGACCGAGCGTTACGAGGCTTGCGAGAGAATAGACGCCCTTGAACGGTCCTTCTCCCATCTTAGCGATCATCTGCGCGCGAAATCGCGGCGCAAACACCTTCAAAAGATGCGTCAGGAAAAACAAGGCAAGACAGAGTACGAGAAAAAGCATGGAACACGGTCCCCCGGTGGAACGGAATGCGGCCTCATTACCGCGACGCAGAAAAGGAATTAGGCTGAAAGACGTAAAAAAGCCAGTTTATTCAAAGCTTCGCCTTATTCCACCCGCAAAAGGCAGCGGTGTTTCACATGACGGATGCCTGATGTTTCGCCCATTGACTGCTTTTTCCCTGTCGCTCTGCCTTGCCCTTCCCGCTTTTGCCGAAAATGCGGAGAAGCCGAAGCAGCTCGTCATCGTTTCTTTCGACGGTGCGGGCGACAATTCGCTGTGGGAAAGAAGTCGTGCGACGGCGAAGGAGGTCGGCGCGCATTTCACCTATTTCCTTGCCTGCACACTGGTGATGGACCGCAAGACCAGCGCCAAGACCTATCAGGGCCCCGGCCAGAAGGCCGGTCGGTCCAATGTCGGCTTTGGCCAGTCGCCGGAAGAGGTGGAGACGCGGCTGCGCAACATCTGGTCGGCCTATCGCGAAGGTCACGAGATCGGCAATCACACCTGCGGGCATTTCGATGGCGGCCAATGGACCGCCGAGCAATGGGACGGCGAGTTCACCACCTTCACCAGCACGCTGGAAAATGCCTGGCAGATGATTGGCAAGAAGGGTGAGGAACCCGAAGGCTGGCGCGACATGGTGAAAAACATCAACGGCTTCCGCGCGCCCTATCTTTCGCAGGGGCCGGCGCTGACCGCGGCTCAGAAGAAACACGGCTTCGTTTATGACGCCACCAGCATCACCAAGGGACCGGAATGGCCGGTGGAGCGCGACGGCATCGAACATTTCGGTCTGCCGCTGGTTCCGGAAGGCCCCGGCAATCGCCCGATCATCGCCATGGACTACAACCTCTTCATCCGCCACTCCATCGGCATCGAGACGCCGGACCGCGCGCAGGAATTCGAGGAACGCGCCTATGCGGCGTTCCGCACCGCTTTCGACAAGCAGTATAATGGCGAACGCATCCCTCTGCAGATGGGCTTCCATTTCGTGAAGATGAATGGCGGCGCCTATTGGAACGCCTATGAGCGGCTGCTGCGCGAAGTCTGCCGCAGGGACGATGTCGCTTGCGTGAGTTACGCCGAGGCCATGCCGATCATCAAGGCGCGCAGGAAGCAGAAGACAGAGGGCTAAGGTCCCCGGATACAATGCAAAAGGGCGGCCAGTCGGCCGCCCTTTTTGTTTTCCGTCAGGGCTTGTTGGCCGCCAGCTCTCCGGCTTCCGCTTCCCGCTGAAGATAACGCTCGTCGATTTCAGGCAGGGGCTTGTCATCGATCGCGGCCTCGAAAGCCACAAGACGTTTGTGGATGGACAGCAGCTCGATGATCGTGGTCCAGGAATTGACCAGATACTGGAACGAATTACTGACCTGACCGAAGGCCGTGGCGATCTGCTGGTAGATACCATAGGTGATCTTGCCCGCCACGATGGTGGGAACAAGCATCAGGAGCAAGAACACGGCATCGGCCTGAATGTAGAAATACCGCGCGACGTTGAAGTAGAGGTAGTGCCAATACATGCGGAAATAGTTTTTCCGCACATTGGAGTAAAGCTCCTTGACAGTCGGCGGCTGGGCGCGGTCGGCGTGATCCTCACCGTAGACCAGTTCCTTGCGATAAGCCGCTTCCACACGCTGGTTGCGGAAATTCAGGCCGGGCAGCTTGATGCCGACCGTCGCCAGAAGCACGGTGCCGAACACGGACCAGACAATCGCCAGCCAGAAAAGCGCGTGCGGCACTTCGCCAAGGATCGGCAATTCGGAGACGTAGGACGACAGCGCAAACAGGATCGGCAGAAACACAACAAGCGTCATGACCGAATTGATCAGGGTAATACCCAACCCCTCCAGCGTGGAGGAGAACCGCATCGTATCTTCCTGAACGCGCTGCGAGGCACCTTCAATGTGGCGCAGCTTTTCCCATTTTGACATGTAGAAGTCGTTCATCGCGGTGCGCCAGCGGAAGATATAATGGCTGGTGAAGAAATCCGTGAGGATCGACACAGCCATGCTGAGAAAGGCGATCTTGGCGAAGACAATCTGAAGACTGTAAAAATCCCAGACTTCGATACCCGGCTGTTTTGACAGCGCATTTTGCAGGAGATCGCCGAAAGGCCGCCGGAAATTGTTGATGACGACGGAAATCTGAACGCCGAAATAGGTCACCGCGATAATCAGCAGCGATCCCCATATGGACCAGAACTTCCAGGGGTGATCCTTGGCGAGAACGGTCCAGACAGCCCCGAACAACACCAGGCACAATGCCAGATAGGCGTAGAAGAACAGATTGGCGGGAACCAGAAAATAGCTGAGATCGTAAGGTTCTTGCTCGGGCATCACGTAGCCCCAAGACCTGCCTAGCCCTTCAACGATGAAGTACCATCCAAGAATGGCGACAAAGGCCCAGACGATGGCGGAGGTGAAGAACAATTTCGGTTTGGGAAAGAAAGAATGAAACACGTTTCGAACTCACGCGCGTTTGAAGTCAGCCATTATTGGCGAAGCACTAGATGGCCCGAACCTAGGGCAGAAATTTGTGCACAGCAACGAAGAAGCGACGACCTTAACAAGATGTAAGGCGCAAACGGCGGATCGATCCCGCAAGGAACCCCTGAAATCGCCCCTTGTGAGGCGCAATATGCCCGGGCGGATTTAGCGCCGCCGCTCCGTGGCGAGAACCGGTAGCATCAGGAGAATGCTGGCGACAAGCACGGCAGAGGCGAGAATACTTGGTGCAGTAAAACTTCCCGTCACCTCGGCAATCCAGCCGGCGGCGAGTGGTCCGACGATCTGTCCAGTACCGAAGGCTGCCGTCATCAGGGCAAAGGCGCGGCGTGGGCTTGGGCCTGCGAATTCCCGGCCGAGCTGAAGGCCATAGGCGGTGATGACCATGAAGGTCAGCCCCAGAAGCAGACCGCCGGCAAGCACGCCCGGAACGGGTGGCAGCATGACGGAAGCGAAGACGCCGACGGCTTCCACAGCAAGCACGATCACGAAAGCGCGCTTCAGCCCCTGCGATTTCAAGACTGGCTTCCAGAGGAAAAGCGAAATGGCGGCGGCACATCCCGTCACGAACCAGGCCAGAAACTCCACGAAAGCGCCAGCAGCAGCCATGCGGGCAATCGCAACAATGAAGGTGGCGGTGATGACGTAACCGAAGCCGAACAGCCCATAGGCGAGCGTCGTCAGAAAAAGCGGCTTCGTCCATTTGAGCGGCGGCTCCGACAGCGCAGAGGCATGCCGGGGTGGCCCGGCGGGCAGCACCCGCCAGACGAGAAGAAACGTAGCGAAGGAAAAGACGGCACCGGCAATCCACTCCTCCCGCCAGGAGGCACCGCCGCCATCAAAAACGACGCCGATGAGATAGACCACAAGCGAGGAAATCGCGATGCCGGCACCGACGCCGCCATAATGCAGCGCCTGAATATGGTCCTTGCCGGCTTTCATGGCGTGGCCGATGACGATCTGCGACGTGAAGATCATGGTCATCGCACTGGCAACGCCGGCGAAAAACCGGATCAGGGTGAAGGCCGCAACGGAGTTGAAGGCTGCCATGGCAAGCAGCAAGGCGCCCGTGGAAAACAAGCCGCAAAGGGCGACCAGCCGTTCCCGTCCCGAGCCCCATGAATAGGCGGCGAGAACCGCCCCCGCGAGATAACCGGCGAAATTTCCAGCCGCAACAATCCCCGCATCCCCCGCCGATAGCGGAACATCAGCCATCATACCGGGAAGAATGGGGGTGAAGGAAAAACGGCCGAAGCCCATGGTGGACGCCATCATCAAGGCGCCGGCGAAACCGAGTGCAGTCAGATGTTTGGGGGAAAGTGGCTTGTCGATGCTCATGTACGGCTTATCGCAACCGCACTGCCACGGAACAAGCGAGTTATTTTGATCGGCAGCATAAGCCGTCTTTGTTGGTACGAGATGCAAGGACCTTGTTGCCTGCGCATCCTTATCCACCCTCATTCCTGTGCTTGTCACAGGAATCCAGCCGACGCGCGTCCGCGCGACGAGAGAAGTCCTTTCAGCCCAAGGACTTGGGCTGGCTGGATCCCTGTGACAGGCACAGGGATGAGGGAGGAGAAAGGTCAACGAATGCGGCAAACGTCGCAATTGGCGCACTCAGCTACGAAACTTGGTGTCTCGTAAAGTGGCGGTCTTCACCCCTCACTCAACCAGCGTCAGCACCAGCGGGCCGTTCTTCGTAGCAACCACGGTATGTTCATACTGCACGGTCGGCGCGCTCGGATCGCTATAGAGCGTCCACGGATCGTCGTCGCCATCTTCGGCCCAATAGGCACCCGTCGACAGGAAGGGTTCAACGGTGAAGACCATACCCTCCTGCATGATGCGCCGCTCACCCTTGTCCGGCCAGGTCGCCAGTTCCTTCGGCTCCTCATGCAGGGAGCGGCCAATGCCGTGGCTCGCCAGATTGGTGATCAGCGTGTAGCGGTTCTTTTTTGCAAAGGAGCCGATGGCATTGCCGATATCGGCAAAGGGCCGACCGGTTTTCACCTGCTGCAAGCCCGTCCACATGGCGCGCTTGCCATCGCGGCACAGCCGCTCGATCTCCTTTTTCACCGGCGGCACGGCGAAAGACGAACCCGTATCGCCGAAGAAACCGCTCTTCACCGCCGAGACATCGATATTGACGAGATCGCCCGCTTTGATGATGCGCGGGCCAGGAATGCCATGCGCAACCTCTTCGTTGACGCTGATGCAGGTCGCGCCGGGAAACTGGTAGCAGAACTCCGGCGCCGATTGCGCGTCGTTATCCTCCAGTACCTTTCGGCCGATCGCATCCAGTTCGGCCGTGGTGATACCGGGTTCCAGCGCATCCGCCATGGTCTGCATGGCCACGGCGCAGATGCGACCGATATCCTTTAGCAAAACCAGTTCTTCGTCGGTGGAGATGACCATGTTTCTGTCCGTCGTTCTAAATGGCGGGTCTGAAGACGCCCGCCTTGGTAATAATCAGGCCGTGGCTTTCACCGGATCGGCACTCCCCGTCAATTCTTTTCTGACAACAGGCGCGACTTTCGTACCATAAAGCTCGATGCCGCGCATGATCTGGTCATGCGGCATCAGGCCGATTGCCATCTGCAACAGGAAACGGTCGTTCTTGAAAACGCCATGCGCCTTGATGATCTTTTCCGTCACCAGCTCAGGCTCTCCAAGAAAGAGGTTGCCCTCCGGCCCACGCGCCGCATCGAAATGTGCGCGGTTTGTCGGACCCCAACCGCGCTCGCGGCCGATGCGGTTCATCACCTCTGCCTGCGGTCCGTAAAACTGGTCCGCTGCCTTGTCGGTGGTGTCGGCAATGAAGCCGTGCACGTTGATGCTGGTGCGCAGCCTGGTCTTTTCCTGCCCCGCCCGGCGTGCAGCTTCGTGATAGAGATCGAACAGCGGCGCGAAGCGGCGATATTCGCCGCCGATGATGGCAAGCGCCACCGGCAGCCCCATGGCGCCGGCCCGCGCCACCGATTGCGGCGTGCCGCCAACCGCGATCCAGACCGGCAGACGCTCCTGAAGAGGACGCGGATAGACCCCGCGCCCATTGATGGCCGGATGTTTGGTGCCGGACCAGGTGACGATTTCGTTCTCGCGCAGCGCCAAGAGCAGATCGAGCTTTTCTGCAAACAGCACGTCATAGTCTTCGAGGTCGTAACCGAACAGGGGGTAGGATTCGATGAAGGAACCGCGCCCGGCCATGATTTCGGCTCGGCCGTTCGACAGGAGATCGACGGTGGAGAATTGCTGGAAGACCCGGACCGGATCATCCGAACTCAGAACCGAGACAGCGCTCGTCAGGCGGATATTCTTCGTCTTCACCGCCGCCGCCGCAAGCACGGTGGAGGGTGAGGACGCGACATAGTCCGGGCGGTGATGTTCACCCAGCCCAAACACATCCAGTCCGACCTGATCGGCAAGCTCGATTTCCTCAAGCAGTTCGCGCAGCCGGCGCGCACCTTCCGGCCCACGGCCATCGGCGGGGTTGGGATTGACATCCGCAAAAGTGTAAAGACCGAGTTCCATAGACGATACCTCTGTTTGATTGTCTGAGAGATAGGCACGGACGGCCCTTCAGACAAATGCAAAATCTGGCGTAAAATCTGGATGCTTAGCTTCGAAAAAGTGGATGGACGCCGGCGCATTATGCCCCATGCCGGCCTCCCCCGAAATCGCGATTGCCAGCCCGCCCCCTTTGGGCATAACCTGCTTAAATATGTGCGAAGTAATGCAAAAAGGGGAAAGCATGCATCGGACAGTTATCGTGACAGGCTCCACAAGTGGCATCGGCCTTGGCATCGCACAGAGATTTGCGAGGGAGGGCGCGAATATCGTGCTGAATGGCTTCGGCGACGAAGACGAAATTGAAAAACTCCGCCTCTTGCTGGAAGCCGAAAGTGGCGGGCGTGTGCTCTACCACCCGGCAGATATGACGAAACCGGATGAGATTGCCGATCTCATCAATTCCGCGCATGAAAAGCTTGGTTCGGTCGATGTGCTCGTTAACAATGCCGGCATTCAGCACATCGCTCCGATCGAGGAGTTTCCGACGGAAAAGTGGGACTGGATCATCGCCATCAATCTGACCAGTTCCTTCCATACGATGCGCGTTGCGATACCGCTGATGAAGAAGGCCGGCAAAGGCCGTATCATCAACATTGCCTCTGCCCACGGTCTCGTCGCCTCGCCGTTCAAATCGGCCTATGTGGCAGCCAAGCACGGCATCATGGGCCTGACGAAGACGGCGGCGCTCGAGCTTGCGCAGACGGGCGTCACCGTCAACGCCATCTGTCCCGGTTATGTGCTGACGCCGCTCGTCGAAAAGCAGATACCGGAAATGGCCAAGGTGCGCGGCATCAGCGAAGAGGCGGTGAAGAACGACGTGATGCTGGAATTGCAGGCGACAAAGCAATTCGTCACCATCGATGACGTGGCAGCAGCGGCGCTGTTTCTGGCAAGCGATGCCGCCAGCAACATTACCGGCACGCATATTTCCGTCGATGGCGGCTGGACAGCGCAATAATCGACGACATCTCTTTCCGTTTTGGAAACAATGAATTGCCAAAACGGAAATCGATATGCGCGCGCGGGCGTGCATAGATAGCAGATTGGGAACCGGCTCAACCGGACAAAAAGCAAGGCAGTGCATGAACGACGCGATTAGCTTCATCCTCAACAGCGAAACCATTTCGCTTAAGGGTTTCGGACCAACAGACACGCTTCTCGATTATCTCCGCCTTCAAAGACGGCTGACCGGGACGAAAGAAGGCTGTGCTGAAGGTGACTGCGGCGCCTGCACGGTGCTGGTCGGGCGGCTTGTTGATGGCTCGCTGCGTTATGAAAGCGTCAATGCCTGCATCCGCTTTTTGGGCTCGCTGCATGCAACCCATATCGTGACGGTAGAGCATCTGGCCGGCCGCGATGGCACGCTTCACCCCGTGCAGCAGGCAATGGTGGATTTCCACGGTTCCCAATGCGGTTTCTGCACGCCGGGCTTCATCATGTCGCTCTACGGCCTGTGGCTTGCCAGCGAAAACCCGTCCCGCGCCGATATTGAAAAGGCACTGCAAGGCAATCTCTGTCGATGCACGGGTTACGAGCCGATTGTGCGGGCTGCCGAAAAGATTGCAGCCGCCCGCCCGAGTGCGCTGTTCGACCCGCTGCAACGCGACCGCACCGATATCATGGCAAGGCTCTGGGCGATCCGCGCCAATGAGACCATTACGGTCACCCGCGGCGAGGATCGGACCATCATCCCGGCAACGCTTGCTGAATTGACCGATATCTATGCCGCCGAGCCGAAGGCTACCATCATTGCCGGTTCCACCGATGTCGGCCTGTGGGTGACAAAGCAGATGCGGGCGCTTAACCCTGTCATCTTCATCAACAACCTCGGCGATCTGCAGGGTATTGCCGTGGATGAGAACGGCGTGACGCTCGGTGCCGGTGTCACCTACAGCCAGGCCTTCAAGACCATTGCAGAACATTTCCCGCCGCTTGCCCGGCTGTTCGATCGTCTTGGCGGCGAACAGGTGCGCAATATGGGAACCATCGGCGGCAACATCGCCAACGGTTCACCCATCGGCGACACGCCCCCGGCCCTGATCGCGCTCGGCGCCACGCTCACCTTGCACTCGTCTTCCGGCAGCCGCACCTTGCCGCTGGAAAGCTACTTCATCGATTATGGCAAGCAGGACCGGCTGAGCGGCGAATTCGTCGAAAAGCTGTTCATTCCGTTCCAGAAACCCGAAAGCCACTATGCCGTCTACAAGATTTCAAAGCGACGCGACGAGGATATCTCCGCTCTCTGCGCCGCCTTCAATCTGACGCTCGATGCCGATGGCGCAGTCGAAAACATCCGCATCGCCTTCGGCGGTATGGCCGGCACGCCGAAACGCGCCGCGCATCTTGAGGCGGCACTTCTCGGCAAGCCCTGGTCTCAGGAAACGATCGATGCGGCACGCGATGCGCTGGACGATGATTTCACCCCGCTGACCGATTGGCGCGCCACCGCCGAATATCGGCAACTGACGGCCAAGAATTTGCTGACACGGTTTTTCCTCGAGACATCAGGGGAAAAGCAGGAACTTGCCCGCTTCTCGCTGGAGGAGGCTTGAACCATGGACACGACAAGCTTCGATAAGACCAAGACCGAAATCGACGGCCCTGTACACGCCTCGCTCAGGCACGATTCCGCCCATAAACATGTGACGGGCAGCGCCGAATATATCGACGATATTCCCGAACCCGCCGGCCTCGTTCACGGCGCGCTTGGCCTTTCCGACCGGGCCCATGCCGAAATCGTCTCGATGGACCTTTCCGAAGTGGAAGCTGCGCCGGGCGTGTTATGGGTGATGACAGGCAAAGACGTGCCCGGCGAAAACGACGTCTCCTCCGGCGGGCGTCATGACGAGCCGCTGCTGGCCGAAACGAAGGTTGAATTTCACGGCCAGCCGATCTTCGCGGTCTTTGCTGAAAGCCGCGATATTGCCCGCAAGGCCGCCCGCAGGGCGAAAATCGTCTACAAGGACCTGCCGCATTTCACCGACATCGACACGGCGATTGAAAATGGCGGTGCGCTCGTCATCGATCCGATGACGCTGAAGCGTGGCGATGCGAAGCTCGAAATGGACGTGGCACCCCGCCGCCTGACCGGCACGATGCGGATCGGCGGGCAGGAGCATTTTTATCTCGAAAGCCACATCGCCATGGCCGTGCCGGGCGAGGACGATGAGGTGACGCTGTGGAGCTCCACCCAGCATCCGAGCGAAATCCAGCACATTGTCAGCCACATCCTTCAGGTGCCATCCAATGCCGTCACGGTGCAGGTGCGGCGCATGGGCGGCGGTTTCGGCGGCAAGGAAACGCAAGGCAACCAGTTCGCAGCCCTTTGCGCCATTGCCGCCAAGAAGCTGAACCGGGCCGTGAAAATCCGCCCCGACCGCGACGAGGACATGACAGCGACCGGCAAACGCCACGATTTCCGCGTCGATTACGAGCTAGGCTTCGATGAGGAAGGCCGCATCCACGCCGTCGACGCCACCTATGCGGCCCGCTGCGGCTTTTCCTCCGACCTTTCTGGCCCGGTAACCGACCGCGCGCTCTTCCATGCGGATTCCAGCTATTTCTATCCGCATGTGCATCTGACCTCCCGGCCGCTTAAAACCCACACGGTTTCCAACACCGCCTTTCGCGGTTTCGGCGGCCCGCAGGGCATGCTCGGGGCTGAGCGTTTCATCGAGGAAATCGCCTATGCCGTCGGCAAGGACCCGCTCGATGTCCGCAAGCTCAATTTCTACGGCGAAACCGGTTCGGGCCGCACCACGACCCCCTATCATCAGGAGGTCGAGGACAACATCATCGCCCGCATCGTCGAGGAATTGGAAGCCTCCAGCGAATACCGCGCGCGCAGGCAGGCAATTGTCGAGTTCAACAAGACCAGCCCGATCATCCGCAAGGGCATTGCGCTCACCCCGGTAAAATTCGGCATCTCCTTCACCATGACCGCCTTCAATCAAGCGGGTGCGCTGGTGCATATCTATAATGACGGTTCGATCCACCTGAACCATGGCGGCACCGAAATGGGCCAGGGCCTCTACACCAAGGTGGCGCAGGTGGTGGCCGATGCCTTCCAGGTGGATATTGGCCGGGTGAAAATCACCGCCACGACCACGGGCAAGGTGCCCAATACGTCGGCCACGGCCGCCTCGTCCGGTACGGACCTCAATGGCATGGCGGCCTATGACGCTGCCCGCCAGATCCGTGAAAGGCTCATCAAATTCGCCGTCGAGAACTGGAACGTGCCGGAAGAAGAGGTTGTCTTCCTGCCAAACCGGGTGCGCATCGGGCTTGAGGAAATCGCCTTCAACGATTTCATCAAACGAGCCTATTTCGCCCGCGTCCAGCTTTCCGCCGCCGGTTTTTACAAGACGCCGAAAATCCATTGGGATCGTGCCGCAGGCCGCGGCACGCCGTTTTATTATTTCGCCTATGGCGCGGCCTGTTCGGAAGTGTCGATCGATACACTGACCGGCGAATACATGATGGAACGCACCGATATTCTCCACGATGTCGGCAAGTCGCTGAACCCGGCCATCGATATCGGGCAGGTGGAAGGCGCCTTCGTACAGGGCATGGGCTGGTTGACGACGGAGGAATTATGGTGGGACGGCAAGGGGCGGCTGCGCACCCACGCTCCCTCCACCTACAAGATCCCGCTTGCCTCCGACCGGCCGAAGATTTTCAACGTTCAACTGGCGGAATGGTCGGAAAACGCCGAGCCCACCATCGGCCGCTCCAAGGCCGTGGGCGAACCGCCTTTCATGCTGGCGATCTCGGTTCTCGAAGCACTCTCCATGGCCGTCGCGTCCATCGCCGACTACAAGGTCTGCCCACGCCTCGATGCGCCGGCAACGCCCGAGCGGGTGCTGATGGCGGTGGAACGGTTGAAGAAGGTGTGAGGGGAGACATAATGACGTCCCTCTCCCGCTTCCTCGCCAGCTCCGGACCTGCAATCCTCGTGGAAATCGAGGCCGTGAAAGGGTCATCGCCGCGCGAGGCGGGAACCTTCATGCTGGTAAGCCGGAAGGCGCTGTGGGAGACCATCGGCGGCGGGCAGTTCGAATATATGGCGATAGACCATGCCCGTGCCATGTTGAAGAACGGTACGACCGAAGACGGCATGGATATTCCGCTCGGCCCCGAAATCGGCCAGTGCTGCGGCGGCCGCACCTTGCTCCGCTTCCGGCTGGTAACGCCGGACATCGCGGCAGCACTCGAGGCAAGGCTTAAGGCTGAAACCGAGCAGCAGCAGGCCGTTTTCATTTTCGGGGCGGGCCATGTCGGCAAGGCGCTGACAGATGCTCTGTCGCTTCTGCCTTTGACACTGACCGTGGTGGAAACCCGTGAAAACGAGTTGCGCGATCTTTCAGCCGGTGTCGTATCCGTGCTGACCCCCATGCCGGAAGCGCTGATCGCGAAAATTCCCGCAAACGGCGCTGCGATCATCGTCACCCACGATCACGCACTCGATTTCCTGATTGCAAAGGAAGCGCTTGCCCGCGACGATCTCGCTTATGTAGGCATGATCGGCTCGAAAACCAAACGCGCCACCTTCGCCCATTGGCTGGAGCGGGAGGGAGAACCCACTACCCGCCTTCAAAAACTCATCCTGCCGATCGGTGGAAGTAGCGTCAGGGACAAGCGCCCCGCCGTCATAGCGGCCCTTGTGGCAGCCGAGTTGCTGCAAGCATTTTCCGCTGCCGAAACCCGTCGCACCGAAAATCAGCGCGGCCATCCTCAAGACCAAGATCACGCCTGATCCCGTCGGGCAGGCTTTCATCTACCAGATTGTCCGGTCGAAGGCTTTCAAGGAAAAACCGTTCCGCGGTCCGCAGACCCGCGCGCAGGCGGGACCACGCGCGCAAGAGTGCTGTGCGCATGTTCGTCTCCATTTAAAAAATGTCAGAAGCTCAGTTGATGAATTGAGCTAAAAATGCTCTGTTTTCCGGATAAAAACCAATGAAACCTTTGGCAGTTGGCATAAAGAGAACTTATCCATGAAAATGTCCCGCCAGTTCCCCCTGAACGCCCTGCGCGTGTTCGAAGCCGCCGCCCGGCATCTCAGCTTCACCAAGGCCGGTGAGGAACTGGGTATGACGCAGACGGCGGTCAGCTATCAGGTGAAACTGCTGGAAGAGAATGTTGGCGAGCCGCTTTTCATCAGAAAGGCGCGGCAGGTTGTGCTGACCGAGGCCGGGCAGAAACTGGCGCCGAAAGTTGCGGAAGCCTTCAACACTTTACGGGAGGCCGTCGACAATGTCCGTGACACCTCTGACTCCACCCTGACCATTCACTCCACCGCGACTTTCGCATCGCGCTGGCTTTCGCGGCATCTGGGAGCTTTCCAGCTTGAACATCCCTCGATCGCCGTACGGCTCGACACATCAAGCGCATTGATCGATTTTACGCAGTCCGATTGCGATGTCGCCATCCGCTGGAGCAGCGACGATGGCAAAGGACTGATCTATCATCAGTTGCTGCGGGGCGTTTACACGCCGATGCTGCATCCGAACCTTGCCGAAAGCATCGGCGGATTGAAAAAGCCGGAGGATCTTCTGCGCCTGCGCATCATCGATCCGGGTGACATCTGGTGGAGCCAATGGTTCCGGGAAGTCGGCATCGAAAATCCGGGCCTCGACCGTTATCCGCGCAGCCGCCTCAGCGTGCAGGCTTTCGAAGCCGCAGCGGCAATTGCCAGCCAGGGGGTAGCCATGCTCACCCCTGAACTTTATGCGGACGAGATTGCCCTCGGCCGCCTTTATCAGCCCTTCGAGCACCTCAGCAACGAAGGTAAGAACTACTGGCTCGTCTACCCTGAAAACCGCAGGAACATTCGCAAGATAAGGCTGTTTCGCGACTGGATACTGAAGCGGATCGACGAAAACCGGCCGCAAACATCTCAATACCCCATATCAGGCGCATAAAAGCAGCGCGGCGTGTCCTCGTCCGGGAACAGACAGAGATGATATTCTCCATCCTCGGATCGTCTTGCCTCACGCTGCGACCAGCTGAAGACATGGCGCCGCGTTACCAGACGATGATCGCCGGGCGCAAGCGAGACCTCGTAACCATCCTGCGTGACACGAACACTTCGCGTAGGGATCATCTGGCAATCGCCGGTTTCGGCGTCGCCATTGCAGCAGTAGCTTTCATATTTGAACCCCTTGTGGGATTCATGCGCAAGCGCCGTGGCGTTGAACGCCATCAGCAGGAAAAGAACTGTCAGAACAAGGCGCATCGGCACGGTCTCCGTTGAAAACAACGGCGGCTGCCGGAAGGTCATTGCGTCACTTCATTCAAAATCCAAGCATCAACGCATACCCGGACGCAACGGCACCGGGAACTGCAACACCTGCCCCTGATCTGCCCCCGCCCCCAGGGTTCGCAGCACCCGCTTTCGGAATGAACCGCCAGCGAAAACATGTCATTGAAGCCCTGCGCCTCTGACCGAAAACCGGAAAGAACATGCGCAACATAAATGTGTCAGAGTGCCCTTCGAAGCGTCCTTTCGGACGCAGGTCGCTCCAAGGCCCCGCAGCCCAATAGTTTTGCACATCAGCAGACTGCTCAACGGATAATAGCTGAGTCGCGTTAGCCAGCTAAGCACAAACTCAGCGGCAGGACGGCTCCTTTACGATTGGGCGGGGCCGGAAGCGGGGCGTCGCCGCGCCTGCGCCAAAGTTGTGGACACGAGCGTACGGGATTGTGAACAATCATCGTGCGGTGTTTGCTTTTCCCTTTCCTAACGGTCAAATTTCTCGCAAGGTGCGCTGCACAAGGATCAGGGGAACCGAATGTACGAATATGCCATTGCGTGGGAATGGATGGCCTTTGCCGTCCGCTGGCTCCACGTCATCACCGCCATCGCCTGGATCGGCTCGTCCTTCTATTTCATCGCGCTCGATCTTGGGCTGGTCAAACGGCCGCATCTGCCGCCGGGGGCCTATGGCGAGGAGTGGCAGGTGCATGGCGGCGGCTTTTACCACATCCAGAAATATCTGGTCGCCCCGGCCCAGATGCCCGAACACCTGACATGGTTCAAATGGGAAAGCTACGTCACCTGGCTGTCCGGCTTTGCCATGCTGTGCATCGTTTATTACGGCGGCGCCGACCTTTTCCTCATCGACCATTCGGTGCTGGCGCTCACCCAGTTCCAGGCCATCTGTCTGTCGCTGGCATCGCTTGCTGTCGGCTGGCTGTTTTACGATTTCCTCTGCAAATCGCCGCTTGGCAACAACACCTGGGGCCTGATGGTGGTGCTTTACGTCGCGCTGGTGGCGATGGCGTGGGGCTATACGCAGGTCTTCACCGGCCGCGCCGCCTTCCTGCATCTCGGCGCTTTTACCGCCACCATCATGTCGGCGAATGTGTTCTTCATCATCATTCCCAATCAGAAGATCGTCGTTGCCGACCTGATCGCCGGGCGCACGCCGGACCCGAAATATGGCCGCATCGCCAAACAGCGCTCGTTGCACAACAACTACCTGACGCTGCCCGTCATCTTCTTCATGCTGTCGAACCACTATCCGCTGGCCTTTGCGACCGAGTTCAACTGGATCATCGCAGCACTCGTCTTCCTGATGGGCGTCACCATCCGCCACTGGTTCAACACCACCCATGCCCGCAAGGGCAAGCCGACATGGACCTGGCTGCTGACCGCGCTCATCTTCATCGTCATCATGTGGCTTTCCACCGTGCCGAAGGTGCTGACCGGCGAAGAAGAACAGAAGGCGGCAACGCTTTCGCCGATGCAGCAGCAATTCGTCAGCGACGCCCATTTCGCGAGCGCCCGCGATGTCGTTCAAGGTCGCTGTTCCATGTGCCACGCCGCCGAGCCGGTGTGGGAAGGCGTGCCCTTCACACCGAAATCTGTGAAGCTCGAAACCGACGCGCAGATCGCCGCACACGCCCGCGAAATCTATTTGCAAGCCGGCCGCAGCCATGCCATGCCTCCCGGCAACATCACCGCCATCACCCCGCAGGAGCGCAAAGTGCTGACCGCATGGTACGAAAGCGCCGTTTCCTCGGGCAAAGACGCCAAGGAAAAAACCGAATGAGCATGGTTCTGCTGCGTGGCCGCCTGTTAAGCTTCCGCCGCGCGCCGCTCGCAATCGACGATACGCAAAGCTATCTCCACATCGAGGATGGCGGCCTGCTTATCGAAAACGGCAAGATCGCCGCCATTGGCGACTATGCCGATATTCGCAAGCAGGCACCTGATGACATTGAGGAGAAGGACCACCGCCCTCATCTCATCGTGCCGGGCTTGATCGACATGCACCTGCATTTCCCGCAGATGCAGGTCATCGGCTCCTATGCCGCCAACCTTCTGGAATGGCTGAATACCTATACTTTCCCGGAAGAATGCCGTTTCGTCGAAAGCGCGCATGCCCAGCGCATCGCCACACATTTTTACGATGAGCTTCTGCGCCACGGCACCACCACGGCTGTCGCCTATTGCTCCGTGCACAAGACCTCAGCCGATGCGTTTTTCACTGAGGCCCTGAAGCGCGGCATGCTGATGGTGGGCGGCAAGGTGATGATGGACCGCAACGCCCCGCAGGGCCTGCTGGACACGCCGGAAACCTCCTATGACGAGACCCGGGCCGTCATCGCCGACTGGCACGGCAAGGGCCGCAACCACGTCGCCATCACGCCCCGCTTCGCCATCACCTCTACGCCGAAACAGATGGAAGCAGCCCAGGCGCTGGCGCAGGAATTTCCCGATCTCTTCATCCAGACGCATCTTTCCGAAAATCTGGACGAGATCAAATATACCTGCGAGCTTTACCCGGAAGCGACCGATTACACCGACATCTATGTGCGTTACGGCCTGATGGGCAACAAGACCCTGCTCGGCCACGCCATCCACCTCTCGGAACGTGAGGCGGACGTGCTGTCGGAAACCGGTGCAGTCGCCGTGCATTGCCCCACATCGAACCTCTTCATCGGCTCCGGCCTCTTCCCGATGAAAAAGCTGCAACGGCGCGAAAAGCCGGTGCGCATCGCAGTCGCGACCGATATCGGCGGCGGATCGAGCTATTCCATGCTGCGCACCATGGATGAGGCCTACAAGATCCAGCAATTGCTGGGCGAACGACTGAACCCGCTGGAAAGCTGGTATCTGATGACGCGCGGCAACGCCGAAGCGCTTTCCATGGTCGACCGCATCGGCACGCTGGACGTCGGCACGGATGCCGACATCACGGTTCTCAACGCCTCTTCCACGCCCGCCATGGCGCTGAAGATGGAAGTGGTGAAAAGCCTGACCGAAGAACTGTTCCTGATGCTGACCATGGGCGACGACCGCACAGTCGTCGAGACCTACGTCGCCGGCAAGGCGATGAAAAGCGCGCTTGCATAGTTCGGTTTAGGCCGAAACATCAGGTCGTGGCCTCATCTATATCAGTACATATTGAAACGAGCGGGCGTCGCCTGTTTTTCTCTCCCCGCCGGGGAGAAGAAACAGGCCGCACTCGCCCGTTTCATATGATTGCCTGACAGCCCAAGTCAGCCGAAATGCGAATGACCTCTGGAGTGCGCCGTGCCGGATTTTGAGACAACCACAACGCTCTTGATTGTCGCCACATTCATCGTCGCGGGCGTCGTCAAGGGCGTCACCGGCATGGGCCTGCCTACCGTTGCCATGGGCGTTCTCGGCCTTTTCATGCCGCCGGTCGTTGCAGCTGGCCTGCTCATTCTGCCCTCCTTCATCACCAATATCTGGCAATTGCTGGCCGGACCCGATTTCAAGGCGATTGTCTCGCGACTATGGCCGATGATGATCGCCATTGCCGTCGGCACGCTTCTTGGCATCCGGCTGATGACATCAGGCACCGGCGTCTGGACCACCTCGGCGCTCGGATTGTGCCTCGCGGCCTACGCAGCCTACAGCCTTCTTGCAAAGCCCTTCGCCGTTCCCGCAAGGCTGGAACCGAAACTCTCCCCGGCCGTCGGGCTGGCGACCGGCCTTCTGACCGGCGGCACCGGAATTTTCGTGGTCCCCGCCGTGCCCTATATCCAGTCGCTTGGCTTCAGCCGCGACGATCTCGTGCAGGCGCTTGGCCTGTCCTTCACCGTTTCCACCGTTGCGCTTGCTGCCGGCCTTGCCTCTCAGGACGCCTTCCGCGTCGAGCACATGTCGCTTTCCGCACTCGCCGTCCTGCCAGCGCTTCTCGGCATGTGGCTTGGTCAGAATATCCGCCGCATCGTCACTCCCGCGACATTCAGGCGCTGGTTCCTAATCTGCCTGCTTATGCTAGGTGGTGAATTGTTCCTGCGGGCTTTCTGGAGTTGATTCAAGCGCAGTCGAACCGTCACCGCTTCAGAGGCGCAATCAGATTATAGGCGACAATTTCTTCGTCTTCCGTCCCCTCATTGTAAATCTTCGCCACCGTGGCGCGCAGATCCGGCGAATAAACCGCTGTCCATCGTTCTTCCTCTTTGCCGTTTTTACGAATGTCGTAGGTCACATAAAACACCTCATAATTGCAGAATTTAATCGGAAAGGCGCGCCGCTTCGTAACTGCAAGGGTCAGTGACCACTTATCCTCGATTTTGATAGTTTCGAGCGGCAGAAATTCAAAAGTGCGTCGAGCGCCAACTTTCAGAGGCCAGAATGCTTCCAGATTTGACGTAAAGTGCTGGCTGTAATTGCCGTCATCGCCCGAACGCGCCAGCTCGATTAACCCCCGAAAGAGAAAAAGCCTCTGTTTGCCTGCGCCTTGAAAATCATTCTCCACCAAGACGATCGGTCCGGATCGCCTGAATTCGCTGCGCACCTGACCGTGGGCAAGAACAAACTCATCTCCATCATTTTTACCGGAGGGGCACTCGGCGGCGAAAACAATCGCGGGCGAAATAAGAACTGCGATAAGTAATCTGAGCAAATAATTTAACATATTAAAATACGCTATTATTTGAGAAACCATCTGAATTATTATCGAAATACAGTATATTTCAAGCATAATTCCTAGCCATTTGCGAGTGCAAAAAGCACTGCTGCAAAGACGATTGCCATCGCGTAAACGCGATTACCATGTTATGTGAAGCCATCATTCAAATGTGAAGGCTTTATCCATGGGCAAAATCCTCACCATAGCGGACCTGAAGAAACAGGCTCAGCGCCGTGTGCCGAAGATGTTTTTCGACTATGCCGATAGCGGCGCCTGGACGGAAGGCACCTACCGCGCCAATGAGGAGGATTTTTCCAAGATAAAGCTACGCCAGCGTGTGCTGGTGGATATGACCGACCGGTCGCTCGCCACCGAAATGATCGGCCAGAAGGTTTCGATGCCGGTGGCGCTCTCCCCCACTGGACTAACCGGCATGCAGCATGCCGATGGCGAGATGCTGGCGGCAAAAGCGGCGGAAGAATTCGGCGTCCCTTTCACGCTTTCCACCATGAGCATCTGCTCCATCGAGGATGTCGCCTCCGTCACCTCCAAACCTTTCTGGTTCCAGCTTTACGTGATGAAGGACCGCGACTTCGTCAATAATCTCATCGATCGCGCCAAAGCCGCCGGATGCTCGGCGCTGGTGCTGACGCTCGACCTGCAAATTCTCGGCCAGCGCCACAAGGACCTGCGCAACGGCCTCTCCGCCCCGCCGAAATTCACCCCGAAACACATCTGGCAGATGGCGACACGGCCAAGATGGTGCCTCGACATGCTGCGCACGCAACGCCGCAGCTTCGGCAATATCGTCGGCCACGCCAAGAACGTCTCCGACCTCTCGTCGCTCTCCTCCTGGACGGCCGAGCAATTCGATCCGCGCCTGTCGTGGAAGGATGTCGAATGGATCAAGGAGCGTTGGGGCGGCAAGCTCATACTCAAGGGCATCCTTGACGAGGAAGATGCGCGCGCCTCGCTCGATACCGGCGCGGACGCCATCATCGTCTCCAACCACGGCGGTCGCCAGCTCGACGGCGCGCATTCCTCGATCGCCATGCTGCCGAGGATCGTCGATGCCGTTGGCGACAGGGTGGAGGTACATATGGACGGCGGCATTCGCTCCGGCCAGGACGTGCTGAAGGCGGTAGCACTTGGCGCCAAGGGCACCTACATCGGCCGCCCGTTCCTCTACGGCCTCGGCGCGGATGGCAAGCAGGGCGTGACGACGGCGCTCGAGATCATCCGCAAGGAAATGGATATCAGCATGGCGCTTTGCGGGAAGCGGCTGATTACGGACGTCGACCGCAGCATTCTGGCGTGATGGTGACGACACGGCATACAACGTAAAGATCGAAGCCGATGCTTCGGTAAGAATATCGCCTTTACGTCGCCTCCCTCAATTTCTGTGCTTGTCACAGGGATCCAGCGAGCCCAAGCCCTTGGGCTGAAAGGACTATTCTCGTCGCGCAGACGCGCGCCGGCTGGATTCCTGTGACAAGAACAGGAATGAGGTGGAGAAGTCCGCTCAATGCCCAATCGTCTTCGAAAACACATTGACGATCACCACCCCGGTCACGATGAACCCAAGACCAACCACCGCAGCAATATCGAGCGTCTGGCGGAACACGAAATAGCCAATGCCGGAAATGAGTACGATGCCAAGCCCGCTCCAGATCGCATAGGCAACGCCGACCGGCAGCGCCCGGAGCGTGAACGACAGGAGATAAAAGGCCGCACCGTAAAACAGAGCCATCAGCACCGTCGGCAACAGCTTGGTGAATTGCTGCGATTGCTGCAGAAAGGAAGTTGCGATGACCTCGCAGACGATAGCCGCGACAAGCGCCCCATAAGTCAAAACAGCCGCGTTCATCGTTCCACTTCCTTTTTCGTCTGGGCGATCATCCGGGCCCTCAGAGCCGCCCTGTCGCCACCCGCTTTACCGTCGTCGGCCAGTAGATCGGCAAACCAGATGCCGTCAGCCGCAAGCCGCACCATCTCCAGGACCACCCCATCATCCGTTTCTTTATGACGGGCAAGGCGCCCCTCAATCCAGCTGTTCCACATGCGCCGAAGCGACGGTTCACCGACCATGGAAACCGAGATCGCTGCCCATTGCCTGCCCGAATCCCTGCCCCGATCCGAGAAAACCGCGTTCACATATGCCCTTGTGAAGCTCCCAAAAGCTTCACAATCATGTGAGATGAGGTCGTCGATCTCAGTGTCCAGAGCCGCCAGAAGGTCAGTCATCACCGCTTCCAGCAGCACCTGCTTGGAGGGAAAATGATGAAACAACCCACCCTTCGTCACCCCGGCGGCATCGGCCACTGCCTGCACGGAAAGCGCCGCAACCCCCTGCTCGGCAGCGAGTTTCGCCGCGCAATCGAGAAGATTCCGGCGCACGATCTCAGGCTGCTTTTTGCGTTCATGTGCATTTGTCATGGTCTAAAACATACCGGATGGTTGGTTTCTTTGCAAGGAAATTGTGAGGGCGACGGCCGACTTGAATTTCATACTTAATTAAGCATGAAAGCGATCTCTAAAGTTTTAGCGGTTTTGTTGCCGGAAAGTGTCAGTAAAACTTCGCCCATCGCGGCGATCGAACATAAAGGGGTGGACC
This sequence comes from Agrobacterium sp. SORGH_AS_0745, assembly GCF_030818995.1. Classification (NCBI taxonomy): domain Bacteria; kingdom Pseudomonadati; phylum Pseudomonadota; class Alphaproteobacteria; order Hyphomicrobiales; family Rhizobiaceae; genus Agrobacterium; species Agrobacterium sp. SORGH_AS_0745. Next base: position 66,552 of record NZ_JAUTBI010000003.1, read on the forward strand.
ATGTCGGGAACGATCAAACGGGGAATGGCGGGCGCATGGGTATTCGCACTCGCCTTCTTTTGCGCGATCCTCTCATTGCAGGCATCGCCTGCGCAGGCCGGTTATGCCCATTTCATCATGGATGCCAATACCGGCAAGGTCCTCGCCGCGCAGAACGCCGATGTGCTGAACCACCCGGCATCGCTGACCAAGATGATGACGCTCTACATGACCTTCGAGGCGTTGCACGCCGGCCGAATTCGCTGGGACCAGAAGATAAGGATGTCCAGGAACGGCGCAGCCGTCATCCCCTCGAAGCTTTATGTGCGTGAGGGCCAGACGTTTACGGTGCGCGAAGCCGTCTACGGCATGATCGTCAAATCCGCCAATGACATGGCGGAAGGCATGGGTGACCATCTCGGTGGGTCCGAGGCACAATTTGCGCAGATGATGACCCGTAAGGCCCGCCAGCTTGGCATGACCAAGACGGTTTTCCGCAACGCCTCCGGCCTGCCCAGCAAATCGCAGGTGACGACGGCGCGCGACATGGCAAAACTCGGCCTTGCGCTGCAGCGCGACTTTCCGAAAGAATACGGCCTCTTTGCCATGGAATCCTTCAGCTTCCGGGGCAAGCGCATCCGTGGCCACAATAATCTGATGTATCGCTATCAGGGCATGGACGGCATCAAGACCGGTTACACCAATGCGTCGGGCTTCAACCTCGTCAGCGCCATCAATCACAATGGCCGCCGTGTCGTTGGCGTCGTGCTGGGGGGCAAGACCGCGCGCAGCCGCGATGCGCAGATGGCTGCTCTGCTGGACAAGGCGATGCCGCAGGCCTCGAGAAGCCGTAATACCGAACAGCTCGTGGCAAGCGCCAATGTCAGCCGCACCTTCGATGTGCCGCCCGCAGCCGTCCCTCCGGCAACCGTACCATTGCCGATGTTTGCCGAGCGTCGCGCCGATCCGATCGCCATGCAGATCGCCACGGCGAACAGCCAGATGGCGGATATGATCCAGGTCTCTGCCATTCCGAAACCCGCACCCGCTGCACAAATGACCGGCCAACGCAGCCGCTGGGAAGTGCAGATCGCCGCCACCGACAGCGAAGCTGCCGCCCGCTCGCTGCTCGCCAATGCGCGCTCCAACATCGCCGGCAGCTACTCCGGCATCGCGCCCTATACCGAAGCGGTGCAAAGCGGATCGGCAACGCTCTACCGCGCCCGCTTTACCGGCTTTGAAGACCAGTCCTCGGCGGTTTCCGCCTGTAAGGAGTTGAAGGCGCAGTCTTATGCCTGCGTTGTCATGAACAGCGAAGGGTGAGTTCTACCGCTTGAGCCAACCGTTTTCCAACGCATCGGCCAGATACGGAATGCCGTTGACCTTCGCCATCTCGGCCATGGCAAGATTATCGTAGCGTATCTGCCGGAAATAGACCTGCCAGCCGCGTGCGGTTTCTTCGAGCACGGCATAGCTGGCAAGCGGATGACCGACTTCGACATGATGGTCGAACGGCGTGCCATCCTTCCAGCCGGGGCAGCCGACGCTGCCAGGATTGACGATCAGGCGGCCATCGGAGAGCTGCACGGTGCGGGCGATATGTGTGTGGCCGCACAACATCAGCGGTTGGGTGATGCCATCAGCCATGGCCTCGATTTCGGAAAGCGGTCGCAATTTCAGCACCCCTTCCGTCGAAAGCGTTTCCAGCCAGTATTCCAGATCACCGCGCGGCGAGCCGTGGCAGCAATAGGCGACGTCCTTGAAAACCATGCTGAACGGCAGGGTGTGCAGCCAGTCCAGATGCGCGGCGGTCAGCTGCGCATGCGCCGGCCTCTCCCAGCTGCCCATCTCCTCCGGCGCGCGCTCGATCAATTCGCGATCATGATTGCCGAGAACGCTGGGTATCCAGTTGCCAACCAGCACATCGCCGGTAAAACCCGCTTCCAGCGGACCACTGAAGCAATCACCGAGATTGACGATGTCCTTGATGCCAAGCCTCGCGATATCCTCAAGCACGGCCTCCAGTGCGGCGCAGTTTCCATGAATATCGGCAATGGCGGCAAAGATCATGGCGGTCAGCTTCCTCGATAGGTAGAGTAACTATAGGGCGAAAGCAGAAGCGGCACATGGTAATGGCCGCTCTCGTCGGCAATGCCGAAACGGATGGGGATGATGTCGAGAAACGCGGGTTCCGCCAGGGTGACGCCCTTGCCACGCAGATAATCGCCCGCATGGAAAACCAGCTCGTATTCCCCTGCCTTGAAACTGTCGCCCACAAGTAGCGGCCCGCCATCAACGCGGCCATCGCTATTGGTCTTAACCGTCTTAATCTTCTCGCGACGATCACCCGAGAGCCGGTAAAGCTCGATCGTCAGCCCCTCGGCGGGCGTGCCATGGGCGGCATCGAGGACGTGAGTGGTCAAACCGGTCATAGGCTGGGCTCCGCGATCATGTAGGGCGCATCGAAAAAATGCTCTTCCAGATTGTTGCCCGGCCCCTCGCGATCGGCAACCAGAAAATCCGAAATCGCCTGCAACGGCATCAACGGGTAATGCCATACGTTGCGGCGGTAATTCACGCCCTGATCCCCGCGCGCCAGAAAAGCCTGCGGCCGACCAGGCTTGCCGCCCTCGTCCTCGGCAACGACGACAAGGAAAGGCCTGCCGGACAGCGGCGAGAAACTCTGGCTGCCGAACGGATGCCGCTCCATCATCTCGATTGTATGGGGAAAGGTACGCGGCTGTCCGCGGAAAATATTGAGGATGATGCGCGCACCCTCGCCCGCTGCCTCGGGTACCGCAAGCGCATGATGCCGCTCGGTCTGGCCGCCATTGATGTGGCGCATGGAAGAGGGTGTAATTTCGATCACATCACCGAAGGATGCGAACGCCTCTTTGGTGAGAGGCTTGATCTCGAGAAAATCAGTCAAATGTCATTCACCTTGGGCATGCCAGTTTCGGAGGAGTGAGAGACGCGCCTGCAAATCCGGAATGCTCTGCGTTATCGTTTTCCAGACCACCGAGAGTTCCGCCCGGAAATAATCATGCACGATCAGATTGCGCATACCCTTCATCTTTATCCAGGGGATTTCCGGGTGCTGCTGTAAAAACGCGGGGTAATACTTGTCCAGTTTTGCGACCGCCTCGCCAATCAGGGCAAGGCACATCATCACCGCCATCTGGGTTCGCGTATCGGAAGAAAAAGTGGCCTCATCCATATCCTGAATGAAATCCCGTATTCGGGAGGCGGCAACATCCATCTCCTTCAGGTAGAGCAGAAGTCGATCCGTACTCATACTGCCTTGGCTTCCATCAGAACACGCGCCCGGATATCCGAGTGCAGGCCGCCTGAGGTGACGACGTCAACCTCGACACCGAGGATAGTCTTCAGTTCCTCCAGCAATCCGCCAAGATCGAACAGAGTGGTCCCCGGCAACGCATCCACCAGAATATCCAGATCGCTGTCCGGCCTGTCTTCGCCACGGGCGACGGAACCGAACACGCGCGGGTTTGCCGCGTTGAAGCGCTTCGTCGCTTCGCGGATCGCTTCCCTGTTCTTTTCCAGCACCTCGGAGGGTCTCATGGCCTCAATCTCCAGATAGCACGAGTATAGCGGAACGACCGCCGCTCGCCAATTCAGCCCTCGGGCAGCATCGAGGAAAGGCGCAGCCAGGCGATCTTTTCCACCTGCGCCGTCGCCGTCGCAAATTCTGTCGCCGCATCATTGCCGATACGCGTCTCGAAGGCGGAGAGAATATCGTGCCTGTTCAGCCCCTTGACCGCAATGATGAACGGAAAGCCGAATTTTTGCGTATAGGCGGAGTTCAGCTCGGAAAAGCGCGCATGCTCCTCGGGCGAAAGCCGGTCAAGCCCTGCGCCCGCCTGTTCATTGCGGCTATCGGCGGTCAACTCACCTGCTATTGCGAGCTTGCCGGCAAGATCAGGATGCGCGCGCAAAACACCCAGCCGTTCCGCTTCGGAGGCGGCACGAAACTGCGCGCATAATGCGCCATGAACCGCCTTCGCCGTTAACTCCAGACCTGCGCCTCCGACATCATAGGCCCGTTCGGCGATAAAAGGCGAATGTTCGAACACACCGCCGAAACGGCTGACAAATTCATCCCGCGTCAGCATCAGAGCGTTCCCGGCTTGTGGTTTTCATGCCAGTGACGAGCGATCTCGATACGCTGCGGGATCCACACCTTTTCATGGCCCAGCACATATTCGATGAAACGGCGAAGGGCTGCGGCGCGGCCGGGACGGCCGACGAGACGGCAATGCAGGCCGACGCTCATCATCTTCGGCGCGCCTTCAAGCCCTTCCTGATAAAGAACGTCGAAAGCGTCTTTCAGATAGGCGAAGAACTGGTCGCCGGAATTGAAACCCTGCGGCGTGGCGAAACGCATATCATTGGTGTCGAGCGTGTAGGGAATGATCAGGAACGGTTCATCCTGCAATCCCTTCACCCAATAGGGCAGATCGTCGGCATAGGAATCGGACGAATAGAGAAAACCACCCTCTTCCATGACGAGACGCAACGTATTGTCGGAAGGCTTGCCCTGATACATGCCAAAGGGGCGCTCGCCCGTCAGCTCCGTATGCAGGCGCACGGCTTCGGCAATATGCTTTCGCTCTTCCTCCTCGGAAAAATCCTTGTATTCCAGCCAGCGATAACCGTGGCTGGCGATTTCCCAACCCGCTTCCTTCATTGCCGCAACGGCTTGCGGGTTGCGCGCCATGGCAGCGGTCACGCCATAAACAGTTGTGGTGACGCCGAGATCGGTGAACATGCGCCACAGCCGCCAGAAACCGGCGCGTGAGCCATATTCGTAGATCGATTCCATGTTCAGGTTGCGCTGGCCGGGCCAGGGCTGCGCGCCGACGATTTCCGACAGCAGCGATTCCGACGCCTTGTCGTTGTCGAGAATGCAGCTTTCGCCGCCCTCTTCGTAATTGATGACGAATTGCACGGCGATGCGTGCGCCGCCCGGCCATTTCGGATCGGGACTATTGCGGCCGTAGCCCACCAGATTGCGGGAGTAATTCTCGGAAATCATTCAGCCACCCAAAACACCTCTCCCGACGCGGAACCCGCTTCTGGAAGACATGAGCAAAACAACCATCCGAAGGTGTCTGCCCGACACGGGTAAACACGACACGCTTCAGACATGCGATGCACGGACGGTAGCATCCGCATTCGGAATGTCGAGAGCAATTTTGCCGACATTCCGATGCTTTTTTGTGTACGATTTCTGTGGGGCGCTTCTCAGGCGATCTTTCGGGCGGAAACACGACCCATGGGGTGCAGCGAGTGCACCCGGAAAGGCGCACCGGGTTCATCCTCGATGAAAAGCGCAAGGCTGGAAAATGACAGAGGCCGAGTGAGCAGCGGCTCGAAAACCTTGCGCACGGCACGCTCGATCCTCTGGCTGCTGGAAGGCTCGACACCGCCCGTCAGCGACATCTGAAAACGGAACTCGTCCATCACATGCGGACTGCCCCAGCGATGCAGATTGGTCAGCTGCGAAGCCGAAAGCCGGTCGGGATCCGCCCGCTCGATTTCCGCCTCGGAGAGCGGCGCGCGGTAGCGGTCGAATTCCTGCACCACACGGGCTGCGAAAAAATTCAGCACTTCGCAGGGGCGCTCGGGAACGAGGCTGAAGACATTGTCATGCCGCGCCACTATAAGTTGTGGCAGCATGAAGGGGTCCTGCCTGCCGGAAAAATACATCAGGTCGCGCAACAACGCGGCCTCGGAATGACCTTCGGCAAGACGGAACGGGGCTTTTATGGTGCCGTGGAAACCATAACGGCGCGGCAGGGCAGTATGGTAGGAAATCTCCTGCATGCCGAGATCGATCGTGCCCGGCGGCTCCACCGCATGGCCTGAATAGGCATCGCGTCCCAGCCACGCGGCAGCCGCCTGCGTCAGCGGGTCGTTGGGGGAAGGCGTGAAATGGATGGCGTATCGCATGCGCTATCACCTCGCCGCAAATGCGGCCAAACGGGGCTCTTTGCAGGCCAGCAAGTAAGCGATTTGCGTGACAGATTAACGACGTGGACCAAACTAATCAGAAGTTTCTAAAGTCCGGACGGCAATACTCACGTGTTCTTGAAGGCGAAAACCGGAAGGCACGTCCGGCGTGTGGCCACACACGGCCTGCAACGCAGCATCTGCAAGATAGTGGGCAAGGCCGAAGCTGACCTTGAAGCCGCCCGATAACGCCACGAGCCGCGGATATTCGGAAAGTGTACCCACCATCGGGTCCCGTCCAACCGCCTTCGGCCGCAACCCGGCCCAGCGTTCGATCACCGGCGCACGGCCAAGCGACGGCACCACGGCGCATGCATCCGCGAGCAATTTTTCCAGCTTTTCGTCGGTGCTGAATGGATCGGAAAAACAATCTTCGCTGGTACTGCCGATGGCGACGGTGCCATCCTCATGCGGCACGATGTAGAGGCCGTTCAGAAAAACGACCGGCATGGCCGGATCGGCCGCAGCATCCAGAAGGGCGGCCTGCCCCTTCACCGCCTGTCCAAGCACAATGCCGGGTTCCAGACCTATGGCATCGCGGATCAGCGTGAAGGAACCATGGCCGTTGGCGACGATGACATGATCGAAGGCGACCTCGTCGCCCGACGACAGCACCGCCCGCCCTTTATCCGGATCGAGCGAGACGACGCGGCACTGTTCCGCCACCCGCACATGCCGGGCGTTGCGGAGGAAAGCCGACAGAAGGGCGATCATCGCCCGGGGAGAAACCCTTGCAGCCAGCGTATCCAGCACGAAGCCCGCTTGTCCCGCCGCATCGTCCACCCATCCGGCAACGGAAGGGCTGTCACCGACATGCCAGTGGAACCGGCGCCCGTCTGAAACCCAGTTTTCCCCGGCATCCCGCTCGTGCCGTGCGGCAATGCTGCGCAAATGTGGTTTCGGCAGGGGAATGATCCGGCCGCAGCGCCGGTAACCGGCGGAAAGCCCGGTCTCGGCTTCCAACTCGGCGATCTGTTTTTCCAGCGCAACGAGAGCGTCGAACTGGAATTGCTTCTTGTCCGACCAGCGGTCCGGCATATGCGGCATCAGTGCGCCCAACAGCCCGCCGCTTGCACCATCTCCAAGACGGCCCGCTTCCAGCAGCAGGGCGTTTATGCCCATCCTCTCTGCCTTGACGGCAGCCCACAGCCCCATAATGCCGCCACCGACGATGAGGAGCGGCACCGAGCCAGGCAATCTTGGCGCTCGCAATCTTGGTGATTGACCAGATTCGAAAGCGGGACTATCGGCATTAGTCATGACACATTCCAAGGAAAACACCGCAGATATCGGTTCGGCAGCCGACAATCCGCCCGCCGCGCTCGACTGGCGTGAGGGGGATATGCCCTATTCGCTAGCCTTTGACGATCATTTTTATTGCCAGACGGATGGCAGGCTGGAATGCGGCCATGTCTTTCTGTCCGGAAACGGCCTGCCGCAGCGCTGGCTTGAGCGAGAGAGCATCTTCCGCATCGGCGAACTTGGCTTCGGCACCGGTCTCAATCTCTGCGAGACCTGGCGTCAATGGAAAGAGGTGCGCAACGGTCACTCCAAGCTGCATTTCATGTCCTTCGAACTCTACCCGATGAAGGCGGACGAGATCGACCGGGCGCTTTCCCGCTGGCCGGAAGTTGATACCGAACGCAAGGCACTGGTCGCCCGCTGGCCGGCGGACCCGAAAGGCGAGGTCGATATCGAACTGGACGACCAGACGCGCCTGACAGTGGTGTGCGGCGAAGCGCTCACCGGCATTTCCGGCAGAAGCGAAGGCTTCGACGCCTGGTTTCTGGACGGTTTCGCCCCTGCCCGCAATCCCGACATGTGGTCGCTGGAAATCATGCAGACGCTGTTCGGCAAAACGGTACCGGGGGGCACATTCGCCACCTATGCCGCCGCTGGCTTCGTCCGCCGCAACCTCATCGCCGCCGGTTTTGAACTGGAGCGCCGCAAAGGGTTTGCCGGAAAGCGTGAGATGCTGTGCGGCACCAAGCCATCCCACTGAGACGGCTCCCACAGCAGCAACCGGCCTTAACTGTCAGGCGGTCGGCACGTCGCGGCGTGGCATCGCTTCTCCCAGCCATTGCGCGATCTTGTCCTCGAGAATTTCGGGGCTGATGGGCTTCGACAGATAATCATCCATGCCTGCTGCGATGCAGAGCTCGCGGTCCGCGTCCTGTGTATGCGCGGTAACGCCGATGATCGGAACATGCCGGCCGTCGGCAGCCGCCTGTTCGGCGGCGCGGATTGCCAGTGTCGCCTGATGCCCGTTCATCACCGGCATCGACACATCCATAAGGATGACGGCGGGATTGTGCTCCTCCCACGCCTGAACGGCCTTCTTGCCATTGCCGACGATCAGGAACCGTAAACCCGCCTGCTGCAATATCTGGGTAAAGACGATCTGGTTGACGTCGTTGTCCTCGGCCACCAGCACATCCACACAAGGCAGGGTCGGCGCCGGTCTGGAACCGTCGTCGGAGGTGACACAACCCGCCGCTTCTTGTCCGTCGGGCCATTGTCCGGCCGCACCGGCGCATCGCTGCCGCCTGACCCCAGCCCCTGCGGATCCTGCCGGGCGCGTTTCTGCCGCACATCCCGCACCACATCGAACAGGGTGGAACGCAACAGACGCGCCCGCGCTGGCTTCATCAGATGCGCCTGCACGCTGAGATCGGTGAACAGGCTCTCGTCACCCACGACATCCATAGACGTCAGGAACACGATTGCGATATCGTCGAAACGACTATCCGCCCTGATCCGCTCGACCACATCCAGCCCGTTCATAACAGGCATGTGATAATCGAGAATGATGGCGTCGATGGCAAAACCGAGGGACGCAGCCTCCTGCAGCACGGCAATGCCCGATGGCCCGTCCTGCACAGCATGGCCGTCGATTCCCCAAGTCTTCAACTGCTCCGTCAATATGCGGCGATTGACGTCGTTATCGTCGATGACGAGTACGCGTATATCCTCGATCGCCATGGCAAGAAGCGGAGCGTCGCGCCGCTTTTCCGTAACGTGAAACGGAATATTGACCTCGAAGGTCGATCCCTTGCCGACTTCGCTCACCACATTGATCGTACCGTCGAAAAGACCGACAAGACCGACCGTGATCGCCAGTCCCAATCCCGTTCCCTCGTGCCGCCGTGTCGCTGAGCCGTCGACCTGGCTGAATTTGTCGAAGATGGTTTCGAGCTTGTCTGCGGGAATGCCAATGCCGCTATCTTCGACGCGCAGCGACAGAATGGTCTCCGACGCTTCCGCCGACTGCGCCGAAAGTTCGATCAGCACATGCCCCATTTCCGTGAACTTGACGGCGTTTCCAACAAGATTGGTGACGACCTGGCGGAACCGCCCGGCGTCCCCCATGACCTTGCCGAAAACCGACGGATCGATCCGGACGACCAGTTCTATGTTCTTTTCCAGCGCCGCTGAGGACAGGAGGGAAACCACATCCTCCACCGCTTCCGCCGGATCGAAAGGCACGCTGCGCAGCTTCATCTGCCCGGCCTCGATCTTGGAGAAGTCGAGAATGTCGTTGATGATCGTCAGGAGCGCATTGCCGGATTTGACGATGATATCGGTGAAGGTTTTCTGCCGCGTATCCAGATTGGATTTGGCCAGAAGTTCCGCCATGCCGAGCACGCCATTCATCGGCGTGCGGATTTCATGGCTCATATTGGCAAGGAATTCAGATTTGGCGCGATCTGCCGCTTCCGCGCGGGAAAGCAGCCGCTGCAACTCCTCCTCGCGCATCTTCATCTCGGTGACGTCGGTGACGATGATGAGCCAGTAATTGCCGGAACTGTTGGTCGCTTCCAGATTGAGCCACGTCTTTCCGGCAATATGGATCAGCCAGGAGAACGGCCTGTTGGCGGCTATGTGCTCTCTCCAGGCGGTCAGCGTCGCGGCCGCCTCCTCTTTGGTGCCAAAATCTCCGCGCCCGGCGCAATGGGCAAAGAACCCCGACCAGTTGCAGCCCTTTTCCAGCAGCTGCGGCGGCACATCGAACATTCGCGCCACAGCCTCGTTGGACATGATGATGGTTCCCTGCTCGACCAGCACCAGCCCCTGCGCCATGGCGCGCGTGGCGCCCTGCATATATTCGCCGACACGCTCAAGTTCGGCCTTTGCCTCACTGATCTCGGCGTCGCGCATGCGCACGTCGGTCACATCGGCATAGGTACTGAGGATTTTTCCGCCGTCGAGGCGGGTCTTGGAAATGACGGTGACCTTGCCGCTTTTGCTGCGCACCTCGCGCGGCGTGAAGACCTTGTCGTTGAGCAGCCGTTCTGCGCGCTGGGTGTAGAGCTCCTCGAAGGGTATATCGCCATAATCATAAAGGCCGCTTTCGAAATTCGCCTCCATGAATTCGCGATAGCTTTTACCGACAAGCGACTTCTCGCCGCCGATTTCGCCCCATAACGTGTCGAAGCACGGATTGACATATTCGATGACGAGATCCGCGTTGAGGAGTAGTACGCCAACCGGCAGGGCATGAAGAACCGTTTCGAACTGGCGATGCAGCGCTTCGGCCTGCGCCTGCGCCGCGATCAGCGCATTTTCCCGCTCCTTCAGCAGGCTGACATCGGTGACTGAACCCACCAGATAATATTCGTCATCGGGCGTCGTGACCCGGCCGAGCCGGGTTATGACCGGAACGGCGCCGCCATCCGAAAGCGGAATGGTTCCCGTCTTTTCAATCGCCTCTCCGGTTTGCAGGATATGCTCGTTTTCCCGCTGGAACTCTGCGCCCTCCTCCGGAAACATCTCGCATTCGGTCTTGCCCAAATAGTCGGCGAGGCTGCCGCCCCGGAATTTCTCAAAGGCCGCATTGGCAAAGGTCAGCCGCCTGTCCTGGTCCCGCAGGAACACGCCCACGGGCAATTGCTCAAGCGCGGCGCGCAGCAGCCAGGTCTCGCGGATTTGCTTGCTAAGCAGGGTCTCATGCGCCTTGAACTCCGTCACATCGACGCGAAGCCCCACCAGCATGCCGTTTTCCAGCCGCTTGTTGACCATACGCACCCAGCGGCCATCGGCAAACTGCTCCACCCTTTCGAGATAGGGCAGGGAAAAATCCCGCAACTGCTTCTGCAGCCATGCCTGGTAATCCGGATCGTCCGGTTTCACGCTGCGGTAGCCGCTCGAGAAATAGACCGCCTCCATCAGCGTCTCAAGCCGGGTGCCGGGCTTTAGCTGGAGGTTGAAATCACTGTAGAATTCCACGAAACGCGCATTGCAATAGACGAGCCGGTTTTCACGGTCATAAATCACGATGCCAGCATCGATGAGGTCGATAACGCCGCTGTCGAACAGCAGGTCGGCGCTGCCGCCGTCCGAAACACCCTTCACGACGACAGAGGGCGCCTCTTCGAACACCTCAAACAGGAACAGACTGCCGTCATCGCCGGTGAAACGTTCGCAACGCAGCTTGTAAGGCCCTGAAGACGCCGCACCATGGCATGAAACCACTTCGTCCGTGGCAAAGACCAGCGAGCGGCGCTCCCTGTCCTCGCGCTCGGCATCGCGAATATCCGCGGAAAGGGCAAGGCTGGTGTGGCCCGTGAACGCGGCGGGCGGACGCCCCATGACCCGGCCATAGGCTGCATTGACCATGAGGTAGCGAAGCTCGCTGTCCTTGATGCACGCGGGCAAATCCAGGGCGGCGATGGCCCCGTAAGCTTTTTCCAGCAACCCGCAGCCTTGGGTCAAGCGATACTCCACACCGTGCAGTTCCATCCTTGTCGAATCAAATATTTCCAGACGTCGTTGCAAAAACGTTATGTGAGAAAACCGCTATTTGCTATGTGCGGAATGGTCGCTTTACCCTTTTTTAACCATAATTATTCGCAAGCCTCCGCGCCTCGCCGGCAATCGCTAGCCTGCCTTCTGCATGGCAGCCATGCGCCGCGGGACGGCAGCGTTACAAAACTATTGCTTGACTTTACGCCATAAAACGCCCACATGCCGGTCAAGCTTTCACCTTCGGCAGCCGCGTGAGCTGCAGCACATGACCAAGATGACTTGGCCCGCATGAAGGAAAAGCGCAACGAATACAGAAGACGGCGTTTTGCCGCACTGATGCGCAGAAAGTTATTCCAACCCACAAGTTCCCAATTCACGCGGGGTTCTTGACGCCGAAACCGCCGGACAGCAGCAACTGCTCCGGACGATTGGTTTTTGGCGCCCCGAAAGGCATTACTATTGACCAGTTTTAGCGAACTCGGCCTCTCTGAAAAGATTGTGGCCAGCGTTACCCAGCTCGGCTACACAACCCCCACCCCCATTCAGGCAAAGGCCATTCCGCTGCTGCTTGAAGGCCGTGATCTCATCGGCCTCGCACAGACCGGCACGGGCAAGACGGCAGCATTCGGCCTGCCCATCATCGAAATGCTGATGAAGCAAGCCGACCGCCCGGCAAACCGCACCACCCGCACCCTTATCCTTGCACCGACCCGCGAACTGGTGAACCAGATCGGCGAAAACCTGCGCTCCTTCGTGAAGAAGACGCCGCTGCGCATCAACCAGGTTGTCGGCGGCGCGTCGATCAACAAGCAGCAGCTTCAGCTCGAAAAAGGCACGGACGTCCTGGTGGCGACACCCGGCCGCCTGCTGGACCTCATCGCCCGCAACGCGATCTCGCTTTCCAAGGTCACCTATCTGGTGCTTGATGAAGCCGACCAGATGCTCGATCTGGGCTTCATTCACGATCTGCGCAAGATTTCCAAGATGGTTCCGGCCAAGCGCCAGACCCTGCTGTTTTCGGCAACGATGCCGAAGGCGATTTCCGAGCTTGCCAGCAACTTCCTGACGGACCCGATCAAGGTCGAGGTAACACCTCCGGGCAAGGCCGCCGACAAGGTCGAGCAGTACGTGCATTTCGTCGCCGGCAAGAACGACAAGACCGACCTTCTGAAGAAGTCGCTCAACGAAAACCCGGATGGCCGCTCGATCGTTTTCCTGCGCACCAAGCACGGCGCGGAAAAGCTCTACAAGCACCTGGAACATATCGGCTTCAAGGTCGCTTCCATCCACGGCAACAAGAGCCAGGGCCAGCGCGAGCGGGCACTGAAGGGCTTCAAGGACGGTGAGATCAAGGTTCTGGTCGCAACCGACGTCGCTGCCCGCGGCATCGATATTCCGGCCGTGACGCACGTCTTCAACTATGACCTGCCGGAAGTGCCCGACGCCTATGTCCACCGCATCGGCCGTACCGCCCGTGCCGGCCGCGACGGCATTGCCATCGCGTTCTGCGCACCGGACGAAACACGTCTGCTGCACGATATCGAAAAGCTGATGAAGATCGATATCCCGGTTGCATCCGGTGAACGTCCGGCCGGTCTTGCCAGCCCGACGCGCCCGAACAACAACAACCGTGGTCGCAACAACAATGGCGGCCAGCCGCGTGGACCCCGCGAAGGCGGACGCCACAATGGCGAGCCCCGTCCCTCGCGTCACCACGCCCCGCGTGATGCGGACAATGATCTGGAAGTCACGTCAGACTTCAAGCGCGTGAAGACGGCGGAAGGTGACGCAGGTCGCCCGGCCGGCCCTCGCAAGCAGCGCCGCCCTGCCCGCAAGCCCGGCGGCAGCGGTGGCAACCGTCACGCTCCTGCTGGCGGCAACGGTCAGGAAAAGCGCGCTTCCGGCAACGGAAACGGCAATCGCGGTCGTAACCGCTAAGTAACTCTGCGCGAGCCGATTCCCCGGTATCGCGTGTCTACCTTCAAACCCCGCAAGCGCAGGCTTGCGGGGTTTTCTTTTTGCTCTCAACCGCCCTGCGCCAACGACCGGCGCCGCGACGGCAGGGTCATGGCCAGCACACCGGCAATCACGCAGACAAGACCCACCCACATTGCAGGCGTCGGCACTTCTCCAAGAAACACCATGCCAATGGCGACACCGATCGGAACCCGCAGATACGCCTGCGACGTGGTACCGACCGAACCGAGCGTCTGCATCAGCCGGAAATAGACCATGAAGGCGAGCGCGGTTGAAAAGACGCTGAGGCACACAAGTGCGGTGAGCGACGCCGGAGATGGCGACAATGTCCAGGGCCGGTCAACGATCACGCTCACCGGCAACAGAAGCACGGCGCCGCAGATCAGCGAGCCGGCGGCAGGCATAACGGGATCGAGACCCCTGAAGTTTTTGCTGAAGATGGCGGCACAGGCGTAGGAAAAGGCTGCAGTCAGCACGGCAATCTGGCTCCCCAGCGCCTCACCAGCCCCGTTTAACGCATCCAGACCGATGATGAGACAGACACCTGTCATGCCCGCAATGGTGCCGAACAGCTTGCGCCCGCTGACCTGTTCATGCCGGATGATCAGCGCGGTGAGAAGAAAGGTGAAGATCGGCGTCGTCGCATTGAGGATGACGGCGAGACCGGCATCGATGCTCTGCTCCGCCCACGCGATCAGCGTGAAAGGCAATACGCTGTTGATGCAGGCCTGAACGAAGAAGAGCCGCCATGTGGCGAAATCCCGCGGCAACCGCAGCCCGCGCAGGCGAATGACCGCCAGCAGCAACAGACCGGCAATAAGGGTTCTTGCGGCAATGAAGGTCAGCGGTGGTATGGTCTCCACCCCGATCTTGATGAAAGTGTAGGATGCTGCCCACAGAGTGGACAACAGGGCAAGCAGCAGCAATTCGCGGGCGATAGGGTTTTGACTGGTCACGGATCAATTTTCCAACTGCGTTCAGGATGAACCGTTCCTAACCCGAAAACAAGCATCTATGCTTCGGTGACGGCCGAAGTTTCCAACGCTTCAAAAGCATGAAGCCCCGCATGGTACCAGCCATGCGGGGCTTCAATGACAGACCGGTGATTGCAGCGGCCGATCAGGCCCGGCGTTCATCCACCGAGAAAGCGCCCGGACCGGCAAACACGAGGTAAAGGAAGATGAAGCAGAACAGGATCGCGGCGTCGCCCCCATTGAGAGCGGGGAAGAAGCTCTTAGGCCCGTGCGCAATGAAATAGGCAACAGCCATCTGGCCAGACAGGATGAAGGCAACCGGACGCGTGAAAAGGCCGACCAGCACGAGAATGCCGCCAACGGCTTCCAGAAGCGCCGCCACCAGCAGCATCGTCGGCAGGGAGCCGTCCATCTGTGATGCCGGGAAACCGAACAGCTTCTGCGTTCCATGAGAAATGAAAAGCAGCGCCGTCATGATGCGCAGCGCCCCGAGTGCCTGCGGGCGATAGCGGGAGAGATTGTCTAAAATTGCCATGTTCATGTGTCCCCGTTGAAGTGGTGCGACGCTCGATACAGCGCAATCATGCCTTTATGGATACACGTCTCGAACACCGAAAATCACATTTCCGATATAGCAGAACTCCCTTAAATACATAAAGGGAGTCATTCTACACATGGTTGATTTTCCACCATAAAACTGCGCTCATGTGGAAAAAATCAACCCAAGGATACAGGCATTTTTCGAGGGGCAAAGGCGGAAAAATCCGCCTCTACGTCAGGCCTGCAGCACCACGACCCTGGAGCCGACCGGCACGCGGCTGTAAAGATCGATGATGTCGTGGTTCAGCATCCGGATACAGCCGCTTGACATGGCGTGGCCGATGGATTGCGGCTGGTTGGTGCCGTGCAGACGGAACATGGTGTCGTTGCCGCCGCGATAGAGGTAGAGCGCCCGTGCGCCGAGCGGGTTGTTCGGCCCCCCCTCCATGCCGCCGGCGTATTTCAGATTGCGCGGATCACGGCGCATCATGTTCGCGGTCGGCGTCCAGGAAGGCCATTCCGACTTCCGGCCGATATAGGCGTCGCCCTTCAGCGCAAGCCCCTGGCGACCGACGCCGACGCCGTAACGCATTGCCCGTCCATCGCCCAGTACGTAGTAAAGACGCCGCGCGGGCGTATCCACAATCACCGTTCCGGCCGGATGCGCGGTATCGTATGCCACTTCCTGCCGGCGCAGCTCGGGCTTCACCTTGTCGAGATGCATTTCCGGAAGCGGAAACTTCTCGTCCGGCTTCGCCGCATAATTAAGCCTTTGCTGCCCGATGCCGGAACTTGCGCAGCCGGCCAGCAACAGCGGCAATCCGAACAGAACACCACGACGTGAAATAGACATGTAACCCCCGCCAAATCTCTAGATTAACGAGAGGTATAATTTTATGGTTAACAAATCTCTAATATGAGGTTGTAGGAATTAACGTGCCTCAACCGTCGCTGCGGGCCGGCGGTTGGCCAGATACACACCCGTTACCGCCAGGACCGTGCCGGCAATCATGGCCGGCGTCAGCGTTTCCCCGAAAAGCAGGGCCGCTTCCACGGCGGCAAGCGGCGGCACGAGATAGATCAGCGAGGCAGCGCGCGAGACCTGCCCGCGCCGGATAAGATAGAGCAGCAGGGCCACCGCACCGATGGAGATCGCGCCTACCGACCAGACGAGCGTGGCGGCAAGCCCGAGGCTCCAGTCCACATGACCATCCTCCAGCAACAGCGCGAAGGGAACGGTGACGATGAGGGCGCCGACATATTGCAGCGTGGCTACCGCCATGATGTTTCCGCCATGGACGTATTTCTTCTGGTAGAGGGTGCCATAGGTCACGGACGTCATGCCCAGCACATTCACCGCCACGGCATAAAGCGGCACGGAAAGGCCGAGCGCGCCCGACGCCATGACCTTCGGCAGCACGGCGATGGCAATGCCGACAAAGCCGAGAAGCAAGCCGGCACGCTGCACCGGAGAGATCTTTTCGCCGATCATGTAACGGGCGGCAACCGCCGTCATCAACGGCTGCAAACCGGCAATAATGCCGCCGATCGCCGCCGGCACGCCCTGCCCTATCGCCCACCAGATCATGCCAAGGTAAAGGCCGTGCAGGAACACGCCGGACAAGATTGCCCGGAAAACATCGATGCGCCGTTCAGGCCATTGAATGGAGGAAAACCGGCAGATCGCCCACAATATGGCACCCCGCCAACAGGTAACGCAGACAGAGGAAGGTCAGCGGACCGGTATAATAAACGGCATATTTCGCGGTGACCCAGCCGGTCGACCAGAGAAAGACGAAGATGGCCGGAGCCAGACGGTCGAGCGACATGGGAACTTCCCCTGTGCCGCGTGATGCCCCGCAACCGGACATAGGCCCGGGACATAAGGCATGCGGCGAATTGACATTTTTACGACTTGAAGCAACCGGTCAATAACCCGGCCGAATCTCGGCGCGCTCCCCTTGGCGAAACACAGCCGTCCAAGCTAGCCGGTATCCCCATCCCCGCAAAAGGTCAAAAGTGTTTTGGTGATCGCATCTTTCAGATTTTCTGATGCCACACCCAAAACCCATCAACCGAAAGCGAACGAACAAAATTTGTGCATTCGCCCACGGCGCACACAGTGCCACCACCCCGTTCCGCCCCACCTTGCCCTGCAACCAATTTGCCAATGCCGCATTTATAGGCTGAAAGCGAAAAAACGCTTCTTTTTTAAAACTCTAGGGCGGTAAAAAATCTTCACGGAGGCCTCCGCATAGTTCTTGCATTGCATTTGTCGTTGTATTCATATGGCAAAAAAGGGGACATCGAAGTTGGCATTTGACGAAATGATAAATGCGGACAACGCGCCGCGAAGCCCATATGAAAACTATAACGAGTGGTACAGCCGGCAGGACAGGGCACACCTGATCCAGAAGTCTAAAGACGCGGAAAACATCTTTCGAAAAACCGGCATTACTTTCGCAGTCTACGGCCACGCCGACAGTTCAGAAAAACTGATCCCCTTCGATATCATTCCGCGCATCATTTCCGGGCGCGAGTGGCGCAAACTGGCCCAGGGTATCGAACAGCGCGTTCTCGCTCTCAACGCTTTCCTCGACGATATCTACCACAAGCAGGAAATCATTCGCGCCGGGCGCATTCCCCGCGAAATCATTGAGAAGAACGTCGCATTCCTCCCGGAAATGATCGGTTTCACGCCACCCGGCGGCGTTTATACCCACATTGTCGGCACGGATATCGTCCGCACCGGCGAAGACCAGTTCTATGTTCTGGAAGACAACGCCCGCACGCCTTCAGGTGTCAGCTACATGCTGGAAAACCGTGAAACGATGATGCAGATGTTCCCGGAACTCTTCCATGAAAACCGGGTACAGCGGGTGGAGGACTACCCCTATCAGCTGCGCCAATCGCTCGCCTCGCTTGCACCCCCCGGCTGCACCGGCAAGCCGCGCGTCGCGGTGCTGACCCCCGGCATCTACAATTCCGCCTATTACGAACATTCCTTCCTGGCCGACATGATGGGCGTGGAGCTGGTGGAAGGGTCCGACCTGCGCGTCATGGACGGCAAGGTCAAGATGCGCACTACCCGTGGCTACGAGGCCATCGACGTGCTTTACCGCCGCGTCGACGACGACTTCCTTGATCCGCTCACCTTCCGGCCGGATTCGGCGCTCGGCGTACCCGGCATCATGGATGTCTACCGCGCCGGCAACATCACCATCGCCAATGCGCCGGGCACCGGCATTTCCGACGACAAGGCAATCTATTCCTACATGCCTGAGATCGTCGAGTTCTACACCGGCCGCAAGCCGCTTCTGGAAAACGTGCCGACATGGCGCTGTTCGGAGCCGGACAGTCTGAAATACGTTCTCGACAACCTTGCCGAACTGGTTGTCAAGGAAGTTCATGGTTCGGGCGGTTACGGCATGCTGGTCGGCCCCACCGCGTCGAAAAAGGAACGGGCGCTTTTTGCCGAAAAGCTGAAAGCCCGCCCCTCCAATTACATCGCGCAGCCCACGCTGTCGCTTTCCACCGTGCCGATCATGGTGAAAAACGGCATCGCGCCGCGCCATGTCGATCTGCGTCCTTATGTGCTGGTTTCAGACAAGGTGAAGATCATTCCCGGCGGACTGACCCGTGTTGCCCTCAAGCAGGGCTCGCTGGTGGTCAATTCCAGCCAGGGCGGCGGCACCAAGGATACATGGGTACTGGAGGACTAAGCCATGCTGGGCAGAACGGCAAACGGGCTCTACTGGATGTTCCGGTATATTGAGCGCGCTGAAAACATCGCCCGGCTTATCGATGCTGGCCTGCGCGTTTCCCTGACGCGCAGCGGCAGCGGCGATGAGGACTGGGACGGCGTGTTGCAGAGTGCCGGCGTGCACGAAGCCTTTCTCGAAACGCGCGAGAAGGTGACGGCGGCCAATGCGATCGATTATCTCCTGCGGGACAAGGCAAACCCTTCGAGCGTCATGTCCTGCATCGAGGCAGGCCGCAACAATGCCCGCATGGTGCGCACCGCGCTGACGCGCGAGACATGGGAAGCTACCAACGAATTCTGGATCGAGCTGAAGAACATCCTCGGCCGCAAGCTCAGCCATGCCGAACTGCCGCAGACCATCGATGTCATCAAGCATCGCGCCGGTCTGGTGCGCGGCGCCTTCCACGGCTCGATGCTGCGCAACGATCTCTATAATTTCTCCCGCATCGGCACCTTCATCGAGCGCGCCGACAACACCGCCCGCATTCTCGACGTAAAATATTACGTGCTGCTGCCGGCCGTGGCGCATGTCGGCTCCTCGCTGGACAATGCCCAATGGGAATCCATCCTGCGCTCGGTCTCGGCGCACCGCTCCTATGGCTGGGTCTATGATGCGGAATACAAGCCCGCCAACATTGCCGACTTCCTCATTCTCAACGGCCGCATGCCGCGCTCCCTCGCCTATTGCTACGAGAAGATAACCAGCAACCTCAATTACATAGCTGAGGATTACGGTGAAAAGCACAAGGCGCATGAAACGGCGGAAAGCATTCGCGACAGTCTGCGCAAGACGACGATCGATCGCGTCATGGATGAAGGCCTGCACGAGTTTCTGGAGAGATTTGTCAACCGGAACGGGCAGTTGGGGCAGGAAATCATGGAAGGCTACCGCTTTTATCTGTAAGCGCGTGGACGGGGACAGCTTATGCGTCTGAAAATCACCCATACGACCGAATATGTCTATGACGAGCCGATGCCTTATGCATTGCAGCGGCTGCGCCTGACGCCACAGACCGGCCCGTGCCAGACGGTGGAGGACTGGGATGTATCGGTCGACGGCGCCACCGTCGAAGTGAGCTACGACGACCATTTCAGCAACCGTGTCGCATTGGTCGAGACCGAAGGCCCGCAACGCAGGGTCAAGGTCGTGGCTGGTGGCCTCGTCATAACCGAAGACAGGGCCGGCATGGTCGGCCCCCATACCGGCAGTGCGCCGCTATGGCTGTTCCTGCGCGAGACGCCGCTGACGAAGCCCGGCAAACTCGTGCGCGAACTGGCGAAGGCCAGCACCGGCAACAGCGAGCTCGAGCGCCTGCACGACCTGATGGAGAAGATCAACAGCAAGGTGGAATATGTGCCGGGTTCGACCGACACCGAAACCACCGCCGAACTGGCACTCGAAGCCGGCAAGGGCGTCTGCCAGGACCATGCCCATATCCTCATTTCCGCCGCCCGGCTGATGGGCCTGCCCGCCCGCTATGTTTCCGGTTATCTGATGATGGAAGACGTGGCGGAGCAGACGGCAACCCATGCCTGGGCCGAGGTGCATCTGCAGGGGCTCGGCTGGGTTGGCTTTGACGCCGCCAATAATATCTGCCCTGACGATCGCTACGTGCGCATTGCCCTTGGCCTCTGCTACCGCGACTGCGCGCCGATATCGGGCATGCGGATCGGCCCAGCCGGCGAAACACTGAACGTTTCGGTGACCGTGCAGCAATCGCAGAGCCAATCGCAAAGCTGAGACAATGGCCGGCAGAGACGACGAAACGATCGGCTTTTATACGGATAATGCCGAAGTCTATACGTCGAGAGGGCAGACGGCGGACCTTCCCCATCTGGAAAAATTCATGTCGCGCCTGCCCAAAGGCGCGACCATCCTCGAACTGGGGTGCGGTGGCGGGCAGGACAGTGAATTCATGCTCGCTGCAGGCTTCGACGTGCGCCCGACGGACGGCACACCCGAAATCGCCAAGGCGGCCGAAACGCGGCTCGGCATTCCCGTCGCAACATTGCTTTTCGAAGATATCGGCGACGTGGAGACTTATGACGGCGTGTGGGCCAATGCCTGCCTGTTGCATGTCCCCCGCCCCGCTCTTTCCGGCATCATCCGCCGCATCCATACGGCGCTGAAACAGGGCGGTGTTTTTTACGCCAGCTTCAAGGCCGGGGAAGCGGAAGGCCGCGACACGTTCGGCCGCTATTACAACTATCCTTCGAAAACCTGGCTTGAGGACCTGTACGGGCATTTCGCCTGGGCAGGCGTGGAGATAGAAGCACGGCACGGCAGCGGTTACGACAAGCTGCCGACCGACTGGCTGCATGTGACGGCAACGAAACCCTGATCCGCTTTCAACAACCTGTGGGTTGCGAAAGCCCGCCGTGACCGGTTAAATCGCCGCAGCAACCGATCAGGGAGAGGGCTTTTTGTACAGTATTTCCGACTATCGCGACTGCCAGTCCCATGGACCCATCATTGCGGAACGGGTCTGGACGGCATGGTGGCAGGATAGTGGCCTCCAGGTCGGCGATGTGGCTGAACATCTGAAGGATATGGTGAACCCCCATGCCCTGCCAACCGGCTTCGTCGCCCATGACGACAAGGGTTACGTCGGCTCCGCCTTCCTTATCCACTGCGATCTGGAGGAGCGGCCACAATATCTGCCATGGGTTGCCGCACTCTGGGTGGAGGAAAACAGCAGACGCTCAGGTGTCGCCCGGGCGCTCATGCAGGCCGCAACACAACGGGCCGCCGAACTTGGTCACGACACCAGCTACCTGTGCTGCCGGCGCCGTCTCGAAACCTATTATACGAACTGCGGCTGGACCGTTCTGGAACGTGGTGTTGGCAAGCACGACCTGACGGTGCTGACCTACAGCACGAAAACATAGACTGTCCGCTATATCCGTTGCCGGACATCGGGGAGGAACCATGAAACCGCCAGCCGCCCTTATGGAAACGGCGATCTACGCCGACGATCTCGACGCCGCCGAGGCCTTTTATCGCGATGTCTTCGGGCTGGAGGTGGTGCGCAGGCTGCCGGGCCAGTTCGTGTTCTTCAAATGTGGCCGGCAGATGCTGCTGGTCTTCGATCCGCAACAATCGCGCACGGCCACCCCCGACAATCCGATCCCGCGCCACGGCGCCACCGGACAAGGCCATTTCTGTTTTTATGCGAAAGACAAGTCGGAAGTGGACGACTGGAAAGCACGCTTCGAGGAGCTTGGAATTCCCATCGAACACTATCACCGCTGGCCGAATGACAGCTATTCCGTCTACATCCGCGACCCGGCCGGCAATTCCGTGGAGGTGGGCGAAGGCAGGCTGTGGGGGTTCGAGTAAGCCCCAGCTACCCGGAAGAACACTATGAAGAACATTTTTGTCGTCACGCACACCCAGTCCGTCCATCATGTCGAGAACAAGGTTGGTGGCTGGTATGATACCGAACTGACACCCAAGGGAAGAGCCGATGCGCAGGCGACGGCCGAGAAACTTGTGGCCTTGATCGGCAACGCATCAGTCGAAATCTTCAGTTCCGATCTTCTGCGGGCCTCCCAGACTGCGGCAATCATTGCTGAACACCTCAAGTCCCCTTTTGAAACCACGGATGGCCTGCGGGAAATCAGCTACGGTTCGGCGGGTGGTATGCCGCAGGAATGGCTCGACGCCCGTCAGATACCGGCCCCCCATCACGACCGGATGGATCATCGTGGCGGAATTGCTGATGGCGAAACGAGACGAGAGTTGGCCGAAAGAGTGTACCGCGCCTTGGACACGATTATATCGCGTCCTTGCCCCACGCAGATCATCGTTACCCATGGCTTCGCTCTTACCTTCGTCATCGCGGCATGGATCAAAATGCCGATCGACAGCGTCGGTTATGTCAGCTTTCCGGCGTCTTCCGGCAGCATTACGCACCTAAGACAAGACGATTACTGGCAAAACCGCGGCGTTATCGCTTTGGCGGATGTGTCCCACCTGAAGACAAACCCGGGGATGACGTCGAGAGGGGGGACACTGAGCGACCCCCTCCCTCAACCGTTTAACGTGCAGCCCAGGTAGATCAGATCTGCCGAACCGTGATTTCTTCTTCCGCATTAACCGCAAGCGGGTTCCTCAGCGGCAGGCCGAAACCAGCGGCCTCGATCTCGAACACGTCACCCGCTTCCGGCTTGATGCCCTCCGCGAAAGAGAGCGTCGCGGTACCGAACATGTGCACATGGACGTCACCAGGTGCGCGGAACAGGCCGTATTTGAAGTGGTGATATTCGAGGTTCGCGAAGGTGTGGGACATGTTGTCCTCACCCGAAACAAACGGCTTTTCGAAAATGACCTTGTCGCCACGACGGATGCGCGAGGTGCCGCGAATATCCGACGGTGCAACGCCGACGCGGATTTCCGGGCCGAAGCTTGCCGGGCGCAACTTCGAATGGGCGAGGTAGAGATAGTTGATCCGCTCGGTGACGTGATCGGAAAATTCGTTCGACACGGCAAAGCCGATGCGCACGGGTTCGCCCTTGTCGGAGATCACGTAGATGCCGGCCATTTCCGGCTCTTCGCCGCCATCAAGCGCGAAGGACGGAGAGGTGAGAGCAGCACCGGGTGCCGCTGCGACATAGCCGTTGCCCTTGTAGAACCACTCGGGTTGAACGCCCTTTTCGCCAGCCTTCGGCTTGCCATTTTCCAGACCCATGCGGAACATCTTCATGGAATCCGTCAGGCTTTCCTCGGCGGCTTCCGTGGTCTTCTTGTGCATGCTGTCGCGGGTAGCAGCAGAGCCGAGATGGGTCAGGCCCGTGCCTGTCAGATGCAGATGCGCCGGATCGGGATGGGTGATCGGCGGCAGAAAGCGACCTTCAGCGTAAGCCTTTTCAAGATCGACGGCATCGCCGAGACCATGGGCGGACACAACATCGGCAAGGCTCTTGCCACTATTGGCAGCTTCCATGGCCAGCGCGTAAACCGATTGAGCGCCGTTGACGGCGTGCGCCTGTCCGCCTTCTTCGCGAACGGCGACGGTGATTTTGCCACTGGCATCCTTGATCTGTGAAATGAGCACGGGATTTCCTTCCTGCGGCGCAACGCGCCTTATCTTCTTCGGCGCGTTGCGCCTTCACCTTATGAAAGTGGCCGGAAACCGGCCACTTTTTTGACTTGCTATATTGGCTGGGCAATCAGCCCTTGTTCTTGTTGTAGACGTCGAAGAACACGGCAGCGAGCAGCACGAGGCCCTTGACCATTTGCTGGAAGTCGATGCCGAGGCCGACGATCGACATGCCGTTGTTCATGACGCCCATGATGAAGGCACCGATAACAGCACCGGTGATCTTGCCAACGCCGCCGGAGGCCGAAGCACCGCCAATGAAGCAGGCCGCGATCACATCAAGCTCGAAGCCAACGCCTGCCTTCGGCGTTGCCGAGTTGAGGCGTGTCGCGATGATCATGCCGGCCAGACCGGCCAGTACACCCATGTTGACGAAGGTTAGGAAGCTCAGGCGTTCGGTGTTGATACCGGAAAGCTTGGTCGCCTTCTCGTTGCCGCCCATGGCGTAAACGCGGCGGCCAATGGTCGTGCGGCGCGTCACGAAGCTGTAAAGCGCAATCAGAACCAGCATCACGATCAGGACGTTCGGCAGGCCACGATAGGTGGACAGCTGGTAGCCAAGGAACAGAATAGCGCCTGAGATGAGCAGGTTCTGCACAATGAAGAAACCGAACGGCTCCACGTCAATGCCGTGCTTCACGTTCACCACGCGACGGCGCCACGCCAGATAGAACAGCACGACCGTAATCACCAATGTCAGGATCATCGACGTCGTGTTCAGACCTTCGATGCCACCGATATCAGGCAGGAAGCCGGTGCTGATGATCTGGAAATCCGTCGGGAACGGGCCGATGTTCTTGCCGCCGAGCACAAAAAGCGTGAGGCCGCGGAACACAAGCATGCCCGCCAGCGTCACGATGAACGACGGGATGCGATGATAGGCGATCCAGTAACCCTGGGCAGCACCGATGATGCCGCCGATGACAAGACAAATCAGCGCCGCGAGAAACGGGTTCATGCCCCACTGCACGGTCAATATGGCCGCAATCGCGCCGACGAAGGCGACGATGGAACCGACCGAAAGGTCGATATGTCCGGCCACGATGACCAGCAGCATGCCAAGCGCCATGATGACGATGAACGAGTTCTGCAGGATGAGGTTGGTCAGGTTAACGGGCCGGAACAGAATGCCGCCGGTGTAGAACTGGAAGAAAACCATGATAGCGACGAGCGCGATCAGCATGCCGTATTCGCGGATATTGGAGCGAATATACGACCCGACCGAGATGACGTTGCTTTCTTCGTTTGTGGTGTTTGCCGAACTCATGAGTTCTTCTCCCCTGAGCGCATGATAGCGCGCATGATGCTTTCCTGGCTCGCCTCTCCCTTCGGCAATTCAGCGACGATGCGGCCTTCGTTCATGACGTAGATGCGGTCGCAATTGCCGAGCAATTCAGGCATTTCCGATGAGATCATCAGAACGCCTTTGCCGTCGGCAGCGAGCTGGTTGATGATGGTGTAGATTTCGTATTTCGCGCCAACGTCGATACCGCGTGTCGGCTCGTCGAGGATCAGGACATCAGGATTGGAGAAGAGCCACTTGGAGAGCACGACCTTCTGCTGGTTGCCGCCCGAAAGATTGACCGTTTCCTGAAAGATGCCCGAAGAGCGGATGCGAAGGCGTGTGCGGAAATCGCTCGCCACCTTCATTTCCTTGATGTCGTCGATGACGCTGGCCTTCGACACGCCGGCCAGATTGGCAAGCGTGGTGTTGTGCAGAATGTTGTCGTTGAGCACCAGACCGAGATGTTTGCGGTCTTCGGTCACATAGGCGAGACCGGCATCGATTGCCTTGCGCACGGTGCTGACATCCACGGGCTTGCCGTCGATCAGAACGTCGCCGGTGATCTTGTGACCGTAGGACTTGCCGAACACGCTCATGGCGAATTCCGTGCGCCCTGCCCCCATCAGCCCGGCAATGCCGACGACTTCGCCCTTGCGCACGGTGACGTTGATGTCGTGCAGGACCTTCCGGTCGCGGTGCTGCTGGTGATAGGCGTTCCAGTTCTTCACTTCGAGAATGGTCTCGCCGATCGGCACGTCGCGCGGCGGATAACGATCTTCGAGATCGCGTCCCACCATGTTGCGGATGATGACGTCCTCGCTGATTTCTTCCTGATGACAGTCGAGCGTCTTCACCGTCATGCCGTCGCGCAGCACGGTGATCTGGTCGGCCACCTTGCGCACTTCGTTGAGCTTGTGGGTGATGATGATCGACGTCATGCCCTGCTTGCGGAACTCGATCAAAAGGTTGAGCAGAGCCTCGGAATCGCTCTCGTTGAGCGAGGCGGTCGGCTCATCAAGGATGAGAAGCTTCACGCTCTTCGACAACGCCTTGGCGATTTCGACCAGCTGCTGCTTGCCGACGCCGATATCCGTAATCAGCGTCTCCGGCGATTCCTTCAGGCCCACCTTCTTCAGAAGTTCGCGGGTACGGTTGAAGGTCTGCTGCCAGTTGATGACGCCGCCCGAAGCGACCTCGTTGCCAAGGAAAATATTTTCGGCAATCGACAGGAGCGGCACAAGCGCAAGCTCCTGGTGAATGATGATGATACCAATATCTTCGCTGTCGTTGATGGCGCGAAAATTTCGCACAGCACCTTCATAGTGGATCTCGCCCTCATAGGTGCCAGCGGGATAAACACCGGAAAGGACCTTCATCAAGGTCGACTTTCCAGCGCCGTTCTCGCCAACGAGCGCGTGGATCTCACCTTCCTTTACCTTAAGGTTGACGTTCTCAAGCGCTTTTACGCCCGGAAACGTCTTGGTGATGTTCCGCATTTCGAGAATGGTATTGGCCATATCGCAATCCAGCGCCCGATTAATTCAGGCGTTTTTATTTTTATGGAAAAACGGGGACGGCGCCAAGCCATCCCCGCATGTGTTGCAGGCTTATTTCAGCTGGTCTGCGGTGTAGTAACCACCGTCGACGAGAACCTGCTTGTAGTTGTCCTTGGTCACGGCAACCGGCTTGAGCAGGTAGGACGGAACAACCTTGACGCCATTTTCATAGGTCTTGGTGTCGTTCACCTCAGGCTCTTTGCCCTGCAGAACGGCGTTGACCATGCCAACAGTAACCTTCGCGAGTTCGCGAGTGTCCTTGAAGATGGTCGAATACTGTTCGCCAGCAATGATCGACTTGACCGACGGAACTTCAGCGTCCTGACCGGAAACGACCGGCAGCGGCTGGTCCTTCGTGCCATAACCAACGCCCTTCAGCGAGGAGATGATGCCGATGGACAGACCGTCATAGGGCGACAGAACAGCGTCAACCTTCGCGTCCGTGTAATAAGCCGACAGGAGGTTATCCATGCGAGCCTGGGCCGTTGCCGGATCCCAACGCAGCGTACCGACCTTGTCCATTCCCATCTGGCCCGACTTTACGACCAGCTTGCCGCTGTCGATGTAAGGCTTCAGAACCGACATCGCGCCATCGTAGAAGAAGAAGGCGTTGTTGTCGTCAGGAGAACCGCCGAACAGCTCGATGTTAAACGGACCCTTGCCGTCCTTCAGGCCAAGCTTGTCGACGATCGAAGTTGCCTGCAGAACGCCAACCTGGAAGTTGTCGAAAGTGGCGTAGTAGCTGACGTCGCCGCTGTTGCGGATGAGACGGTCATAAGCGATGACCTTGATGCCCTGCTGACCAGCCTGCTTCAGAACGTCCGACAGGGTCGTGCCGTCGATCGAAGCAATCACGAGAACCTTAACGCCCTTGGTGACCATGTTTTCGATCTGGGAAAGCTGATTCGGAATATCGTCGTCGGCGTATTGCAGATCGGTCGTGTAACCGGCTTCCTGCAGCTGCTTGACGATATTGTTGCCGTCATCGATCCAGCGCGCGGAAGACTTTGTCGGCATGGCGATACCGACAGAACCCTTGTCCTGCGCAAAAGCCGGCGCTGCAAAGGAAGCAGCACCGATGGCACAAGCCGCCATCAGCGAAATAATGGACTTCATTAACTCTCTCCCTTGAACCCTCTTTGGTACCCGCTTGTTGCGTTGCACCATAAAATTCATGCCATCAGAGGAAGAAGCCGCATTGCGCCCGTTCCGATCTCGCAACTGCGAAATGGAACAGATGCCGCTCCTCCCCGGCATTCCGCAAATTGTTCTGAATCCATATAACTGTCAAATAGAATAAATCAGTTTACGTATATCAATTATGATATATTAAATCGATACAATAACCATTGAGGGGTATAAACCGGCGAATGAGCAACCAAAAAGTGTATGAGCAGACGCAAACAGCGGATGCGCTCTTCGTCTTCGAAGACAACCCTTTGCTGCGCGCCGGCTTGAAGATGAGCCACCTGCGCATGCTGGTCATGATCGAGGAGCACGGGCAGGTCAGCGCTGCCGCCGCCGCCATGAACATGACGCAGCCGGCGGCATCGCGCATGCTCTCGGAAATGGAAGCAATCGTCAAAAGCCCGCTCTGTCAGAGAGCGTCGCGTGGTGTGGTGCTGACCAAGTTCGGCGAGGCGCTGGCGCGGCGCGCCCGCACCATATTGCTGGAGCTGCGTGAGGCGAGCCGCGAACTCAACCAGATGAAATCCGGCAGCGGCGGATCGGTTTATATCGGCGCCGTCACCGCGCCGGCCATCAGCCTGGTCGTGCCCGCCATAAGACGGGCGATGGACACCTATCCCGGTATCGAGATCAACGTGCAGGTGGAAAGTAGCAACGTGCTGGCGCGGGAACTTCTGGCCGCACGTCACGATTTCATCATCGGCCGCATCCCCGATGATTTCGACCCCGGCCTGTTCTCCATCCATGAAATTGGCATCGAGCGCGCCTGCCTGGTGGTTCGCGAGGGCCATCCCCTGCTCCACGGCGAGCCCGTGACATTGCAGGATCTGTCCGGTTACGACTGGGTCTTCCAGCCGCCCGGCGCGCTTTTGCGCAGAACGATGGAAGACGTATTCCTTACTCACGGCGTCGCCATGCCGCGCAACGTCATCAACACGCCATCCGTGGTGCTGACGCTTGCCCTTATCTGCAACACGGATGCAATTGCGCCAATCGCGCAGGACATGGCCGAGTTCGTGGCCGGTCAGCAGGCCGATATCGGCCGCACCCGCATCCTGCCGACGGATTTCGAGCTTGTCGTCAAGCCCTACAGCATCATCACCACCAAAGGCCGCGTTTTGCCGCCCAGCGCCCGGCTGCTCTACGATCTGGTTCTGGATGAAAGCCGCAAACTGACGGGCTTTTGAGGAAGGCAAGCCAGACGCCAACTTCATTGTATATAGAGGCCGGATTTATCGGGACTTGCCCAGGGAATAGCCGCATGCTTTTCGGACAATCCGTCTTCGAGTCGGTCGTTGAAAGACTGAGACAGGAAAAAGAAGACGAGAGCGCGGAGCCGACGCCGCCCACCGGTCATCGTATTGTGGGTTTCAGCTCTGGCTTCGTCGTGGATACCTATCCGGATGCACCGCAACCGGGAAACGCCAGTCTCGACGCCTATCTGGCCTTTCTGCCGGAGCCCGTTGCGCTTGCCGAGCCCCAGCCGGAACCCCAACCCGAACCTATGCCGGCCCATCTCGAAAAGACCTCGCTCGCGGATGTTTCAGCAGAGCTGGCCATCCATGAAACCGACACCGCCGTAACGCTTGCGGAAAAGCGCCGCGCCTTCGCAAGGCTCAATCATCCCGACGGAGTGAGACCGGAATTCCGGCACAATGCGACGCTGCGCATGACAGCGGCAAATCTCCTGATTGACCAGGCGATCCGGATGCTGCGAACCCGCGAACATTTCCAATAGAGGCAGGTAGCGGTTTTACGCCCGGAAAGCTCGCCTCAGCCGGCGTCGTTTCTATCCGTGGGTGCGCTTTCCACTGGCTCGTCTGAATCGTCCCTGGCCGCGTCAGCCTTGCCTCCAGCGTTCTCCTCGCTGGCGGGCTTGAACTTCAGCAACAACTCATAGGCCGCATAGACCGCCACGCCGCCGACAACCGTTCCCCAGAAAAATTCGCGATTGACGAATTCGATGACGGACCAGGCGGCGCAAAAGCCGACGATGAGCAATCTGACCCACAAGCGGCGATAAAGCGGATGGCTCGTATCGATAATCAGCATGGCGTTCCCGTTTCGGGTCTTTCCAGAACATTGCGCAGTTGCGGCATGACGAGCGCCAAAGGCGTACGCACGTCCAAGGCGTCTTGGCCGTTTCGCAGGAAAATTGCAACGCAAATCGACCCGCTACCAATCAGACCCTCGTGAAAGGGAGAGGCAGGGGGATTGCCGACCGGCTTGGCCGATACCGCTACCGCTCAGTCCCGCAGGCGTCCAAGCAGGGCCAGCAGCTGGTCACGGGCTTTTTTGCCGCCGATCCGGTCGATCAGCTTTTCCTCGCGGTCACGCCATGCATCGGAAAGGCGCTCAAGAAGGCTGCTGCCCTCATCCGTCATGTCGAGGAAATGAACGCGCCTGTCCTCTTCCGACCTGCGGCGGACAAGCAATCCCTTGCTTTCCATGCTATCGACGATCGCGACGAAATTGGCACGCTGTATGCCAAGTGCCTCGGCCACATCGCTCTGCTTGAGGCCCGGATTGCCGCCGACTATGACGAGAACGGAAAAATCGGCCGGCCGCAATCCCATCTCCGCCAGCACGTCGGAAAAGCCGTTTGCCACGGCAAGTTGCGAGTGCCTCAAATGATAACCGATCGCGGTCGTCAACAATCCATAGTCGATAGCGTTTAAATGTTCCGCCTGCGTGCCGCCGCTTTCGGCCTTTTCCGCCCGTGGCCCGTTGCTATGTGCCAATTGCAAAGCCATCCGATCCCCCGCCTGATTCGTTCCTTAACCCTGCCGGAATGATAACCGACAACAGGACTAAACTGTATCCCAAATAAATGTAGATGATACTAATATTGTATAATAATTTGACAGTTAATACCCATTGCGACAACCCCTGTCTCGTAATCACCATCGGGCGCAAAAGAAAAGTATGATTATTTACCCGCCGATTTTTAGGGTCAAAAACCATCTCCCCCGCCTTGTTTGAAAGGCGATACGACAATCAACCCGCCTGTGTACAAAAGTGCCAGGACAGCCGCTGGATGCGGACGTAAAATACTACTTAAAAGGGAAACGCCTTATCAGGAAGAAACGCAATACCGCAAACAACATACCGCCCTGCTATCGCAAACATGCAGACAGCAGCCCTCGCAGCAACCCAGGCTCTCCCCCACACCGGAAAACAGGCCCCATTTCGTAAATCTTTGATTTTTAGACATTGATGCGGAAAGAAAGCTGGGGTATGAACCAACCGCTGCACGCGATTCAAGCGTGACCGCTGCACCCGTAGCTCAGCTGGATAGAGTGTTGGATTCCGATTCCAAAGGTCACAGGTTCGAATCCTGTCGGGTGCGCCATTTTATTTTAGAGTAGCCCATATGTCCGGATTAGTTACGCTAAGTCCGGACGCTACACAGCACAAGAGCGGACTGCGATCTGATTTAGGCAGACAAATCAGGATACCTTGGATCTCCGTCGGCCGAAATTCTACGTCGCCACATAAACGCGGGCTGGCTACCACATAACGCGAACTGTGACATGGGAAACGCGGATTTGCCCTTAGAAGAGTCCACTCTGGGTAGTTACAATCCGCCAGGTGACAACCTTCAGCAAAACTTTCCACTTCCCGCCTCGCACTCGCGGCGCACCTCCCGATGACTGTATGGGTCACTTTGATCGCCCCACCGCGCCCAGGATCGCGTCTTCTGAAGTTCTGGGAACCTCGGATGCTACGCGTTTCGACTCCACACGCCCTTCCCAATGCGGCTGCAAATGTTGACAATACGCGAAAACTGCAAAATCGGTCAAAAATCGCTTAGCGCGCGACTTCTCGACTTTATGGTTAATTTTTGGAAACCGCCTATTTTCCCTGAAAGCCGACATCGAGTGAGAAAGAAAATCACCCCGACAATACTTTTAAACCGGATTTCCAGTCCAAACCAGCATATCAAGCACAAGCTTCTTCAAACTTTATTGAAGTAATTCATAGATTATTTCGCGTTAGTAGTAACTGTACTGTCGGTATCGAGTTGGCGCTCAGGATTCACCATTGAGTTCTATAATAGTTGACAATTTTGAGCGGTGATCTACCAGAAAACGAATCCTACGCCCATAGGATACGTGACCTGCGTTGACTTGCTGGATCGCTGCTCGTCCCACATGCTGTCGTCGAGAGGCAGGGCGTGAAGGAAGAGTAGCTCGGGAGTACTTGTTGAAGTATGTGTCGGAGCGTCCATGTCTCCATTATTCGTATGACAAGCGACTTCGACAACAAAGTCCGGCATGTTCGCACCGACATCTTCTTCCTTGTCGGACTCGACGAAGATGACGCGGTCAGGATGCAGGGCGACCTGAGTCAGCGCCGGGAAGAATAGATCCGGCCTCATCAGACACCATATGATCGATACCTTAGTCCGAGCGGCGATCCCAGGCGCGAACAACGCGGCCGCCGCGCCGTCGACAGTCCCTTCCGCCACTCCGTTCCTTCCATAAGAGCAGAGTCAAGCGGGTGAAAATAGGAATACAATCTCACAATTTTAGCGCATCCAGAGATTTTCGTTGTGAATCCGATCTCTTGGGACATCGGATAAGTCACCGGCTTTATTGAAAAAAATATGGTTGGTGTTAGGAAGTGAGGCTATCAGGACCTTGAACCAGTCTATTGTCAGGATATTGTGCGCCCCAAGAACGGGCGGACGTCCGCCCCATAACCCTATCCCGGGCGGTGCAGCATGTTTCCTACCCTTCGGCGTATCGCCTCGCTCTTCAGAAAGGAGCCGACCCTTGCCGAGGCTCTCAGGAAGGCGGGTTTTCAGCCAGCCAATATTGCCGGCCGGCGTGTTGCCGAACGGCGTAATCGAGAGCAGTTGCTTCGAAGTCGGAAATGACGAGGTTTACCAGAGCCGGAAATCTTCTTCACTCGACCTGACGGCTACGCTGCGTCAGGTGCGCGATTCAGTCATCAAAGTCGGAATGCCGGGCGTGCGGCCGCGGTGGATCGCTTGACCGGGCCGCAGTTGTGAAGAAGCACGGCGCCGCTATCACGTTCGCGAGGCTGCGCCGGATCGCCGCGATGGGGTTCGATCGAATGGTCAGCGAGGACGGGGATCGATGCGGGACGCGGTTCCCTTGTCTCGACTAAGGGGCACATTGGTAAACGTCTCGCCGTATGCTCATAATCGAGGCGGGTTTCAACACGGATGGCATGGGGGTGTCAGCAATGTTCAGAATAGGATGGCTGACTCTCCCGGCCGCAATGCTTCTCTGTGGCGTTGAACCTGCGAGCGCGGCTGAAATCGAGAAGTTCGATCTACCGGGCATCGCGGTTCCATTCGTCAGCATACGAGGTCCGATAGAAGCAGGTGACGGGGAGAAGTTCGAGACAGTCGTCCGTGGGGTGAACAGGGCATCTGTCATTCTCCAAAGCCCAGGCGGCCTCGTTAAGGAGGCACTACACATTGGCGCGACGATACGGATCGAGGGTTTTGCGACGATGGTGCCTGCGGATAAGGAATGCTTCTCTGCATGCGGGCTCATCTGGGTGTCAGGTGTCCGGCGGTATATGTCAGATACCTCTCAGATCGGATTTCATGCCGCCTATCGGGAAGAGAATGGTGAGTATCGTGAGAGCGGCATCGCCAATGCGGAGATCGGCTCTTATCTGACCCACCTTGGTCTGCGGATAGAAGCCATCCGATACTTCACTGCGGCCGGACCGAACGATTTTCTACTACTCACGCCGGGTCGAGCGCGCATGCTTGGCATCGAGACATACAAGATCGACGGGGCCAACATCACTACCCCGTCGGCAGCCCCCACCGTGGACGTCTATGCGGACAGGTTTGTCTCGCTCTCCCTGCTTCAATCCAGGTGCGCACCATTTCTTCAGCCCGACACCGCAGCGGTCAAACGCTCTCAGGAGGAGATCTTTGCCGAGGGCAACAAGCTCGTCGGCTCCGACAAGTGGATCGACTTGTGGACCCGGCGCCTTGAAGACGTGAAGTCCGGTCTGAATAACAAGGGCGCGCTTCTGGTCTGCATCGAGACAGAGGCCAGCCTTCGCGGGCAAGGGCAGGAGACGGGCATTCATGGGCCGAGCTTTTCGTGCGCCTCCGCCACGACACCTACCGAAATGTCGTTGTGCCGCCAGCCGGAATTATGGGCCAAGGATCGGGCCATGAATTCCATCTACATGTGGGTTCGCAACAACGTGGAGAAATCCGTTCGTAAGCGTCTCCTTGAGGTTCAGCGCAGTTGGCTAAAGGACCGCAATGATTGCGGCGGTGACGCGAGATGCCTCAATACGGTCTACGATCAGCGGCTCATTGAACTACGTGCCATTGATCTGCCGGGCTGAGAGACGACGGCCGATAGCATTTAGGCCAGTCGTCGTCACCGCCATGAAGTTTTGATCTTTCCTCGCGGCCCTATCTTCGTCATCATTGCAAATGCATCACCACGGCTGACGACTATGGCTTCCGAAGAAGCCGCCTGTAGGGCCATCGTTTCCGATCAAGGCCATCCTGATCGCTGTCAAAGCCCCCTCTTCAGGCGAAATAAACCCGGTGTTCTTGTTGAGATCCGTCCGCACATGGCCAGGTTCGACGACGTTGACCTTTATGCCGAATGGCGCGAGTTCCTTCGCGAACGAAACCGTAACCGCGCTGAGAGCAACTTTGGAGGCGGTATAGTCGAGCAAATTGACGCTCGAATAAAGCGACGTCGGATCGGTTATCAGGGTCAGTGAACCCACACCACTTCCCATCATGACGATACGCGCCTCGTCGGCGGCCTTAAGGAGAGGCACGAAGGACTGGGTCACGCGAATGGGGCCGAAGAGATTTACTTCGAAGGTCGATTTAATAGCCTCCATCGTGATCTGGCTTGGGGGCGTGGTGACATCGACTAAGATCCCGGCATTGTTGACAAGGACGTGGAGGGCGTCGATTTCCTCGGAGAGCCGAGTGGCTGCTTGTCTCACACTTGTGTCGTCGGCGACATCGATAACGAGTAGCCTGACATCCAGACCATCGTCTCGTAACAGTGCAACCGCCTTCTCTCCACGCTCGGGATCCCGGGCACCCATCCACACAGTCATGCCCTGTTCGGCCAATCCTTTGGCGATGGCAAATCCAATGCCCTTGTTCGCGCCTGTTACGAGCGCTTGCTTCTTCCCAGTCATGTTTGCAACCTCAATTCTCAGAGCTGGCGGCAGGCTTGGCGACATGGTGGCCGAGCTCACCAATAAGTCGCGGCTGCACGGAACGTGATGCGAAGCGCCACTCGCCATCGACGAACTCGAACGTATCGAGATATCGGCCTGTGACGATCGGCTGAAGCGGCAGGCCTGGAAGCTCCTGATGGACGGTGAAATAGCTCACCGCCTTCGCGCTCGTTGCAGAGTCCACATCAATGATGACATTCGAGACTGCATGCCAGGTTTTCGGCGTTCCATCTTCGTGATGCTGGACATTGTTCTTGAAGAACAGCGCGACCTCGTCTCGGCCGTGAACAACGGTCTCGCCGACCGTGAACCGGGCGTTAGCGAGCAGCTCGGCATTCTCTGCGATCTTGCCGTCATCGACGTTGTGGACGTAGTTGGAGATGAGGCGGCTGATTTCGCTCTCGGCGTTCAGGCGGTCGATAACGTCGACCTTTGATGGGTTCTGGACCATGAGAATTTCCTTTCTTTAATGGAAGCGGGCGTGTGCGGTCACCAGGGCTGGGTGCCATCGTGTCCGAAGAAGCCGCCCGTCGGACCGTCGGGGCCGATAGTTGCTAGCCGGATCGCACTGACGGCCCCCTCTTCCGGGGTCAGGGCGCCGTTGTTGCCGTTGAGGTCGGTGGCGACGCTGCCAGGCTCGACCGCGTTGACCTTGATGCCGAACGGCGCGAGCTCCTTGGCGAAGGCAACGCTCACCGCATTCAACGCCGTCTTCGACGAATTGTAGGCGAGCAGGTTGGCCGTCGAGTAGATGGACGTGGGATCAGTCACGAGACCGAGCGACCCGAGACCGCTGCTCATCATCACAATGCGCGCGCCCTCCGCCTTCTTGAGAAGCGGCAGAAATGCCTGGGTTACTCGGACCGGCCCGAAGACGTTGACCTCGTAGACCGCCTTGAGTTCGTCCATCGACTGTTCGCTCGGTGGTTCCGAAAAACCCAAGGCAATCCCGGCATTGTTGACCAACACGTCGAGAGCATCGATCTGCCTGTTCAGAAACGACGAGGCCGCTTCCACGCTTCCGGGATCCGCTACATCGAGCAGAAGCACGCGCGCGTCAATTCCCGCTTGCTCTAGTTCAGCGACGGCAATACGGCCTCGCTCCGCATCGCGGGACCCGATCCAGACCTGATATCCAAGCTGGCCCAGGCCCTTTGCGATCGAGAGCCCGATGCCCTTGTTGGCACCGGTAATTAGCGCTCTTGGTTGATTGGTCATAGCTGCCCCGTCACGCCTTCGACTTGTCGATCGGCTGGCCGACGTGATTATGTAGATCACCAAAGTGGCGTGGCTTCAGAAGGCGGTATACGAAACGCCATTCGCCATCGTGCTTCTCAAACGTATCGACATAACGACCGGTGCAGATTGGCTGCAGCGGGAAACCTTCCAGCTCCTGATGGACGGTGAAGTAACAGACGGAGGTCGCCTTCTCGCCCGAGGTTTCGACGTCGATGATGATGTTGGAAATCTGATGCCAAGTCCGCGGCGTTCCGTCCCCATGGCGCTGGACCCCGGCTGCGAGGTACTTTTCGATGCCGTCGCGGGTGCTGGCGGTTTCGCCGAGAATATCCATGGTCGCGTGCTGAAGCAGCTCGGCGACCTTGTCGAACTTGCCGTCGTCAAGGAGATGCGTGTAGGTCGAGAGCAGCCGCGTGATTGCGCTTTCGGCGTCGAGGCGTGCGATGATGTCGGTTGTATTGGTCATGTCAGTTCCTTTGTGATTGACGGGTCCAAGGGCTCCGTTTGGTTTAGAAGTGAACGGCTTGGGGTTTTGGGATCTCAGTGCCGGTTGAAGGCCGCTTGCGGCGGACCGTCCGGATGGCGATGAGGGTGGCCAGAAGCGAGACCGCCGCGGCCACGGCGAAGGCAGTTCCGAGGCCGATCGTGAACTGACCTGGCATTGCGTTGCCGGCATAAACGGCCGCGATGATTGCAAGGCCAAGCGCACCACCGACCTGCTGGTCCATCTGGAGCAGTCCGGACGCTGCCCCGGCGTGCTCATGGGGGACGCCTTCCATGATGGCGACGGTGCCCGGCGCGAAGATCAGGGCAACGCCAACGGCATGCCCGACCAGCGGAACAAGCACATTAGGGAAGTAGGTGCTGTCAGCGTCGAGCATCGCAAAGCCAACAAAGCTTGCGGCAACCAGCACGCCGCCGATGGCGAGTAGCGGCCGCGGCCCGAACCTGACGATGAAGCGTGGCATGGCGGGAGAAATCGTGAATATGGTGACGGACAGGGGCAAGTAGGCGAGCCCAGCCGCAAGGGGCGCGAAGCCGAGGACCTTCTGCAGGTACTGCACGATCAGGAACAGCATCGAGAAGTGCATACCGACGATGATCGCCATCACGGCCAGTCCGCCGAGGCGTGGTCTGCTCTGCAGGAGCGAGAGATCGAGCAAAGGTTCGGCGGCCCATGTCTCGATCCGGAAGAACGAGACGAGAAGACCGACAGAGATGGCAAAGGACACGACAGTCGACGCCGCCGTCCAACCATGCTCGGCCGCGCTGATGAAGGCGTAGACGAGTGCGACGGATCCGAGTGTCGCCGTCAGCGCGCCCGCGATGTCGAGCCGCGCCGGCTTCGGCTCCGTTTCCTTGGCCAGTCGCCCGATGAGAACGAGGACGACCGCTCCGATCGGAACATTGATGAGCAGCGACCAGCGCCACGACAGCAGGTCGGTCAGGGCTCCTCCGAGGATAAGACCGACGGACGCTCCGACCGACGATATTGAGATGAACAGGGAGAGGCCACGGTTCCGCTCGGTTTCATCCCGCGCCATCGTCGTGATCAGCGCGAGAACGCTTGGCCCCGCGAGGGCGGCCCCTATGCCCTGAAGGACACGGGCGGCAATGAGGAGAAGTGGTGTTCCTGCCACCCCGCCGAGAAGCGATGCTGCGACGAAGATGGCGATGCCGATCTTGAAGGCCTTCACCTGCCCGTAGATGTCACCGAGACGACCACCGAGAAGGAGCAGGCCGCCGAACGCCAAGGCGAAGGCGTTCGGCACCCACGAAAGCCCGGCCGGGGTAAAACCGAGCTCTGTCTGGATCTTGGGTAGCGCGACCAGAACGATCAGAAAATCCATCGTCAGCATGAGCTGCGCTGTCAGGATCGTCGCCAGCGCCAGCGCTGGTCGACGTCGTGCGGAATTCGAGGACACGGGTCCTCCTTCGCTGGTCGCCATGTCGCGCCACCTTTTTCTTGAAGTCACGGTTTTGGAAGGTTGTGCTGAGCCAGGCTCGGCCCGTGGGCGTCAGACCTGGGACGCGCCGCCGTCGACTATCAGCTCGACGCCGTTGATGTAGCCGGCATCCTCGCTCGCAAGAAACGCAACGGCTTTCGCAATGTCTTCCGGCTGCCCCAGACGGCCAACAGTGCTCCTGGTCTCGAGGTAAGCCATAATCTCGTCCCGCTTGTCATCCGGGAAATAGTCATGAAGAGACTGGGTCTTGATCGGTCCTGGGCTCACGACGTTGATGCGGATACCAGTGCCTCTGATGTCTTCGATCCAGGATCTGGCCAGATTGCGCAGGCCTGCTTTGGTTGCGCCGTAGACGCTCATGGAGCCGCCTGGCTGGATGGAGGCCGTCGATCCGATAAGCACCACCGCGGAGCCAGATGTCATTAGCGACAAGGCTTTCTGCACGGTGAAGATGACACCCTTCAGATTGGTGTCGAAGACGCTGTCGTACTGTTCCTCGGTAATTGCACCCAATGGCGCCAGGATGCCGAAGCCCGCATTGGCGACGAGGATGTCGAGCGTCGCATACTCGGACTTGATGTCTGCATACAGCCTGTCGAGATCCTCAAGATCCGAAACGTCCGCTTTGATGCCCTTCGTGGCGCCGCCGATCTCCTTCACCGCCGCATCCAGCTTCGCATCCTGGCGGCCGGTGATGATGACTTTCGCGCCGAGCGAAGCCAGTTCCTTTGCGATCCCGAGACCGATCCCCGACGACCCGCCCGTGACCAGCGCGACTTTTCCTTCATATGACATCGATGTTTCCTTTATGGATATGGGCAACCTATTTAGTGGTCACTATATATACAGCTACATCTGATTTACGGACGGCGCAACCACTATTTAGCAGTCGCTATATATTTTCCAATCGTGCTTGTCGTCGCAGTTAGCGTTCGCTATAAAGAAAGGCTGAACAGGGTGGCCCATGGAATCAAAGGCTCGCAAAAGACGTCCAGCGTTTGACCGGGAAGAGGGAGTGGCAATCGCTCAAGGCCTCTTCCACGAACGCGGCTATGATGCCGTAGGCGTGGCGGAGCTATGCGATGCTCTCGGCATTGTTGCTCCGAGCCTCTACGCAGCGTATGGCAGCAAGGCTGAACTGTTCAATCGGGCGATGAAGCGCTACGTCGAGATAGATTTCCTGCCGTTGGACGATATCCTCACGTCCGATAGCAAGCCTGTGGAAGCCTTGACGGAACTCTTCGTCAGGGCGACGGAACACTATACCCGCCACGACAAGTGGAAGGGATGCATGGTTACCGAAGGCATGCGCGCTGACGACGAAACGGCGAGAAGCATGGCTGCCGAGCTTGCCAAGGGCGGCAGCGACATCATTGCCAACTACATCCGAGAACATCAGGCGAAGGATCCGGAGCGGGTGACCGACTACGTGCTGATGACCCTTCGCGGCCTGTCCTCCTATGCCTGTCTCGGATATTCGACGGAACGTCTGACCCATTGTGCGGAGATGGCTGGCCGCGCGCTGGAAGGCGATTTCGACACACGCGCCGCCTGATCCATTCTGTCTCGGCACTTATTCGAGATCCGCGTCGATCCGTTCGATCAGCCCGGCTGAATTTGCCGCAATTTTGAGGGTGCCGATCTCGTGGCCGAAGTCACCTGTGAAATCCAGGCGAACGACCGCACTGAAGTCGTCGAGTTTTTCCAGCGACAGAAGCTTGCTGCGGGTGTTGTAACCGACGAAAAACCGCTCGATGTAACGTTGCACACCTTCAGTTCCGACGAAGGAATCGCCGACAGACACGTCATCGATGACAGCATCTGCTGCGAACAGGGCTAGTGCACCATCGACGTCGAAATCGTTGGTGGTCCGGATAAAATTTTCGACGAGCTCCTGCATGGGTTGCTGGCTCCCTCAGAGATCGGTGATTGTGGTGTCGGCGATGGTTTCGGCAAACCCGTTGCCAAACAGTCCGGCAGGCGTCTGAAAACCCACCCTTACCTCGCCCCTTAGAACTCGGCGTCCTGCCTCAGCCGCGGCCACTGCCGTAAAGCTGTAGCCGTTGACCGTGTCGAGGAGCGAGCGGAAAACCTTCCCCTGGGCATCGCTCACTTCGACGATTGCCTGATATCGGTTGGCCAGTCGCTCGTCTTCCGTCGGCCCATCGGGCAGCAAGGATAAGTCGCCCGTAGGAAACCCGTTTCCCGTCACGTGGACGAAGGTCTCGATGTCAGGAACGCCGGTGGCCCGCCAGATGGTGATGAGATCGGGAAGTGTCACCTGGAAACTGTCGACAGCGCCCTGCCCGAAGTCGAACTTCCGGATGCTGTTGGCGACCGTCACCAGCTCTCCATCCACGCGCGCGAGCGTCTCAGCCGTGATGTTCTCGGCCGCGCTGATGGCGGATCCCCGGGACATCCCACCGGACACATGCATCGCAATCCCGATCTTGCGGGGATTCTGCACCCTTGCGACAGCATGTCCGGCGAGGCTTCCGAGCATGGCAACACTGCCACCACCGCCCGGCATCAGCATGACACCTGCGGCCTTCGCCTCGCCGTCGAGGCGTTCAGCAAGACGATAGCTGTCGAGTTCGGCCGCGGTGTCGAGATAGTGCATGCCGTTGCGGATGGAAGCCTCCATCAACGGTTTCGCGGTCCGCATGAAGGGACCGGCGCAGTTCAACAGGACTGATATATCCAAAAGGTTCTGGTCGATCGCTTCGGCATCATCGAGCGCGAAAACCCGGTACTCGACACCGTGTTCGGCCGCGAGCTTGGCCAGGGCTCCTTCGCTGCGTCCTGCCAGCACGACCTGAGTGCCGGCAGACTTGGCATATTCTGCCACCATGCGCCCCGTGTATCCGGTCGCGCCGTAAATCATCATTTTCTTCATGTCAGTGTTGCCATTCCTTGTAGACAAATTCGAGTGAGTACCCGTCGGGATCGCTGACCTGTGCCGCGTAGTAGCGAGGGTCGTAGTGAAGCTGCGGTCCGGGCGGGTGGATCGTCGAGGCCCCCGCGCCCATGGCTGCGGCATAGGCGGAATCGACCTGTAACTTGCCGTTGGCGATGAACCCGACATGCGCGGCGCGCCCTTCGACGACGCCCATGCGGAGCCAGAAGAACACCCGGCCGTTCGCCCCAAAACCTTTGAGATCGGGATGGCCGGGAGGGCCGTCCTTTCCGTCGTAGTCGATGGCGTGGGCGATCCCGAGAGGTGCGAGCGCCGCCTCATAGAAAGCGATGGAGCGGTCGATGTCGCTGACCGACAGAAAGACATGGTCGAGCATGGGGCTCTCCTTTGGATCAGATGATGTAGCCGCCGGCGACTTCGATATTCTGGGCGTTGATCCAACGGTTGTCCTCAGACAGCAGGCTGGCAATCACGCCGCCGATCTCTTCCGGCTCACCCACACGACCGAGAGCAGTCTGTCCCGCCAGCATCGCTTCGAACTCATCGTTCAGACCGCCACCCAGTTCGGTGCGGATAGCCCCAGGAGCGATGGAGTTCGCCCGGATGCGGCGCTCGCCCAGTTCCTTGGCCATATAGCGCGTCAGAACTTCCAGGCCGCCTTTGAACGATGCGTATGGGGCAACGCCCGCGGTTGCAACGCGGCTTGTGGCGCTTGTCATGTTGACGATATGACCGCCGTCCTCCATCAGCGGAAGCAGGACCTGAGTCAGGAAGAACGGCCCTTTGAGATGGACGTTGAACAGGCCGTCGAACTGGTCTTCCGACACATCGGTGATCGGAGCGTAAAGACCGTATCCGGCATTGTTGACGAGGTAGTCGAAGGTCTGACGGCCCCAGACCGACTGCAGTTGGGCTTTGACCTCATCGCGGAATTGCGGGAATGATCGGCTGTACCCCACGTCAAGTTTCAGAGCTACGGCCTTGCCACCCATACTCGTGATCTCGCTGACAACCTCATCGGCTTTGGCGCGATTGCTGTTGTAGGTGACGATAACGCCCATGCCGCGCTTTGCGCAGTGGATCGCGGTGCTGGCTCCAAGGCCTCGGCTACTGCCGGTAATGATGACGATTTTCATGTCTCTTTGCTCCGTGTCTGTGTTGACCTGAAGCTACGTCGGCGCCGCGTCGTTCGCTCACCCATTTCTCTCTGAAGCTTGCCTATTTCTGCTTTCGTCTTGCGCGCTCATCGAAGCTCTGCAAAGGTCTGAAACATGGAAAAGCAATTGACCGAACTGCGTGCACTGGCGTCGAAGGCCGAGAACAGGCGCACCGAGACTGGCATTCCGCGCGTGGCGATGGTGCAGGGTGAAATCCCGGAACACCAGCTCGCCGCCGTCTACGATCCGATGATCAACCTAATTTTGACAGGCTCAAAGACTATGACGGTGGGTGAGCGGACTTTCCACTACGATCCTGCAACCTACTTCGTGATGTCGGTCGATCTCCCGGCGGTCGGGGCCGTTCATCCGGCGGCGTATGGAGAACCGTACCTTGCCGTCAGCCTGACGTTGGATCCGGTGATCGTCGCCGGACTTATCCGCGATCTTCCGGTGCAGGTGTGCAGCACGCTGTTCGGGTCGGGGTTTTCGGTGGCCCCGGTCGGCGAGGATCTCCTCGACGCCTGGATCAGAATGCTGCGGCTCATGGATCGTCCGGACGAGATCGCGGTGCTTTCTCCAGTTTACGAGCGGGAGATCCTATTCCGTGTCCTCCAGGGGCCGCTGGGGTGGATGCTGCGGGACATCGCTTTGCCAGATACGGCGCTCTCCCGCATCAACGTTGCGATCAACTGGATCCGGCAGAACTTCGCCCAGACGATCAGGGTAGAGGAAATGGCGGAGATGGCAGCTTTGAGCGTCTCGGCCTTCCACCGTCATTTCAAGGCGGTCACGGCACTCAGCCCTCTGCAATACCAGAAGCGCGTCCGCCTTCTTCACGCACGGGCACTGCTCATTGCGGGTCAGGGAAACGCCACATCGATCTCGTTTGGCGTGGGCTATGAAAGCCCAAACCAGTTCAGCCGGGAATACGCCCGCCTGTTTGGAATGCCTC
The DNA here is from genome assembly GCF_030818995.1 of Agrobacterium sp. SORGH_AS_0745. NCBI lineage: Bacteria > Pseudomonadati > Pseudomonadota > Alphaproteobacteria > Hyphomicrobiales > Rhizobiaceae > Agrobacterium > Agrobacterium sp. SORGH_AS_0745. The sequence goes on from NZ_JAUTBI010000003.1 coordinate 110,147, forward strand.
CTTCGAAGGATCTGGCCAAGGCGACGGAGGCCTCGCGAGCCGCATAGCATGCCTTGGCCAAATCAACGGGGGCAGATTATTGCGTCGCTTGAGCGTGGTTGCGGGAAATACTGACTAGCCTTGGCTCAAGAATTACCCGCTCAGTCTGTTGTGGCGATCCCGGCCTTGAGCATGCTCGCCTTCGCCAACATAATTCAGCGCGTCCAGCACCTCCTGCCCTGACAGTTCGAGTCCGGCCACAAGAGCATCCACCAGCCTCTCGCACGCCGGACGATGCCGCTCCAGGATTTCCGTCGCGCGCTCAAGCTGCTCCCGCAGGATTTTGTCTGCCCTGACGAGGACACTGCGATCCATCCGGCTGATGTCGATTAGAGGTGCTTCCGCGATGTCTCCGAGTGATGCCAACCCGTCGCCCATCCCGAACGACCTGTCCAACAGGATTGCGGTGCGGGTCGCGTCGTACAGATCCGATCCACGGCCTCCCGCCACGCCATCATCGTGACACCCCAGCAGCAACTGCTCCGCCGCCATGCCTCCGAGGCCCATGGCGATGGCATCAAGATAATGCGCCTTCGTCCGACGCGCCCAGGAACGGCGTCCGAATGTCGCCTTGCCGACGGGCTGGTTCTGCGTTGTCAGAAGGATCCGTGATGAAATCTCGACGCTGACGAGATCCATCCCGAGAACGGCACCGACCACGGCGTGACCGATCTCGTGAACGGAATTGACTCTCATCGTCTCCGGAGGGATCGGCGCCGGGATCGGAAGGTGCAGGAGGACGTCCGCCACCGTGACGGGCCTTCGAAGCCCCCTTGCCCGGCGGCGGGCGTTACGGACGATCTTCTGGATGTCGGCACCGGAGGCTCCCTCCGATAGCTCTGCAAAGGACTCGCAGCGGCCTTCTTCGAACGCGCCCCGTAGGTGCATTTTGAAGATGGCGGCGCGAGCGCGAAGATCCGGAAGCGGAATCCTCACGTGCCGATCAAGGCGGCCTGAACGAAGGATCGCCTCATCGATATTGTCCGGATGGTTGGAAGCGGCCACGACGATGACCCCTTCACGCCCTTCGAGGCCATCCAGCGACTCCAGCAGTCCACCAATCGCCTTCATATCGTAGGACGCGTTGCTGCTGTTGGTGCGCTCCCGTGATCCGAAGGCATCGATCTCGTCAAGGAACAGGATTGAGGGAGCCGAATTCTTCGCGTCGCGGAAGCTTTTGTGCATAGCTTTCAGGAAGTCGTTGAGATTACCCTTGGCCTGCCATCTGGCATAGGAGGTGGCGAAAAGTGTCGCGTTACAGGAGGCTGCCAAGGCCTTCGCGAAGATCGTTTTTCCCGTGCCGGGTGGCCCCGAAAGAAGCACTCCGCGGTCGACGTCGTCCCAGGTGATCTTTCCGGCTCGCCAGTCTTCGAGATCGCGAGCGAGCTCGAGGCCCCAGACCTTGGCATCGCCGTAGCCTTCCATATCTTCGAGCCTGATATCGGCAAGAACCTCGCCAGACCGAGTTGGTGCGGTTGGTACACTTGGTGCGCCTACCCGCACCATCTTTTCAACGATGCCAAGAACGCGCGGCATTGGTCGGCCCCACGTCATCGCAAGCTTGAGCCGCCGCCAGTCGCAGTTGATCAAGGCATCTGCTTGGTCGTCGGTGACCGTGGTCTTGTAGCCCCACCTGACCACCCCACGCACTTGGCGGATGTCGGGCGGCTCGACCTTGACCACAATGTCGAGAGCGAAGCGGAGATCCTCCGGGATGGCATCCTCGGATCGGAAGAAGATGATCGTCTGCTTGTGCTGCAGCAAGTCCATCACTGCTTCGATGTGATCGTTCGACCGTGTCTCGTCGAAGATCTTGACGTGTTCCTGGTAGCGGTAGTCCGACTTCCTGTCGATGAACATGACCGCCGCCTGCACGTAGCTGGTCTTGCGTTCCCAGTTCTCGAGAACGACGCCGATGGCGAAATGCGGGACGCGTCTGTATGGCCGCATGGCTCGACTGATGCTTGCATAGGCGAGGAATTCCGGCAGCGAGAAGCCCGCCCGGTCGCGAAGTACGTTTTTCATTGTGTGATCCCAGATTGAAGATGATGCGGTCGGCGCTCATGAGCGCGTTGCGTCATCCTCGTATGCGGCGAACCTGGCTCTCCGGGCTCAGCAGGTCGTCATCGAGATCGACCTCCAGGAATCCTTGAAGGATCAGCGACGCCAGTGTCGGCATCGGTCGTCCTTCCTGGATCGCCGACAGGCATTCCGCGATGGTGAGCGACCCCATTTCCTCCAGGCCCGCCAGCAGCCGAATCCTATCGCCGAGCGGCGGCCGATAGAACCCGTATCGGAGAAGATCCTTCGCGTTCCGTAGGCGGACGCTGTCGGCGAAGTCGATCATCGCCACAGATCGGTATCGATGGCCCATGGATTCGATCTCGGCTGACAGCCAGGTTGGCGGCATCGGCTCCTCCTGACCGACGTCGATCAGGAAGGATCCGCCCTCTGTGAGGACGACGAAATCGACTTGGTACTCGTCGTCGCCGTTCTGGAGCAGCGGCGGTGCTGTACTCCATCTAGCGACGTTGGGGTCGAGATCGAGCAGGCATGCGAAGTCTCTCGCCTGCTGGGATCGGAATTGTGCACGGCCATCGCACTTGATGGTCGCCATCGGTGTGTAAATCGGTGAAAGCGTGACCTTGTGCGGGACGGCATCGTCCCTTCGGTCATCTGAGACTACCTTCATGGCATCCCTCGAAAACGAAACGCAGAACAGGGCGGCACCGGACTAGCCGGAGTGCGTCAGCGTATTCGTAGCAAGGTGCGAGCGAAGGGGTTCATGGGCGGGAACGAATACAGAACATGCGGGATGGCGTCAACGGTGATTTTGCACGGCTAGGCCGAAATAATACGCGCTGCCAGCACCTATTCGTGGAAGAATAACCGTCAGCTCAAAATGGGGGAGTATATATGGGCAAGTCGACGAACAAGCGAACTGAGAGCAAAAAGCTCGCTGCGGCGCCCGACTTCGAGGTATCGAGCTTCGGGATCAGCGAGGAAGACCATCCAGAGTTCAAGGATGCTATGACCGCTGCAGCCAAGGCGAGCGTTGCAGAACTTCCGGAGACAATCAAGCTTCTGAAGCAGCGGTTTCGATCGCACAACCCGCTCGATATCCTTGCCACCTTCACGGCCTACGGCCTAACCACGTTTGTCACCAAAAAAGGAGTCGCGGACCGTAACGCCCTGAAAGAGATCCTTCCTCATCACGCGGAACTGCTCCAAGCGTTTCTGCTTACCATACCGGCGAATGAGTGGGGACATCATCCTCTTACTCCCGATGTCATGCAAACCGTCTTCGACGCTGTCCCTAAGGTGGGGCATGCCTTCTTCTTCCAGAGAATCCTTGAAGGTCGACAGGTAGCAGATCCTCAGAAAATGGCGGTGCTGTCGTTGCAGCAACGGATAAGGATGCACACGAACGGCATTCGCAACTGGGGTTACATGAGTGACGTGCAACAGATTACGCTCGATCTATATGGCGCCCTAGATGCTCAGTTCTCGGCCTATCACGGCTTCTCCTGCACGGAGTTAATCAGCTCGATGGCCGCAGTGCTGGGAGAACTCGAACGGCGGTACAGTGAGCACACAAATGTCCTCGCAAAGGTGCTGAAAGGAAAGAAGCCGCAGGAGGTCTTCGACCTGTACTACAAACATGTCCCAGGACTCGTGGGCTCCTCGAAAGACCTTGCGGAGGGCTTGCCTGGGATTCATCTCGAAGGTGCCAAGGCTGCCGTCATGGCTCACTTTGATCTTCGCCATCAAAACAATGCAACGTTCACTCCGCAAGAGGTATCGCTAATAAGCGGTAAACCAGCAGAGATCTGCGCATCCATGTTGAAGTCAATCGCTCTTTCTCCTGGTGCACTTACAGGAACCAAGGAGGAGTACCTCTATCTCGGAAACCCGGTATGGCACGCGCCCGTCATTGATCTCGGCGATGAGTTCTTCATCCCCATGCCTCAGGCGTTTTTCAGCCATATCCATAGAATTATGGAGAGGCTCGCCACGGAGGCGGGTTTGAAAGAAGCTCTGGAGAAAGCCCGAAACGTCTACCTCGAGGGAAAACTCGAATCCTGCCTGCGAATTGCGCTTCCCTCGTCGAAAGTTACCCCCGGCGTGAAGTGGAAGATCGGCTCTGAACAGTTTGAGACTGATGCCCTCGTGGTTCTGGACAGAACTGTCCTTATCGCCGAGGCGAAGGCGAATCGGCTGACCCCGGAGGGACTTCGTGGAGCCCCCGACCGGGTAAAAAAGCATGTGCGAGAAATGATCCTTGAACCGTCAGTTCAGTCTGAAAGACTGAACTGCCTTATCGGTGACGCCCGGTCCGGCAATGCCGTCTCCCTTGCGACAGTGCAGAAGCTGGGCATCGATCCTAGTAATGTCGACCAGGTTATAAGAATCTCCGTAACGCTGGATGACTTCTCTGTTCTGAGCTCGTCGGTCGGAGAACTCAAGGAAGTCGACTGGGTTCCAAAAGATCATCAGCTCGCTCCAACGATCTCACTGGCGGACCTGTTGTGCGTAATCGACATTCTCGACAACCCTCTCCTTCTTCTTCACTACCTCAGTGAAAGAATGCATTTCCAGGACTCGTACCAGCTCATGGGCGATGAACTGGACTTCCTTGGGCTTTACCTCGTCACAGGATTCAACATCGGAAAGCCAGACAAGGAGAACGTGTTCGCTCCGTCGGGGATGTCGGCTCCTATCGACAAATACTACAACAGCCGCGACGCCCAAATTCATATCCCAAAGCCGAGAGCATCTCTGTTTCCACATTTTCGGCAGATCGTTGCTCGTCTATGCGAACGCCAGCCGCATGGTTGGACCACTGCTGGTCTACATTTGCTGAGTTCAGCAAGCCCGTCTGAGCAGCGGGAGATCGAGCGGCACCTTGTTAAACTGCGGAAGGCTGTCCGGAAAACCTTTAAGGATCCGAAACACATCAACACCCTTTTCATCGCGCCGCCGTTGGCAAGGAAAGCGAGATTAGGCTTCTATCTCTTCCCAGAAGAACTCCGCTCCAAGCACCGCGAGATCATGGAAATTCTGGCTGACGGCGAACTGGGTCAGGAAGGAGCGGAAACAATTGTGCTTTTCGGGAGGTCGACAGAAAACTGGGGCGTTCCGTACGAAGCTGTTCTAATTTCCAAGCAGAAAGATAAACTCCAGCCGTAGCTCTGTGCAGATATCGCGAGGATCACATGAAGATCGCATGCCTAGGGTGGGGATCGCTGGTGTGGGATACTCGCGATCTACCGCTCCGCTCGCAGTGGCATCCCGACGGCCCGAGGATCCGAGTGGAATTCGTGCGACAGTCGGGCGGAGAGAACGGGCGCATTACGCTGGTCATCCTCCCATCCGCAGAACAGGTGACGTCGTTGTGGGCGGAAATGGAATGCGCCGATCCTGCCGCTGCCAAGGAGGCTCTTCGTCTTCGGGAGGGAAAACCGCATCGGCACCACATTGGGCTGTGGGAGTGCGGCCATCCTGATCCCGGCTCGCTGCCCGGACTGACTGAATGGGCGGTTTCGCGCGAGATTGATGCCGTGGTCTGGACCGATCTTCCTCCGAAGTTTCAAGGACAGGACGGACGGGTTCCAACCCACGAGGAGGTCGTGGCATATCTTCAAGCTCTGCCGGACGAGCCTAAGGCGGTGGCGATCGAGTACATACAGAGGGCACCGAAGCAGATCGATACGGTCTATCGGCGCGAAATCGCAAGAGTGATGCCCGAGACCGTTGCTGGGTGACGGTTGCGCTCGGCCACCTCCATTGGATTCGCAAGTCTTGACCGGGGCGGGGGCGACGTCCGCCTTTCGAAAGGGCATTTCCAAGCTAAGGGAGGGAGGGCGGCTGAGCAAAAAGCAGGAGCTCGCCGTGAAGTACCTCGGCAATACGTGGATTTGGCAGCCCGCGTACAATGACGTCTCCGTCTTCGACGAACTTGTGCGGCTCCTGAAGGATCGCCAATACCTTGAGCATCAGGACATCGTCGGTTTCGAAGCCGCGAGACCATTTCTGACCAAACACATCGTTGCGCTGCTTCATGGCGTAAGGATCGTGATGAAGGACGGCACCGAGGGTGAATTGGTGGCGAAGCGTTCGCGAGCCGAGCGACTCCTTGGAGTGAAGATGTTGATGCCGGTGCACGATGTTGCGAAGCCTATCTCTCAGGATGTCTTTCTCTTCCATACATCGCTGGTAGCGGACGACCACTGCGACCCGGCGCTGCTTGCCATGGAGAGCTTGAAGCAGATACATCTCGATGTCCGGCAAGATGGATTACTCAGTGCCCTCGTATGATGACACATCTTCGAAGCGGTCGCGCCCAGGAGATGGGTCTCGACCGCCGTTGGCGCCGACGTTGCGAAGCCCCCCTTGCCGCCATATCGGCCATCCCGTTTCCCTCAACCCCGGAATGCCCCTTCCAAAATTGAATCCTGATCCGCAGGTTCCGTTGCAGCAGTGCATCGAGTTCCTGCCAGAGCCGCACGTACGGGATCGCTAGACGCCTCCAGGTTCAGCCGTCGAACAAGCGACACTGCACCGATAACGCGGGTAGTGATCTGAAAGGCCTGAATCCGGTGTTCTTCGCGCCGAATCCTTGTCGGCCTGCCCCTGTGGGATGACATCCGTCTCAGACATCCATAGATTGCGCCATCAATCCTGTGAGAGAATCGATGCGCCGCCGTACCCTGTTCAACAGAGCGAACCATCTGCTGGCCGTCCTCAACGTCGAGATACAGCAATCGACGTCCGTGGGCCTTACCGACCTCAACGTTCACGCGGAGACGTTCTATCGCGACCTCCTGAACGAGGTTTACGGCCACGGGCTTGAAAACATGAACCTTTACGCGAAGAACTTTCCTGCCATCGACCTTGCGAGCGATGCAAACCGCATCTGCTTCCAAGTCACATCGCAGGAGGGCGCGAAGAAGGTAAGGGACACGATCCTGGCCTTTGAGGCACACGGCCTCGCCGCCCGCTTTGACAGGCTTGTGATCGTCGTCCTGTCTGGAAGGGCAACCGGCCGCAAAGCAAAGTATCCGCCGACTGCCCTGTCCTTTGACCCCGCGAAGGACATCTGGGATACGCGTACACTGGCGAAGGCCTTCGAAGGGTTGCAGCCCAAGGAACTGGAGTCGCTGGTCAGGCTGCTCGAGGAAAACATTCAGGAGACCTCCGAAGCTTCTCTTCCCCGGGAATTGAGGACGCTGGTCACGATGCTTGAGTTTCTTTCCTCCGCCGCGGTGACAGACGTGCAGGAATTCCTGAGCGAACCGGACCCGGAGGGCAAGGTCTACAAGCGCTTCACCGAGCATTCTGCCTATCTGCTGGGCCGCTTCACCGATCTACACCCCGACTACGGCGAGCTTCTGCAGGATGTCCGGAAGTCGCAGGGATTGTCCGGTACGGACTACCGACGCATGAGCAACTATCTCCGAGGCAAGAGCGACCGCGTCCTCACTGCAAGGGGTGGCGATCCTGTGCTTGCCTTAGAGGACATGGTGGCCGAGTTCCGCGCTTTACTTGCCGCCGCCGGTGTGGACTATGATATAGGCGCGATCGAGTTCTTCCTCATTGATGAACTGATCCGTTGCAACGTCTTCCCGAACCGCAGGCCTGCCCATGCCTAGTCTCTTCCAGACCGAGGAGCAACTCGAAGCCTCCGCCCCTGTGCTGGGCTACCGGATACTGAAGCTGCTGAGGCATCGGAAGGTGTCTCGCATCAGTCTGTTCGACATCAGCGACCAGTTCGTCGAGGAAAAATGGTTTGACGCAAGACATCTCTACTTCGCGCTCCTTTTCCTGTTTTCCGTCGGCTTGATCGACCTAGTTGGATCGTACGTGGTCTTGCATGCTCAAGATTGACCGCCTCTACTCGGAGCCGCCTGTGTTCAAGCCGATCTCCTTTGGGAGCGGGCTGAATCTCATCCTTGGCGAGCGCGACGAATCCAGTTCGAAGAACAACGGCGTCGGCAAGTCGATCTGCATAGAGTTCCTAAACTTCGCTCTGCTGAAGAAGCGCTCGGAAAGCCGCGTTGCGCGAATCCCTGGCACTGTGCTCGATCCCTCAGTTAGCATCTGCGTGGATTTCACAGTCGCGGGTAGGAAATACACGCTCAAGCGCTCCCTTTACGAATCGGAGACGCCGGAGCTTGTCAGCCCTGACGGCGTAATCAAGTTCGCAAAGCTGGATGATGCCACCGCTCACATGGGGACAATCCTGTTTGCGGATGCTCCCGAGCAACACCCGACGTTCCGGGAGATCCTTGCGCCGCTCCTCCGTGACGAGCGCTCCGAGTTCAAGTCCATAGTCGGAAGCTTCGACACATCTTTGAGCCTTCCCGAGAACTACCGTCCTCATCTCTATTTCTTCGGGATCGACTTCTCGGCCTACGATGAGATCAAGAAGATCAACGCGAAGTCGACTGAGATCACGAAGGCGCGGAAGAACGTGCAGGAAGGCATGAACCTCAGCGAACGGAAACTCTCCGACGTTCGCTCCGACATCAATGCCCTGGAGGGCGACGTGCGTCGCATTGGCAAGGAAATTGAAGACCTCGAATCCAAGGCCGGCTTCGAAATCGTTCGGGACGAAATGCTCGAACTGGAGCACAGGATCGAAGAACTGCGTCGCCGCCGGGCAATCGTGAGCGCGACCATTCGCAAGATGCAGCCGATAACCGAACGCATCGAACTGGACGAAGAGGATATCCGCGACTTCTATGACAACTTGAAGCAAGGATTGGGCGAGTTCGTCTCCCGCGAGCTCTCCCAGGTGATTGAGTTTAAGGAGAAGATCGAGCGTTTCCAGAGGCATGTGCTGGAGGATCGGGCGCAGACGTTGCGCAAGGAGCGGGATGAGTTAGGTAAAGAGCTGGACGTGATGGATCGACGATACAAGGAGCTCCTCTCCGTTCTCGATCAGCAGGGAAACCTGAAGAACCTCCGACAGAGCTACGCGGCATTCAAGCTGAAGCGGGACGAACTTGGAACGCTGCAGTCCCTGGTCGAGCGCTACGACGTGCTGACACGCCAATTGCAGGATCTGAAGCGCGACCGCGAGAAGAAGCTCTCCGAACTCCAGCAGGCCATTCTTGACCAGGCGGATGTCATCCGTTCGTTCGAGGCAACAATTCTCGACATGCACGATTACGTACAAGGCAATCTCCGGGCTTCGTTCAACATCGAGGTCACGCCGAAGAAGCCGATAATCAACATCGACATGCGTATCGCCGAAGATGGCAGCCACAGCATCGACCGCGAGAAGGTGTTCATCTACGACTTCGGGCTCCTGACGAACGGAGAGACCTCCGAACGGCATCCGGGCCTCCTCGTCCATGATGGGATCTTCGAGGTGGACCAGGACACCCTTCGGAAAAACCTCCGTCACATCGAAGGCGAGCTGCGCAATGATGCGAGTCGGCAATACATCCTGACCCTCAATTCGGACCGGCTCGACGGCGAGACCGAGTTGGCGGAGCGCCTATCCAGCTTCGTTCGTGCCCGCTTCACAAAGGCTGAACGCTTTCTACAGGCGTCCTACCAGGAGAAGCGGTAGTCCAGCGGAAGCGCCCGCCGCGGATACCCTGCCGATCCCGTCGTCGCTCAGAGCTTGATGGCGATTGGAGAGGAGGAGAAGGAGTCCATTGGCGTGTTGGTGGTCGTCGATGTCACCACGAGACTTCTGTCGCAACATGTGGCTGGCCAGCCAATGTTGCTCGGTCAGAATGATCCTGGTCTGATGTCCACCGACGACAACGACGATCCTGGTTTTAATCACTGAAAAATGAATTAGGAAGCTTCGCTTGGTACTGCAGCAGCAGTGGTTTTAGGCTGGGACCGTAACGACGCGAGCTTCGTATCTTCTATGCAAGCGCGGGGTGGCTCCGATTGACCAAGGCCGCCCTCGCCGCCTCATCGGCCATCTCGTTTCCCGCGATCCCCGAGTGCCCCTTGCATAAATGAATCCTGACCTGTGGATTCCGCTCCAGAAATCTATCGAGTTCTCGCCAGAGCTCCACATCCGGGATCTGCCGACGTCTTTCATGTGAATTCGCCCTCACCCGCTTCCAGCCGTTGCCGCGCCAGATGTGCCGCCATCTGCTGCAGCCTTCGACCACGTGCGCGGAGTCTATCCAGATCACAGCGGCCGCCGTTGGCGCCTCGCGCTCGAGCCAGGATGCCGCCTGAACGACAGACAGGACTTCGAACGTGTTGTTGGAGGGGCCGGGCATCGTGCCAGAGGCCGTGTGGATCTGGCGGTCGTATTCAATGACCACGAAGGCCCAGCCTCCCGAGTGAGTGGCGGCATCGAAGGAGCCATCGACGTAGATGTGAAAGGTGCCGGTCATCGGAGGCAGGCTATCATCCGAATGGTGCTTCGCTCCACCCTTGATGCCGGCTGGTTCTTAAAAGCAAATGGGCGAAATCGTGAAGATGGGATTCGCCCGGGAGGAAGCATGGGATCTGATATGCAGCTTCTAGCGTGGCCTCTGGTTGGGGTTCGGTCCGCCTCTTGAGAAAAGGGACCACGGCCTCGCGAGAACTGGGAGCGTGCCAGGGCTGGGCCACGCTATGAGCATCAGGAATGGTCGCGACAGATGCCATTCGAGCTAGTGGTCAATTCGAAGGATCCTTCGGCGTCAACTGAGAGGGTTGGGCTTCAGTCTCATTGCGCCGATGGTAGGTCTCGGTCACAAAGTCGATAAAGGCGGCGGCAGCTCCGACTGCTAATCGCGCATGACGTGCCTCAAGACCTCGGTGGCGGCCGTCTCTTCCGTGGCCGGAACCGTAAAGTCCACGCAGCTCCGCCAAGTTCTGCGTCATCGCAGAGAGATTCTGGAGTATCAACCGGATTGCATTGGCTCCTTTGGCCTCGTCCGAAATGCCTTCGGGCACCAGCCTCAACTCCTTGGCAACCGCCTTCGTCAGCTTCGGGAGATCATCGGCTCGGGTAACGCTCACGCCGCGCTTCCCGAGAATGGTCTTGCAGCAGGTCTCGACAAGCTCCTTTGCCGTACCGATAGCGAGCGCGGGATCACGCTCAACGGCATTCTCCAGCCTTTCAATCTCCTTTTGCATCCATCCAGCGTCCAGCGCATCGGCAGCCGATCGCGCTCTAGTCACCGAACGATGACTCGAATTGTGGACCCGCCGACCTACGAACCTCGGCCGCCCCGCGATCTTCTCGTCTTCCACGAGATGCCATCCCTCCAGCCTGAGCTGGTCGTTCAGATGCTGGACAATCTTGAGGGCCTCGTTCCGGTCAGGCCGCACGACGGGATGCACCATCTCGGCGACGAACCGCAGAAACTGTTCTGCTGGGCACCCCAGCAGGTTGAAGCGGGCGTCGCTGTAAATCCAGTCGTCATCCCAGTCGTCAGGATTATTGACCCGGTGCTGCCATATGTCCCCTGCTGCGTCGCTGAAGCGATTGTCGCCAGATGGCAGCGACTTTAGCTCGAACAGCCTCTCGAGAAACTCGACCTCATCGAGCCTGCCGCTCCAGACGACCTTGTCGATCCTGAACCCGTCGAAGATGTTCTGTCGCGTTCTGCGTGAAAGACCTTCTCCCGAAACTCTCCACTCTGGCCGAGGCTTCACTTCGGGTACGATCTTGACGCTGTGCCATTCGTCCGTGAACTGCTCCAGCACTGCCTTCAGACGGTTTCCGATCTGCTCCTCAAGGCTTTCCCGGCTTGTTCCAAGCCCTGCATACGCTGCGGCATCCAGGCTCAGAAACACGGTCCATATTCGGGTGCCACCATTCCAGTTGTCATACCCTGTTTCCTCTATTCTCGGCGTTGAGGAACGCAAAACCGCGGCGGCTTCTTCCATTCCTTCCGTGCTCAGCAGAACGGCCGTCGTCGCTAGGTATTCGTCGAAACCTTGAGATGTATCTGTCATGTCACCGGAATCACGCTGGAAGGATGATCTGACTCTAGCGGATTATGAAAGCCTGCGCATCGCCATGCGCCATCGATGCGCGAGGCGGCCGAGCGGCTCCATTGCCCCAGCAGGTTGCGCCGACCAAGTATCCGTTCGATCATGGGCATGAACGGAGTTGCACGGTGATGAGATTTGAGAAACTTAGTCAGGACCGCCAAAATAAGATCGCCATGGACCTCGCCCTTAGCGCTGTAAGAACTGGGAGCCTGCCTGGGCTACGCAACGCTATCGGAATAAGCAAAGGTCTCGACAAATCGTATTCAACCGAGTGGGCGCAAATGGTACAGACCGAACGCGATTGGACATTGATCGAGGCAGAGCATGGGACTGGCGCAATGCTGAACTTGTCCCACCCGCTCATCGGAAGGATGACCGATCAGTCACGACGCTTCCGACTACCGGCGACTTCGGTCGAGCATGCCGAGCGGTACGCCCGAAATGAAGCTGATCCTCAAGGTCCGGGTTCTGCAGCAGATGCTGCAGCAAAGATGTCATCAATCGAGGAATACTGCTCGTAAATGTCGCCCAGAGTGAATGCCGCTGAGATCTCGTCGTATTCCCGGAATTCGACGTCCACTCTTGCGAGCTGTTCTTCCTGTTCAACCTGTTCGGCGGATAGGACTCGATCCATAAAAGCTTGAAGCGCCAATTCGGCCTTTGCCTCTGCATCTTCCGCGGTGAGCTTGGCAGATTCCAGGTAGAGATCCGTGAGTTCATCAATCTCCCGAATTTTATCCTCTAGCGCCTCCTTCGATTGTCGTTCCGCGAGAGCGCTCAGCTCCACGTTAAGTTGATGACGAAGGCCGCGGAGCGCAGCAACAAGCCCCTCGTATCCCTCGCCACCGACATGCTGTCCCCACGAAAGCTGAACCTCATAGCGAGTGGTTCGTCTCCACGCGTCGCTGGGAAGCGAAGGATCAATTGTAACGAGATGAGAAATACCGAGGTTGGACATGTGTCGACCTTGTTGGAGGAGATCCCCGACGTTCTACCGTCGAATTGTAAAGGTATTACTCACGGTCGATAGCAAGTGATTGGAACCTCCTCCGTGGTGTCGTGTAATCTGATATATACATGCAGAGGTACGCGCACGGAGACCACGGATGCCGCTATTCGATGAAAAAGAACGGACACGGTTGGCACCGATGCAGCCCGGAGAGAGAAACTTCGACTTCTACGATACTTCCGCGAGGCCACCATTTGTCGCCTATCGCGGCCTGCTGAATTCATGGATACAAAAATTTCCCGATGACGAGCGGCAGGAGCTTGTCACCAGGATGAGGATCGGCACCGATGTCCAGTACGAGCAGGCGTTAGCGGAAGTCATTGTCTTTACCGCACTGAACGCCCTCGGCTACTCCATTGAAGTTCACCCTCCGTGCCCGCACCCGACACGCAGACCGGACTTCCTCGCTAGAAATGAAGCTGGCGAACACATCGCTTATGTCGAAGTCACGTCGTTCGGTCCTGACGTAAAGACCGTGGCCGCAGATCAGCGAGAAGCCGTCATTTATAACGGTCTGGAGACCGTGGCTCTTCCACCTGGCTGGCTCCTTGGTTACAGCCTCGAGCAGCGTGGGGTTACAAGTCCAAGCGTTGCAAGCTTGAAAAAGGATGTCGAGGTTTGGGCGAAGGCAGTCTGTGGTGACGATCCCACCGAAGCCCCGCAGCGCGTGTTCGACGCACTCGACTGGAAGATCGAGCTCACACTTCACGGCGGTTTCAACAAGGAGAAGGTCTACGACCGCAAGATCGGTGCGGCGATGGTCGGAACGCGGGAAGTGGCTCCGGCCGACGATCTTAGGACTGCGCTAAATAGCAAGGCCAAGAGATACGGGATACAAGATACGCCGTTCGTCATCGTCGTTACGGACTGCAAAGGGTCCATAGTTTCCGGAGAGGACACGGAGGACACGCTCCTCGATGCCATGTTCGGCACACCGCGCGTTCTTGTCAGGCGATATTCCGACGGCAGCGAGGAAACAATTTACGAGCGAGCTCCCGACGGATTCTGGGGCACCTTAGAAAAACCGATGAACACCAACCTCAGCGCCGTCGTCGTATTTCCCGACCCAGGATTGTGGCGGCTCAGGGATCAGAGGTGGCAGCCTCAGATCATCTATAACCCATTTGCTCGTAATCCGATATCTACGAGCTTCCTGCCTCTGCCAGGCATCGAATTGAATCTCGATACTGGCGACCTTCGCAGGACGGACGAGGCTCTCCTTGCGGACGTACTCGATCTACCCGCGGAATGGCCGCCCGAGGACTGAGAACCTGCCTCATCCCCCAGCGGATGTCTCCGGCTACCTGCCCCGGCCTTTCATATAGTAAAACTTGGAATCGACTTCGCGGGATCCTGTCGCGATCATTTCAGGCATCAACCTTGCCCAGCCTCGTGTATGCTGCAAGTACGTCGGAATTCTTCATCGACAGCGACCAGAGGTGGTGCTGCTGACAACAGATCCTCCCAGGTGATCCCTCTCCGGTTCCGACGGGCGGTCTTGCGGGCATCCTTCGCGAGCTGGCCGAGAGGCTTCATTCCACAGTGGCGTTGAAAAGGTTCACATATCGGTTGTCCACGCGTCTCGCGGTATCATCCGCAAATTTTCTGGAAGCGGATCTACCTGCGGCATGGCACCTACCGCTTCCCCTTGAACTCAAGCACTTTCCCGCCCTCGGACAGATAGGCATCCCTGTTCTCCGGCCGGACGACCTTCGGCGGGATCCAGCGCGTCACCATCGGCCTCCCCGCCGCACCCTCGTCATCCACGATCCATCGTCCTGGGAACAGGGTCGTATTCGACCAGTCGATGTTCCAGTCGACCTCGTCGCACCCACATTCGTAGATTTCGGTGCGTTTCGTTCCGGACGTCTCCACTCGAAAGGTAGACATCGTACCCTGAATGTCTGGTCGCGACCGCGATAGATAAAGCATCGCGTTGGTCGCCAACCGGGCCAGATGCCAGAGGCTGGCCTTCTTCGCGAGCGCCTTGTCGCCGATGATGTTGAGCGTCTTGTAGTTCAGTGTCGCGATATCGGCATCCTCGGGTATCGTGAATGCGATGAAGCGGTTGAAGTTTGCCAGCGTGTGCGAGGGCATGTGGTGTTCGCGCTGATCCCACTCGGGATAGTTCGTTACGAAGGTCAGCATCCAACCGCGAACCGGGCTGTCGGTGTGGGTGATATAGAAGCCTTCGATCAGGGATGCCGGGTTTCCCCGGTCGTATTCGAGGGTCTCGCCGACATGGACGTAGATGCCTGTTCTGAATGGGAAAACGTTCTTGAGGCTGATGCCGTCTGACCAGGTCGCCTCCAGATGTGGCCCGAGGGTCGCCATATCAAAGATGATGCCGCCGTTCTCGAGGTGATGGCGCCTTATTTGGCTGAGGTGAAATCGGGCTCTCTCACCGTCCTTGCGACGGTCCGCATATTCGAGCTTCCTATATAGCTCCTCAACGGAAGCGTCGCTCACATCCAAACCAGCCGTTACCTGCTCTGCTCGTATCCGCTGCCGGAGATTGGTCCGCTGGACCTCGCTCAAACCGAACCAGGCATCGTATCGAAGCGGGTGATACCAAACTGGAAGCCCATCTATCTCGTACCCCTTTGCACCTATGCCATCGCCGTCTGTCACGGGTTGTCGCCTCGCTGAATCACTCTAGGTGAAGCTATCCCGGAAGATGAAGGGCGCCAATGGACCGGCATCATTAATACCGGTCTCCCCTTGACAAATCGAACAAACCAGGAACATATGCATCCGCGCCCGAGAGGCGGCACCGATCCATGATGGAGGCGGATATGATGATGCGAATACGAATAGGTCGCCGCTGACGGCGTGTTGAATCCTGTCGCAGGGCGCGGTTTCCACTGCGCTGCGCCGTCCCTCGCAAGCCCCCTTTCGAATCCTTCCAGAGCACGTTTCGAGCCATCGGCGCTCGCTATCGCACGGCTGCAAGTAAAGTCGGCTTTTGCTTGGGTCGAAGGATTCGAATTTCTGGAAGATTCTTCAAGGTTACTTCCGGCAAGGATTTTCCGATGGATTCGTTCCGGAGTCCTTGGGGCTAGAAACGCGTCATCTGCGACGACCGAAATCGAATAGCCCAGCGATATCAGAAAGTTCTCAAGGATTCGGCATCTGGGAGGGGGCTTCACTATTCCTCTTTCTTGTGGTCCGCTGTGTCCGTCGAATGGCTGCGGCCACTAGACAGAGCAGGCATCCAGATCAACCCATTCAACACGCTGCCGGAAACGATACGGGGCGTGAACGGAGAAGCTTTGCCATGCGGAACAAGAAACAGAAGAGACAGCATATCCACGAAGAGATGACGATGGCCGAACTCGAAGAGTGGTTTCTCGTCGAGTTCGAGAAGGTGCGGAAGCAACAATCCCGCGGTGTAGAGGCCGCGGCCGTCCCTGAACCGAAGTCATCCTTCACCATAATACCTACCGACGACATCTAGCTCGCGGCGCCTGCGCCGCACCCAACACCCCCACAATTCCAAACTCAGAAACGCGCCAACCGATGAGCGCGAATGGAGACACTATGCCTACGACACAGATGAAATCTCGTGAAAATGCGATCGACGACATGTGGCGCACGATTTTCGGACCAAAGCATGAACCTAAGCGCGAGTTCAAGAAGAGGGCTCGGCATACGACGATCGTCGTCAACCATCCGACCCCTAAGGCCGCCAGAAAAGGCATGATCCGAGCACGCCTGCCGCTCATGGCGGATGGACTGACTCATATCGACGTAACACCCGAGATCATCCGCGTCGCCGAGTATCCACTGGAGGTGACGTACGAGTTCAGACGAAGCAACGGGCAACTGGCAACCCGCACTCATGTCCCTGATCTGGCTCTTGTCGACATCAGCGGACGGGTGATCGTGATCGACTATGAGCCTATCAACATCCAGAAACGCCGACGTAAGCCTGTTCTCAAGCGGCGCAAAGAAGCGATCGCGGCGGCACTTCTCGAGCTGGATGCCACGTATGTCTGGCACGACGAGTCCTCAATCCATCTGCAACCCCGGTGGCACAACGTCTGCGAGATCTGGAAACACATGCAGCAGAAGGGGCAGCATCCTGGCATCGTGGAGATCCGGAAGCTGATCCTTTTGGGGAACCTTCCGGCTTCGATCGGTCAGCTCATGCGCCGCTTGCCACAGAACGCAATGGCCTCCCGCTTTCCTGACGAGCCACCCCAAGCGGCGAAGATCATGCGTGACGTGAATCCCGTCTACACAGCCGTCCTTCAGCTAGCCGCTGTGGGGAAAGTCCGCCTCGACCATTCCCTCCCCCTCTCGATCAACTCGATCGTAACCAGAAAGGCTTGAGCCATGTCTAATGAAATCGAAATTCCGATGGGTCTACGTGAAATCCAGACGATCGACGAACTCGATATCCACCAGATCCCGGAAGGATCTGGATCCGCTACCGAACAGACCTTCGACATCAGGGATCGAACGCGCATCATGATCCTGGACGAGGACAAAAGAAAGTTCGGTCTTTTTCTCACGAACGGCTACGTTCCGACCACAACCTCATCGAAGAAGATGCTGCATCTTGTCCACACGGGGTCCAGTCAATCGCTCCTGCTTTCGGACTGGAAGATCGCCCACCTGCAATCCGAGCGTCGTATCAGGCCGCTGACGGAAGACCCGACGAAGAACTTGCCCGGCGCCTCTCTGAGCTATTCCGACGACGACATCGCGTTTTCCAATTGGAAGACGCGGATGATCGACGCAATTCTCGAGGAGGAGGTTCGACGAGGTCGGAGGCTCAAATGGCCACAGATGCAGGTATTGATGGAAAATATCTCGGCTGAAATTGGACGGCCGCCTCTCGGACGCTCGCAGACCTTTGAACGGTTGAAGGCTGATCGGGAAGGTAGCCAGTTCGATCGGCTGCTGAACCAGATGCCAAAGAAGAGGGTCGGCAACCGCACAAAGCGCTTTCATGCCGAACTCTACGATCTCGTCCGGGAAGCGGTGTTCACAACCATCGCCGCGCTCGGAACCTGGAAGATGGTGAGGTCCGAGATCAAACGTCTCGTAAAGACCGGAGAGAAGTACCAACACCTCAGGAAGTTCGTCGTCGATGTCGACGGTCACTTCCTGCTTAAGCAGGGCTTCCTGTCACGGACCATCAAGGGATGCAATCACTACATCAAAGACCTCCTCGTCTATGGCCCAGATTATGCCCAGAGGGTTCATGCTGACTACCTGCGGCAGATCCGGGCGACGGCCCCTTTGGAACGGGTGGATGTCGATTTTGCTCAGGCCCCGATCATCATCATCGATGACGAACTCGACATCGCTTTCGGCAAGCCATGGCTCTGCCTTCTGCGCGACCGCTTCACAGGCATCCCGCTGGGGTGGTCGGTCGGTTTCGGGAATCCTTCATTCACCCTATTCCTTGAAGCCCTGCAGCACGCGATCTTCGAGAAAACCGATCTGCCGGACGGCATGGAGTATGAATTCGGAGGTTTCCCGTTCGCGCTCGGCGTGGATAACGAGCAGCCCCTTATCCAGAAGGATGCCGAGAACGCGGCCCGTCAGATCGGTTACAAGCTTGTCGAGTACCGCCCGGGTTCGCCATGGATGAAGGGCGCGTTGGAACGATTGTTCCGGATCCTCGGAGACAACTTCGTGCATTCGCTATCGGGGGCTACGACCTCCTCGCCTGCGGAGCGGAAGAAGTACGACAAGGAAAAGGAAAAGGCGATGCCTATCTTGAAGTTCAGCGAGTTCCGCGGCTTCCTGGCTCACTACTTCTGCAACATCCACGTCTTCGAACCCAGGGTGGGACTCGGCGAAACCAACGCTGTCGAGGCCGTTCCGGCAGACCTTTGGCGTGAGGGAATTCGGAAGGCGCCGCGGCGACCACTGATCGACAGGGATATCTTCGCTCGCCTCGCCGGTCTCTCGACCATGGTGACTATCCAGTTGGACGGTGTTCGGAAGGACTTCATCCACTACTCCAGCCCCGAACTGATGCTGGTCAGAACGAACCCGAAGCATTTCAAGGGCAAGAAGTATCGGCTGGTCCGTAACCCTAATGACGTCGGCCATGTCTGGCTCGAGGATCCGTACAGGAACAAGATGATCGAGCTCGTCGCTCAGGGCGCTGGCGCTAAGTACGCGCCTGGACTGCGCTTGTTCCAACATCGGCGGATCATGGACTTCCGTCGCGAGCAGAACAAGAAGCTGAAAAGCGCTCTCGACCTCATCGAGGCCCAGGATGCTCTTGCGCAGGAAATCCTCGATCTCAAGCGTAGCCGCCGGAAGTACGAGATTGCGCGCAAGCTGGCCCAATTCTTCGAAAGCCAGGTCGGCAAGTTCGGTGCATCACGGATCATCGACATGTCCACTCTCACCAGCGGCGCTGATCTCATGGATCTTGCGAATCCGGAAACAGTCCGGCCGAAGCCTCTGAAATCCTCACGTGCAAAAGCGATCCTTCCGGCGGCTATGGGGATTCCGGCTAACGCAGCAGTTCCGGCGGATGTCGTGGTCACCGACCATGATGATGACGCCGATGGCTATGACGTGTGAGGGAGGCCGAGATGAACTTTGACATTCCTCAGTTCCATAAGACCGCGTTCGAAACCGCGGAGGCTCGCCGGGAGGCGAGCCTCCTTCCCGACATCGAACGGGAAGACATGGTTCGGCATCTTCTAGTTCCGTTTGCTCCATACGAAGAGGCTGTTGCATTCATCGGCAAGCGACATCGCCCGAACCCTAGAGGCGGCCATTCCCGCGGCCGGGTTATTGGGATGCTGGGCGAGATCAGGGCGGGCAAGAGCTACGCCTGCCAGTCCTATACATCCCTCTATCCAGTGGAGATCACAGAGACGGGCAAGCGGTTCCCGGTGGTCTACGTTCCGGTGGGTGCAAAACCGACCATTAAGTCCGTGACGAATACTCTCCAGCGTGCCGCCGGAGCAGTTTCCGTGAGTTATCACAACATGGACGATGCCAAGGATGCATCGATCGACAGGCTGGTGCGCGGTGAAACGGAGCTTGTGATCTTCGATGATGCACAGTTCATGCTTTACCACCGTCTCGCAAATGATTTCTTCGACTTCATCAAGCGTATCATTGACACCGGAAGAATGAACGTCGTCCTCAGCGGCGAGAAATCAATTCACGAATACATGCAGCAGAATGGACATCTCTTACGCCGAGGCGCGTTCCCCAAGCACCTCGTGAAGCCGATCCAGAGCAATGGCAAATCGTTCTGGAACATGATGAATTCGATTGATAAACGCCTGCCCTTCCGACGTCCGTCCGTCCTGACAGCCGAATGCGTAGTCGCGGATTTCTGGAGGATCTCCAACGGGGTCATCGGCTTAGTCATGAACATCGTGGTCGATGCGGCAATCATGGCGATCGCGGATGGGTCAGACACGATCGAGCTCAGGCACCTCAGGGCCGAGGCGGAGGACCGCTTTCAGGAGGACACCTACAGGTATTTCACCAAGCTGGCTCCTGAAGGAAAGGAGGGCGCATCATGCACGACCGCATGAGAGATCCATTCAGCTTCTATTCGGAACCCCGTGATGCAGAGCCTGCGCATGGCTATGTCCTCCGCCGCATTGGGGAGGAGTTCCATAAGTCGGCCAACGTCTACCTCGACAGGGTGATGGACGAGCGGACTGGATCCATCTACTCGAGATCGGCGAAGCTCGTCCGGAACATGCCAATGCCCGAGGAAGCGAGAACTCGAATTCTTCGCTGCACGCCTGTAAGGTCGCGCGACTTCGTGATGCTGAGTGGACAGCGTCTGATGCACCATAATCTCAGCATCACGTTTAGGAGGTTTTGCCCGGCCTGCATCGAAGAGTCTCCACATCATCGCATGTGGTGGGACCTCGCCTGTTTCCAGCACTGTCCGCTTCACCGCTCTGGTCTCGTCAGGAAGAACTCACGCGGTCGGCATCACGTATGGTCTTGGCCACTTCTCGCGGTGGATCGATATGGAGTCGAGTGCGGACAGTTCAGCAAGCGGAACGTCGACACGGAATCCTTTGAATACTACATCATGCAGCGACTGGGCTGGGCAGCCGAACTTGCCCGACCACTGCTCGATGACATTCCGCTGGACCGGGTAATCGACCACTCCGCAATCCTCGGACGTGTCGTTTCCAACAGTTACTCATTGACGGCGCCGCGCGCGCGGGACCGTGATTGGAGTTCCGGATTCGACCTACTCAAAGGGGAGATGTCTGAATTGCAGCTAGGTCTCGAGACGTGGTTGTTGAAGAATACCGATCAGGCGCTTCGAAACCAAGGCGCCGTCGCCTTCGGTTGGATCGGGCGTGGCGGCCGAAACCGTGAGATTGGCCAATTGATTGACCGCGCCATGAAAACCGTCTTGGTAGGAAACGGCCGGTTGAAGCGTTCAGCCACCCGCGGCCTCGAAGCGAAGCGCCGAGAGCAGAGCTTGGTAGAGCTCTGTGAGCGTCACGAGCTTCCAAAGCTTGCTATGAAGCACATCCTCAGGTCTATCGATATGCCGTTGGCGCGTGGTCGCATTAGCTACTTCGATATGGATCAGGTCGCTGAAATCGACAGCTTCGTGAAGGACCTGATCTCGCCGCAAGTAGTTGCAAAAATTCTTGGTTGCACCCGGCGTGTAGTCAGCGGGCTGATCGAGAACGGCCGGCTTCGAGGATATGCCCTCACCGGACACGGCCAGGGGACGAAAGGACTTGTTCCGAAGGCCGATGTCGACGCACTTCTGAGAAGTTTTGAATCCCTGCCCATGAGTGGCGAAACCCATTCGGTTTATACTGTCGGAACGTTTTCGCAGAGGGAAGGAAGCGAGACCCACGATGTCGTCGAACGAGTGCTCAGCGGTGCTCTCACGCTGGCAAACATTGTACCCGGACGGATTGGAGTTGCGGGATGGCGACTTCATATCCGGGATCTCGCGAAGCCGCAGCGCCGTCGACCGCGATGGCACAAGCCGCCGCCCGACTGCATGACTGTGACAGAAGCCGCCGTGACGACCTCCATCCATCCGACTACGCTCTCATACGTGACCAAGCTGGGCTTCATCCGCCACTCGCGACAAAATCCTCCTTGGCTCGATCGCGAGTCCGTGGAAATCTTCCACCGCAAGCACGCGAAGCTGTCGCTGTTCCACCGCGAACTCGGAACGTCCGTGCGAAATGTCAAGCCGATCGCGAGAGACCTTGGTGTACCGCTGCTTTTCGATACGCAGGGATCGCGGTATGAACCGATCGTCGCTCGCGCCGATATCGAACGCCTCGTTGGCAAGCACATTCCGGCATCTCCGGCTGCCCAGGATGTCTGGACAAGGTTCAAGCTTGCGTATGAGCAAGGCTACAGTGCCTTCCATATGCCCATGGAGATCGCTACTTGGCCCCAACAAATCTACCTTGCGAGCAGAAGGGCCTCCTTTTCCTTCGTTGCCGATGAAGATCGCGTCTTGGTGACGAAGACGTTCTCTCCAAACAGTCGGCGGGAGTGGCCGGCATTTGACGGCAATCGCGAACTTTTTGTCCATGCACTGAAAGGCTTCACATGGTCCATGGATGGGGTGACAGAAATTGCTTCGTTCAGCATGCAAACTGATGACGACATAAAGGTCGTTCGTTTCGCACTTGATGCCGTTCACTGGCATATCCGGAAGCTCATTCCGATACAGGAGGGACGCTGGTTGAAAAGAGACATCAAGCGTTGCAAATCCTAGATATCCAGTCTCGTGCAAGGGGCCGCCGTGATGATTACGGCGGCCCCTTTTTCATGCGTGAGATTCTGGCTGACGGCCGTGTGGAGAAGAATCCGGGTTCATGGTGTTTGCGCTTGATCTCGTCCGGGCTCATGGTGCAGCCGTCCGGGGATTTGGTGGCAGCGCATACCGATTATGCAGTGTTTTCAAAGAGAGAGAATCCGGACATATGTGTCGCTCTAAATTTATGTAACGCTTGGCATCAGCGTGCACTAGCTTGCCAACAGCGTACACCGGCTTCCAGAAAACTGAATGAAAGCAATGAACGCGCGGCCTAAAGGCGCGCGGCGTTCGGCGTTTTCCGCAATGACGTTATTCCAGGTGAAATTGAACTGGAGAGTAGTCGCCCGCCTGTTTGCGCCTCCTATCCTGCCCAACTTTCCCTCGCGACCTTTTGGCGTGATGAAAGGACTGAGTCCTGAAAGTAGCAGTCATCACACTTTGGACCATTGAAAATTTTCTTAAGAAAATTTTCGCGTCGCCGAGAGAAGATTCGCGGATCCGCAAGGTATCATTACTTTCTTTCCAATGAAGTATATTCAAATGTAATTTAATTCGACGGCGCTGCGACTCAGATTATCGAACGAATAATTTCGTATATCATCGGCTGTGACAAGAAGATCTTTTTGCGATGCTGGTGGCTCGTGGATTCGGCTTCAATCCCTATGGAGCCTAGGCTGTCTTGACAAGAATTCCGGGCTCGGAAAAGCACACAGCCGTCGGTCTGTTCGGTAAGTCGGGCGACGGTTAATCATGGAATTCGAAGCCGAATCCATCGAAGGCGCGGTCAGCGAATCCTGCATCATTCGCCGCCCCGCCGTTCGACGCGGTTTACTCAAAACCGCGGCTTCCGCGCCTGCTTCCGTGCCAGATTGGCTTCGAAGGCAGGCATTCCGGACCGCGACCTCGATGGCCTGCGCAGCTCGATCCTTGCCAGCCCTCGAATGGATGCCCCTGTGAGGTAGTGGTCGACAACACTTTGTCTGAGCACGGGCGTCGCCACCGCGCCCATCTTGGGAACGCACCCTAGCCACCATAGAAGGCCAGTCGCGGGAAGCCATCGCGGTGGAAACTCGACGTCTCCGAAATCGAGGAACACCGGGCATCGACTATCCGCCCATCGGTCGACGATCGCACACACCCCCAGCGGAATGATCCAAGCCCTTAATTTCGTTTCGGCGGAGCGGGCATAGGTCAGCGCATCGCAGAAGGCGGATAGGTCTCTTTTCAGCCGGGTGCCGTCCGCCACCCATGCCATCGGACGATAGAACGCTTCTCTGGACATCCTCTCCTCTCGCGAGATTGGAGAGTGCTGGAACTCCAGCACCGCGCCTGTGGCGGTCTTCACGTCCGCGATGTGGATGACGCCATCAGATGCTCGATGCCAAATCTCCTGCCACTCGAGAGGAAAGAGGTTTTTCCAGGCGCGATGCCATTCGGTCTCCGGCTCGCGCCATGGATCGCACAACACGGTGCTCCGGTGCGCCCAGTGATGGAGCCGTATCTCTCCGCATTTCGGCATCACGGGTGCTTCGCATCCAGGGCAGGTTCCGATGAGACCCGGCGCTGCTTCCCGGCGGACTCCATCTACGACGGCGAACTTCATTGTAATCTCCAATAGCCATAGCTTCACCGATCACGGCGCGTGCTCGTTTCACAAGGGAAAGTGGCGGGCGGCTTGGATACCGCTTGGAGCTTCTTCAGGCAGTTTCGGCTGCCTCATCTTCTTATCCGTCGGATCCGCCTGACGAATAATCGAACCGTAACCGGGCGATACAACGAGATCAATGCTGATGCATAGCCTCTCAACAGAATTCCAATTGCGAGAGATCCTGACGGCAGGATCCATCATTCTGGGTGACGGGCACCTTGCTGGGAGGTAGTCTTGCGCGATGATCGTTCCGGACCTGCACCCTGATCTAAAATTCCGGAGCCTCGAGCCAACCGCCGAGGAAACCGAGTTTGCATTCCAGGCGAAAAAGCAGGCGCTAGGCCCTCACATCATACACCGGTGGGGTTGGGATGATGAGTTCCAGCGCGGTGTCCACGCCCGGCGACTGCGTGAAAAGCCGTTCTGTCAGATCGAGCTGAATGGGCGGCCGATCGGCACGCTTTCGCTTCAGTTGCTTCCGGAATTCATCCGCTTCGGCGAATTCTACCTGATCGACTCATTTCGAGGCATTGGCATTGGTTCGAGGGTTCTTGCCCACTGCCTCCAACTTGCAGACGAGAAAGGCCTTCCGGTTCGATTGGAAGCTCTTTTGTGGAACCCAGTCGCCAGTCTCTACCGACGACATGGTTTCGTGGAAGTTGGACGTACTCCTACTCACTTCGTCATGGAGAGGCCCGTCCAAGGCATCTTGAAGATATCCTCGAAACCTTCTTCATGAACCTTTGCCATGGCGGCTGACGGGCCAGCGCCCGCGTAGCCACTCTGATCGCTCAAGCCTCCTCGCTGTGTTGAGGCAGGTGGCGATGCTGCTTGATTTCCCAGGTTTCGATCAGGAATAGCGCGATCGAACTCGCAGAATTGAGGCCCAGACGAGCGATGCGAGGATCAATCCGGCGGAATCCCTTCTCACGCCCGTGAGCGTCGCCGCCATGGGTGCGGAGGGCGCCGATACCCTTGGTGACAGACGTAAGGCCGCCGAGCACCTGACGAACATCTAGCTCGATCTCGGCGGGCAGATCCGTGCGGCCCGGCGAGAGGCCCAATGGCTCTTGCACGGCTTTGAGCAATCCGTCGATGTCGCGCTTTGGCGGGAGCGGCAATCCGAGTTCAATCAAGATCGAGCGACATACCGCTTCAATAAGCGAGCATGCTGCTGTGACCGCATCTTCCGGGTCGGCGCTGATACTTGGCAGCGCTCGAGCGATTTCGATCTGCACGGTGTCAAAATCCAACTTCTCGACCTTGCTGATGAAAGGCTCTACGATGAGACCAGCGGCGGTGCGCTCCACCAAATGCGCAGTCCCACTGACAATGGTAACGGCCAGACCATCGGCCTCCAGCGCGGCGTTCACATGTTGTCGGACAGCAACGGCCTTGTCGGGCGCGGAGAGATACTCCCGAGAATCGCACACACGCAGGATGACCCGCTTCATTGCGTCATCGTCGTCCCATCGGTTGGCGAGGTCACGCAGGAATTGCGTCGTGGCAGGAACCCGCGAACTATTCCCAATGCGCATGTCCAGACCGCAGTCGAGAAACAGTGCCTCTATCTTAGGGCCGCTCCGGTAGATCCCGATCGGCTCGGTGACATCGGGTCCCTGGCCAGCGCCACCCGTTATGACGTCCGTCAGCGCCTTTATCACAAAAGGAGAAAATCGCCCGCTCATGCTGCCGAAGCCACTCGTCGATCAAGATCGAGACCGCCAATCCATTCGGCCCAGGATTTCACGAAGTGCAAGAAGGCTTCCTCGGTCGTGATCACAACCCTGTAGGTTTCAGCCTGTTCGCGTTGTTCCGGGGTCTCCTCGTAACGCGAGAGGAAGGCCATATACACCATCTGATTTCCGGCGATCTCTTGGCCATCCTTGTCGAGATAGATGATGTTGCCATGCGCTAGGGCGTTGCGGAGCACACGTAACACCTCGCTGGCTTTACGTGTCTGGATTGTATTGGCCTCCTCCCAACGGGGATCGCGGCCGTCCTGATCCATCCAATTATGTACCTTCTCGACGGTGTTCACGATGCGGGACTGTCGCCATTTGCCGCCGTCCGGCGGCTTTTGCCAAAATGGCGCTTTCAAAAACTCGGCCTTCTCGAGCGCCTTTAGATTTTTCACCAGGTCTCCATCGCGCTTGTCATCGTGCAGGAAATGACCTGTGCGCATACGCTCGAATGGGATCGTCAGGACCGCAGACGCTGCCAAAAGGCCAAATGAACCCAGCAGGCTCTTCTCCCGCGCGGATGCCTCGAGCATTTCGATGAGCTCGAGCGCTCGGCGCGGATATTCGATAGCAAATCGATCTGGCACTCCCATGCCGCCCTCCAGGTGGATCATCACCGCCGGAATATTCTCGTTGGTGAGCGGTTTGGCAATGGATATCCACCCGGACGGACGAAGACATCCATTTGCTGCTGCCCGAGAGCCGGAAAAACTTGCCGGAGCCCCATTGACGATCGAACAAAAAGGGAACATAAGCGTTAGCGCGATAATCTCCATCCGGCGGTGCATGAAGTCACCGCTGCACGCCTCTGCGGATTCCATGAAGGGAACGTGGCCATGCATTCGGTGCGAATACGAATAGCAATCCTTCCGCGAGCTTGACGCCGCGCTTTCGCACGCCACGCAAAGACTCCTGAACAGCAGATCTGTCCGACTGATACCCTTGGCACGCCTCCGCAGGCCATAGGTGGTTTGGCCGTTGTACATTTGGCGCCAGTTCCAATCCTCATTTGAGCTTGGATCTACTTTCTGCAGCGCCTCTGTCGGTCAACGGCAAAGGATTCGCGTCTGGAGAAATACTTGCACGAAAACGTTCGATGGCGGGTCCTTTAGCTCAATAATTACAAGTAGTTAAGCGAATCGCTGGCTTGCGATGGGGCTCGGCTTGTGGGACCCTCCCGCCTGCGTCCGGTGGTGTCCACATCGCTTGACCGATTTCAACAGATAGTTCGTCGACGTCGCTTCCGAACAGCGGGAGCGCGAACGGAGAGGTGTTGCCGATGATCAGCCATGCCAAAAGTCTTCGCGTCCGAAACATGAAGCTGAGACCTCAGGATTTCGAATCCTGCGGGATCACTAAAAGTCTGCTGGACCGACTGCGGCCGTTGATCACTCCGTCGCCCGGCACCCGGGCGAACAGCGTCGAGCTGTCTTTCTTCCATGTAAAGAAAGGGAGCATGCGAAATGAAAGGCATTCACACTAAGCGGCCCTCGGGCAGGAAGCCCTACCGGGTCGCGAAGCCACTGCCATCGGATGACAAGAAGCGATCAACGGAGGACGACTACAAGGTACTCCTGCAGTGCCTTCCGCACGCGACCGTCTGGTATCGGGAGCACCTCCGGCGCACCTTCGATCACATCTTCTCGCAGCACCACGAGCCTCGCGTGACGTTTCCGCCCCGTGTGAGAGGTCACGGCCGATCCAAGTTCACCACAGGGAAGTATCGAACTGGGAACTCGATCGTCACCAGAAACGAATGGATGTTCCACGGTCTCGCGCTCATGGACGGGGATCCAGACGTAGTTGCGATCTCGCCATATCCGCTGACGATCCGCTACCTCGGCCGCAATCCCGAAGCCACGGTCGAATGGAAGGATCACATTCCGGATATTGCCACTCTTCGCCGGGACGGCAGCGTCTGCTTCATCGATTTCATGCACGACCTTGATCCCAGACGCGACAACGACCGCCACCGCGAGCTTATGATTTCGCTCAAGGAGGACTGTAGTGCTTCCTACGAGATGATGTGGGCGACGCAGATCCTGAAGCAGCCACGGTTCTTCAACCGCAATCTCCTCCACGCGAATCGGCCGAGCCGCGGCGAAGTCGATCTCACGATCATCGAACGGAGCATCCTCGAACAGCCGCTTCCGATCACCATCGAGGAGCTGTCGAATATGTTGCCATTGAACGTTCTCGTCGAGCGATGGGGCGACGACGCTCGTTCTTCCGCGGAACCTGTAGCTGGCGTCGACGTCGTCTTCAGCGCATGTCTGAGGCTCTGCTACCTCGGCAAAATCGACCTCGACATGTCAAAGCCGCTATCGACGTCCTCGACTGTCTCGCGGAGGATTTGATCATGTCTTTTGCGAGCAGGCACTTCGAGTTCATGCAGCCTGTGCTGACAGCACATGACCTTGGCCTTCCCCAGGTAAAGCCCGGGGAAGTTGATGGACAACTTTTCGAGTTTCGGCCCGGGAACACAGTGCTGATCTTCAACGAGGATCGGACAAGCTACACCGAAGCGCGCTTCAAAGAGTGGATCCAGCTCACTTTGGAGTCGCGCAAACTGGCCGTGTTCGTTCGGCTCGAAAGCAACGAGCAGATCACACTAAGCAATGCGGGGATGAGGTGGCTGGAAAAATACGGCCGGATCATCCCGGTTGGAACGAACGGAACGCAGATCCTACCAGGATCCTCCCATCGACTATCCGACTGCGATCGACGCGATGCTGAGAAAGCAATGTTCATCGTTGATCGGTACTACGCATGGCTTGAGTCCATCGGGTACGAGACCTACGGCCTCAAGCGGAGAACCAAGGAGTACCTAGCGGCAATCGCAGCCGAACGCGGCGAAGCTCCGATGAGCTATGAGTGGCTGCGGAAGATGGTTCGAAATGACGAAGCCGGGACTCGCTTCGACCGTCTCATGAATTTCGCGCGCGCGCCGAGGCGCGGTAACGAGGCACCGCGTTTTCCTTCTCTGATCTACGAGGCACTTGAGTTCGCCGCTCATTTCGCGTGGTCGCAGCCAAAGGGCGACTACAAGACCATGATGGACGAATTCATCCGTCTGCTAGACGAGGAAGATCGGTTCGCGCCTGTACGGCACGTCGGTCTGACAAAGGAAGGCGCAATCAAGCTCCACAAGAGCACGTTCGACTTCCATCTCGCCGCCGTCGACAACGTACACAAGATCCCTTTTGCGGCACGGCGCCGATATCGCCGAGGCGAGAAACCGCCAGTACATCCGCGTCCACCGTCCGCAGAGCCTGCTGGACATCGTCGATGTCGACCATCTGAATCCCGACATCGTCGCCTACCTCGACAAGAATCCGTTGGCCTTCGGGCGCTTGGATCTCGTGATCTTCCGGGAGCGATTGACGGGAGCCATCATTGCGTATGCGGCCGGGTTCGGGGATCCATCCTACGCCACCTTCCTGCGAGGACTTGAAGCCGCGATTTTTGGGATGGAACGGCTTGCCGAGGGGGTATCGTGGCCTTGGTTCGGCTTGTTCAACAAGCTGGCTGTGGACAACGCCCTGCACCTGATCGGCCACTCCATCGACGAAGCCGCCCGCGCGATCGGATTCGACATCGTCGAGCACCGTCCGGCTGCCCCGGGCGACAAGGGAGCGTTGGAACGCGCGCTGGGTACCCTAGCACGAGACGTGTTCCAGAACCTGCCCGGCACCACGATGGAGTCACCCGAGATCCGGAAGCTGTTCGGCGAGGATCGCGACATGGCTGTGCCAGTCCTTGCGCTGTCCGAAGTGGAGGCGGTCATCCAGCACTGGATCGCGAACGTCCATCACCAGACCCCGCGACAGGGCCTCGGGGGTGACCTTCTCACCGAGGCGGGCGTTCCCGCCGAACTTTGGAAAAAACACGAGGCCTCAATGCCGCGCCGCCCCCTACTCGACCGTTCTATCTTCTCCAGACTGGCTGGCGAGACGCGATGGGTCACTGTCCAAAGCGACGGCGTACGCTCGGACGGCATCCATTGGAATGCTCCCGGCCTGCTGGCGCTTTCTGTTCATCCGAAGACGAAGCGGGCCAAGCCTGGGCATGCGTCGACGAAGTTTCGCATGACGATCAACATCAATGACATCGGCCAAGCGTGGGTCCACGACCCATATCGTGATGAAATCATCGAGGTGCGAGCTGTCGGACCCGATGCGGAATACTGCTCTGGAATGACCATGGAAATCCACAGGATGATCCAGGATTTCCGTCGCAAGGAGGAGAAGGAGGGCCGGGTCAAACCCCATCTGCTACGGGCGCGTCGGGAGCTCCACTCGAAGCTCATGGAGCTGATCGACCAGAACCGCAAGAGATATGCTCCTCGAAAGAAGCTTGCCAAGTTCGTCCAAGGACACTTCGTGGCCGCCCGCCGCCGCAAGGTTCTCGAGATGGCGAGAATGGAAGACGACGGAACCCTCGATCTGAGCAATGGCGTCGAAGTGACAACCAAGCTCCGTACGGTCCCAGCTCCCGCAACGGAGGTCCCGCAAACCCATTTGTCTGAGCCTGCGGCTGAACAACAGCGCGAGCCCAAATCTGCCACGACACCAAAGCTGGCCTCCAAGAACACGACTCCAGCGATGGACGATGACGACGACATCGCAAGCCTGCTCGCTCGGAATCCCGATTGGAAGAAGAAACCATGATCACCGATTTCCATACCGCCACATTCGAGACACCGGGGCAGCGCGAGGCTGTGAGCCAGTTGCCCAACATCGAACGGCAGAGCCTTATCGAGCGTCTGCTGGTGACCTATCCGCAGTTCGACAAGATCGTCGAGTTCATTAGCAACTACCACTACCCAGTAGTCGGCGGTAGCCACGGCCGTGGTTCCGTAGGAGGCCTGATCGGGAAAACCCGCGCGGGGAAAACGGACGTCATCAAGTTCTACTGCAACCGATGGCCCGCGTACGATGCGGAAGACGGTACCGTGATCCCGGTCGTGTACATCCCTGTCCCACCGGACATTGTAGCTCAGCGGTTTGCCGAGATTGTCTACGGAGTGACAGGACCCGGATCCGCCCCCAAGATCAAGCTTCCGTCCCTTATGGCTCGGTCGGTCGACAGGATCGTTGGGGTGCGGGCCCAGTTGGTCGTATTCGATGACTCTCAGTTCTTGTTCCAGGCGCCGAAGAACCACTTGCGAGAGTTCTATGGGTTCCTGAAGCAGCTCGCCGACACGGAGAGCTGCAACATCCTTTTTGTCGGCGAGGAGAGCGTGATTACAAGCGTGCTTGCGCTTGGCCCTCTTGCAGAACGCGGGGGATTTCCGAAGGAAGTACTGAAGCCGTTCGACCGCGACACGGAGTTCGATCAGTTCCGTCTGATGCTGCATGAGATTGATCTGCGGCTGCCGTTCGCCGAACTTTCGGGTCTCGGGAAAAGATATTTCGCTACGGAACTCCACGATTTCACCGGTGGCGCGATGGGGAAGGTCATGAAGAACTTGGTCCGCCCGGCTGCGTTCCGCGCGCTGAACGACGGTTCTCCACGGATCCTTCGTCATCATTTCTATGAGGAAGCAGCACTCCGACAAAGGCCGGGCGATACCAGGGAATACTTCGGTAGGGACGCAGCATGATGGAGATGCTTCGCTCCCGCCTCCCCTTCACGAGCTGGCGATCGAAGCCGGGAGTCGGGGATCCGGCGCACGGCTACTTCGCGCGGCTCGTTGCGGAGGGTCAACATGTCAGCGCTCGTGTCTACGCGAACGAGCTGGACATCAACGGCCGCAACATCGTCATGCAGGAAATGCTCGATGAGTTGCTGAAGCTTCCGCTCGCAGAAGAGTACAAGCAATCCTTGATCCGATGGACTCCCGTCTGGCGCGATGGCTACCATCGACTGGCAGGCCAAACCCTCCGCAAGAGACAGATGTCTTTCTACAATCGGCGCTTCTGTCGCGCTTGCCTTGCCGAGGCCCCGCACCACCGCGTCTGGTGGGACATCGTCGACTTCCATGTCTGCCCGTTTCATTGCGAGTCCATTGAGGATAGATCAGCCGCCGGGGATCTGATCAAGTGGTGGTTTCCATCGTTCGAGATGGATCCCGACGGCGAACCTCTAGGGCGGTCGGCTTCACGTCTTTTGGAACCGGACAATTTCGAGTGGTATATCCTCAGCCGGTTCGGATGCGTCGAGTGCTCCGAACGCCCTCTCCTCGATCCCGCTCCCTTGCACGAAGTGATCGACATGTGCGGAGCCGTCGGTCGCATACTAACGAATCCATGGGTCAGGTCTGCACCCAAGGTTGGACGCGACGACTGCCGGATTGGATACTGTGCCCTCTCAGGGTCACCGGACGATCTCGAGAATGCCTTCGTGACCTGGCTTGAGACGAACGTCCCTGTGGAGGATCGTAACCGGGGCATCCAGCACGGCTACGGATGGTTCCAGCGCCGTGGCGACCGAAACTTCATGGACGCAGCGTTATGGCCCGAAGTTAATTCTGCGATGAGGCGAGCGTTTGCGAGAACGGGACGCATGGGGCGACAGAGTGCCGGCGTCAGCGAACTGCCGCACAAGGAGTTCACGATAAAGGAAGCAGCCGTAGCGATCGGCATGGACGTACGCGGCTTGCGGAACATCGCCCAGCAGGCAGGCATCGCGATCAGGAGTTCGGATCCTGCGATGAGGACATTTCTCACCGAGGAACAGGTGGCGACGCTCCACGCCACTGCGAAGGACTTGATCAACGTTAAGGAGGCAGCGCGTCGTCTAGGCTGCGCTCAAGACTGTGTTCGCGACCTTATGGCCAAAGGACTGCTGAAAGGCTTCCTTCATACCCGCATGTTCGGCCACGAGGGGCACGGACTTTCGCACCTCGGATCCGAGGTCGATGCCGTCCTCCAGCGCATCCTGGCTGTGCCAACGACGGGCGGACGAGGACAACAGCACGGCATTCTCTATCTGGCGAAGGCCGTGGGAAAGAGTGTCGCGGAAATCGTCGGCTCCGTTCTGGCTGGCGAGATGACTGTCGCCAACCTTGACCGTCGCCGGACGGGGATCGGTCGCTGGCGCTTCGAGGCAGTCGCCCACAAGAAGGCGTTTCGTCAGCGGGTGCGTGACGGGGAAGTCCGTGTAATCGAAGCGGGGGCCATCATGCGAATGGGTACAGACGTCGTCAACCTATTTGTCCGCGGGGGTGTGATCAAAAGCCGGGTGTGGGCGAGGACGGTCAGACCTATCTCGACAGGAAGTCGTTCGATGCCTTCAGCTCAAGGTATGTGAATGCTAAGGCATTTCTGGATCGTCTCGAATGCACCGAGCCCTACCTTTCTCGCAGGCTTCAGCAGCTAGGCATCCGGCGCTGCCATTCCGGGATCCGCGGCCGCCACGAAATCTATCTGGTGGAGCGGAAAGATCTGGAGAATGCTATCGGCAATTTCGAGGGAGATGCAGATCCCGCGCTGTGGATAGAGTTCCGAAGCGAGATGGCGAGGATCTGTGCGTCCTTCGTCATCCCACCAGCAATGGGAGGCCAGGTAGTGAAGGCCTATACGGCGACGAGGTCAACGTTCGTGGAGCTGCACTCCGAAGGCGGAGTGCTGAAGATCCGGAAGACTTTCCAGAACCGCACGGCCCGAAGAGAGTGGAAGGTGTTCGTAGCCAACCAGGCGCAGATCAGGCTGGAATGGAAGGCATTCCGGTGGTCGAAGCTCAACGCGCGCGGAGACGTGACGGCCGAGTTCATGATCCGAAGCGACGAGGACATTCCTGTAGCCGGTGAGGCTCTGCGCTGCCTCTATCTCCATTTCCGGAACCCGCGGAAATTGCCTCGGGGATGACCATTGCAATCTCCTCCGAGCGACTGCAAACATGCGCCCGGAGGACTTGTCATGAGATCACTGCTCGCCTGCCTGCTCAGCCTAGCCGCAACCACCGCGCTCGCCGCGGACTACCCCACGACTGGCATGCTCTATAACCAGCAGGAAGATTCCTCGCTGACGTATAACTGCAGGCTTCAGGGGAGCCAGCAACGCCTCCGGTGCGAATTCATTCAGACAGCCGTCCGCAAGAAAGCGAAGCCAGCCGACCTGGAAAAGAAACTCGCTGAAGCCCGCAAGAACTACCCGGGGGCTGTGAAGGAATTCTCCGATCCCAGGGAATGCAACATGGTGGGGGCGTGGCTTGGCATGGCCACGGGTCAGATTTCCATTGATGCCGCCCTCGCCCGCAATCCCGGAATCGCCACGGATGCTGCGAAGTTCAAGGAAGGCATGATCCGTCTGCAGGAGGAGGCCAAGGCGAACCCCAGCGTGCTCGACACGTTCCGCGCTCTCGCAGGCATGTGCGATCATCCGACCGAGGAGAATTTCCTAAAGATCACAAAGGCCGACCACGACAAGAATCTTCGAACTTGCCAGGTCAGTTCGAATCCATTCGCGCAGGAATTCGTCTGGGTCTCCGACTTCGGCAATGGCGGCGCGTGGGTGGTGTCATCGCAGCCCGAAGGTCCATGCGGCGTCGTCCAGCTTTCTCGGTTCGAGAAGGACCAGTCCGACACCTCCGGTCTGTTCTGGCGGTACATTGCGAGGAAAGCCGCCACCAATCCGTCGGGCACTGTGTTGCCGGGACTGACCTGCTCGGCAGTCGATCAGGGCGAATACGTCTACGACTGGAAGAAGACCAGATCTGACCATCTGCAGTGCGAGTTCATCGAGTTCAGTCCACTCTGACCCTGTCACCTCGAAAACAAAAAAGGCCGGGGCGAAACCGCACCGACCTTCCTCATCATCGCCTTCTTACCAGTGCCAGTACATCCGTGATCAAAGCGTTCTAGCGATGCGGCGTTGCGAGCAGCGAATTTCAGCGCTCATCAGCAATGCCGATGAAAGTGTTCTACCTGGGAAATGTATTCGCAACAAGCCGCAGCTAGAATCAGGCACCGGGCCAATCGTTGGCGGGTTCCTCGACCGCGCTCGGATCGTCTGCCGGACCCGGATCCCGGTCATGGGCCGCCTTCATTTCAGCCAGCTCTTTCTCGAGCGCGGCTATGACATCCGGAGCCTTCGCCCCTGAAGTGACGAACTCATCGACGAGCTGCTCGAGTCGAAGGCGGAGCTGGCCGGAGATGTCGGTCATCAGCCTGGCCTCAGTGTTTCGAGGTGCGATGGTCGCCTTTGTCGGTCCTTGGCCACCGTCTTCTCATCAAGCAGAAGCCCGCATACTGGTACCCGGATAAGCGATCCGATCCAGACCAGCCTTCTGAAGCTGATCGATAAAAAGAAGAAAGCACTCAAGCCGAAGAAGGCCGCTGAGGCGAAGACTACTCCGAAGAACAACGTCGTCAACAACATGGATGCCTCGAGGAAATCTGTTACTGCTGAGTTGAAGAGCAAGAATGCAGTTTGACATGCATCTTGCTGGTACGGCGTAAGCACGGGATGATCGCCGTTGTGACGACGGAGATGCCATGACTGTTCCCGGTAGTCGGCGGCTTCGATCTCCGGGGATTCGAAACAACTTGCGCGTTATTTCGATCATAGGCATATTTCAGATCGATTGGCTGGAGGTGCCTGATGGCGTTGACTCGGCGTGCGATCCTTACGGCGATTGCGGCGGCTCCGCTGGCTGCAGTTGGAACGTCCATCTCGCCGGCTCGCGCCGAGGTGGCGACTTTCACCATCCTCGTCACGGCAATCGGGATTTTCCAGAAGCTCCTTGAACTGCAGCGTGGGCCAGACGGCTCAGGTGCTCTACTAGCCGCTATTAATGGAAAGCTTGATATCGCTATCGAGCAACTGGCAAGCATCCAGTTGGCGCTGGCAAGCATGTCCGTTCAGATTCAGGAACTGAAGGAAGATGTTCTGAACGCCATCGGCCAGCAGTACGCCGTTGAACTCTTCAACAACACCAAGGCCGCCCTCCAGCGAATCACTGACGTGCAACGCGCGGCAGACAACAACGGTATCAAGCTAGACAAAAATCTGGCGCCCGACGACAAAATGATGGTCGAATTGCGCGGAGCCTACGAGGAGTTTGATCAATGTCGGCGGCGTCTCAGGGAGTACCCTCAAGGCAACGGTGTCATCTCTGCAGCATTGCTTGAGCCATGCGTTCTCGCCGATCATGCGGCTTTTGCAGCGGGCTTTATTGACGATACACTCTTCTCGATCAGGCTGGAACATCACCTTGCTTGGATTGATCGTATATCCGATCCGAAGGCAGAGTATTCCGCAGCAGCAGTCCTCGATCGAGCGGCTGAGCAAGAAAAAGCCTTACGGGACAACATCGCCGCGGCGGCTAAGGGAAACGACCCTTCGAGCGAGGTAGCGAACCGGATGCTCGCAGAAAGGAGCACGACCATCTGCGTGATCCACAAGATGGATGTCGAATACTGGACCGAATGGCCCAATAGGGATTGGCGGATGCTCAAGGGCAACGAATATATGATTGTCCCGACCTACAAAGGTCAACTCGTCGACGTTCACGGCGCGCAGATATATGTCGATACCAAGTATGATGCCGGTCAATATCCTTTGGAACTTCGGCTAGGCGACGGTGTCGTGACGACCTCTGTAAATCGCGCCAACGAGGTGGATAGATCCAAATGCAAGCGCTTCGAGAACCCGCCTGGTCGTATTGAGCCGGACACTATGTTTAAGTTGGCACTATTGAACGAGGCACCTGATTCCTCGAGGTTCCGCAAGGGAATAGGCGGAACGATCATGGGGATCTTCATTCGTTCGAGCACCTATGCAAGAACTCTAACGACCAATGCTCTGAAGACCGAGAAGGACGCTCAGGCAAAACTGGACGCAATCAACGATCAGATCCTCACGCAACGGCTCGCGAAGCTTGCATTATTGACGGCCGCAGAGGATCGGAAGTTTACGAGCGACATATATCGCGAATTGCCACAGATTCCGCACTAGGGAGTTCCCAGATGCGCTTCGGTAACACGATCCTCTACGCCATCGCCTTCTGTCTGTCCGTTGAGCCTTGCATCGCTCAAAATAAGGCGGGTACCGAGAAGATCGCCAGACACAAGGATATTGCCAAGCTAATGTCGTCACTTCACAACTGGGGTGTCGACCGAGAAGTTACGCGCCAGATTGACGCCCTTCAGCCGAAAATTATCCAGGATCTCGAGTTCGCGGGGACAGGCGGCGTCTTGGTGGTGGCTAGGTTTGAAAAAGTGCAAACAGACTCCGGCACTTACCGCCGACTAATATCCAACAAACTCGATTACGTGGGAATTGGTGCTACCGACGTCGATGCTGAAATCGCGGGAAGCGCAAACAGCGGTCGAAACAACATTCCCTACCAAATTGCCGACGGGTTCAAGTTGGATATGAAGGAGAGTAACGCCTACTGGTTCAGTAAAGACAGTAGCGGTGAACTAACGATGCGCGAAAAACCACTCGAACTGCTGCGGAACGAGGTCATTAATGAAATGGTACAGCGCAAACGCCAGAAGTTTGATTGGAATACTGCGCGTTCTGCCGAACTCACTCGACTGAGCAAAATTATGAGCGACAAAGTCGGAAGAGACAAAGTGGACAGCACGACCTCAACGCTGCTCGACTCGAGAGAAATGGCGCTTGCGAATAAGAACGCGATAGACACAGATCTGAAAACGCAACTAATGCGTGCCAGGAAAGCGGCCGACCTTGAGACGACAATAAACGCACTTGGGTTCATCGGAAATTCAATGTCGGCCGTCTACGATCTTGCTGAAGATCCCTCGCCAGCGGGTGGTGGGAACATGACCAAAGAAGAAGCTTTGTCACGCTTGAGGGAAGTCCAACAGAATGCTAACACTCGCGCAGCAACGCTCCAGAAAAAGTTGGATTCTGCAAGCAGTCAAATCCGTGCGTTAGACACTAGACTTGAGCTTTTCCTTAAGTCCATGCAGGTGCCGACCAATAACCTGCCAAGCGACACGGAGATACCACACCCCTAGGCATATTCCGGCGAATCCATAACTCGCACCCGGTCGATATTCTCGGCATTAGGTTGCAACCCACCAAAATCCGCTCAGGAATGTGCGGACGTCCTGACCTTGATGCTCGCATCCAGTTGAACGAGCAGCACGTCGGAGTCGAGGCAGTCGCAGCAGATGCCGAAGCAATCCTCGTCGAAATTGTCCGCGCTTCTTGCCCGTCGACAGCAATCGCAGACGATGGTGCTACAACAGGCGGGCTTTGGAGCCAGTATTTCAAGCAGCACTTCTTCTACGGCGTGCGCGGCAGGTCCGGGCATCGCAACCTCCCTGAGTTCGTGATCCAAAGGAGATGGGAGCGGGGTCGAGGTTTTTCCAGATTTCGATGTGGTCGGCCAACCGACCGTTTTTCGGAGCCTCGATCCCGATCTTGGATCGCTGGCGCCGGCTATCCTGACCATCGCGACAACTTCCCCTGATCTTGAGAATCCAGCGCATCCCGCACCACCTCTCCTGACAGCTCCAGTCGAGAGGCGAGCTCGTCGGCAAGCACCGTGCACGCTTCCCGGTGCCGCAAGAGGATGTTTTTCGCCCGGTCGAACTGCTCCTGCAGAATGCTGTCGGCTCGCGCCAGCAGCGCCGGGTCAACTTGAGCGAGGCCCTCGATGTGTCGACGGCGCAGGTCGCCGTAGGAGGCAAGCTTTTCGCCCATGCCGTACGATCGTTCCAAGGCAATCGCGGTCTTCGTGGCCTCAAAGAGATCGGATCCCTCGGCGCCTGCGACACCATCATCGTGACTGCCAAGGAAGACCTCCTCCGCAGCCATGCCAGCCATCGTCATGGCGATCAGGTCGAGATAGTGCTCCTTCGTTCTCCGAACCCAGGTGCCGCGTCTGAAACGCGCCTGACCTAGTGATTGCACGCTGTCATCGACCCTGATCCGGCCGACGATAGCAACTCTCACGAGATCCATTCCGAGCACTGCGCCGACGACGGCATG
The DNA here is from genome assembly GCF_030818995.1 of Agrobacterium sp. SORGH_AS_0745. Classification (NCBI taxonomy): domain Bacteria; kingdom Pseudomonadati; phylum Pseudomonadota; class Alphaproteobacteria; order Hyphomicrobiales; family Rhizobiaceae; genus Agrobacterium; species Agrobacterium sp. SORGH_AS_0745. The sequence goes on from NZ_JAUTBI010000003.1 coordinate 149,226, forward strand.
GCCGATCTCATGGACGGCATTCGCCCTCATGATGTTCGGCGGGATGTCCGCCATCAAAGGAAGATGAAGGACTACGTCCCCCTTTGTGATCGGTCCACGTCGACGACGTGCCGACCTACGGGCGCTGCGGACAATCTTCTCGATCTCGGCTCCGGAAAGCCCTTTGGTCGCCTCGGCGAATTCTCGATGGTCGTCGCTGGAAAGGCAGTCATTCAGGTGCATTTTGAAGATGGCCTCGCGGGTGTGCTCGTCCGGGAGGAAAATCATCACGTGCCGATCAAGCCGTCCCGCTCTGAGGATTGCGGCATCGACCATGTTGGGATGATTGCAAGCGCCGACAACGATTACGCCCTCTCTCCCTTCGATGCCGTCGAGCTCTTCCAAGAGGCCATTGATTGCCTTGATGTCGTAGGACGCATTGCTCCCGGCTGCTCCGTCGCGTGAACCGAAAGCATCCAGCTCATCGATTAACAGGATGGTTGGAGCGGCATCCTTCGCCTCCTTGAACGACTTCTGCATGGCCTTCAGGAAGTCATTCAGATACCCTTTCGCCTGCCACTTGGCATACGAGGTGGCGAGCAGCGTGACCTGGCATGAGGCGGCAAGCGCGCGGGCGAACATGGTCTTGCCCGTTCCCGGCGGGCCGGAGAGAAGCACTCCCTTGTCGACGTCCTCCCATGAAATCGTCCCGGCGCGCCAGTCGGCCAAGTCACGCACCAGTTCGAGGCCCCAATCCTTCGCCTCTCCGTATCCTGCGAGGTCTTCAAGACGGATTTCTGACACCGCCCTGGAGTCCTTCGGCCGTGGCTTCGCAGGCTCTGTCTTCGCCATCTTCTCGAGGATCGAGAAGATTCGGGTGATCGGCCGGCCACGGGTCATCGCGAGCTTCAGGCGCTTCCAGTTGCTGTTCGCGAGGGTGGCCGCTTGCTGCTGGCTGACGCTGATGCCGTACGCCCATTGGACCACGCCACGAACAAGGCGGCTGCTGGGAGGTGGAACCTGCACAACCGCGTCGAGGGCATATCTGAGGTCAGGCGGAACGGCATCCTCCGACTTGAAGAGGATGATAGTCTTCTTGTTCTGCATCATGTCCATCACGGCCTCGAGCGAAGGCTCGGACTTCTCGACATCGAATGCCCTGACCTGATCCCGGAAGCGGAAGTCTAGTTCCCGGTCGAGCACTACTAGCGCAGCCCGGATATACGTGACCCTGCGATCCCAGTCGGGAACGACGAGGCCGATGGAATAGCGGTTTGCGCGCGTGAATGGACGCATGGCCCCGCTGATGGATGCATACGCCAGGAATTCAGGCAACGAGAAGCCGTCCTGGTCGCGAGAGATGTTTTTCATTGTGTGACCCCGGATTGAAGAAGGTGACTGCCACGGCGCGATTGCGCGTCACGTCATCCTCGTATCCGGCGAACCTGCGTTTCCGGACTAATCAGGGCATCGTCGAGATCGATCTCCAGGAATCCTTGGAGAATGAGCGAAGCCAGCGTGGGCATTGGCCGCCCTTCCCTGACCGCGGACATGCATTCGGCGACCGTGAGCGATCCCATGTCGTCCAATGCCGCCAGAAGGCGAATCCTGTCGCCGAGCGGTGGTCGATAGAAGCCATATCGCAAGAGGTCCTTCGCGTTCCTCAGACGGAAGCTGCCTTCGAGTTCGGCCATGGCGACGGGCCGATACTGATGTCCCATGGATTCAGCGAGCGGTGTCACCCATCGCGGCGGTCGCGGCTCGTCGTGCCCGACATCGATCAGAAAGGATCCGCTGTCGGTGATGACAACAAAGTCGAGCTGATACTCGTCGTCGCCATCGCGAAGCAAGGGCGGGGCCGAATTCCATTGGACGACCTCAGGGTCGAGATCGAGTAGGCAAGCGAAATCTCTCGCGTGCTCGGAACGAAATAGAGCGAGGCCGATGCATTTAATCGTGGCTTCGGTCTGGGAAATGGGCGGCAATGTGACCGGGCGTGGAGCAACATCGCTCCTGCGGCCCTCATGGATACTCTTCATGGCATCCTCGGGTTCGAAAACGCAGAACTGGGCGGCACCGGACAGATCCGGAGTGCGTCAGCGTATTCGAAGCGAGGTGCGCGCGAAGGTGTTCATGGGCGGGAACAAATAAAGAACATATCGCATGGCGTCAAGCAACTTTCGCGTCCGCGGTGCAGGTTCACCTCGAAGGCGGCCGCTTGGGTATCGGCCGGCGGCAATTTCTCGCAACATCATTATGTTGAGAATTCGCGCATTTCAACTTGCGGAACGATTTCAACTCAAGGTAACCATTGTTGTATCAGGGTCTGATGCAACGGAGGGGGAAAGTTGCGTCTGAAAGAACTATCCGATCAAGATCTGCGGGCCGAGTTTAATCGAAGTCGCGACAACTTGGCGCGACTTGAGGAAATCAGCGGAGTTCTTAAGCCCAGAAGCTCTGATGAAGCTATAGAACTTCACATGGAAGTTGTTGGCCTGCTTAGGCGGCTGAGGAAGGCGCCTGGCTCCACTGCTCCACAAGCACAAAATAGACATTGGAATGTCGCGTTTCTCCTCAAACGCAACTTGAATGCTCCCGATGGAAGGCCACTCCATCAGTACCGGATGACCGATCAGGAATACGCCGACCTCCGGGAGCGTTTGCGTTTGTCGACGGCCCGGCTGTTGCAGGAGGACGGCACGGCGGCAAGCATGTTCGTCGCATTCTGCGCAGAGTGGTTCCGACGTGAGGCGACGACTCTCTTTCTCAAATGGGATTCGGTCGCTGCGGAAGTTCTTCAAGACCTGCCAGACCACACGAAAAGGAATCTTACCAGAATCGGCATTGGATACTGGAAGCGGCATCTGATCAGATCGGAAACCAGTCGCGAATTCCTCCTTACGATTGCGCTGGAGGGCGGTATCTCTGCGCATCTGCTGGCCGACAGTGGATCGATATGGCTATCCGACTACCTTCGAACCGTGATGCGGTTTGCGCTCACAGGCACCGATCGTGAGCATATCCGCGGCTTCGCGCATGACATGTCGTGGCGGATGCCGGTGTCGTACAGACAAGATGGATTCGTGGATCTCTGTTGCGAACTCATCATCGAGCTCGTGAAGTGGCGAAAGGTGCTTGACCAAGGGCCTTCGAACATAGATCCGGTTCGATACCTGGACGCTCATAGTCCGGACTGGAAAGAGAGCCTTCCGATATACATGTCCACCGAGCATGACCAGATCGCGCGCAAGCTGCTGGGCGGCCTGCTGAACGAGAAGGTGGGCTTGGTTACCAGCAGCGGGATCGGTGCCGAACGATATCTGTGTTTCGATGGAGAGAGATGGCAGCCGGCGCTGCTTTTGAATGCCGAAGGAGAAATTCCGGCAGGACGTCTCCATGGGGTTCCTCCCGCCGGAAGATGGAAGGCGAGTCCTTCCGGAACCCTGGCGAATTTCCTTCCGAGTCAGATCGCCCTATTCGAGCCTCCAGTTGAAGGGGCACACGCGTGGAGGGTTCGTCCGCTTGTATCGCTTGGGAGATTGATCCTTGGCTTCCAACTCAATGAAAGCGTGACAGCGAACCTGACATGTGGATCCGAGGCGGTATCCATGGTCTGGCCGAGTGGCACACCCGTCACCTCCCCGATCGCGACGTTTATTCCAGACGGGGGAGCGGATCCATCAAAACCTGGCAAGCTGAGACTTGCAAAGACCGGTTCCGCTAGTTTGCCACCACCCCTGCTCTACACTCTGGTGCCAAAGGACTGGGAGGCAATCGCTGCAGAAGGAACAACTCTCGGCCAAACGTGGAGCGTTGGCGATGGACATGCTCTTCATGCCGTAACCGGAACTGTCTATTTTTCAAAGCCCGGCGCATCGACGGGTGAGCGATACCGAGTTGAGGCTGGGAAGGACGAGCGCCAGGAGAGCCTCGAACTATCGTCGGCTATGTCGACTCCGCTCCACACAGACGATGAACTCGAACTCTACGAGGGATCGGTGACGGTCAGGATCGGATCGAACGGGGGACCCCGCCAACCGAAAAAAGGTGAACTCCTATATCGTCGCCCGGGGGAAGTATGGAGATCTCTCCCCGATGGGAAGGTAGTGGATCATGGTCTCTTCGAGATCTCGTGGAGAGACCCTCTTGCGGATATCCAACTGGAACGGCGGCGCATCGCGCTTCTACCCAATAGAGCCAGGATCCATGGGCGCATGACGAGCGCGACAGAAGGCATCGTCTCCTATGAATCGCTCCCAGGTTGGAGCGTTGACCTGCCCGAGGACGTAAGGGTAATCGAACGCGGGGATCAGCAGCACCGTTTCTCCTTCAATGGAAGGCCAAGCTACAAGTTGGTCGTGCGGCTGCGTACGCCGAGCGGGCAATCGTTCAACGTGACTATTACACTGAGGAGCCGCGACGCGGCGATCATCCTTGGCGGCGGCAGAGTTGCCGTGGCTGGGCAAGAGATCGACGTTACTGCGCTACGTGGCGCGATCGCTGTCTCGCCGCATAACACGACACTGACGCTCATGCCCCGAACTTCGAGATCGAATTCTCTGCAGTTCAAGTTTTCCGGCGAATTTCCGTTGTCTGCCCTGAAGAGGGTCGTCGAAGAATTCATGGCTCCGATAGCGGATCAAGATGCGGTTCTGGAACTTGACTTCGTTGGCGATACCAGGAAGCCGATCTGCCTGAAGCAGTACCGATACGCGCGGCCAAAGCGGGTTGATGGTGCGATAGTGTTCGGGTCTGAATTCACGGAGCAACCAGTCGCGCGAATGATTATGAACCCGGAGAAGGAGCATCTGCTCCGGGCAGCGGTCGGGGGGACGTACGAGATCCCGGATAGCTGCGGCGGCCCCACTCTGATTTATCTGCGAGACGGGCCGGACGTCGTGTCACGCCCGCTTCTTGTTCACCTGCCACTGAGCCAGTTTCCGAGAACACCGCTCCAGTCGGCTCTCGCGCAGCAAGACTTCTCATCCCTTCAGGAAGAACTCAGGATCGCTGTGGATCTTCTGGCGTCGGGCAAGCTTCCCACCGAAGACATCCGGTTCCTGATCACCCTCGTCAACTCATTGAATGGACTTCCGGCATCAGCGTTCGAAGTTTTGAAGGAAGTTGCGCGACAGCCTAAAGCAATACTGCGCCTCCTTCTGTCGGCGGCCACAGATGCCGAACGCCAAGCGATCTGGAACCTACAGGAGCAACTGCCATTTCTATGGCTCACTATTCCGTCGAGCATATGGGAAGCAGCGTTCGGTGCCGAACGAGATGCCCTCGAGGCAGGGCTTTCAACTCTGCCTGAAGAAATGCGGCATCAACTCGTCATCGCGCACTTCAAAGGGATGCAGGAGAGTATCCTCACCTTGGAACCAGGCCTGGATCGGATGTTCGTGAAATCTGGATTTCCGGCAACTGCGATGCCAACGCTTGACCAGGTACTGCAGAGTTTCGTGCAGGAACAACGCATGTTCGATGACGACACTCCCGCGCATGCGCTCCGCAGGGACCCAATCCTGGAGCAGCTCGTATCAGCAGGTATAAAGCTACCGACAGAATTTCAGAGATTTAGCGTCGCGGATTTCGAGGGAATGGTGGCCCCGGTTGCCTTGGCCGCCGCAGCCAGAGGAATGCTTAACATTAGTCCATCCAGCGAGATCTTGCTGCGAAAGGCTCTTCGCGAGCACAGCCGGTACGTTTCATTTGCATACGCACACATCGTGCGCCATTTCGAGGTCATACATTGAAGCCGTTCGCTACCCTCTCCGAAATACGCCGCCGATCTGCCGAAGCAATCATTTCCCAGTCTGGTATTCGAGATCGGCATCTTGTCGACCATCTCCGTAGCGTCTTCAATGCCGAAACTGCGACTTCCGGCGGCCTGCTCCAGCAACCAATCGTTGAGGGTGCGCACCCATTCGTTCCAGCCTCGGTCAACATGGCCGGAGTTCCGCCGAAGGTTCTCCATCCCCGCTTCGTCGAGGCCATCAATGCGTTGCCAGAAGGCAGTGACTACAGGTTCCCCAAATCGAGACGTCCCTTTCGGCACCAACTGGAAGCCTGGGAGCATCTTTCAAAGCCGGGTAACCCCCAGTCTGTCCTTGTCACTTCGGGAACAGGATCCGGAAAGACGGAATGCTTCCTGTTTCCCATCCTGAGTGATCTCGTCACTCAGGCGACGGGCAGCAGTGCACGGCTGGAAGGCGTGCAGGCCATCATGCTTTATCCGCTCAACGCGTTGATTGAGAGTCAGAGAGAGCGCCTGTCGGCCTGGGCGCGCCCCTTTGGCGGGGGTATTCGCTACTGCCTGTACAATGGGGACCTGCCGAATTCGCAACCAGACAGCTTGCGGCGCGTCACGCCGGAACAGCAAATCGATCGGGAGCAACTCCGGTCAAGCCCGCCGCCGGTTCTCGTAACAAACGTGACTATGCTCGAGTACATGCTGGCAAGGGCTGAAGACCAGCAGATCATCGAGAAATCGAAGGGGAAGCTCAAATGGATCGTCCTCGATGAAGCCCACTCACTTGTCGGGGCGGCCGCTGCGGAAATCGCGCTTCTTCTCAGGCGAGTCCTTCTGGCATTCGATTGCAAGCCGGAAGAGGTCCACTTCGTCGCCACGTCAGCGACCATTGGATCTGGAGACGACATCCAAAGCCAGTTGAGGCACTTCCTTGCGGATGTAGCCGGGATCTCGGATGCGAATGTCCATGTTGTTGAAGGAGCAAGGCAGCTCCCTTCAAGGCCTTCGACAAGGGGGAAGCTTCCTCCACGGAATCGGCTCGAGCAGTTGAATGGCGACGAGCTTTTCAACACACTCGCTGCCGACGATGTGGCGTGGGACTTTGTTGCAACAAAGCTGTTTGATCGCCCTCAAACGCTGTCCGAGATGGATAGAATTGCGAAGGCGATTGGACTTGATGCCGAAAGCTTCATGACCTTTTTGGCTAATGCCAAGCGAACCAATCCGGAAACGAACGAACCCGAGAATCTCGCACCAATGAGGATCCATGGATTCGAACGCGCCGTTCCGGGAATCTGGAGTTGCGTAAACCCTGGCTGCAAGAACTCTCCTGTCGGTTGGGGTTTCGGAGAGATCTTTATCGATCCCCGAGATGAGTGCCCGACATGCACCGCGCCAGTCCTTGAGATCATAAGTTGCCACGAATGCGGTGAAGTTGTCCTTGAGGCGCAGGACGACGCTACGAACGACAGGATTCGTTCGACCCGTCGAGGTGCTGACTCAGATGAGTTTGAATTCGAAGCGTTGCGCGATCAGGATGATCCGGAAGCGGACGACGATGCCGACGATGAGGAGGAGGCAATCGAGCTAGAGTTTCCTGAGCTTCGCAGAACCATACTGCTTCGGCCGGAAGGTTCGGTAGGCTTTCGACCTCTGCACCTGTCGACTGAGGACTGGCGAACGCACCCAGCAAAGGCGGCGGACACAATCACCGTCGGTTATGACGAAAAGGCCGATTTTTGTCCTTGCTGTGGTAAAACATCAAGCCGCGGCGTCGACAGCCTGCTCAGGCCAGTTCGGTTTGGCGCACCATTCATGATTGCCAACGCGGCCCCGATACTCCTGGAGGGCGTGGATCCCAGTCGAGCCGACAACTCGGCTCCGTCGCAAGGGCGCCGGCTTCTGTCATTCACTGACAGCCGACAGGGCACGGCTCGAATGTCGGCAAAAATGCAGGCGGAGGCAGAACGAAACTTCGTCCGTTCCTTCGTATACCATAGTGTCCAGCATTCGATATCAACTGCCACGCAGGTTGATACGTCCGCCCTTGAGGAAGAGATTGTGGGATTGGAAGCCGCTGTGGCTGCAACACCGATCCCAGCAGTTCAGAATATCCTTGCAAGCAAGCGGCTAGAGCTAGCCGCCGCGGGAGCAGATCGTCTCGAGGGAATACCATGGAAGGAAATGGTGGACCGACTGGGCGAAAGGGAGGAAGTCAAAAAATGGGTGAAGGAGGTTTGGGCACCCCGAGACCCGAAGCTCTTCAGCGACAGCGTCGAACTTGCGGAATTCCTGCTTCTTCGCGAACTTGCTAGGCGGCCCCGAAAGGCTCTCTCGCTCGAGACGCTTGGAATGGCGCGCCTACGCTTTCCGGCGATCGATAGCCAGCAGTCTCTGCCAGCGCCGTTTGCCCGCCGTGGAAAGACAATCGATGACTGGCGATCATTCCTCTACGCGATCACCACATTTTTCATGCGAGGCAATGCAGCGGTTGCGGTTCATTCAGACCTTATGCACTGGATAACACCTCGGGCAAAGACGAAAGGGTTGCTACGTCCAGGGGCGAAAACACTTGGTGATCGGCGTAAGCTCGCCTGGCCAGGAACACCCAGAAACCTTGCTGTTCTCTCAGCGCCACAGGCTCTGTTGTTGCACGGGCTAGGTTTGGATATCTCGATATCGGAACACGGAGCAGACATCGAGGAGTGCTTCGACCGCGCCTGGCAGAACCTGCAGCCTCTTCTAAGTTCCGATCCGGACAAACCTGCGCTTGATTTAAGAAAAGCCTATATCGCTCCCGTGGTCGAAGGGTTCCTCTGCTCGACGACACGTAGGATCCTTGACACTGCCCCATTTGGCACAAGTCCATTTGCCCAAGGAACGCAGCGATCGAAGCCCAGCCCTTCCGATAGGGTCGAGCTACCCCGGCATCCAAAGCCGTTGCTTGGCGAGGTAGACCCGGTCGTGGCCCGGGGCGCGATCGGCGGATGGCTTGAAGATGCCGAAGAGGTCAAGAACCTTCGAGCGTTGGGAGCATGGAACAACATCTCGGACCGTGTTGCTCTTTTTGCGGAATATGCCCGATCTGCTGAACATTCCGCCCAACAGGAAAGTGCGCTGCTACGCACTTACGAACAGAAGTTCAAAGACGGCGAGATCAACATCCTGAATTGCTCCACGACGATGGAGATGGGCGTCGATATCGGCTCCGTATCAACCGTCATGATGACCAACGTTCCTCCGTCGGTCGCGAGCTATAAACAACGCGTCGGTCGTGCTGGTCGACGCGGTCAGTCATTCTCCCTCGCCTTCACATTCTGCCGTGATCGACCGCTTGACCGAGAAGCATTCGTCTCGCCAATCAGTTATCTTGACCGGAAGCTGGCAGCGCCGCGCGTTGCCCTGAGTAGTCGTCCGATCGTCCAGCGACATGTCAATGCCTTCCTTCTTCGTCGGTTCATGGTTGGACGGGGTGGAGACCCGATCCGCATGACCATTGGTGCGTTCCTCGGAACGCCGGCTGGAGTCGGCGAACGGAGGCATCTCGCGGACCAGCGCCCCGTCGAGCAGTTCAAGGATTGGCTCCAAGCACCGACGACAGCCGAACTTGTTGGCGGAGACCTGGAGCGACTCGTGAGGCATTCTGTCTTAGAGGGGGAAAGGGTGATGATCGACACCTGCCTTCAGACCATCACTGATCTTGAGGACACATTCCAGAACGAATGGGACGGCCTCCAGGCTCTTGCCAGGGATGAGGGGGTGAAGGGAGCTGGCAGAAGCAGAATGGGAATGGAGCTTCAGAGGCTCTGTGATGAATTCCTCTTGAGCGCACTTGCCGATCGTGGGTTCTTGCCCGGACACGGGTTCCCCACCGGAGTTGTGACGTTCCTGCCGCATCGATCAAAGTTGGATCAGCCGATCGATGGGCGACGTACGACGAGGTTGTCTGGCCCGCAGAGATCGCTTGACCTCGCCATCAGGGATTACGCGCCAGGCTCCGAGATCGTGCTCGACGGCTTGGTGCACAAGTCAGCGGGCGTCCTGCTGAACTGGAAACGACCTGCAACGGAAGAGAACATTCGAGATGTCCAAAGCCTGAAATTTCATTGGAATTGCAAGCGCTGCGGGTCAAGCGATTCCAGCCGGACCAAGATTGTCTCATGCCCTGCATGCGCCGGGCCGCTGACGAGCACTCCGTATCTCCGTCCCGCGGGCTTCTCCGTGGACGTCAGGGACAAGGTCCATGCCGAAACCGACTTGATATCTTACGTTGCTCCCGAGGAGCCGAGCGTTTCGGTACGAGCTGCTCCGTGGGTATCGCTGCCGATTCCAGACCTCGGACGGCTGCGCAGCACGCGCGAAGGCGCCGTCTATTACAGTAATCGCGGGCCGACCAAGAATGGATATGCGCTCTGCCTTCACTGCGGAAGAGCCGCGCCAGACCATCCAGTATTGGACACCGGGGATGTCGACCAGACCACTCCATCGCCTCTTGCTGGGCACGCTCCTCTCCGCTGGAAGAAGGACGAAAACGCGCTCGTTTGCGAAGGCAACAACAACGCTTGGGCCGTCCGTCGGAACATGGAACTAGGCTACGAGATCACTACTGACGTGTTCGAACTGCAGCCTTCGAATCCTCTCAGCAAGGCCGCCGCCACCGCACTGGCGATAGCAATTCGCGAAGGTACCGCGAGGATTCTGGGGATAGAGGCGGACGAGATGGGCTTTGCCACAAAGATCTCCGACGGCTTCCTTGGCGGCAGAGCAGCTTCGATGCTGGTGTTTGACCGGGCGGCAGGTGGGGCAGGATTCGCTGCCTCGATCCCAGGAAATCTTTCGAAGGTCTTATATGAAGCAACCGAAGTTCTCGATTGCTCGAACTCTGGCTGCACGAGTGGATGCGCAGCTTGCGTGCTGGTTCGCGACGCGCCATTCGAATCCGGCTCCCTCGATAGGATCGGCGCCCTCCGATTCCTAAGAAATCACCTCTCGTTCGATCAGGCGCTCGACGACGGGGATCGGTACTCCAAGGACTCACTTGCTTCGACTTCCGTTCTCGATGAAGTCGAGCGAGCGCTCAGAGACGGGCAGAAGCCGAGTTTGCAGATATTCCTGCCTGCGGAAACCGATGCAGGAGAGATGGCGGCGTGGCCACTCATTTCCGTTCTTGATAGATGGCGAGTCCATGGCCACAAAATCGGCTTTGTGGTGCCGGACGAGCTTATTAAGAACTGCGACACCGCGGGTCGACTTGCTCTGTATGATCTTGGCAAGAGGTTCGCCACGGGCGCCAGACCCTTCCCTATCTGTATCGGCACAATGCCTATCACGGGCAATGGGAGCAAGATTGGCGTTGCTGTAAGCAGCACTGGAAGCCGAACGGTGTGGGCCTCGCAGGAGGAAAAGCCATGGCTTCCAGGAGAGACCTGGGGTGCCCCGGTGGAACGGCCGATCGTAAGAGGCTCGGTCGACTTCCAAAGCGAGACTAAACCGTTGGACGAAACGACACTCCTTCCGTCGCCGGATTCGAAGTACGAAACCATTACTAACGAACTCGACCGCCCCGCATCCTTGTTTGGAGCAGCGATGGCAAATCGTATCCGGGGGCTGCTTGCTCCACTCGGTATCGCGAAGGAACAGAAGGTGACGTCAATCAGGTACAGTGATCAATATGTCCGATCGCCACTGGTTGCGAAGCTATTCATCGATACCGTGGTCGCGCTGGTGAAGGGATCACCTCACACTGTCGAACTCCTTACTTCGCCTCCTGCCCCTCGTAATGGAGCGCAGTATCGGGTGTTCGATGACTGGCGCGACGGTCCAGAAGCGGAGCAGTCTATTCGAGCCTATGCACACGAGAAGGGAGTTAGCCTGAATGTTCAGTTCGGGCAGGTTCCGCATGCAAGGTATATGAACATCACGTTCGAGGGCGGGATCACGGTTACACTCGCCTTCGATCAGGGCTTTGGCGCATGGCGCGCGACCGGGAGCGGGACGAACGTTCGCCACGATTTCTCGGCCCCACTTTCCCGCCAAGCGAATGCACTTGCCCGCCTCTTAATTCCGGTGGCTCGCAATGGATATGGGCAGACGTACATCGTGGCATCGCGGATGAAGTGAGGTGAAGGCACGTAAACGAGGGTCCACTTCCTTCGGGTAACTCGTCGGCGCGCAGATGTGTGCGCCGACGAGTAGGCGGATCAGGGTCGAAGGCTCACGTACGGCTCCGCAGGCATTTCCAGGAACATCTGCTTGACAAGGATGCCGTTCGCTTCCGCGTGGCTCCTTGCGATGCTCGGCAACTCCTTCTTGGCCCGTCGCACGTCGTCGAGACCCATGTGTTCCTCCCGCTCATCTAGGTCGACGCGAAGGACGTTGGGCTTCCCCGCGAGGAGATATGCCTGGCCAAGCGCATTCTTGTTCTGCGCCCTTGCGGAGAGCCGGAATAGAAGCGGCACCGTCGAAGACACGCCCCATGCGAGCTTGCCGCCCTCCAGGTGACGCTTGGCAAGGGTAACTGTCTCCTCACCGGTGCCGATGGAAAGGATTCGGATGTTCTCTCGGGGAACATCGTAGCAGGCGAGCGCATCGACCAGAGCGTTCATAATCGGGTTATTCGCCCAGATGCCGCCGTCCAGCATGAGGTGGCCATGACTATCGACTGCGGACAGATACGACGGCGCGGCCGAGGTATGAAGAGCGATGTCAACCAGAGCCTTGTGCCGATCCTTCTTGTAATCTGGATGGTGCGGCGTCTTGTAGATGAACGGTTCACCGTAAGTGCCTTCGAAGCAGGGCACGACCGCCCGACACGTGGCAGAATCCAAGACCTCGTGCCCAAACACCCGGAGCAGCTCGTCACGAAGGTTGGAGCTGCGATGCTTGGGACGGAAGAAGGATCTCACACGGTGCCAGAGACCCGTTCCGAACTTCGGTTTAGGGAAGATGAATTCCCCTCGTTCGGTGTAAATCTTCGAGATCTCGGCCGCCGACTTTCCGGTGGCGAGACCAAGCGCGATGATGCCGCCCGTGGACGTGCCCGCGACCATATCGAAATACTTGGCAATGGATTCGCCACCCAGATACTTGCGTTCGATTTCTGCGAGATAGGCCGCTCCGAAGAGTCCACGGATACCGCCACCGTCGAGCGAAAGGATTCGGAACGGGCGGTCTTTAGGCCACGGTTGCTTCACCCGGGTATGCTCGGCGGTGCCATCGGAGCGCCGGGGAGGAATGTAATTCATCGGTGGTTCTCCACGTTGTGGCGGTTTCCTGTTGAGGGGGGATGCCGTCCGCCGCCTTCCCAGACACCAGTCATGAGCCAGAATTCGTAGCAGGCGAGCCAGTCGATCGTCCAAGGTATGGTCGTTTCTGATACGAGATCCCATCCGCTCCATTCATCCTGTGCAGGATCGAAGAGGCACAGAAAGGGATCTCGGTCGCGATTGTAGACATGCGGCAGCGATCCTTCGGAGTTGTCGGGGAGCCGTGTAAGAGTCGGACTGATAACCCTCACCCGCGGCCCTGAGATCACCCAATCGGTGCAATATTCGACTTTGATTTCGTAAGGCCGCATGAGCGGCTTCAGAGTGCCTCTCCAAATGACGGCGTCGTTGCCAAAGGTTCGATGGGAAAAGGCTGGCCAGGTCGCGCGCATAGCTGCGACCTGCTCCTTCATGGCGTACGGGAGAAGCGCCATTAGACGGGATCTCCGAAGAAGGTGTGACGGCTGCCGGAAACCGGGGCTGCCGCGGCCTTAGGTGCGGCGAGCGCCGGCGATGCGGCCGCGGCTGCGGGGACGAGAATGCCCCCTGCCCGTGTGTAACCCTGCGTTCCGCGCTGCACGGTTCCGCCAAGTTCCTGCGCCGCCTTCCTGATGGCTTCATTCACTACGAAGTCGCCGAAGAGTTCGCGAAGCGCGCCGGGTACATCAGTGGGATTCAGCTTCCCATCCTTGAGAAGGCTGACTGCGTTAACCAGGCGAACGAGATCGTCGGCAAACACGTTCTGCTGCTCGATGGATTCAGGCCAGCGATCGGTGAACTCGTCCTGATCCCATGTGGGGTTGAAGACGTTGAGCGTGTGCCCCAGCGACGACGCGCGGCGAATGTCGGCGATCAGAAGGCTGCAGAGAGAAATCAGTGCATCGCTCAATGTTCGACCGGGCTGCGACGACCGTGCAGCGTAATGCGCGAGCAGGATCGACGGCGCCATGCGTCCGGAGCGGCCCTTGCGGTCGTGGGTGATGTTCCGGTACCGCTTTACGAGCTGCAAGGCCAGCGTGGTCATGTTCTTCACGACAAACGGTGTCTGGTTCGGAACGTCGTCGACTTCGGCATCAGCGCGAAGCCGGTCGTGATCATTCCACCTGCGACGGAAGGCTTCGGAGACGGCAAGCTCGACCGGAGTTCGGGCCTTATAGTGCTCCGCGAAGCCATAGGCATTGGTCGGGACCTCGCAATCGTCGGATCCGCGGTTCGGCCCCTTCGCGTGCATGATGTGGCTGCGACGCTCCTGGGTGCCGTGCTGACGGAATGCGGTGCTGACGTCCAAACGCATCTTGTCGCTGTAGACGAGCGTGACACAGCGGGTCTGACGGATCACCTTTTCCACCGGATAGTCTGAAAGCGCTCCTTCAAGAGCCTTCAGAACGCCGAGCGGACCCAGACGGCGGTACTTAGCGTCGAGCTGCGCGATGATGTCAATGTCGTATTCGTCGTCCGTCCCGCGCGTGGAGATCGTGGCGTCGATCGCCATGGAGCCCTGTGGATAGAAGTGCTCGATGCCGTCGGCAAAAAAGGTTGTGGCTTCAAGATGGCGACGGACGGCTTCGTAGCGACTGACCGCCTTCGCATGAAGGGACGGAGGAAGCTGGATGTTGAATGCGATCTGCGCGAGGATCGCGTCAGCCCAATCGTGGAACGGGTCAATCCCGGTTACTGCTCTCATATTCATTCTCGGTTCCCTTCGGGGGTTTGTGTGTCTTCATTGCCGTTTTGATACGCATGTTTTGCTCCCTCCTTGGTTCGCTATAATTTGTCTAAAAATATAGCTACTCCGAACAAGATGGGGGTGTTGCCTTCCAGAGTCAAGGGCCATATTGTACTCCTACACCGAACAACAAAAACGACAGAACGGTATGACCATGGCAAAGCAAACATTTGGCACTAGAATCAAAGAGTTACGGACGCAGAAGGGCTTGACGCTCGACCAGCTTGCGACCGCCACTGGTTCGTCCAAGAGCTACATCTGGGAACTGGAGAACAAGGATCCTCCGCGTCCGTCTGCTGAAAAGTTGGCGACGATTGCCGTCGCTCTTGGCGTCACGACGGACTACCTGATCGGCCGCGAGGAAGTCACGCTCGCGGATGCCGAGGACAAGGCCTTCTTCCGGGAATACAGTCAGATGGATCCCGATACCCGCGGGAAGATCCGAGCGATGGCTAAAGTCCTTGGAGGCAAGAAAGAGTGAAACCGAAGTCGCCGAGGGCCGCCGCCAACAACATTTCGATCGTGTTGAATACAATGTTTGGTAATGACAGGTTCGAACGAGGGCCTGTGAACGTGGACGAAGTCGCTCTCGAATTCACGAAGCAGATCTCGCCGGCAAGTCACATCGAGCAGATCGTCGGAGATGATTTGCCAGGTTGCGAAGGCGCTCTTGTGCCAGGAGACACCACGCCGCGGCGTTGGGCGATCATGTACGACAAGAAGCAGAGCGCGGGTCGCCGTGCCTATACGGTCGCGCACGAGCTCGGCCATTTCATGCTCCATCGCGATCTCGTCGACAAGGATCCTGATTTTGACGGCGGCTTCTACTGCTCGAAGGAAGCCGTCGAGCATGGCGCCGGGAGAGACATCGAGAAGGAAGCGAACGAGTTTGCGGCCACCCTTCTCATGCCTCTCGACGACTACAGGCGCTTCATCCCTTCGGATCAGCCTGCTGATTTTTCGCGCTTAGGCGAAGCAGCGCAACGGTATGGCGTATCCCTGACCGCAGCAACACTTAGGTGGCTTGAATACACGACATCGCGGGCCATGGTCGTCGCGTCCGTGGATGGCTTCGCGCTCTGGGCGAAATCTAGCGATGCGGCCTTTAAGTCAGGTCGCTTTCTCCGGACTAAAAGCGACCTGTTTGAACTGCCTGCCGCTTCGCTTGCTGTCAGCAAGCTGTCGCGAGACGAATCCTTGGAGGGCATTCAGCAGAAGGCAGGCGTATGGTTTCCGGAGCCCGCTTTCGAAATGTGCATGCGGACCGATCGATATGACTTCGAGCTGACGCTTCTACATTTTGAAGGCAAGGCGCCAGCCTATCAGGCCGAGGATGACTTACAGGACTCGTATACGCAATTTTTCCGACTGGGGACGCGAGCGTAGATCACGCTCGCTACGCGGCCTCCAACTAAGCGGTTCCGCGGACAGAGATGTGTTCTTGGTCGTTGAGCGCTTCATGCCGGCTTTTTCACGATCCCCATTTTTGGGGTGACCTCGCACAATTTGTGTGCGACCCGAAGACGATCACGGCCAAGGGAGGGTTCGAGACGGTTATGGCGATTTTACCCGAGAGCTTTAAAGCCTTCCAATATCAGACGGGCATAGACCGCATCTGTGATGCATATCAGGCATCGTCCGATACGATGACTAAGGCACGTCGTGAAGCTTCCCAGGCGTATGCCCAGTACATGAACGATGGCGTCGACGACCGAGAATATGACGACGACGGCATTTTGATAGCTTCCACCGAGCATTCGCTCGCCCAGGCAGAGATGGAAGCCATGCTGGCGGTCAGCGTCGTTCGTGAGGCCTTTGTTACCAGCGCCTTTCACTATTGGGAGCGGTCCGCGAGAACATGGACGGGCCTTCATGGCCGATATGACGGGTTCAAAAGACTGCGTGATGAGTGCGCCAAACGATATTCCGTTAGTCCGCAGCTCGATAATCTGAACCTCCTCAACAATCTACTGAAGCACAATAGCGGGAGCGTAGATGCAGACGACGCTCTCCTTGCTGAACGACCCGATTACTTCTTTCAGCTTTTCCCTTCGCCCACCAAAACCTCTCCAGCAAGATTTCGGCTCCGGCTCAGCCACGAGCACGTCGAGGAAGTATTCGATATCGTGAGAGCCTCTGGACCGACATATTAGCGCCCCGACGTGGTTCTGGGGCGGCGAGCCACTCGCAATGTTAGGTTAGGCCGAGAGCAGGATCGGCCACGACGTCGGCCAGTCCGCACGATCACATGGGGCGCAGGATCCGTGTCAACGCCGTCTTCGCTGCCCTATCAGCGTGCTCGTTACCCGAAATTCCCGAATGACTCTTGCACAACTGAATCGTGACATGCCGATTGCGCTCCACAAGGCCGTCGAGTGAGGCGGCGTCGAAGGAGCCGTCGGCGTGGATGTGCAGCGGAGGTGTCGTCGGCCACAAGGTATCGTCGAAATCGTATGCTGCTCCACCCTTGATGCCGGCTGAGATCGGATCGACCCTGAATGCAGAGCAGGAGTGCAACGATGACTACGAAATACCCACGCGACCCCGATTCAACGATCCGGATCCTGAAGGCGTTCTACAAGATGGGCGATCTCGGTGCCATGTATCACTATATTGATCTGTGGGATCTTGCGGCCGCCGAAAAGACCGATGAACAAGAGGTCGAGACCCGGCAGCTTGAAGGACTCATCGCAGACATGAAAGCTTTCGAGGAGAGTCATGGGCGTGGGAGCTGCCTTCAGCTCAAGCATTCGTCGGTGATTGAGCTGGTCTCGAGAGGCCATTATCCCGACGATGTCATAAGCAATGCCAAGGAATCCGAATGGACACCCGTGGACTACCCGGGGTGGGAATATCCAGGGGTACTGACAAGAAATACAGACACGTCCTCGAAGGCATCGTAGGTCGGTGAATCTGTCGCGACATCGCGATAGGCGACTTTGAATTTGTTGCCCTCACCCGTGAGATTTACCTCGACTTCAAGGGCATCGAGTCCTGTCTTGCTGAGTTCAGTTAATGCGAAATGCAGTGCCGCTGCTTCTTCCTTATCCAGGGTGCCAAGAATGCGAAGTACCTGGTCGAGTCCGTCACGGTCGATGCCGACCAGGACTCTGCCACTAGACGTCTTTGCCCAGTAGAGGACTCCCTTTGCTCCTATGGCCGTCATCTCGATGCGAGATCCGTCCCGCTGCCATATTGTAAGTTTGACAAAGCTTTTGCTGAAATCGGTGAGGATCATATGCATCGAGTTCTCCTTGGTGAAGGCTTCTTTTCACGGTCGGGTTAAGAAACGATCTCACGCGATGCCTAAGATCGTGGCCCTTGAGAGCCGTTCGCCAGCCACGCGCAACCCCTGCCCTGCATCATCCCTCCTGAAAGCGATTCCGCCTGTCATCAGCATCAGAACGCCCGGTGCACGCTGTTGCCAAGCCCGGTGTATGTTTCCGAGAGAAGCCGATCCGGAAAGCGCAATGAATTCTATGGGCGCCGGTTTACGCTGATGCCAAGCGCCACATTTTATTGCAGAGTACGGAATAAAGAACGACCTCGAAAACACTGAGCCGAATATAACGGACGCTCAGCGTTAGAAAATGTTGAGTTCGTAAGCATGTAATTGGGAAGCTCGGCCCATCGTAACGACTTCAACCTGTTACGTGTAAAACTCTCCCGTTCGCGTCGAAATTCACCCAATGCTTCCAATAGTACTGTAGAACTTTGGCGGCCCCAAAAACGGGGCGTAACACCATGTTGAATCTCTTATATAACTAGAACATTTAAAGAACAAACGAGAGTGCACGAGATATGTCAGACGCTGAAAAGATTATTGTAGTGCAGTTCAAAAAGGGACGCGGGGGCATTGTGCCGGGCGAAATGCGGCAGGCTTCCAATGCGGCGTCCGCCGAAAAGATAGCGAGCGCCATGGCATCGCGCCACATCGGCGTTGCGGCTTATGCTGTTACCGTCGACGAGGAAAGCGGCAGCATGACAAACCCGCGCCTGCTGGTCTCACATGGGCAGATTTCCGATTTGATGCCAGACTGATTTACCGACGCGGCGGCACGCGCCTCCTTCAGCCATGCCGCGCAAGCAATCGGACCCTGCGCGGCATGTTTTTAAATCACGGCCCGGATGTCAGGCCCGCAAGCCTTGCGTCATCTCCGGGCGTGGATCGGCATGATGCCAATCGTATGGCGATCAAAACTCCTGCCAGTCGTCCTTTGACGTATCGACAGCAGCGTTACCAGAGAATGCGGATGCAATCTTGCGGCCAAGCGCGCGTACGGGGGGTGCCACGTATCTGTCGTTGCCGCCGGCATTGCGAACCGGAGCGGGCTGGCTCTTCTGCTGATAGGCGGTATCGGCGAGCTTGAACTGCGCGAGAAGCTGGTTGAGCGAAGCTACCTCCTTGGCCAGATTGTGGCTGGCGGCGTTGGTCTCTTCCACCATGGCAGCATTTTTCTGCGTGTCCTGGTCCATCTGGTTGACCGCGGTATTGATCTGCTGGAGGCCGGAGGATTGCTCCTGCGCGGATTCCACGATGGAGACGACGTGCCGGTTGATTTCCTGCACTTCCGATACGATCGTCGCCAGTGCCTTGCCGGTGTCGCCCACCAGCTGAACGCCCTGCTGCACCTGATCGTTCGAGGTGGTGATCAGCGCCTTGATTTCCTTGGCCGCATTGGCGGAGCGTTGCGCCAGTTCGCGCACTTCCTGCGCGACAACGGCAAAGCCCTTGCCCGCCTCGCCCGCACGCGCAGCTTCCACGCCGGCATTAAGCGCCAGAAGGTTGGTCTGGAAGGCGATTTCGTCGATCACGCCGATGATGTTGCTGATCTCGTTGGCGGATTTGGAGATCTGCTCCATGGCGACCACGGCGCGGCGTACCACTTCGCCGGATTGTTCGGCACCTGCCTTGGCGCGGCTGACGATCAGGCCGGCCTCCTGCGCGCGCTTGGTGGAATCCTTCACTGTCGTGGTGATCTCTTCCAGAGCGGCAGCGGTTTCTTCCACGGCTGCTGCCTGCTGTTCGGTACGCTTGGCCAGATCGTCGGCGGCCGATTTGATCTCGTTTGCGCCCGCGCCGATGCCACCGGCATTCTGCGCAACCCGGGTCAATGCCGATTGCAGCTTTTCGGCGGACATGTTGAAGTCGTTACGAACACCGTCGAGTGTCGCCGTGAACGGCTGGCCGATGCGGTAGGACACATCGCCATCCGAAAGCTTCGAAAGACCGGTTGCAAGATTGTCGACGGCAAATTTGACGTCGGCAGCTTCCTTGGCCTTCTGCTGCTCGCGCGCGATGCGTTCCTTTTCCGAAAGGCTGCGATTGGCTTCGGTTTCCTGTTCAAGGCGGATGCGCTCTATCGCACTTTCGCGGAACACCTGAACGGCAACCGCCATCTGGCCGACTTCGTCCTTGCGGTCCATGCCATCGATCTCGGCTGCCGTATCGCCGCCTGCCAGCGACACCATACGCTCCCGCAGGCGGGCAATCGGCGTTGTGATGCCACGCGAGGCTACGAAAAGTGCGAGAATGATGCCGGCTGCAAAGCTGATGCCAACCACAACAAGCGAGGTCAGGATCGTGGAATTCGTCTGATCCGTCAGATCGTCGCTGCCTGTCGCAACACCCTTGGCAAGCTTGTCCAGCAATGCCGTTATGATGGCTGACGTTCGTTGGATGGAGACGTCTGCGTGGGCGAGTTGCACGGCGGATTCCGCATTTCTGTTCGCCATTCCAAACTCGACAGCCTTGTCGGTAATTTGCGCGATGGACTGGGATTGCGCGATCAAGGTATCGACAGCAGCGCTCTCTTCCGGAAACACTGTCTTGACATTGCCCAGCCGCTCCAGAAGCTCGCGTTTGCTGTCAATATAAGCCTGCTTGGCAACGTTGATTTCCGCAGCATTCGCATCGTAAGCCATGACCTGATAGGCGCCATATGCCAGGGCGACGAGATTACGGTTTGCCCGCGCAAGCTCCACCAGCGCAGCATTATCGCTGGCGATGAATTCGGAATAAAGCGTGTCGGCTTCCTTGTAACGCGTTGCCATGAACGCGGTGGCCCCGAGACCGACGATGCAGAGTGGCAAAATGAGTGACAGGATTTTGGTGCGGATACGGGCATTTTGAAGAAAGGACACGGGAAGCTCCTGAAATGGATGCCGCTCCTTTCCCGTGCCGGAGGTGTTCGGCAAAAATGACATTGCACGTCTAAAGCCTTGATCATCAAGGCCCCATCAGCCGGATCATCGGCCCTTGTCGCAAACTGCATCATGCATCTGGCCCGCAGGGGGATGCCTGCCCTGAAATTTATGCAAGCACCTGTTCCGGGAATCCGGCGGCTACGCGACAGACGGAAAAGACTGGCCGCAACAGGAAGAAGATCAAGGGACAGTACTTTATAATATTCTTTTATTTACTTACAAATACAACAATTATACTTTAAAACTTTAAAATTCCTTTATGCCGCATGATCTGCTTCGAATTTGCACGGGACAAAAAAACGGCAGGCCTTTCAGCCTGCCGCATGCATTCCCGATAGTGGCGTTGGGAGCGCTCGCGGTAGCGTCAGGCGGCCGCGCGCCGCAATGCCGTTGCAACCGTGTGGATATGGGCCGCGCCAATGCCGCAGCAGCCGCCGATCATGGTTGCGCCGGCATCCGCCCAGGAGCAGGCGAACCGCGAATAGACATCGTCGGTCAGGTCGGTGCGCGTGCCGTGCAGACCTTCATTGGCGGCGGAATCGCCCTGTTCACCTTCGAAGGCATTGGCATAAACGCCGATCTCAAGCGAAACGCCCTTTTCCGCAAAGACAGCGGATGCCGTTTCCACGGCGGCTTTCATGATTTCCGGCTTGCTGCAATTGAACAGAAGGGCGGCAGCACCAGATTGCGCCGCCCATTCGGCCGCCGCCTTTACCGTTTCACCAGAGCGCAGCGCAGGCTCGCCACCGCCTGTCGCAGCCGCATCGTCGTTCAACGTGAAGGAAATCCAGAACGGTTTGCCGGTTGCGGCCACGGCTTCCCGCACCGCTTCGCCTTCGGCGATCAGGCTCAGCGTCTCACCCAGCCAGACATCGACGAAGGGCGCGAGATTGTCGACCAGCACCTTCAGATAGTCCTGCACCCTCGTGGCATCGAAATTCTGCGGCTCATAGGAGCCGAAGATCGGCGGCAGCGAACCGGCCACCAGCACGTCGCGGCCGGAGGCATCCGCAGCCTCACGTGCCAGCCTGCCGGAAAGGGCGATCAGCGATGCGCCATCCTTCTGGAAACGCTCCTCGCCGATATGGAACGGCACCAGCGCATAGGAATTGGTGGTGACGACATCGGCACCGGCCTCGATGAATTCCTGATGCACCTGCCGCACGATATCAGGTGAATTGATGAGCGCCAGCGCCGACCATTCCGGCTGTTTCAGCTCGGCGCCGAGCCGTTGCAATTCGCGGCTCATGCCGCCGTCGAGAATACGGATAGTGCCCATGTTCATGCTCCTTGAACGGTTTACCGCCGGACCGGCACCTGCTGTTCGATGAGACCGAAACAGCGGGCGATGATCGCGGTGAGAATGAGATAGAAGACGGTGACGACGATCAGCGGCTCATAGACGAGCAGCGTGTCCTGCCGCACCTTGTAGGCGACGGCGTAGAGGTCCATCACCGTCACGGTAAAGGCAAGCGGCGTGGCTTTGAGCTGCATCACCACCTCGCCCGCAATTGTCGGCAGCGCGATGCGGATGGCGCGCGGCAGCCAGATGCGGCGAATAAGGGTGAAACGGCCCATGCCGAAAGCCCGGCCGGCCTCCAGCTCACCCTTTGGCACAGCCAGCAACGCGCCGCGCAGAACCTCGGCCTCATAGGCCGCGTAATTCAGTGTGAAGCTGACGGCGGCGAAAAAGAAGCCCTCGCGCAGCACCGGCCACATGAAACTCTGACGTAAGCCGGGGATCATCGGCAGAAACGAGCCGACGCCATAATAGAGCAGCCAGAGCTGGATCAGAAGCGGTGTGCCGCGAAAGAAGGTGCAATAGGCGCGCGCCAGAATTTTTGTCACACGCCCGCCGCTGACCTGCGCGAAGGCAAGCCCGATAGCGAGAAGAAAACCAATGCTGACGGAGATCACGAGCAGCGCCAGCGTTTGCCAGGCACCGGACAGAAGCAGCGACCAATATTTGGCGATCCATGAAAAATCCATGCCGCTTCCCCTTTATGCCAACGCCGGCTGGCCGCGCCGCACACGGCGCTCCAGCAGCGAAAAGACGAGGTTGGAAACCAGCGTAATGGCAAGGTAAAGCAGGGCTGCGGCAAGAAAGAACAGGAAATATTGCTTGGTGCTGGCGCCCGCCAGCCGTGTCGCAAGCGCCAGCTCCTGATAACCGACAACCGCCACCAGCGCGCTATCCTTCGTTACCGCAAGCCAGAGATTGGCAAGGCCCGGCAGGGCGTTCGGCAACAGTGCAGGCAAGACCACACGGCGGAAACGCAAGGCCGGCGACATGCCGAAGGCGCGCGCCGCCTCGATCTGCCCGTTCGGAATGGCAAGGATCGCACCGCGCAGCACCTCGGTCATATAGGCACCCTGCACGAAACCCAGAACCGCAACAGCGGCAACGAAACCGTTGACTTCCAGAGGCGGCAGGCCTGCCAGTTGTAGCAGCCGGTTCAGGCCATCAGTGCCGGCGTAATAAAGCCCGACGATGAGGATCAGTTCGGGAACGGCGCGGATTGCCGTCGTGTAGAGATTGAGCAGAAGGCCAAGCGGCCTGTTGCCGGAGAGCTTGCCAAGTGCACCGGCAAGCCCGATGACGATGCCGATCAGATAGGCACCGGCGGAAATGGCAAGCGTCGACGCCGCACCCTTCAAAAGGGTGCCGCCCCATCCTGGAGGATAGGGTGACAGCAGTTGCAGCGTGGTTTCAAGGCTTGCCATTTATGTGACCGGTTAGGAGAAATTACTTACCGTAGATATCGAAGCTGAAGTATTTCTTGGTGATCTCGTCATACTTCCCGCTGGCGCGAACGGCGGCGAGAGCAGCGTTCAGCTTGTTCTTGAGTTCGGTGTTGTCCTTGCGCAGGCCGCCGGAAACGCCAAGGCCGAGGATTTCCTTGTCATCCGCAACGTTGCCCATGTCGGCGCAGCAATCCTTGCCGGCATCGCTCTTCACGAAGGCATCGAGAACGAGCGAGTCGCCGAACACGTAGTCGATACGGCCGGCTGCGAGATCCTGAAACGCCTCGTCCAGCGTCTGATAGGTCTTTTCGTCTGCGACAGCAGCGAAATATTTCTTGTAATATTCGGACTGGATGGTCGCGACCTGAATACCGATGGTCTTGCCCTTGACGTCTTCCGGCGCCGCACCCGGCTTGCCATCCTTGGCGCCGATCAGCTTGCTGGGCGTGTTGTAATATTTGTTAGTGAAATCGATGACCTTCTCGCGTTCTTCCGTGTTGGACATGGACGACCAGATAACATCGAACTTCTTCGTCTGCAGCGCCGGGATGAGGCCATCCCAGGAAAGCTCGACGATCGAGCATTTTTCCTTCATTTCCGCGCAGACGGCGTCCATGAGATCGATTTCCCAGCCCTGCCACTTGCCGCTGGCATCCTTGGCGAAGAAAGGCGGGTAGGATTCGTTCATGATGCCGAACCGGACATCGGCGCTGGCGGTGAAGGCGGAAACCGCAAATGCCGTTCCGGCAAGCAGCGTGGCGAAGAATTTCATTTAAAGTCTCTCCTGTTAAAACAAACGGCGAAGCGAAACGGCCATCACGCCAGCGCGCCGGTAAATTCCCTGCAACGGGCGCTTACCGGATTGCCGAACACCTGCGCCGGTGGCCCCGCTTCCTCCACACGGCCCTGATGCAGAAACATCACCTCGGTGGAAACATCGCGCGCAAAGCGCATCTCGTGAGTAACGAGCAACATTGTGCGGCCTTCCTCGGCCAGATCGCGGATGACCTTCAGCACCTCGCCCACAAGTTCCGGATCGAGCGCCGAGGTGGGTTCGTCGAACAGCATCACCGCCGGCTCCACGCAGAGCGCGCGCGCAATCGCGGCGCGCTGCTGCTGCCCGCCGGAGAGGAACGCCGGATAGGCATTTTTCTTGTCGTAAAGGCCAACTTTGTTCAGCAGGGCTTCGGCCTTTTCCACCGCCTCCTGCCGCTTGACGCCGAGAACGTGAACAGGCGCTTCGATGACATTTTCCAGAACGGTGCGGTGGGCCCAGAGATTGAAATTCTGGAACACCATGCCAAGCCCTGTCCGCAGCTTTTCCACTTGCCGCCAGCTTTTCGGCACAGCCTTGCCGTCCCTGCCAATCTTCATGGCGATCTCCTCGCCATTGACGATGACCCGGCCGCGATCCGGCGTTTCGAGAAAGTTGATGCAGCGCAGGAAGGTACTCTTGCCGGAACCGGACGAGCCGATGATCGATATGACATCGCCTTTGTGGGCCTTCAGCGAAACGCCCTTCAAAACTTCGTGTGCGCCGAAGCTCTTGTGGATGTCATCCGCTTCGAGCGCACAGGCGCCTGTATCTGCCATTTATTGACCTTGCCGATCCGGTTCATTGCGTGTCGAGCAAAATGCGGAGCGGTTTTGCGACAGGACATGCATAACAACAAAGACTTAAGCCACGCATGTTTAGCGAAACCCGCTGCAAACGCGCGCAATATCAGGCTCTTTTACACATTTGAAACGAAAAATCATTTCAAAATATCATCTGCGAGCAACGATCTGCGCGATTTGCCCCTGATGCGCCTCGCCACGCTGGCCGCGTTACTGCCAGTCAGGGCCAATTGCGGTTCCGCCTGCGCCTCATCCTCGACAAGGCTGGCATTCGCCTGCAAACGCAGGCCCATCACGGCAACGACGAGGAAAAACCAGACGAAACCGGTACTGAGGAAGAACATCGTTTCGAGAAAGCCGTAGAGCAGGACATAAAGCCAGACGCCGACATAGAGCTTCGTCAGCGGGCTTTTGCGCGTGGCCTCATCCATCTTGCCGAGATCG
The DNA here is from genome assembly GCF_030818995.1 of Agrobacterium sp. SORGH_AS_0745. NCBI lineage: Bacteria > Pseudomonadati > Pseudomonadota > Alphaproteobacteria > Hyphomicrobiales > Rhizobiaceae > Agrobacterium > Agrobacterium sp. SORGH_AS_0745. The sequence goes on from NZ_JAUTBI010000003.1 coordinate 174,958, forward strand.
CGAAGCGGCATCAGACAAATCCACGTCAGCACCAGAATAAGACCTGGCACGCCGCCGCCAAGCACAAGGTCGAAATAGCCATTGTGGGAATCCGGCGCCGTCGTTGCCCAGGTATTGTTCTCGGTGAAGCTCGTCATCAGGGTGTCGCTGCGCCAGAAGGCCTGGTAGCCGTATCCGACGATCGGGCTTTGGCGGATATAATCTATCGAGACGGTCCAGATATCGGTTCTGCCGGTGAAACTGGCGTCGATCCCCAGTTTCGTCAGCATCTGTGAAAAGACCGGATCAACGGTCGTGCCGACGATCACCACGGCGAAGGTTCCCAGAAGCACGGTCACAACAGCGTAACGCCATCTGGGCCAGCCCACGATGAACCAGCCCGTGGCGATGATGATCGGCATCAGGCCGAGCGCGGTCTTGCCACCCGACTTGACGAGAAAGATCAACGACAGCAACAGCACCGCCAGGCCGCCGATAAGGGACCAGCGCTTGCACAGATAAATCCCGACGATCATCAGCACCGCCATGATCGAGGCTGCCTCGTTCTTGTGACGGAAGACCCCGCGCCAGTTGCCTGCGAGGAGCGGCTCCAGCGCATCGCTTGCCTGATGGATCGACCGCGACGGCAGGACAGCAACGCCGAAATAACAGAGGAACAGGATGATCAGCACGCATGTGGCAAGCAGCGTGGTGAAATGCCGCTCGGTGCGCGGCAATTGCAGGAAGCAGCTGGCGAGCACGCAGATGATGGCGCACATGGCAAGCCGCCGCAGCGAAAACACCGGCGCGCCGCCCACCACCGAGGTAAAAATATACCAGCCGAAGATCGCGAGCATCAGCAAACGCGGCGTAAAGACGATGGAAGACGACCGCTCCTTTGCCATGAACGCCACGAAACTGATGAGCAGGATGATCGCGGTGAGCTGGTTGAGGAGGTTGGACCCGGCCGCCATGGCGGACCCCAGATAGGTCGAGGAAAGCGAGATATAGGGCGAGAAGCCGACCGTGAAATAAAAGAACGTCACATAAAACAGTGCATTCCGCCAGGCGACACTCGCCTGCTCATCATGCGCTGCATCCATCAGGTAATTTTCTCTACCTTTTTCCATACGTTCTCACATCGTACCCGATGCTTCGTCTCGGTAACATGAATATCCCGTCAAAACCCTATTTTTTAGTTATCCATAATACACGGAGGAATAGTAATTCCATCATATAGGAATGAAACCCGGAAAAATGAAACGGAACCTGATTTTCGAAGTCAACATATGGATAAGGGTAGAATCTTGACCATATCAAACTTCATCTGTCAAATTTAAGTTGCTGATTTCCCTATTATTGGCTAGACATACGCCCTTGTTAAGGTTGCTTATATCTATTTTAAGACAGAGATATTTCGCTACGTTAAGAATATACTGGGGTGATGATCCGAAATTCTGTTTAACGTATATTAACAACTCTGGATATATCTTTGGCTTGTTGATTTCATAAACGCGTAAATAGCTGGAAACCGACGGTGGACGTTCCGATACACACCAATATGGACGATAGCAACAACGAAGGGGCGACACAACGCCCGGTTCAGCCAGCTGCGCCCGGCGTTCGACCCATGCGCAGGGACGATCTTCCGGCTGTCGAGGTTGTGCTCAACAGCGCGTTCAAAAAGACCGGGCTTGATAGAAACTTCGACTTCGGCGCTTACGTCGAAACATTGTTTTTCAGCAGTCCTGTGTTTGATCCCGAATACGGTAGCGTTGTCTACGATGCTGGAGAGAGCGGGGTTACAAGCGTTATCCTTGCCGTCCCCATGCGGTTTGTCGCGAATGGAAAACCCATTACCGCAAGGTTGTTATGTGCTTTCGCGTCGAAAGGAAAACTCGGCGCACTCGGCGCCGCGCGCCTCTCCCGCGGCATGCGCGCGACGAAACACGATATGCTGTTTTCGGACACGGCCTCCCCCGTCAGCGCCGATCATTGGCTTGCGATCGGCGGCAGCATGTTGCCGATGGAAAGCCTCCAATGGCACAAGGCGCTCAAGCCTTTAAGCGCGATTGCCCTGCGCATGCCGCGCCGTTCGCAAGTAGTCAAATCCAGGCCCGGACTTATGGCGCTTGGATTTGTGGACCGTATCCTGCGATCGTGGAAAAAGGGCATAAGGCCCAATGAAGTTGCCGGCACCACGGTCAGACCGGTGGATTTCGAAACGTTCCGACGCAACGCGCTGACAATGATCGAGCGTTTTTCCGTCCGCCCGGAATGGTCCCACGAGGAATTCCACTGGCTGATCGAAATGAGTAAAACCAACGGCACCCTTGGTGAATTGAGTAGCCTGGCGATCGAAAATGCCGAAGGCCGCATCATCGGCGCTGCCCTGTTTTTCGGACAGGCGGGACGGACCGCCTATGTGCTGAACCTCGTCTGCGATGCCGGTCGCGAAAACGACGTGCTCGGTGCGCTGTTCCGCCATTTCGATGATGAAAACTATGCCCATGTCACCGGCATGTCGCAACCGTTTCTCATGAACGCGCTCTACCGTCAGAACCACGTGACCTTCCATCATCGCGGTTATTTCTGCATGGCCACCCGGGATGAAGCCCTCCGGGATCGGGCGCTTGCCGGCGATATATATATTGGCGGGCTAAGCTCGGAAAGCTGGAGCAAGCTCATCACAGATTTCTAAGGCACTTGCGCCGGTTTTGAAGAAAGTGCCGAGCCTTCTATGCCCCAGTGAAGCGCTGGACATTCGCTGAAATCAGGTGACGCAGCGCCTTCGCGTAACGTTTGGAGCGCGTCTTGGCCGCAAGGGCGCTCGACCAGTCCACCATCGATCCGTTGATATCGAAATCTCCGAGCTGGCCCTCGGGAACGTCACCCTTTTCGATACGCTCGACGATGGAGCCCAGCGCCGCGTAAAACTCGGGCGAGCGATAGGGCGGATGCAGCGAATACATGCCGTTGCCAGTGCCGAGAAAATCAAGCCGGTATACGCCGATGCGCATCATATTGTCGCTCAGCACCTCTTCGGCAGGCATTGAGACCGGTTGCTGATTATAGGCATAGGAGCGGATGCGCCGTTTGACGTCGGGTCTCAGCAGTTCGAGCGAGCCGATACGCTTGGCGAAACGGTCCATGTCGATCATGAACAGGCGGGTAGAAACGGTCGCGAACCGCCATGTGGGAACGCGGCTCGGCAGCTTGCGCGGTTCGGGAATGTTCTTCACCCCCGGCATGCCGACATGGCGGGAGATATCGAGATCGCCGCGCACGGTGGGCGGCCCGGAAAACGGCGTGATGCAGAGCGCGTCCGGGTTGGCCTTCTGCAGCGCAATGGCTTCGTTGAACCAGCTCTGGCTGCCGCCGCCAAACATCATGTCGCTGTCCATATGCAGCACATAACGGGCGTTGGCACGTTTCAACCCGTGGAAATAAACATGGAAAGGCCCGCCGTCGAATGCCTTGGCGGGATAAGGAACCGGCGAGCGCGAAAAGAACGTCTCCGCCACCGCACTGCGCGCCGCATCGCTATAGTCGGCAATATCCACATGCAGATGCGGATAGTTGGCCTGCATTTCCTCCAGCATGTCAAACAGGCGTTTGCTGGCGGCCTCGAAACCGTTGCCCTTGTAGCGGCCGGCTCCAACCTGGCCGGTATCCACCGTCAGGAGAATGCGGTCCACCTGCCCGCCCCAGACCCGCAGCTGATGCGGAACGGTCAGGGCCGCATGCGGTGCGTCGAAGGGATGCAGATTGATTTGCAGCGCCTTATGTACGGGAGGAAGCGGCATTTCAGCAGTCATAATTACGCACCACGGTTCCGGAATTCATTGATGACGGCCATCATGGGTTTTTCGTTGAAGCTCCAGTCGAGCGGCAGCGGCCGGTTCGCGGTGCCATCCCGGCGGGGATAGGCCCAGCGAATCCAGGTATATTGGTCCGAAATGCCCCATGTGGTGATGGAGGAAAGCGGGCCGCCTTCGCACGCCGCTTCGAGAAAATCGCGGACCTGACCGTTTATCAGCATGTCGCGCTCGGCTTCCGGGGCGGGAAGCGTCTGGTCCATCGCATCCAGTTCCGTCACCAGAACGGCAAGACCATAACTGCGCATTTCCTTGGTAAAGGCGGCAAGCTCGTCTTTCGCAATGGGCCAGCCACCGCGCAGATGCCCCTGCAGGCCGATAGCGTTGATCGGAGCGCCTTTCTCTAGCAGCTCGAGAATGAGATTGCGGAAGGCCGCGCGCTTGGCCGGCGATTTCTCGACCGCAAATTCCACATCATATTCGTTGAGGACGAGCTGGGCCTTCGGATCGACGGAATGGGCGATGTCAAAGGCCTTTTTGATGGCGTCCGGGCCTGCGCCATAATACCAGGCGTCGCGGCGCGAGCGCACATTGCCGGGCACGTCGGGGATAGGCTCATTGACCACATCCCAGCTGTGTATCACGTCCTTGTACCGTTCCATCACCTTGACGATGTGGGTTTCCATCAACTTCTCGACCTTCGCGCCGCTGCCGATGCTGGCAAGCCAGGGCGCGTTGGAAGCGTACCAGATAAGCGGATGACCATGCATGGTGAGTTTGTTCTGGCGCGCGAAGTTCGCAAGCGCATCGGCAGCGGCAAAATCGAACACCTCTGCCGAAGGCCGCATCACCTCCCATTTCATTTCAGTAACGGGTGTGATGCGAGAGCAATATTTGACCACCGCTTCGCCGATGCGGCTATCGGCGGTAAGGTCCGGCAGATAGATGGCCGCACCGTAAGGGGCAATCTTTGTCGACGTTTTCCTGGTCGCGGCAACGCCTTGCCCGGCCATGGCATGCAACAGGCCCGCGCTTGCAGCACCACCCAGAAAATTCCGCCGCCCGATCTGCATTCGCCCGCCTCCACAACCCCGGCGCATCGGCCTGAAAATCGAAAGCGATTTTCGAAAGGGACGATGCGCATATCACAACTGTCAGAACGTCGCTGATGCGTCCCAATGGCCGCACGGCGCTCTAATTCTCAAAACATAACATCTTGATCATGCCAAAAGGATATTAAAGATTTGCAAGGTTAACTGACGCTATACCACGTCACAATTGGCGCAAGCCGGCTTAATCCGGTAGTAACTTCAGTGTGAGAATTATTGACCCGCCCCTGATGGAGTAAAAATATTGGTTTCCGTTTCGATTGTCATTCCCGTTCGCAACGGCGAGCGTTACATCGTGGAAGCGATCGAAAGCGTGTTGTCTCAGGGGAAAACCGTTTGCGAAGTGCTCGTCGTCGATGACGGCTCCACCGACACAACGGCGCAAAAGGTGCAAAGTTTCGCCGATCCCCGCGTAAAACTGCTGGCGCGGCCGCAGGGACGGCAGGGCGTTTCCGCCGTGCGCAATTTCGGCCTGTCGCAGGCGCGCGGTGAATGGACGATGTTTCTCGATGCCGACGACCGCGTGAAGCCGGGCGCGATCGCTGCGCTATGCGCCGGCATCTCCGGACCGGATGTCGTTGCCGTCTACGGCGATTATGAGCGCATTGACGAGAATGGCGCCAAGATCGGACGGCGCAACCTCATCAGACGGCGGGAAAAACCTGATGGTTTCATCCTCCAGCCGCTTTTGGGCGGAAACTTCATCGTCAATGGCGGCATCATGCTGGTTAAAACCCGCATCTTTCAGGATTTTGGCGGTTTCGACGAGACATTGCGTTATGCGGAAGACTGGTATGGCTGGTGCCGGCTGGCTGCCTCCGGCCGTTTCGCCTATCTGCCCGGCCGCCACGTGCTGGATTACCGGGTGCACCGGACAAGCGTGATGATGAACCGCCTTCTGACCTTCCGGGATTGCGAACCGGCGATCGAAGCGGTGTTTTCCGATCCCGCCATCGTCGCCGCCATTGCGCCGCAGGAATTGCGCCGGCTTCGCCGAAAATCCGAAAATCACATGAATGCCTATACCGTGGCGCAGGCCTTTCGCGCCCGGCGCTATCGCGAGGCCTTTTCGGCGCTTGCCGATACATTTGTCAATCGCCCGCGCCAAAGCCTGCGCGCCGTCGTGTTTTCCGCCGCAGCCCTTGCCGGAATTTAGGAGTGTCCATGTCCGAAATCATGCCGGAAGCGGTGGTGTGCATTCCGAGTTTCCGCAGGCCGGAAGGTTTGCAGAAAACGCTGAACTCGCTGGCAGCCCAGAAGGTCGATTTCCCCTTCGCCATCGTCGTTGTCGATAATGACGGGGTGGGCCAGGCGGGGCTGGCCGTCGCGCGTGCGTTTTTCTCCGAGAGCGGAATGATGGGCCAGACGCTGGTTGAGCCGACGCAGGGCAATTGTTACGCCATCAACACGGCATTCCGCACGGCGCGGCAGAGCTATCCATCCGCGCAGTGGTTTCTGATGATCGATGACGACGAAGCGGCCTCGCCCGTCTGGCTCGCTGAAATGGTCTCTGCCGCAAAATCCTTCGGCGTCGATATCGTCGGCGGGCCGGTCGATCGCGAATTCGATGCCCCCGCACCCAAGGCGGTTCTGGCACACCCGCTGTTCGGCTCCATCGAGGCACCCACCGGCGTAGTCGATCAAATCCATGGGTCTGGCAATTGCCTGATCTCGAGGCGGGTTTTCGAAACGCTGGAAAAGCCGGAATTCGATGTACGGTTCAACTTCCTTGGCGGCGGTGACATGGATTTCTTCACCCGTTGCCGAAAGGCGGGTTTCAAATTCGCCTGGAACGCTCAAGCCCTCATCATCGAATATGTGCCGGAAAACCGCATGGCGCCGCGCTGGATCATGGAGCGCTCGCTCCGAACCGGGATCATCAATTACAGCATCGACCGCGCCCGACGCCCCGGCCTGAAGGGCGGGCTGCTGCTTGCCGCCAAAAACGTTGTCAGCCTGTGCCTGTCGCTGGTCCGCGCCGTTTCCGCATTCCTGAAAACCGGTGCGCTGCTGCCCGCCACGCACCCACCGCTGATGTCCATCGGCCGCGTCATGGCGAGCCTCGGTATTACGCTCACGCCCTATAAGGCGCCGGCGAAAAAGGCCTGAACACGGGCTCGTTCCGGCAGTTAATCTAAGCTTTTCAGCTCAGGGTTTTTTCCCTGCGCAAAGAGATCCCATTCACATGCCGTTTCTGGGAAGCGAATGACGAAAAAACGGCTGCAAGAATGAGAAGCGGCACAAGAACCGGCCAGAAGAAACAAAGGATGATACCGGTCACCCGGTAAAAGTCCCAATCCTTGTCGCGGCGGGCGCCTTCTATATAGGTCATGGCAAGAGAAGTAACGGTGCCAATCCCATATACGAAAAGAGAAATGGACGTAATTACCATCGCTGTCCTCAATATATTTCTGATTCGAATAAATATGTAATATCCGCTCAGTGTACCGCCGTTACGCCCACTTGCAACGATTTTCCGCGGAAAGACACCTCCACCCCGATACGTTAGAGAGACCTCATATAGCGCGACTCCATATGATGATTGCATGCACCGGCAGATGCCGCTCAAATGAGCTCAGTCCTGAACCGGCCGGACGGTCAGGGGCAATTCCGTAAAAAATCAACGAGAATGCGCAGATTTCAGACCTTGCCGGCCCCGAACCCGTAGCGATGCTTCAGCAGCGAATATATGGCGATGGGATTGGTCAGCAGGTAGCGCTTGCCGAGACGCCTCGGCTCAAGCATGGCCCTGTAGAGCCATTCGAGCCCCATATCCTGCATCCATTGTGGCGCCCTGCTATTCTTGCCCGCGAGAAAATCGAACAGACCGCCGCAGGTCTTGATCACCGCAATGTCGGAAAGCCTGTCGAGATTGCGCGCGACGAAACGTTGCTCCAGCGGTATGCCGAAGCCCACCCAGAGAATATCAGTCTGCGATGCGACGATATCGGCAAGGATCGCCTCCTCGTCGCCGGGTCTGAAATAACCATTGCGCCGACCGGCAAAAACAAGCCGTGGATAGAGCTTCTGCATTTCCTCGACTGCCGCGCGGTTCACCTCTTCGGAACCGCCGAGAAAATAGAACCGCGTGCCGGTCGCCTCAGCCCTCCGGGCCACCGCATGAACGAGATCCGTCGTCGCCACACGTTCCCGCAGCGCCCTCACGCAGAACTGGCGGGAAAAGATCACCAGCGACATGCCGTCGGCATGAATCTGGTCCGCCTGCCGCAGCAGGGCTTCGAATTCCTTGTCTTGGTGACAGAGTGCGATGACCTGACCGTTCGCCGATGTCGAATAGAACGGCTTTGCGCCGGCCGCGCGTTCACGTTCCGCCCGCAGGATAAAATCCTGCGCCGTCTCTTCGATGGTCGCATCGGTGATGGGCAAAGCCGCAAGCGGAACAACCGGCCAGTGTGTGCCAGGCCCTTCCGCATGCGGGACATCTCTCCCTGTCATATTCTGTCCGGTGTCCAAGATAGGCATCGTTTCACTGTTATATTCACGCATAGGATTAAGGTATAAGGCTTCAAACACTACGAATAACTATCATTAATATTCTTATAAATCTGACGCTTGAATCAAACAATTATACGCCCGAGGGTTGAGTGACCACCCCAACCTCTCCTCCCCCTATTCCGGTTTTGCGGCTGATGGGTTAAGGGACGACGAAACCACACCACAGAAAAGGTCCCGGCCATGGAAACCATATCGATCGACAACCGCGGCGATTTCGGCCTTTGGGCCATCGAACGGGCAAAGGAAATCGTCGCCAACGAGGCGTCCGATCTTGCCGTTTCGGTCCGTGACGGCGACGAGACAGGCATTCGCGATGCGGGTAATGCGCTGGGTGCCGCCATCGCCGCCGCCCTGCTCGAGGTCTATGACGGCCTGATGTCCGAGGAGTAATCGGCGGTTGCAGCCCTCAGGCGTAGCGTTCCGCGTGGTCTGTCCGGCGCAGAAAACCCAAAAGCCCAAGTGCGATGGCAATTCCGAGACCAAGGAACAGACCGCCCACGCCACCGGCGATCAGGAAGATCAGCTTGCCGGGCGGCCAGCTTCTGGAATTGGGCGCTACCGGCTGCGAAATCACCCGCACATTGGTGGAATCGATTGTCTGCTGCTCGGCGATCTGGCGTGATCGGTTGAGATAGGTCTCGTAGATCGCGGCAGCTGAGTTGGCGTCTCGCTCCAGATCGCGCAGCCGCACCTGCGCCTCATTGTCGGTGAAGACGTTGGCGCGTTCCGCAACCGCCTTCAGCCGCAGGGCATCAAGCGAGGAGCGGGCCTCGGCGACATTGGTCTTGGCCGCCAGCAAAATCCGCTGCGCCTCATCCGCAATGCCGCGTTCCAGCATGTCGCGCTCCGCCCCCGCCGTCGCCAGACGCGGATGGCGGGCGCCATAGGTCAGCGTCATCGCCCCGATCTGCTGCTGCAAGGTGCTGTATTGCGCACGAATGGTGTTCATGGTCTGGCTGTCGAAGATCGCGTCGCTCTGGGTGCGGTTCTGGGCAATCGCCGCCTGCATCTGCTTTAGGCGCGACTCCTCCTGAATGACGCGCTGCTGCGCGGCAAGAACCTGCGCATTCAGCTCGCCGGACGCCAGATTACTGACCAGCTGGCCGTTATTCTCCTGCAGGCCGTTTTCGCGGCGGAAATCGGCGACGCGCTTTTCGGCAACCGTCACGTTCTGACGCATTTCCTCAAGCCGCTTCTTGAGATCATCGACAATACGCAGGCTGCTGTCCGAGGTCGTCTGGAACAACTCGCTTTCGAAAGCCTTCACCATCGCCTTCGAGACTGTCACGGATTTGTCCGGATCATTGGTCCAGACCGCAAGCGTCACCACGAAGGAACGCGGATCCCGTTCCGCCGCAACCCGTTCGCCCAGCGAACGAAGCGCGCCGACCTTGTTGTCACCATCTTCCGGCTTGGGTGAAAAAAATGCTTTCAGCCGCGCAAGAGGCGGTGGGGATATGAATTCCGGGTCCTCATCCAGTTTCAGCTCGTCCACCACCCGCGCCAGCACGTTGCGCGACGTGACGGTACGCAGCTTGCTCTCCACTTCGAGAATCTGGGTGTCGCGCTGCTGGTTGGGCGAAAACACCCCGTCATTGACGACATTCAGGTTGGAGGGATTGACGACGATATCCGTATAGGCGGTGTAACGCGGCGGCGTCATATAGGCATAGGTGAGCGCGGCGGCGACGCAGAGAATGATCGCAAGCACAATCCAGACGATCCCGGCACGCAGCCAGCCGAGCACCTCGTCGACACCGATCCGGTCAATATATTTCAGGCCCGGCAGCGTGGCCGCGAAACTGTTGCTTGGCGATGTCGGCCTTGTGGGCTTTTCAGCCGGAGCGGGTTCAGCAACGGCAGCCGCCGGCTTCGGCTCAAGATGCTCTTTCAGCACCGTGCGCTCGAAAACCTCATCCTCATCCACCAGATCGTCCAGCAGGGAACCGTGGGGTCTGGCGGCGGGCGCCGCTTTTTCATCCAGCGGACGTGCCTGCTTATGTCCCGCCTTTTGAAGCCTGTACATCAGCCAATCCAACTTGAACGAACCACAAAAAAGGCCTGCAACAGATGGTTTTCATCGTCGCCAGAACCACTATTAACCGGCAAGTCTAGATATAACGGGTGAATTTTAGGTTACCCGCATCATCCCCGCCATCATCACCTATTCGCCGCGTCCATGAAAGAGATGATTGACTTGAATGGATCGATACGGTTCTTTCTGGCGTTATATTTTTGTATTATCCATTTGAACCTCAAAGATTTTATCGAAACGGAGTTTGGCATGAGCCTGAAATTTGGGACGAGCGGCCTTCGCGGCCTGTCTGTCGATCTGAAAGGAAAGGCCTCGGCCGTCTACGCAACGGCATTTGCAAGGCACCTTCTCACATCGGGTCAGGCAAAGGCGGGCGACCCCATTCTCGTGGCCCGCGATTTCCGCGATTCGAGCCCGGATGTTTCCGCAACCTGTATCGCCGCGCTGAAAAAGGCCGGCCTCACGCCGCTCGATTGCGGCACGGTCCCGACACCGGCACTGGCGCTTTATGGACTTTCCCTCAAGGCCGGCGCGCTGATGATAACGGGTTCGCATATTCCGGCCGACCGCAACGGCATCAAGTTCTACCGCCCGGACGGCGAAATCGACAAACAGGACGAAACGGCGATCGCCGCACTCGCAGCCGAAGTCGAGGCTGAAGGGATTAACGACGAGGCCGCACCGGCGGACGACCATTCCGCAATTGCAGCCGAGCTCTTTTATGAGCGCAATGCCGCACTCCTGCCGGAAAAGGCGCTGTCGGGCCTGAAGATCGGCGTTTACCAGCACAGCACGGTGGCGCGCGATCTCTTCGTCGATGTTCTCGCCCACTATGGCGCCGATGTCGTGTCGCTCGGCCGTTCCGAGACCTTCATTCCGGTCGATACCGAGGCGGTCTCCCCTGAAACGCTGGAGCTTCTCAAAAAATGGACGCCGGAACACGGCCTCGATGCCATCGTTTCCGCCGATGGTGACGGCGACCGGCCCCTGCTTGCCGATGAAAACGGCGTGCCGCTGCGCGGCGACCTGATCGGATTGATTACGGCGAATTTTCTCGATGCCGGCGTGGTCGTCACCCCCGTCACCTCCAATTCCGGCATTGAGGCGAGCGGTTCGTTCAAGGTCATCCGCACCAGGGTCGGTTCGCCTTTCGTGATCGCCGGCATGGTGCAGGCCCTTGCCGAAGGAAACAACGGCGTCATGGGTTTCGAGGCCAATGGCGGCCTTCTGACGGCCTCCACCTTCACATTGAACGGCAAACCGCTATCGCCGCTGCCGACGCGGGACAGCTTCCTGCCCATCCTCGCCGTATTGCTTCTCTCCGCCGAGCAGAAAAAGCCGCTATCGCAGATTGCCGCCGCCTATAACCTGCCGGTCGCGGCTGCCGATCGTCTGGAAAACTTCGCACAGGAAAAGAGCGCTGCCCTGATGACGCATCTGCGCGCCTCGCGGGATAATCTCGAAACCTTCCTCGCCCCCGTGGGCACGGTCAAGGCGCTGAGCGACATTGACGGCCTGCGCGTGGCGCTGACAGACGGCAGCACCATCCATTTCCGCCCTTCCGGCAATGCTCCGGAAATGCGCTGCTACGTCGAGGCTGCCAATCAGGACGAAGCCGAAACGCTGCTCAACAAGGGCCTCGATCTCATCCGCAACTTTGGATGAGTGGATGGCGCTGAACGCTTGAAGCGGACGGCCACCATGAATGTCCCAGTGTCGCAAATGTCGCATCCCGTCTTTGCCTGTTGCTCTTCCCGCTCCGGAAAGCGATAAGGGCCGCAGGGTTCAAGGAGGCGGGATGTGAGCGGCGAGACCATTACCCTTTATGAAGCGATCGGCGGCGATGCCACAGTCAGAGCACTGACCCGGCGCTTCTACGAATTGATGGACACCCTGCCAGAGGCGGCGCATTGCCGCGCCATCCATCCAGCCGATCTTTCCGGCAGCGAAAGCAAGTTCTACGATTATCTGACCGGATATCTTGGCGGACCGCCGGTCTATGTCGAAAAACACGGCCACCCGATGTTGCGCAGGCGTCATTTCGTGGCCCCTATCGGACCCGCCGAGCGGGACGAATGGCTGCTCTGCTTTCGCCGCGCGATGGACGAGACCATCGAGAACGCAAAGCTCCGGGACATCATCTGGGGACCGGTGGAGCGGCTGGCCTTCCACATGCAAAATCAGGAAGCGAATAACCCATGACGACGGAAAGATTGCGCGCCTTGATTTTGCTGCTGGGCAGCCTTTTGGGTGCTGCCGGCGTCATGCTTGCCGCCGCCGCCACCCATACCGGCGAAACCTATATGCTTGGCAACGCCTCGACCATGGCGCTCGCCCATGCGCCTGTGCTTGTGGCACTGCATATCGGCGCGGACCGCATCAGAACCGCCATTCCGGCAGGGCTGATTCTTGGCTTCGGCACGGCGGTTTTTGTTGGTGATCTCGTCACCAGACATTTTTCCGGTCACAGCCTGTTTCCCTACGCGGCCCCCTTGGGTGGCCTCGGCATGATCGCGGGATGGCTGGTGCTTTGCGCCGGTGCATTTTTGAAGCCGAGGGGCTAAATCGGCATCAACGCCGTTTCCAGCGAAACGACAGGATGTTGCCGCCACGTTGAGCCGCGTCACCGATCTCGAAGAACGGCTTTTCGCCCGGCTGGCGGGTGCGCAGATAGGGAAAAGCCAGCACATTGCCGCCGTCAGCTGCGGCGCGGTTGCGCCGCTCGCGTTCGCCGACGACTTCATACATCTCCCTCAGGGCCGGATCGGCGCCCTGATCGGCCATCTTGTGCAGCTCCACGTGGCAGGCCTCAGCCACCGCCTGCTCTGCATCCTTGAAATTATTGCGCTCGTCGCTCATCGTTTAAGGTCCGTTCATTCATCGTCTGCAGCGCCCGCTCCAGACTGGATTTGCTGCCATTGCGCAGCGGAATGAACGTCTTGCCGAATTTCTTGCAACCGGACTTCACCCGCAGACACGCATCGTGGCTGATACAGTCGATCGGGCAGAAAACGCAGTCGACGGAGGGAAGAACAGTGTCGATACGCGAGACCGCCTCACGCAATCCGCCATCGTGATGGATAAGCTCGGCGCCGAAATTGCTGGCGATCTGGCGAAGATGGGCAACCTGACAGTCACGGCCGCCAACATAAAGAAAGCTCTTCGGACCGGAAAGCTGCTGTTCGGCCACATCCTTTTCAGGTTGAGGCGCGCCCTTGCCCTGCTTGCCGCCGCGTTCGGCTTTCTTCTTTTCCTTGCGTGCCATTCCCTCACCTGCCGGTTGATTTTTTCATGCCCCGACGTTCGGGATGCCGGCACCATAATAAAGATGAGTTTTGGAGTAAAGTATAAAGGTGATAATTTTCCTCATGTTTTGACATAAAGAATCGATCACATATTCGCGATAACCTCACCAGATCAGTTGTTGATCTTCAATCCGCCCATGAAAAGCTGCTCCAGGTGCCGGGCTGCATCCTCAAACCGGCCTTCGCCACCGTTCTTGTCGCCCAGCACGGCCCGCACCTGCACGTCGAAATCCGCATAGTGCTGCGTGGTCGACCAGATCGAGAAAATCAGGTGATAGGGATCGCATTTCGCCATCCTTCCGGCCTTGATCCAGACGCGGATTACCTCCGCCTTTTCATCCACCAGTTGCTTCAGCGGACCCTTCAGCTCATCCTCGATATGGGGCGCGCCCTGCAGAATTTCATTGGCAAACAGGCGGCTCTCGCGCGGAAAATCGCGCGACATTTCCAGTTTGCGGCGAATATAGGAGCGGATTTCGCTTTCAGGATTGCCCTCGGCATCGAAAGCCCTGAGCGGATCCAGCCAGGTATCCAGCACCCGCTCGATCAACGCGCGATGCATCGCCTCCTTGGTGCGGAAATAATAAAGTACGTTCGGTTTCGACATGCCGGCCGCCTCGGCAATCTGGTCGATGGTTGAACCGCGAAAGCCGTTGGTGGAAAACACACTCAGCGCGGCCTCAAGAATCGCTTCCTGCTTTTCTTCCTGAATGCGGGTCCGCTTCTGTGTTTTCGCTGCGCGCGGTATGGCCATACTCTGCTCTCTGTGTTTCTTTTCGATGCAATTGCCGCTACAGTATGCTTAAAAAATAATCGCCGCGTACAGTTTAGGCAAAATTAGTGCGATTCGTCACGAAAATCCCTTGCTGACGTCATGGCGAATTTGCAATGTTTACCAGCCGGTCAATTTATCCACCATCGCCATCACAAGGCAATGGCTGTTATCTTAACCGGCAAAAACGGGAACGGCACAAGCTTTGCTTCGATAAAAACAAAACAGGTGAGGACGACACTTCATGGCAGCGGGTAAGAACTTGACGGTCAATGGCGACCGTCTGTGGGACAGTCTGATGGACATGGCGAAAATCGGCCCCGGCATTGCCGGCGGCAATAATCGCCGCACGCTGACGGATGAAGATGCTGAAGGCCGCAGCCTGTTCAAGCGCTGGTGCGAAGCGGCCGGCCTCACGATGGGCGTCGACAAGATGGGCACGATGTTCGCCACACGCCCCGGCGAGGACCCGGATGCACTGCCGGTCTATATCGGCAGCCATCTCGACACCCAGCCAACCGGCGGCAAGTTCGATGGCGTTCTCGGTGTGCTGGCTGGACTGGAAGTCGTGCGAAGCCTGAACGATCTCAACATAAAGACGAAACACCCCGTTGTTGTCACCAACTGGTCCAATGAGGAAGGCGCGCGCTTTGCCCCGGCCATGCTGGCTTCCGGCGTCTTCGCCGGCATTCACGATCTCGATTACGCCTATAGCCGCACCGATACCGACGGCAAGACCTATGGCGACGAGCTGAAGCGCATCGGCTGGCTGGGTGAGGAAGAGGTGGGCGCCCGCAAGATGCACGCCTATTTCGAATATCATATCGAACAGGGGCCTATCCTCGAGGCGGAAGGCAAGCAGATCGGCGTCGTTACCCATGGTCAGGGCCTGTGGTGGCTGGAAGTGACGCTGACAGGCAAGGAGGCGCATACCGGCTCGACGCCGATGGCCATGCGCGTCAATGCTGGCCTCGCCGCCGCCCGCATCCTCGAAAAGGTGCAGGAAGTGGCGATGGCCCACCAGCCGGGCGCCGTCGCCGGCGTCGGCCAGATGATCTTCACGCCCAATTCCCGCAATGTGCTGCCCGGCAAGGTGGTTTTCACCATCGACCTCAGAACCCCCTCGCAGGCGAAACTCGACAACATGCGCGCCATTTTCGAACGCGAGGTGCCCGTTATCGCCGAAGAACTCGGCGTCGGCTGCTCAATCGAGGCCATCGGCCATTTCGATCCCGTCACCTTCGATCCGGTGCTGGTGGGCCGCGTGCGCGCTGCTGCCGAAAAGCTGGGCTACAGCCATATGGACATCATTTCCGGCGCTGGCCATGATGCTTGCTGGACGGCAAGGGTTGCCCCCTCCACCATGATCTTCTGCCCCTGCGTGGACGGTCTTTCCCACAATGAAGCCGAAGACATCTCCTCCGAATGGGCCGCCGCGGGCTGCGACGTGCTGCTGCATGCGGTGCTGGAAACTGCGGAGATCGTGCAATGACCGCCACCATTATCAAGAACGGCACCATCGTCACCGCCGACCTGACCTACAAGGCCGATGTTAAAATCGAAGGCGGCAAGATCACAGAGATCGGACCCGATCTGACCGGCGGCACAGTGCTCGATGCCACGGGATGTTACGTCATGCCCGGCGGCATCGATCCGCATGTGCATCTGGAAATGCCCTTCATGGGCACATATTCCGCCGATGATTTCGAGAGTGGCACGCGTGCCGCCCTTGCCGGCGGCACGACCATGGTGGTGGATTTTTGTCTGCCCGATCCCGGCCAGTCGCTGCTCGATGCCCTGCAAAGATGGGACAACAAGGCAACGCGAGCCAACTGCGATTATTCCTTCCACATGGCCGTTACCTGGTGGGGCGAGCAGGTCTTCAACGAGATGAAGACTGTGGTTCAGGAAAAGGGCATCAATTCGTTCAAGCACTTCATGGCCTACAAGGGCGCGTTGATGGTGAATGACGACGAGATGTTCGCCTCCTTCTCGCGTTGCGCCGAGCTTGGCGCCATTCCCTTCGTTCATGCGGAAAACGGCGATATCGTCGCGCAGATGCAGGAAAAGCTGATGGCGGAAGGCAATGTCGGTCCGGAAGCGCATGCCTATTCCCGGCCGCCCTCCGTCGAAGGCGAAGCGACCAACCGCGCCATCATCATCGCCGATATGGCCGGTGCGCCGCTTTATGTCGTTCATACATCCTGCGAGCAGGCACATGAAGCCATCCGCCGTGCGCGTCAGAACGGCATGCGCGTTTATGGCGAACCGCTGATCCAGCACCTGATCCTCGATGAAAGCGAATACGCCAATGCCGACTGGGACCATGCTGCCCGCCGGGTCATGTCGCCACCCTTCCGCAACCGCCAGCATCAGGATAGCCTCTGGGCGGGTCTCGCCTCCGGCTCGCTACAATGCGTGGCGACCGACCATTGCGCCTTCACCACCGACCAGAAGCGCTTCGGCCTCGGTGACTTCCGCAAGATCCCCAATGGCACCGGCGGGCTGGAAGATCGCCTGCCGCTGCTCTGGACCCATGGCGTGGCGACCGGCCGGCTGACGATAAACGAATTCGTCGCCGTCACCTCCACCAACATTGCGAAAATCCTCAACATCTATCCGAAAAAGGGCGCGATCCTCATCGGCAGCGATGCCGATCTCGTCGTCTGGGACCCGGCGCGGGAAAAGACCATCCGCGCGGAAAACCAGCAATCGGCCATAGATTACAACGTGTTCGAAGGACAGAAGGTCAAGGGCCTGCCGCGCTTCACCCTGTCGCGCGGCATCGTCAGCATCGAGGAAAGCACGGTCAAGACGCAGGAAGGTCACGGCACGTTCGTCGCCCGGGATCCCTATCCCGCCGTCAGCAAGGCGCTGTCCACATGGAAAGAGCTCGTCGCGCCACGCAAGGTGGAACGCAGCGGTATACCGGCATCGGGTGTATGACCTTGAGCACCGATCCGAAACGCGAAATCGTCATCGCTGCCGCCGTTCTCCTGAATGCGCGGCGGCAAATGCTTGTCGTGCGCAAGCGCGGCACCACGCAATTCATGCAGCCGGGCGGCAAGATCGATCCGGGTGAAACGCCTGAGCAGGCGCTTCACCGTGAACTTGCCGAGGAAATCGGCCTCACGCTTCCTGAAAATGCCGCGCGATATGAGGGCATCTTTCGGGAGGAGGCCGCCAATGAGACAGGGGCGGAGGTCGTGGCCCATGCCTTCGTCGCCCAACTGAATATCGAAGTTACCCCACAGGCCGAGATAGAGGAGGTGCGCTGGCTCGATCTGGATGCGGCCTCCAATCTGCCGATCGCCAAACTCACGGAAACACGTATGCTGCCGCTGGCACGCGCAGCCCTGACGGAAAGTGGAAACAAGCCACGATGAACCAAGCCTCGTCCTATTCCGTCGTTTCCGCCAGAAATCTCGGCCTCACCTTCGAAACCGGCGATGGCCCGGTGCACGCGCTTTCCAATGTCGATCTGGAAGTGGGCAAGGGCGAGTTCGTCTCCTTCATCGGCCCTTCCGGCTGCGGTAAGACCACGTTCCTGCGGGTGATTGCCGATCTCGAAAAGCACACATCCGGCGATATCACCGTCAATGGCACCACGCCGGAAAACGCCCGCAAGGACCGGTCGTACGGCTATGTCTTTCAGGCCGCCGCACTCTATCCCTGGCGGACCATCGAAAAGAACATTGCGCTGCCGCTCGAAATCATGGGCTATACGAAGGCCGAACAGAGGGAGCGCATCGACCGCACGCTCGATCTCGTCAATCTCAGCGGTTTCAGCAAGAAATACCCATGGCAGCTTTCCGGCGGCATGCAGCAGCGCGCCTCCATCGCCCGCGCGCTCGCCTTCGATGCCGACCTGCTGTTGATGGACGAACCCTTCGGCGCGCTGGACGAGATCGTCCGCGACCATCTGAACGAACAGCTGCTGAAACTGTGGGATACGACCGGCAAGACCATCTGCTTCGTCACCCACTCCATCCCGGAAGCCGTTTATCTCTCGACCAAGATCGTCGTGATGTCACCACGGCCCGGCCGGGTAACGGATATCATCGAATCCACGCTGCCAAGGGAAAGGCCGCTTGAGATCAGGGAGACGCCGGAATTTCTGGCAATTGCGCATCGCGTGCGTGAGGGGCTGAAGGCGGGGCATAGCTATGAGGGGTGACGTCATCGCCAGCATTACCCCCCATCAACCGAGGGCACCGCAATGACCCTCCTCCGCCACCGCGTCCTCCCCATCCTCACCGTCCTCCTCGCCATCCTCATCGTCTGGCACCTTTCCGTCATCTACCTCAACATGCCCTTCGTCCGCGATCAGGCAAACCGCGCCGGCCAGACGCCGAGCTTCATGGAGCTTCTGCCGCAAACCTTCGCACAGGAGCGCCCGGTTCTCCCCGCGCCGCACCAGATCATCGCGGAACTGTGGGACACCACCGTCAACAAGGCGATCACCTCCAAGCGCAGCCTCGTTTATCACGCGGGCGTCACGCTTTCGGCCACGCTCCTCGGTTTCGCCATCGGCGCGGTGCTCGGCATCCTGCTTGCCGTCGCCATCATCCACAATCGCGCCATGGACCGCTCGGTCATGCCGTGGATCATCGCCAGCCAGACCATTCCAATCCTTGCCGTCGCGCCGATGATCATCGTCGTCCTGAATTCCATCGGCATTTCCGGGCTGTTGCCCAAGGCGCTGATTTCCACCTATCTCTCGTTCTTCCCGATTGTCGTCGGCATGGTGAAGGGCCTCAGAAGCCCCGAAACCATCCAGCTGGACCTGATGCACACCTATAATGCCTCGCCCGCACAAATCTTCTGGAAGCTGCGCTGGCCGTCTGCCCTGCCCTATCTCTTCACCTCGCTGAAGATCGCCATCGCGATTGCGCTGGTCGGGGCCATCGTCGGCGAATTGCCAACGGGCGCTGTCGCCGGTCTCGGCGCGCGTCTGCTCTCCGGCTCCTATTACGGCCAGACCGTGCAGATATGGGCAGCGCTGTTCATGGCCGCCGGTGTGGCCGCCATTCTGGTCTCGATCATCGGCATCGCTCACGCAGCCGTCCTCAAGAGAATGGGAGCGCGGCCATGACAAATCCCGTCTGGTTTATTGGCGCAATCCTGTTCTGGCTTGCCACCTGGGCCTGCAACGAATGGCTGGTGCGCCACATCTTCGCATCACAGTTGGCAAAGCAAATGAGCCGCATGGCAGTACCGCTTCTCTTCGGGCTGGCTATTCTCGCGCTTTGGGAAGGTGTGGTGCGCGGCTTCTCCGTCCCCCCCATCTTGCTGCCTGCCCCGAGCGCCATCCTCGCCCGCCTTCTCGGCTCGCTACCGATCCTCTGGGCGGATTTCCGCCAGACCTTCCTCAAATCGGTGCTGACAGGTTATGTGCTCGGCTGCGGCCTCGGTTTCATCGTCGCCATCCTCATCGATCGTTCACCCTTCCTCCAGCGCGGGCTGCTGCCCATCGGCAATTTCGTCTCCGCTTTGCCAGTGGTCGGCATCGCGCCGATCATGGTCATGTGGTTCGGCTTCGACTGGCAGTCGAAAGTGGCTGTCGTCGTCATCATGACGTTTTTCCCGATGCTGGTGAACACGGTTCAAGGGCTTGCTGCCTCCAGCCACATGGAACGCGACCTGATGCGCACCTATGCCGCAGGCTGGGGGCAGACATTGCTGAAACTGCGCCTGCCCGCCGCCTGGCCCTTCATCTTCAACGCCCTGAAGATCAATTCCACACTGGCGCTGATCGGCGCCATCGTCGCGGAATTCTTCGGCACGCCCATCGTCGGCATGGGTTTTCGCATCTCGGCGGAAATGGGCCGCAGCAATGTCGATATGGTCTGGGCAGAAATTGCCGTGGCGGCGCTCGCAGGCTCAGGATTTTACGGTCTGGTGGCGCTCATCGAGCGCGCCGTCACCTTCTGGCATCCGTCCGTCCGTGGGGGACGAACGTAAATAACGAAAAAGGGAACAGCGATGAAAATGAAACTTGCCTCCATGCTTCTTGCCGGCGCGTCACTTCTGAGCGCATTTGAGGCTCAGGCCGCCGACAAGATCACCCTGCAGCTGAAATGGGTCACCCAGGCGCAGTTCGCCGGTTATTACGTCGCCAAGGACAAGGGCTTTTATGAAGCCGAAGGCCTCGATGTCGATATCAAGCCGGGCGGACCGGATATTGCGCCTGCGCAGGTTCTGGCCGGCGGTGGCGCGGATGTGATCGTCGACTGGATGCCATCGGCACTCGCCACCCGCGAAAAGGGCGTGCCGCTCGTCAACATCGCCCAGCCGTTCAAAACGTCAGGCATGATGCTGACCTGCCTCAAGGAAACCGGCATTACCAAGCCGGAAGATTTCAAGGGCAAGACGCTCGGCGTCTGGTTCTTCGGCAATGAATATCCGTTCCTCTCGTGGATGGCGCACCTGAAAATTCCGACCACCGGCGGCGCGGATGGCGTCACCGTCCTCAAGCAGGGTTTCAACGTCGATCCGCTGCTGCAAAAGCAGGCCGCATGCATTTCCACCATGACCTATAATGAATACTGGCAGGTCATTGATGCCGGCATCAAGCCGGAGGAACTCGTCACCTTCAAATATGAGGACGAAGGCGTGGCAACGCTGGAGGACGGGCTCTACGTTCTCGAAGACAAGCTGAAGGACGCCAAGTTCAAGCAAGACATGGTCAAATTCGTCCGCGCTTCCATGAAGGGCTGGAAGTGGGCGGAAGAACACCCTGACGATGCAGCAGGTATCGTTCTTGAAAATGACGCCTCCGGCGCCCAGACCGAAAAGCACCAGAAGCGCATGATGGGCGAAGTCGCCAAGCTGACCGCCGGCTCGAAGGGCGCGCTGGACAAGGCGGATTACGAGCGCACCGTCAAGACGCTGCTCGGCGGCGGTTCCGATCCCGTCATCACCAAGGAGCCGACAGGCGCCTACACCACTGAAATCACCGATGCGGCGCTGAAATAGTCACGTCGAAGCCGAAAACATGGAAACGCGCGGCCATCGCCGCGCGTTTTTTTGCGCGCTGGTGACCCGTTTGATGAATTACAACACTCGGCCATATACAAAAATGTATATCAACCCTCGAGGCTATGCGGATTGATTTGTATAGCAACAACAATTAGAGTCCCCGCCAACAAGACTGCCGAATTTGATCTTGTAAAAAAGCACGAGGCAAAGGTGCTTAAGATTCGCGTTGAGGGGCGTTTGAATCGGGAGGATCGAGAAGGAAGTATTGTGATCCCTTGTTTCACATTCGTTGCCGCATGACCTTTTAAAACACGCCTTCAGGCTGAAGGACATGCGATCGAATATTGCGCGAGCCAAGACACATGCAGCATAAAGTCACGTTTAACCGCTTTGTTTTCCTTCTTCTTTCCGCAACGGCCCTGCCATTTTCGGCCGTGGCCGAGGGAGAAGTGCAGGAACCGGTCAAACAGCAGAACCTGCCTTCCATCATCGTCGCACACGCCGCAACACGCGATCTCGTGGACCGCATCATCGCCACCGGCACCATCAGGCCCGTGGACGAAATTTATGTACAGCCGCTGGTCGACGGCCTGTCGATCGACGAACTGAACGTCGATATCGGCGACAGGGTCGAGGCGAATGCGGTTCTGGCCGTGCTTTCCTCGGACAGTCTTCTCCTGCAAAAAAGCCAGCTTGAGGCCAACAGGGCCAAGGCGCAGGCCGCCGTTGCGCAATCCAAGGCGCAGGTTCTGGAGGCTGAGGCCAACAAGGCCGATGCCCTTCGCCAGCGCGATCGCGCCGCCAAGCTCGGCCAGAGCGGTTCCGGTTCCGTCTCCGAGACGGAAAAAACCGAGGCCGCTGCCCAGGTTGCGCAGGCACGCCTTGATGCCGCCAAGCAGACCGTTTCAGCCGGAGAGGCAGACATCAAGGTCGTGGACGCGCAGATTGACGACATCAATCTGAAACTGACGCGCACGGGTGTGAAAACCCCCGTCACCGGCATTGTTTCCGCCAAGAATGCCAAGGTCGGCGCCATCGCCAGCGGCGCCGGAAACCCGCTTTTCACGATCATCAAGGACGGCGCGATCGAGCTTGTCGCCGATCTTTCCGAGACCGACATCCAGCGGGTGAAGGCCGGCCAGAAAGCTTTCTTGACGGTTGCCGGCGGAGCCAAAAAAATTGAGGGCAAGGTGCGTCTCGTTTCGCCGACCGTCGACCCGGCCACGCGCCTTGGTTCCGTGCATGTTGTGCTGCCGACGGACAGCCCGGCACGGTCGGGCATGTATGCCAGCGCGGAGATCATCGTAAAAGAGACGAACGCGCTTGCCCTGCCGCTTTCGGCCGTCACCTCCGGGCGTGAAGGCTCGACCACCCGCAAGGTGGAAGGCGACATCGTCAAGCAGGTGAAGATCGAGACCGGCATTGAAGACAGCGGTTTCATCGAGATTGTCAGAGGACTTGCCGCTGGTGACAAGGTTGTCGAGAAAGCTGGAGCATTCGTGCGTGATGGTGACCGGATAAGACCGGTGGAAGCCCAGACGGCTGCGTCCAACTGACTGAGGGAATGAAATGAACTTCTCCGCATGGTCAATCCGTAACCCGATTGCGCCGCTTCTCGGCTTCGCGCTTTTGATGTTCCTCGGCATCCAGGCCTTCAACGCCCTGCCGATAACCCGTTTTCCGAATATCGACGTTCCCGTCGTTGCCGTCACCGTGACCCAGAGCGGCGCTTCGCCGTCCGAGCTGGAAATGCAGGTGACGAAGGAGATCGAAGACGCTGTCGCCGCCATTAGCGGCGTCGACGAAATCCAGTCGACCGTCACCGACGGACAATCCCTGACAACCGTCGTCTTCCGCATCGAAAAGCCAACGGAAGAGGCGGTTCAGGACGTCAAGGACGCTATCGACAAGATCCGCAGCGATCTGCCATCCGACATCGAAGTGCCTGTTGTCAGCAAGATCGACGTGGAAGGCCAGGCAATCCAGACCTTTGCCGTCTCCTCGCCGAACATGACGCTGGAAGAACTGTCCTGGTTCGTGGATGACACCATCAAGCGTTCGCTGCAGGGCAAGTCCGGCATCGGCAAGGTCGACCGTTATGGCGGCGCCGACCGCGAAGTGCGCGTTTCGCTCAGCCCCGAAAAGCTCGACGCCTACGGCATCACCGCAAGCGAAGTGAACGGCCAGCTGCGCGGCACCAATATCGACCTCGGCTCCGGCCGCGGCCAGGTTGGCGGCAACGAACAGACGATCCGCACGCTCGGCGACACCCGCGACGTCACCCAGCTTGCCAACACCACCATCGCGCTCTCCAATGGCCGTTTCGTAAAGCTCGCCGAACTCGGCACAGTCACGGACACCTATGAGGAGCAGAAGTCCTTCTCGCGCTTCAACGGCAACCCCGCCGTTACCTTTGCGGTGTTCCGCTCCAAGGGCGCCAGCGAGGTTTCGGTCGCCAAAACCGTGGCCGAAAGCCTCGATCAGGTCCGCAAGGACCATCCCGACGTCGCGATCCAGATGGTCGATGACGCCGTCTACTTCACCTACGGCAACTATACGGCAGCGCTCGATACGCTGATCGAAGGCGCGGTCCTCGCCGTCATCGTGGTTCTGCTGTTCCTCAGGAACTGGCGCGCTACCCTGATTGCCGCCGTGGCCCTGCCGCTCTCCGCGATCCCGACATTCTGGATCATGGACATCATGGGCTTCTCGCTCAACCTCGTCAGCTTCCTCGCATTGACGCTCGCCACGGGTATTCTCGTGGACGACGCCATCGTGGAAATCGAGAACATCGCCCGCCACATCAAGATGGGCAAGACGCCGTATCGCGCCTCGCTGGAAGCCGCAGACGAAATCGGCCTTGCCGTCATCGCCACCAGCTTCACCATCATCGCCGTCTTCGTACCCGTGTCGTTCATGCCCGGCATTCCCGGCCAGTACTTCATCCAGTTCGGTCTGACGGTCGCCTTCTCGGTGTTCTTCTCGCTGGCGGTCGCCCGTCTCATCACGCCCTTGATGGCCGCCTATCTGATGCGCGCCGAAGACGCGATGGATGACCATGCCGACAATGACGGCTGGCTGATGAAAGCCTATACGCGCATGGTTTCCGCCACCACCTCCAAATGGTGGGCGCGTTACCTGACGCTGGTCGGCGCCATCGGCTTCCTCATTGCTTCCGTCATGCTTCTAAGCCAGGTGCCGGGCAGCTTCCTGCCGCCGGACGACGCCTCGCGCGTAACGCTTTCGGTGGAACTGCCGCCGAATGCGACGCTGGACGAGACAGACCGGACGACGACCGAAATCTTCCACGCCATCCGCGATATCAACGGTGTGGAAAGCGTCTTCATCCTCGGCGGCGCCTCGCCCAAGGGCGATCTGGAGCTTCGCCGCGCCACCGTCAACGTCATTCTCCAGCATATCGACCATTCGCTGCTGAAAACCCTTGTCAACAAGGGTCTCGGCTCGCTTCCGCTTGTCGGCCAATATCTTCCGAAGATCGAGGAAAAGGGCCGTGTCCGTCCGCAGTGGGATGTGGAGCGGGATATCTTCGCCAAGGTCCACAGCATTCCGGATGTACGCATCATCAAGCTGAACGACCGCGCGGAACGCGAACTGAGCTTCAACTTCCTCTCGTCCAACGAGAAGGATCTGAACGACGCCGTCGGCATTCTCGAAAGCCGCCTGCGCGCCTCGCCCATCCTTGCCAATGTCAGCTCGGAGGGAGCGCTTCCCCGTCCTGAACTGCAAATCCGCCCGCGCAAGGACGAGATCGCCCGCCTCGGAATCACGCCGCAGCAGATTTCGCAGACGGTGCGTGTCGCCACCATCGGTGACATCGACGCACAGTTGACGAAAATCTCGCTGGACGACCGGCAGATCCCGATCCGCGTGCAGGCATCCATCGATACCCGCCGTGACCTCGCCACCATCCGCGCGCTGAAGGTCAAGACCGCATCCGGTTCACTGGTGCCGCTCTATAGTGTTGCCGATATCGACTATTCGGAAGGACCGAGCTCGATCAAGCGCAACGACCGCAACCGCGTCGTCTCCATCGGCTCCGATGTACCGTTCGGCACAGCGCTCGATACATCGACGGCGGAGTTCAAGCGGATCGTTTCGGAAACCGAACTGCCGGCAAGCGTTCGCCTTGCCGAAAGCGGTGATGCCAAGGTGCAGGGCGAAATGCAGCAGGGCTTCGTCAACGCCATGCTGCTCGGCCTGCTTCTGGTGCTGGTGGTGCTTATCCTTCTGTTCAAGGATATCATCCAGCCCTTCACCATCCTGTTCTCGCTGCCACTCGCCATTGGCGGCGTGGCCGTGGCGCTCATCATCACGCAGAACGCGCTTTCCATGCCCGTTCTCATCGGCATTCTGATGCTGATGGGTATCGTGACGAAAAACGCCATCCTTCTGGTGGACTTCGCCATTGAAATGCGCCGGCACGGCATGGAACGGGTGCATGCCATGGTCGAGGCCGGCCGCAAGCGCGCCCGCCCGATCATCATGACCTCCATCGCCATGTCGGCGGGCATGTTGCCCTCGGCACTTGGCGTCGGCGAAGGCGGCTCCTTCCGCGCGCCGATGGCGATTGCGGTGATCGGTGGCATCATCGTCTCCACGGTGCTGTCCCTGATCGTGGTCCCCGCCTTCTTCCTGATCATGGATGACCTGTCGCGCCTGCTCGCCCACCTCTTCGGCCGCTTCGTCGGCAAGAAGGAAGAGGAGGAAGAGTCGCTCTCCAACGAAAAACTCTCGGAGATCGCCCGCGAAAACAGCCTGGCGCTCTCCTCGCTGGAAGCGCGCGTTGCCGGCATGGAAAAAGGCTCCGGTGAAAAATCCGGTGACAAGGGCAGCAATATATTGCGGTTGCCGCCGCTCGCTGCCGAGTGAAAGTTGAAACGCCGGGTCCAGTGCCCGGCGTTTCCTTTTGTGGTGCGTTTGCTTGGTCGCGACTGCGTTGCGGCTAGCTTCTTATCCACGCCGGGGAGAAGAGATAGGCCGCACCCACTCGCTCCACATTTCCCTGCTCCCCGCACAACAACGCCAAACCCATTTGATCGAAATCAATTCGCTTTTCAGGTGAACTGCTAATCTCCCTCGCATCGGGAATTGCCGGTCGAAGGATAATGCGATGAGCTCTTTTCAGATAGGCGTGAGGGAAAAGGAACATCCCCGGTTTCGTATCGCTTCGGACAACCCGGCAAAAGGTTTGAGCGGGAGCCGGATGGACGTGAACAAGACCGTAAAGCTGAGCAACAGGGACAGGAACATTCTGCTGCGCGTGCCCCTGATAGGGATTGCGGATGAAGCGGCGGCGTTGAAACTGATGGAGGCGGCAACCGTCACCAATCTCAATGCCCGCCATGTACTCTTCAAGGAAGGCGAGGCAGCGCAATATTTCTACTGTGTACTGTCGGGCTATGTCCGCCTTTACCGGCTGGACAGGCACGGGCGCGAGGCGGATGTGCGTGTCAGCGGTCCGGGCGATACCTTCAACGAATGCCTGATCTTCGGCAGCGACAGCTATCGTTACAGCGCGCAGGCGGCGGAAAGCTGCACCGTGGCGCGTTTCGAACTGGCAAGAATCCGCAGCCTTGTGGATCAGGAACCGGCAATCGCCAAGGCCGTGATGCGCTGCCTCTCCAACAGCCTGCTCGGCACCATGGATTGCATTGCCAACGACCGGCTGCAAACCGCGCCGCAACGCGTTGCCCATTACCTGATCAATCAGGGGCCGCGCGACGCTACGTCCTTTTCGCTGCGTCTGCCGTTCCAGAAAAGCCTGCTCGCCGGCAAGCTCGGCCTTGCGCCGGAAGCGCTGTCGCGCGCTTTCTCCGCACTGAAAAAGGCGGGCGTCACCGTTCGCGGCCGCATCGTGCAGGTCAATGATGTCGCGGCGCTGAAGCAGATTTGAAGAAGTACCGGGGAGAGGAAGAGGACGGGACGCCTACGGGTATCCCGTCCTCTAATTTTTTGTCGAGCAGGATATCAGACCGGCTGCGGCACGAAGCGGAAGCGATCGCCCTCTCGCTCGACGCGGAAAAACCCGCCAAGATGGCCGCCGGAAACCAGCCAGCCGTGATCGGCAACCTGGGTCAGCGCATCGAGACGTGTCGAGTATGCGGTTTCGGAATCGATATCATAGACGAAACCGATACCCGGATCGTCCGCCTGCAACGCGCTCACATGCAGCACATCGCCCCACAATAACAGCCGGTCATCGCCGTTACCGATGAGATAGCCGGTATGGCCAGGCGTATGGCCGGGCATGGCGATGGCTTCCATACCCTCGGCAATCCTGCCAGTTGGGATTGGCCGCAGCATGGCACCACAAATGTCGAGCAGCCGGGCGGCAATATCGAAGGCGCCCTGCCTCGCAGGCGGCAATCTCTTGCGTGCATCCTCGCTGGTGAAAAAGGCAAGATCGGCCTCGGGCACCCATATGTCCGCATTGGGAAAATAAGGCTGGTCGCCTTCGATAAGTCCCAGCGCATGGTCGCCGTGAATATGGGTGAGGATAACACGGCTGACATCATCAGGCTGGATCCCAGCGGCAATCATCCCCGCACGGGCATGGCCGTAGGTCGGCCCCCAGGCCGTGCCGCAACCGGTGTCTATCAGCGAAATACCATCAGGCCCTGACAGCACAAAACAGTTGACGTCCATATCCACCGTTTCGCCCTCATGCCCGGCAAGCGCCGCCGCCAGCGCATCCGCGCCCTGCCGGTGGATCAGGTGGCCGACAGGCGCCTTGTAGACACCATCGACAAAGCGGGAAACGTCATAGGAACCAAAACGGAGGGGCGTGGTCATGTCTCAGAGACCGCCCTGCTCTTTCAGGAAACCGACGATGCGATCGACACCCTCGCCGCGCTTCATGTCGGTAAAGACGAAAGGCATGGCATTGCGCATGCGGGTGGCGTCACTGTCCATCACCGTCAGATCAGCGCCGACGTAAGGGGCAAGGTCTTTCTTGTTGATGACCAGCAGGTCCGAGCGGGTGATGCCCGGCCCGCCCTTGCGCGGAATTTCCTCGCCCTGACAGACGGAGATCACATAGATGGTGATATCGGCAAGATCGGGCGAGAAAGTCGCCGCAAGATTGTCGCCACCGGATTCGATGAAGACAACATCGAGATCGGGAAAGCGCGCATTGAGACCGGCAATCGCCTGCAGATTGATCGTCGCATCCTCACGGATGGCGGTATGCGGACATCCGCCCGTCTCCACTCCAACGATACGCTCGGACGGCAGCGCCTGCATGCGCACCAGCGCTTCCGCATCCTCCTTGGTGTAGATATCGTTGGTAACGACGGCGACGGAGTAATCGGCGCTCATCGCCTTGCAAAGCTTTTCCGTCAGCGCGGTCTTGCCGGAACCGACCGGCCCGCCAATGCCGACGCGCAGCGGACCGTTGCCCGATTTCATGCCCGATGTCACAACCATGTTCCCTTCAATATGCTTTGATGTTGTCCCACCATAACGCTTCGCACGACCGCTTCAAGGGCGGCAATGCTGCATTGCGGCGAGATATTCAGGAGCGGAAAAGCCGCGTTCCCTGCATCTCGTGCCGCATGGTCGCGGTGTCGGCGATAACAGTTGCGCTGCCGAGATCGTCGAGCGTGGATTGCACTGCCCGTGCCGCCATTTCGCCAATCGACGCCTCGCTTGCGGCGAGAATGGCAACGCCATCCTTCTGCCCCGCGACGCCGAGGCGGATACCGGCGGAGACGATCTGCGAAACACCGGCATGCAGGAATGCGGCAACCGTTTCCCGAAGCGGCACGCCATGCCCTGCCGCCACCGCACCTATGGCAACAGGATAAGGAACCTCTTTCGGCAACAGCTCAAGAACCGCGTTCGGCCAGGCGCCGGCGGCGGAAACGAAGGCATCGCCGAGGAGCACCGTCTCGCGGTTGCGCTCCGCAGAACCGGCGAGCGCGCGAGCCAGATCCGCCGCTTCACTCAGGGCGACGGCGTCCGTTCCATTACGCCAGGCATCAGCCAGAAATACCGCATCGTTCCACAGACTGCCGGAACGCAGAAGCACCTCCACCCAGCCGTAAAGACCGGCGGCATCACTGACGCGCCGGTCCTCGACCGCCTTTTCAAGGCCGCCAGAGTAGGAAAAGCCGCCGACAGGAAAGGCCGGCGACATCCAGGCCATGAGCCGCAGCAGCGCGGCAACGCCGCGATCTTCGCTCATGCCTCAGCCATGGTCGTGATGGTGACCATGGTCATGCCCGTGCCCGTGCCCGTGCCCGTGACCGTGGGAATGGCCGCCATGGGCGTGGTAAGCACCGCGCGCCGGCTGGAAAGGTTCTTCCACATCACGCACTGTTGCGCCAAGGCCTTCCAGCATCGCGCGGATCACGTGGTCACGCAGGATGAGAATACGCTCCTCCTCGATCTGCGCCGAAAGGTGCCGGTTGCCCAGATGCCAGGCAAGCTCGATCAGGTGAAGACGGTCCTTCGCCTTGATTTCGAACAGCTTTTCGTCCGCAGCGCGAACCTCCACCAGATCACCGTTCTCCACCACCAGCAGGTCGCCATGGGCAAACAGCACGGCTTCCTTCAAATCCAACATCACCATCTCGTCATTCTGCAAATGCAGAAGTTTGCGGCGCAGATGCCGCTGGTCATGCGCGAGAGTGACATAACCTGAAGGTTCGTCGGCTGGAGTTCCGGCGGGGTGATAGGACGTGACGCGCAGCATGGGATGATCCAATTCAGAAACAGTCTTGGGGTTCCGATTGTTGACGGATAGCCCGGCCGATTTCAAGGCGTGTTTTCAGGTCGAACGCATCTCGGAAAACGAAAAAGCCCGGCATCGCTGCCGGGCCTTGTCAAAAAAAGCAAACCGCAATCAGGCCGCAGCGCGGCTCTTCAGGTTTTCCAGAATGTTCTGCGGCGAGGAAACGCCGTAAGGGTCGGTATCGCTATTGTCGCAATAGCCCTCTTCCTCAAACCACTGCTCCACCAGACCGTCGTTGATGACGGCGGCGTAACGCCAGGAGCGCATGCCGAAACCGAGATTGTCCTTGGCGACCAGCATGCCCATCTTGCGGGTGAACTCGCCCGAACCGTCAGGAATGACCTTGACGTTTTCGAGGTTCTGGCCCTTTGCCCAGGCATTCATCACGAAGGCGTCGTTGACCGACAGGCAATAGATTTCATCGACGCCGAGCGCGCGGAATTCGCCCGCGAGCTTTTCGAAATCGGGAAGCTGGTAGGTCGAGCAAGTCGGCGTGAAAGCGCCGGGCAACGAGAAGAGAACGACCTTTTTGCCCTTGAAGTAATCGTCGGAGGTCATGTCCTGCCAACGGAAAGGGTTGGGGCCACCAACGGCCTCGTCGCGAACACGCGTGCGGAAGGTAACGGCGGGCACTTTTTTGCCGAGCATGTCTTGTCTCCTGATCTGTCTTCAATTTTCTGGCGTTTTGCACGGATCGCTTGGGACCGATCCGCACGGAATTCTTTTGCCGTTTCTTTAGCGCAAGATGCGCTGCGGTGCAGCATAAAAATCGGATTACCAGACGTCAAATCAACGAAACGTCGCACCGCGGGAAGATCAATTGTGCAGCGCTACCGACCAGCGCAACAGTGGCGGCAACGGTGTCCACCAGCCGGTGCGAATGCCGGCTTGCCGCAGCATGGCGGCAGACCACGTGTTGCAGCCGGCCAGCGCATTGAACCAGCCATTCGCCTCGAAAAATCCATCCGTCAGGCTGTAGGAAGCACCGGGTATAAGCTGAACTTTGCCATTGTCGCGCAGGAAGCTCGCACGAATGCCCGCCACAAGTCGCTGATATCCCGCTTCGGAAATGCGAAGGCGCTTCACCCCGGCAAGGTCGGCGGGAAAATCCCCCGTCACATCCACATGCATCACCGACTGGTCGAGTGTCAGAGAGCGCACGACCGGCATCGGCTTCAGGTCGGCCCATGTCGGCGTCTGTATGTAAAACGACCGGCCACCCCAGCCAAACACCAGATAGGCAGCAGCCGGATGGTTGACCGCGATACCGCCCTCCTGCAATTCGGAAAATACCCGCCGCAGATCGTCATCAACAGGCAGGGCGATATCGGTATGGATCGGATTGGATAACAGCAATATCTCGCGATCCCTCACGCCGCTTGTTTCATCGGCAAAAAAGGGTCGCGGCACGACGGTGCCGAGCACAAGAAGAAGGATGATCAGCAGCAGGCCACCGCCGATCCATCTTGTGATAAATCTCACCACGAAACGCCGTTAAAAAAGGAAATAACGCTGCGCCATCGGCAGCACCGTCGCCGGTTCACAGGTCAGAAGCTCGCCATCGGCGCGCACCTCATACGTTTCCGGATCAACCTCGATATGCGGGGTCAGCGAATTGTGGATCATCGAGGCCTTGGAAATACCGCCGCGCACGTTCTTCACCGCCATCAGCTTCTTGGCAACACCAAGACGGCCTGCAAGGCCGGCATCCAGCGACGCCTGACTGACAAATGTAACCGAGGAATTGGTGCGCAGCTTGCCATAGGCGGCAAACATCGGGCGGTAATGCATCGGCTGCGGCGTGGGAATGGAGGCATTCGGATCGCCCATCGGTGCCGCGGCGATGGAACCGCCGAGCAACACCATTTCCGGCTTCACGCCGAAGAATGCCGGGTTCCACAACACCAGATCGGCACGCTTGCCGACTTCGATGGAGCCGATCTCATGGCTGACGCCCTGTGCGATGGCCGGGTTGATGGTGTATTTGGCGATGTAACGGCGGACGCGGAAATTGTCGTTTTCGCCGGTCTCTTCCTTCAGGCGGCCGCGCTGGCGCTTCATCTTGTCAGCTGTCTGCCAGGTGCGGATCGCCACTTCACCGACACGGCCCATGGCCTGGCTGTCGGAGGAAATGATCGAGAACGCGCCGATATCGTGGAGAATATCCTCCGCCGCGATGGTTTCCTTGCGGATACGGCTTTCGGCGAACGCGATATCCTCAGGGATGGACGACGACAGGTGGTGGCACACCATCAGCATATCCAGATGTTCGGCCAGCGTATTGATGGTGTAGGGCCGCGTCGGGTTGGTGGAAGACGGGATGACGTTCGGATTGCCGCAGACCTTGATGATATCAGGCGCATGGCCACCGCCTGCCCCTTCGGTGTGGAAGGCATGGATGGTACGGCCCTTGATGGCGGCAACCGTGTCTTCCACGAAACCGCTCTCGTTCAGCGTATCGGTGTGGAT
This sequence comes from Agrobacterium sp. SORGH_AS_0745, assembly GCF_030818995.1. Taxonomy (NCBI): domain Bacteria; kingdom Pseudomonadati; phylum Pseudomonadota; class Alphaproteobacteria; order Hyphomicrobiales; family Rhizobiaceae; genus Agrobacterium; species Agrobacterium sp. SORGH_AS_0745. The sequence goes on from NZ_JAUTBI010000003.1 coordinate 207,697, forward strand.
CATCACCTGCACGTCATATTCGTCAGCCACCGTCAGGCAATTGTCGATGGCGGCGGGCGTCGTGCCCCAGTCCTCGTGCAACTTCAGCGACGAGGCACCGGCAAGGATCATCTCTTCCAGCGGCGCGGGCAACGAAGCATTGCCCTTGCCCGCCAATGCGAGGTTCATCGGGAAAGCGTCGAAGCTCTCGATCATCCGCTCGATGTGCCACGCGCCGGTGCAGGTGGTGGCAAGCGTGCCATGCGCGGGGCCGGAACCGCCGCCCAGCATGCAGGTAACGCCGCTCATCAGCGCTTCTTCGATCTGCTGCGGGCAGATGAAATGGATATGTGCATCCATGCCACCGGCAGTCAGAATCTTGCCTTCGCCGGCAATCGCCTCTGTCGAAGGGCCGACGATGATCGTCACGCCCGGCTGCGTATCGGGATTGCCCGCCTTGCCGATGGCGTGGATGCGCCCGTTCTTCAGGCCCACATCCGCTTTGTAGATGCCGCTATGGTCGACGATGACGATGTTGGTGATGACGGTGTCGACAGCGCCCTCGGCCCGCGTCGCCTGGCTCTGGCCCATGCCGTCGCGAATGACCTTGCCACCGCCGAATTTCACTTCCTCGCCATAGGTCGTGTAGTCCTTCTCGATCTCGATGAAGAGTTCGGTATCGGCAAGACGCACCTTGTCGCCGACGGTCGGGCCGAACATGCCGGCATAGGCGGCGCGGGAAATCTTGTAAGGCATGGGTTCAGGCTCCTTCGGACGCGGAGAAAATCGATATGGGAGAAATTCGTGTCAGCCGGCCCTCGTGTGTGAGGGCCTCTACAAGCTGTTTTTCGGCGGCAAACGGATGTCCGTTCCAGCCTTGATGACCAAAGCCCGCAATCGACACCTCGTCATCGCCGCCGCTCACGGTCTCCAGAACATGGGCGATGGCAAGAAGCCCGGTGCTCGGGCAGACATAAGGGGCCGGCGCATAGACCTGCAATGCGTGATCAAGCCGCTCATGCACCCCGCGCGGAATGACGATGTGGCTCTTGCCGGTCTCTTCGGCGAATGCTGCGAAACCGGCGGTATAATCGGCACAAAAATCGGTCAGTTCGGGCCAGCGAGCGCGGATATCCGGCTCCATCTGCGAAAATTTCGCGGGATCGCGCACCGACCAGATGGCGGAAGCCCGCTGCACCCCGTCATTGTCGCGCCACGCGGCCCCTTCGCTCATCTCGCGGCCGGGCCGGCCGGTGTTGCAAACGGCCACCACATCCGTGCGGCTGCCGCCAGCGCCCAGCGAACGGCAATCGTTGAAGCGGATGACAACGTCGGAAAGGTCGATGAGATCAGCCACGCCCTGCGGCATTTCTCCGTTTCCGACAATCATGATCCGCCGCCCCATACCGTTCAGAAACCTTCGGACAACTGGCGCAATTCATCAGCGCGCTTGTTGCTCATATCGGCCAGGCATGAGGAAACCAGCATCGGCTCCATCGTGCCGCCACGCGCCTGAAACCCGAAGGCATCACAATTGGCATCGCGAAACGCCACCCAGGCACGCTGGGCGGCAACCAATGCATCCACGGCACCCTTGCCGCTCTCGTCTGCCGTCTTGTCACGCTCGGCAAGCTGCTTGCGGACCTTCTGGTAGGCGGCGTTCAACTGCTTGTCGGCCTTTTCGTAATCCTTGCCGGCGCAGATGGTCATATCGGCCTGCGTTTGCGGCGAGGTGCAATCGGGCGCGTCATCGGCAAATGCGGAAGACGCCGCAAGAGACAGCAGGACGGCCGCACCGAAACAGAGTTTTTGCGAAGTCATGGCCATCACTCAGGCAGCCGCGCCATCGAAAGCCTGCGGCTTCAGCGCACGCGGATCGACACCATCAAGGCAATTGGTATTCACCGCCACCATCGGCGTCCCATCCGGCCCATCGGCATAGGCAAAACTCTCAATGCCGCAGGTGGAGCAGAACAGATGATGGATCTTGTGCTTGTTGAAGAGAAATTCCGTCAGCTTGTCGTCGCCGGAAAGCAGGGTGAATTTTTCGCGAGGCGCAAAGGCAAGCGTCGAGCCCAAGCGCTTGCAGCGCGAGCAATTGCACACGACCGTGTGGTCGAGATCGGCATCGACCTCGAAGCTCACGTCGCCGCATTGGCAACTTCCGTGATAATGTGCCGTCGCCATCTCATAACCTCCCCATGATCTGTTGACGAAACCCGTAAACCTCACGCTTGCCGGAAAGCGGCACCAGCGTCACTTCCCGCTTCTGGCCGGGTTCAAAACGAACCGCAGTACCAGCCGGAATGTCGAGACGCATGCCGCGCACCTTATCGCGGTCGAAGACAAGACCCGCATTGGTCTCGAAGAAATGGTAATGGCTGCCCACCTGAACCGGCCGGTCACCGGTATTGGCAACCTCGATCGTCACCGTCGGCTGGCCGGCATTGAGTTCGATGGTGCCCTCTGCGGCAATGATTTCGCCTGGTTTCATGGTGCTCCCCTTTGTCTCTCTCAAGCAGCGGTGGCTGCCGCGCAGCCTTCAGCCTTCAGCACCCGTGTCGTCGATGCCGGATTGTTGACGAGATTGGCCGCCGGGCGGATGGGCCTGCGAACCAGCTCGCCGCCGCAATTCGGGCAGGCGCCTTTGAGCACATCGGTCGCGCAATCGGCGCAAAAGGTGCATTCGAACGAGCAGATCATCGCAACCCGGCTGTCGGGGGCAAGATCACGGTCGCAGCATTCGCAATTGGGCCGAAGCTCCAGCGCCATATCGTCCCCCTCAGCGTATCGGTTCGTGAACGGTCACAAGCTTGGTGCCGTCGGGAAATGTTGCTTCCACCTGCACATCATGGATCATGTCGGCGATGCCTTCCATAACCTGATCGCGGGAAATGACATGCGCGCCGGCTTCCATCAGGTCGGCCACCGCGCGACCATCGCGGGCGCCCTCGACAACGAAATCGGTAATCAGCGCAATCGCTTCCGGGTAATTCAGCTTCACGCCACGCTCCAGCCGGCGGCGCGCCACCATGGCGGCCATGGAAATCAGCAGCTTGTCTTTTTCTCTCGGAGTAAGGTTCATCGTCGTCCCGCAGCTTTCGCACCTGCCCCGCAAAACACAGTGTTTCGGGAGCTGATCCGACTTGTTTGACAGACCCCGGAAGGTCGCCTGTCGCGGGCGATCCGGAGCTTTACAGATTCCAGACTTTCGGCACTGGCGCGCCGTTTCGCAAGAGCGAAATGATCGGAAAAAGTATTTTTCTAAGGGAGAAACCGTCGGCGGCGGACACGCGCACGACAAGCTTGCCCTGCCATTCGCTGGCGCCGCCGCTTTCACCGGCAATAGCCCGGATTTTAGGCAAAAGCGCCTCGGCCAGTGGCCCGATATAAAGAAGCGTGGCAAAGGCCACCTGCCCGGCAAGCACCGCCGGTTTTGCAGTCAGCTCCGCCACTTCTCCCGCAAGCAGCAGCTCTTCGGCATGTACCAGCCGGCCGCCATGGCGAATGCGCCATCGATCCCGGAACTGGCCATGCTGCATCGCTTCGCCCATGGCCTGACGCCCGAGCAGCACGGCTTCGACGGCGATGAATTCGGAGGTTGCGTCGAGATCGGCTTCCAGCCTGCGGGTCAGCGACGCCCGGTCGAAAAGAATGGTTTCCTGCGGCAGCCAGTGCAACCGGGCGCCCGGCCCTGCGGAAACGCGGGCGGTGACGGTGGCGGTTCCGGAGGATGCCTTGTAGACCTTCTCGCAGGCCTGCGTCGTCACCACCAGCGAGGTGCCGGCCCCGGCAACAGCCTGCCATTCCATTTCATCTCCGCCGGTCAATCCGCCGGAGGAGTTGATGAGGATGGCCTCAATCTCGTTGGAAAACGTATCCGGCAGGCGGATCTTGGCGCAACCTTCCTGGAACAATTGGTCCAGCCGGCTGCGACCTTCGACAGCCTTGGTTACAATGCGTCCTCTGCCACGGGCGCGCTGCTGCCGGGCAGGTTCGCCGTCTTCGAGACCGGAAGGGCGGATGGCTTGCTGTTCTGGCTGCACGCGGTCTCCGAAACGGTTGCGGAAGCGGACCCGGCCTTGGCGCCGCAATCTTTTTTGACGACGGAATCCACTACCATCTGTCCTTCCGTGTTGCGGAAGAAATCCCACATTCTTTCCGCCGCATCAACCGTGCGCGTCACTTCGCCTGTGGGCATCTTGCGCTCCACGGCGGGTTCCGCCTTCGGCGTCTGCTCGCCACCCGGCTTGCGGGTAAGGACCGCCGACGCTGCCAGCACTTCCGCCTTCATGGTGGCGCGCGGCCAGGCATGGTCCCAATTGTCAATGACATAGGACTGGATACGTGCCCCGCCCTTGCAGACGTCATAGGAATTGACGGTGAAGCTCTCGCCTGGTCTGGTTTTCGCGCCGCCCTTGCAGCCGTCCATTTCCGCCCAGCGTTTCAGCGCCGTCTCGCCGCCATATTGCCAGTAGGACTTGCCACCACCCTGATAGGGATTGGCCGGATCCTTCAGACCCGCAAAGGCGATGATCGACATTGGCCGCGCCGGCTTGCAGCTTGCCGCATCCGGTCCCCATTTGCCCTCGGTCTCCAGCGGATAACCCGCGCGCAACGATGCAACGAAGCCGGCAGCGGTGAAATCCGCGCTGCCATTGCAGATGAATTGCGACAGCATGCGCCCGCCGCCGGAATAACCGGAACCGTAAAAGCGCTCCTCATCCACGCAGAACTTGCCTTTCACCATGGCAATTGCATCGCGAATGAAGCTCACCTCATCCAGCCCGCCGGGACGGGTGGTAACACCAGGAACGTTCCAGGCATGGGTGCCGGGCAATTCGCCATTGAGGCTGCCGGCCAGCGCCACCACCATCAGGCCGTCGCGCTCGGCAAGCTTGTCCCAGCCGCTGCGGTTCAGCTGTCCGTGCGGATTGCTGTTGGAGCCGTGGAAATCGAACACCACAGGCACCGGTTTTTTTCCGTCATAGGCGGATGGAACGAAATAAACGCCTTCGCGTTTCTGACCACTGGAAAGAATGGAAAAATCATGCCTGCCCGGTTCCACGCCGGGTTGAGCAAGCTGACCGCAGGTCGAGGCCGACGCTGCGACACTCGCGCTCGCGCAGATCGCAAGACCCAGAAACAGGGTGCGGGCGGAGCGGAACAGCCGGGCAGCCCGGCCAAGGGCAAAGTCTTGATGCATTGACACGCCTTTATTGGGCACGGTTTCCCCGACGATACGTCGGACGCGCGTGGAATGTAAGGGATCAACTGTCGCGGCGTGCGAATAGACTTCGTCTGTGTCTCGCATGCAGCATTTCCGCTGCCAATATCACAGGCGTTTATTCAATGAAATGCTAAAATTGCGCATAAAAGCCATGCAGACACGCATAGACTTTCAAAATATTAATCGGCCGTTTGCACGCCGTGATCGGCAGGCGTGACTTCTAGTCTCGATTTATACTGTCAGATGGCGACGCGCCTCGGGCGTATCCAGCGTTTCGGCAAGCCCCTCATGCACAATTTCGCCCCGGTCCATGATGTAGACATAGTCGGCAAGCTCACGGCAGAAATCCAGATATTGCTCGACCAGCAGGATCGCCATACCGGTTGAATCCCTGAGATATTTGATTGCGCGGCCAATATCCTTGATGATCGACGGCTGAATGCCTTCGGTCGGCTCGTCGAGAACGAGGATTTTCGGCCGCGTCACCAGCGCCCGGCCGATGGCGAGCTGCTGCTGCTGGCCACCGGACAGGTCGCCGCCGCGTCTGCCCAGAATGGATTGCAGCACCGGAAACAGGCTGAAAATATCGTCGGGAATGAAACGCTCCTTGCGTGGCAGCGGCGCATAACCGCTTTCAAGGTTTTCCTGCACGCTGAGCAGCGGAAAGATTTCACGCCCCTGTGGCACGTAGCCGACACCGCGCTTGGCCCGGTGGTAAGGCGCCAGCCCATCCAGTGCCGCTCCTTCAAAGCTGATCGACCCGCCACTGATGGCATGCTGGCCGGTGACCGCGCGCAACAACGAGCTTTTGCCCACGCCGTTTCGGCCGAGAACACAGGTGATCTTGCCCATCTCCGCTTTCAGAGACACGCCCCGCAGGGCTTGGGCTGCGCCATAGTGGAGGTTGATGTTGTCGACGTTCAGCATGGTGCAACTCCATTGATGCTTTGGTGGGCGGCGCTACCCCCCTCTGCCCTGCCGGGCATCTCCCCCACAAGGAGGGAGATCAGATGCCGTTCCCGCTCGTCCCATCGCCTACTGGTCTTGGGGTAGGGTGTTAGCCGCTTGCCGATCTCCCCCCTGGTGGGGGAGATTGCCCGGTAGGGCAGAGGGGGGTAAAGCCGCAGACGCTTCCATCACCGTCCCAGATAATTCTCGATCACCTTCGGATCGCTGGACACAAAATCGATCGACCCTTCAGCCAGCACCGAGCCCTCGGCAAGACACGTCACCTTCACGCCCAGCTCGCGGATGAAGCCCATGTCGTGCTCCACCACCACGACCGAGCGGGTCTTGGCGATTTCCTTCAGAAGCACGGCGGTTTCGGCTGTCTCCGCATCCGTCATGCCGGCCACCGGCTCATCCACCAGCAGCAGCTTCGGCTCCTGCGCGAGCAGCATGCCGATTTCCAGCCACTGTTTCTGGCCGTGCGAGAGGTTGGCCGCGAGATCGCCGCGGCGGTGGCTGAGACGCACGGTGGCGAGGATTTCCTCGATACGCGCCTTGTCCTCCGCTGTCAGCCTGTAGAACAGCGTGGCGAAGACGCCGCGTTTGCGGTTCAACGCCAGTTCCAGATTGTCCCAGACGGTATGGCTTTCAAACACCGTTGGCTTCTGGAATTTACGCCCGATGCCCAGCTGGGCAATGTCCGCCTCGTCCTTTTTCGTGAGGTCGATGCTGTCTTCGAACAGCACCGTGCCGGTATCCGGCCGGGTCTTGCCGGTGATGATATCCATCATCGTCGTCTTGCCGGCGCCATTCGGACCGATGATGGCCCGCAGCTCGCCCGGCTCCACCACGAAGGACAGGGAATTGAGCGCCCTGAACCCGTCGAAGGAAACGGAAACACCGTCGAGATAAAGCAGGCTTTTGGTTCTGTTTTCGGAAACCGTGTTCATATCAGCCTCACTCCGCCGCCTGTTGCGCCGCTGTTGCAGCACTGTCATTGCCCGGTTGTCCGGCCGCACTTGCCGCCCGCGCAACACGCTTTTCGCGCCGCCCGACCAGATAATGCTGCACGGTGCCGACGATGCCCTTGGGGAAGAACAGCGTCACCGCGATGAACAGCCCACCCAGTGCAAACAGCCAGAATTCGGGGAAAGCGCCGGTGAAATAGCTCTTGCCGCCATTGACCAGCAGCGCGCCGATGATCGGCCCGATCAGCGTGCCGCGCCCGCCGACTGCGGTCCAAACCACCACCTCGATGGAGTTGGCGGGGGAGAATTCGCCAGGATTGATGATGCCCACCTGCGGCACGAACAGCGCACCGGCAATGCCCGCCATCATGGCCGAGACGACGAAGGTAAAGAGCTTGATGTTTTCCACCCGGAAACCGAGGAAGCGCACCCGGCTTTCGGCATCGCGCACGCCCACCAGCACCTTGCCGAATTTGGAATTGACGATGCCGGATGCAATCAGCAGCGAAAGCGCCAGCATCACGGCCGTCATCGCAAACAGCACGGCACGGGTGCCATCCGCCTGCACGGAAAAGCCGAGAATATCCTTGAAATCGGTGAGACCATTGTTGCCGCCAAAACCCATGTCATTGCGGAAGAAGGCAAGCAGCAGGGCGTAGGTCATGGCCTGCGTGATGATGGAGAGGTAGACGCCGTTGACGCGTGAGCGGAAGGCGAACCAGCCGAACACGAAGGCGAGCAGGCCGGGCACCACCAGCACCATCAGTGCTGCAAACCAGAACATGTCGAAGCCATGCCAGAACCACGGCAGTTCCTTCCAGTTGAGGAACACCATGAAGTCAGGCAGCACGGGATGGCCGTAAACACCGCGCGTGCCGATCTGCCGCATCAGATACATGCCCATGGCATAACCGCCGAGCGCGAAGAAGGCGGCGTGGCCGAGCGAGAGAATGCCGCAATATCCCCAGACCAGATCAAGCGCCAGCGCCAGCAGCGCATAGGCCAGATATTTGCCGAGCATCGACATGATGTAGGTCGGGATGCGGAACGCGCTGTCAGCCGGCAACAGCAGATTGGAGGCGGGCACCAGCACGGCGATAGCCAGGATGATGCCGATGGCGATGGAAATGCGCCGATCGAGCGCGCGCAGGAGGAAGCCGGTAATCATGCTTCGATCGCCCTTCCCTTGAGTGCGAAGAGACCACGCGGCCGCTTCTGGATGAACAGGATGATGAGAACGAGCACGAGGATCTTGCCGAGCACGGCGCCCACCGTCGGCTCAAGGAACTTGTTGAGCACGCCGAGCGACAGCGCACCCACGAGCGTTCCCCAGAGATTGCCGACCCCGCCGAACACCACCACCATGAAACTGTCGATGATGTAGCTCTGGCCGAGATTGGGCGAGACATTGTCGATTTGCGACAGCGCTACCCCGGCAAGGCCGGCAACGCCGGAACCGAGCGCGAAGGTGAAGGCATCCACCCAGGGCGTGCGGATGCCCATGGAAGAGGCCATGCGGCGGTTCTGGGTCACAGCGCGCATCTGCAAGCCGAAGGCGGAGCGCTTCAAAAGCACCAGCAGCGCGAAGAAGACGGAAAGCGAGAAGCAGACGATCCACACGCGGTTCCAGGTGAAGTTGAGGTAACCAACGCTGAACGAGCCGGACATCCAGCTCGGGCTGCCGACCTCACGGTTGGTCGGGCCGAAGATGGAACGCACGCCCTGTTGCAGGATCAGCGAGATACCCCAGGTGGCGAGCAGCGTTTCCAGCGGTCGCCCGTAGAGATAGCGGATGACGCCGCGCTCCATGATGAGGCCGACGCAGGCTGTGACCAGAAAGGCGGCCGGCAGGGCAATCGCCAGTGACCAGTCGAACAGGCCGGGGAAATGGCTGCGGATCAGCTCCTGCACCATGAAGGTGGAGTAAGCGCCGATCATCACCATCTCGCCATGCGCCATATTGATGATGCCCATGACGCCGAAGGTGATGGCAAGTCCGATGGCGGCGAGCAGCAGCACGGAACCGAGCGACAGGCCGTACCAGATGTTCTGCGCGTAGTCCCAGATGGCAAGGGAACTCTCGATGCTCGAAATCGCCTCGTCCACATCCGGCTTCAGGCTCGGATCAACCGTGGGCGTCGCCGCCATCAGAATGCTGATCGCATCGCGCCCGCCAAGCGCCTTGATGGTGGCGATCGCTTCTTTCTTCACCTCGAGGGGGCGGTCGGAGGAAAGCAGCGAGACAGCCCGCGCCTCCTCCATCCGCGTCCGCACCTCTTTGTCGGTTTCCTTGGATATGGCCGCTTCCAGCAATTCCAGATTTTCGGCACTGGGGGCTTTCAGAACCGCATCGGCGGCGGAAAGCCGCACCGAGCGTTCAGGACTGAGCAACGTCAGGCCGCCCATCGCGGCGCGGATGACGCGACGCAGATTGTTATTGACCCTGATCTTGGTAACCGCCGCCTTCGGGGCTTCGCCAGCGCTTTCGCCGGTCAGCGGATCGATGAGCGTGAAATTGGAACCCGACGGCTTGGTCATGAACACCAGATTGTCGGCCTTGCGCACGTAAAGATCGCCTGATGCAAAAGCCTCAAGCGCCGGCACCACCCGCGCGTCGCCGGTGGCAGCAATCTGGCCGATCAATGTTTCGGCCTGCTTGAAGTCAGCCGTGCCGAGCTGGTCGATCAGCGCCTTCGGATCGCTCTGCGCGAGGGACTGGGCGGCGATCCCCAGGGTGAGCCAGAGGAAGATGGCTCCGAGAAAAGATCGGATCGTCATGTCGGGTTCCTTGGAGCGGCGGTGTATTTTATCTGGCGATGAGTAAGTGGCTTACCCCCCTCTTCCCTGCCGGGCATCTCCCCCGCAAGGAGGGAGATCGGCAAGACGCGCCTGCGTCGCTCTGTCTCTACAGATGAGAAAGGGCGGAGCCTTGCCGCGAGTCGATCTCCCCACCTGTGGGGGAGATGCCCGGCGGGGCAGAGGGGGGCATGCTTGTTCAGTTTCGAATGATAAAACCGCCCCCAACGAGGGGGCGGAAACCACTAACCCCTATCAGCTACCCTTGCCGCCGCACTTGCCCGTGGCGACGTTGAAGTTGCCGCAGGACATCGGCTTGCGCCAATCCGAAATCAGATCCTTCGAGTCAGGGAGATAATCCGACCATTCGTCACCCACGACCTGTGGCGTCTGCTGCACGATTTCGAACTGCCCATCGGCCTGGATTTCACCGATCAGCACCGGCTTGGTGATGTGATGGTTCGGCATGACGGTGGAGTAACCGCCAGAAAGGTTCGGCACGGAAACGCCGATGATGCTGTCAAGAACTGCGTCCGTATCGGTCGTACCTGCGGTTTCGACGGCCTTAACCCAGGCGTTGAAACCGATATAGGCGGCTTCCATCGGGTCGTTCGTCACGCGCTTGTCGTTCTTGGTAAACGCATGCCAGGTTTTGATGAATTCGGCGTTGACCTCGGTATCGACAGACTGGAAGTAGTTCCAGGCGGCAAGGTGGCCGACCAGCGGCGCGGTATCGAGACCGGCAAGCTCTTCTTCACCGACCGAGAAGGCGACGACCGGAATGTCCTCGGCCTTGATGCCCTGGTTCGCCAGCTCCTTGTAGAAGGGCACGTTGGCATCGCCGTTGATGGTGGAGACAACGGCGGTCTTCTTGCCGGCCGAGCCGAACTTCTTGATGTCGGACACGATCGTCTGCCAGTCGGACTGGCCGAACGGCGTGTAGTTGATCATGATGTCCTCTTCCTTGACGCCCTTCGACATCAGGTAGGCCTTCAGGATCTTGTTTGTGGTCTGCGGGTAGACATAGTCGGTACCTGCCAGAACCCAGCGCTCGACGCCTTCGGTCTTGGCGAGATAATCGACGGCCGGAATGGCTTGCTGGTTGGGCGCTGCACCCGTGTAGACGATGTTGCGGGAGGATTCTTCACCCTCATACTGCACCGGGTAGAACAGCAGGGAATTCAGCTCTTCGAAAACCGGCAGCACGGACTTGCGCGACGAAGATGTCCAGCAACCGAAAACGGCGGCGACCTTGTCCTGCGAAATCAGCTGGCGGGCCTTTTCGGCAAACAGCGGCCAGTCGGAGGCCGGGTCGACCACGACGGCTTCGAGCTTCTTGCCGAGAACGCCGCCCTTCTTGTTCTGCTCGTCGATGAGCATCAGCATGGCGTCCTTCAGCGTCGTCTCTGAAATCGCCATGGTGCCGGAAAGAGAATGCAGCACGCCTACCTTGATCGTATCGTCGGCGGCAAATGCGCCATGGAAGGCGGTGGTGGACATGATTGCGCCGAGCAGCGCGGCGCTAAGCGTCTTGCGGAATGTCATCGGAAGAACCCCTCTCCTTGTTTAGCCCTCATGGGGCTTCAGCGGCATCGTTGACCGCTGCTGGAAGAGACTATCGATCTCGCGGGCGAGAAACCGTATACGTCAATTGACGTAGGCGGGGTGGCGAAAGCTGCAGGGGGTGTTGGGGAGAGGGAAATCCCGGCCGGGGCAACCGATGTGAAACCTGGCGTTTCAACTTGCTTCTTTTCCGGCAGGGAAGACGAGAGCAGCAGCGGGTCGAGGGTGCGAGGTCGGAGACAGACTGAGAAGTCGTCCCTTTATCCGGCGCTTCGCGCCACCTTCTCCCCGGAGGGGGAGAAGAAACGATCAGCAACGCTTCACATCAGGCGTGCGGCTTGTCGTCCCGCTCTTCGTCGCGGATCGCATCGTCATGATACCAGGAGCCGAAATCGACATGCGGCTGACGTGCCTCGCGCTCCAGATCGCTCAGCCCGATGTTACGGAACTTTGAGAGCCCCGCGCGTCCGCCGACCGGAAATTGAAAGATCGTTGCCGTTTCACGATGAAAGCCAGTTGCCATATCGAACATCTCACTTTGTTTGCATCGAAGCACTTTGATTGTGAAGCAAACCCGTTAGCTCTGGTTTAGCTCCATCTGATTAAAAAAAAATCACGTTGCGAAAAATATAGGCATTAAATGGTCATTCAGCAAGAAAAACCATTCCGGAAGCGCCGGTTTTTGGGGCAAATGCCGATCCGTCGTTCGCAATCGAAAGCATTGCACCGCAACAGGGCATTTTGAGCGATGCCACCCGCTATCTGTTAGGAATCACTGACGAAACATTAGGGTTCGATTTATCTGCCGCAGTGCAGCATGAGCGGTTAATGGCCATATCGGCCCCCTCGGCCCTGAGCATGCCTGAAAGATTTTTCGAAGAATTCGCAAAACATCGCCAATCTGGCACGCGGCATGCATCTATATGGCCAGCCCTTGAACGCGAATGTGCTTCCGGTGGCGAAAGCCACGGCAAGCCTCAAGGCTTCGCATTGTTACCTATGAGAGGTTCGTAATGACTAAGTTCAAACTCGAGTACATCTGGCTTGACGGTTATAAGCCGGTCCCCAACCTGCGCGGCAAGACACAGGTCAAGGAATTCGATGAATTCCCGACGCTCGAGCAGCTGCCGCTTTGGGGTTTTGATGGCTCGTCCACGCAGCAGGCCGAAGGTCACTCTTCGGATTGCGTGCTGAAGCCCGTCGCGATCTACCCCGATCCGGCCCGCACCAACGGCGTACTGGTCATGTGCGAAGTCATGATGCCTGACGGCGTCACCCCGCATGCATCGAACAGCCGCGCGACCATCCTCGACGACGAGGACGCATGGTTCGGCTTCGAACAGGAATATTTCTTCTACCAGGACGGCCGCCCGCTCGGCTTCCCCGAGCAGGGTTACCCGGCTCCGCAGGGTCCGTATTACACCGGCGTCGGCTTCAAGAACGTCGGCTCAGTTGCCCGCGAAATCGTTGAAGAACATCTCGACCTCTGCCTCGAAGCCGGCATCAACCACGAAGGCATCAATGCCGAAGTGGCCAAGGGCCAGTGGGAATTCCAGGTATTCGGCAAGGGCTCCAAGCGCGCCGCCGACCAGATCTGGATCGCCCGTTACCTGCTGCTGCGTCTTTGCGAACAGTACGGCATCGACGTCGAATTCCATTGCAAGCCGCTCGGCGATACCGACTGGAACGGTTCGGGCATGCATTGCAACTTCTCCACCAAGTTCATGCGTGAAGTTGGCGGCAAGGAGTATTTCGAAGCCCTCATGGCCGCTTTCGCCAAGAACTGGCAGGAGCACATCGACGTTTACGGTCCGGACAACCACCTGCGCCTGACCGGCAAGCACGAAACCGCTCCGTGGAACAAGTTCTCCTACGGCGTTGCCGACCGTGGCGCCTCGATCCGCGTTCCGCACTCCTTCGTCAACAACGGTTACCGTGGTTACCTCGAAGACCGTCGTCCGAACTCGCAGGGCTGCCCTTATCAGATCGCTTCCGTCGTTCTGAAGACGATTGCAGAAGTGCCGCTCGCAAAGTCGGCTGCTGCCTGATAACCCAAGACATGGCGTCGCCCGCAACCGGGCGACGCCATTTTTATGTCCACCGAACGGCCGGACCGGACAGGCGACCTTTCGCCCTCTGCCCTGCGTGGAATATTCTTGCCTATGCGCAAACTCGAAGACGTTGCGTGGCTTTGACCAACCGCATCGGCTTTTCCGAAACCGCGACACGGTTTTCGGTCCGATGCTCTAAAGCAAGAAGGTGAGCGATGGGCATTCTCAAAAAATTCTCTCTCGAAAACCGCATCGCCATCATCACCGGCAGCGGCCGCGGTCTCGGTTTCGAAATCGCCAGGGCCTTTGCCGAGGCTGGCGCCCATGTGTGGCTGACCGGCCGTAACGCCGAGGCGCTGGAACAGGCAGCAGGCACACTTCGGCAAGCCGGCGGAAAAGCCGATTATGCCGCTTTCGACATTGCCGATACCGCCGCCGGAACTGCCCTCGTCCACCGCATCATGGACGAATTCGGCCATCTCGATATCCTCGTCAACAATGTCGGCGCACGCGACCGCCGCCCACTTTCCGAATTCAGCGACGAGGACGTGCTGGAGCTTATCCGCACCGACCTCACCTCCTCCGTCTCGCTGTCGCGAGATGCCGCGCAAGCCATGAATACCAATGGTTATGGCCGCATCATCACCATCACCTCCATTCTCGGCCACATCGTCAGGCCGGGCGATGCGATCTATCCCGTTGCCAAGCAGGGGCTGACCGGGCTGATGCGCGCAATCGCTGTCGAATATGGCGCGCGCGGCATCACCAGCAACGCCATTGCACCCGGCATGTTCGCCACGGAAACCAATGCGGCCCTTGCCGAAAACCCTGACATGGTCGCCTTTGCCAAACTGCGCGTGCCGCTGGAACGCTGGGGCAGGCCGGATGAAATCGCCGGTGCCGCCCTGTTTCTGGCCAGCGACGCCTCCTCCTTCGTCAACGGCCATGTGCTGACGGTGGATGGCGGCATGTCGGTGCGGCTGTGAGAATGGCAAAACACCTTTTGCTGAAAGGGGCTGGATCCTAGGCATGGCCGCACGGCAACGCATCATCCCCGTCAGGCGCGAATATAACCGCTGGGTCGCCAACCAGACGCTGGAAGATTATGCGCTGCGCTTCACCGCCAAAAGCGCCCGGCAATTTTCGTCCAACCGCATCTCCCACACCGCCATCGGCGCTATTTCCTTTCTGGCACTGGAAGCCATCGGCGGCGCGATCACGCTGTCATACGGCACCACCAACGCCTTTTACGCCATCATCGTCGCGGCCATTGCCATGCTTGCCGTCGGCCTGCCGATCAGCCGTTACGCCATCCGCCACGGCGTCGATATCGATCTCCTGACACGCGGCGCGAGCTTCGGTTACATCGGCTCCACCATCACCTCGCTGATCTACGCCGCCTTCACCTTCATGCTCTTCGCCATCGAGGCGTCGATCATGTCCGGCGCGCTGGAGCTGGCGCTCGGCATTCCCCTGTGGATCGGCTACATCATCTCCGCCGTCATGGTCATTCCGCTCGTCACCCACGGCGTGCGCCTCATCAGCCGTTTCCAGATCATCACCCAGCCCTTCTGGATCGTGCTGAACGTATTGCCCTTCATCTTCATCGCTTTGATGGACTGGGAAAAATACGACCTGTGGCGGGCGTTTTCCGGCATTCATCACGCCTCCGGTCCGCCGGGCACCGTGGCCCATTTCAATCTGGTGGAATTCGGCGCGGCGTCTGCCGTCATCCTCGCGCTGATGTCGCAGATCGGCGAACAGGTGGATTTCCTGCGCTTCCTGCCCGCCGAGGGACAGAGCCGCCTGCGCCATCGCATCGCGGTCTTTCTGGCCGGTGCTGGCTGGGTCGTCGTCGGCGTGCCGAAGCTGCTGGCCGGTTCCTTCCTCGTGGTCTTGACCTTCAGTTCCGGCGTCTCGGTGGACCGCGCCGCCGATCCGGCCCAGATGTACCTGACCGCCTTCGGCTACATGATCCCCAACCATACGGCGGCCATGCTGCTGATGGTCGCCTTCGTGGTGGTCTCGCAGCTGAAGATCAACGTCATGAACGCCTATGCGGGTTCGCTCGCCTGGTCCAACTTCTTTTCCCGCCTCACCCACAGCCATCCCGGCCGCGTGGTCTGGCTGGTCTTCAACGTGGTGATCGCGCTGCTGTTGATGGAACTCGGCATCTATCGCCTGCTGGAAGAAACGCTCGGCATTTTTTCCATCGTCGCCATGGCCTGGCTCTGCACCATCTCGGCCGATCTGTTCATCAACAAGCCGCTCGGCCTTGCCCCACCGGGCATCGAGTTCAAGCGCGCCCATCTCTACGATATCAATCCCGTCGGCGTCGGCTCCATGGCGCTTTCGGCCACCATTGCGCTGATGGCGCATTTCGGCACCTTCGGCGCACTCGCTGCCTCGCTTGCGCCCTATCTCACCCTCATCGTCGCCTTCATCGCCTCGCCGCTGATCGCCTGGGGCACGAAGGGCAAATTCTATCTGGCCCGCAAGCCGCGCCAGAAATGGCGCGAGCTGAGCGCCATCACCTGCTCCATCTGCGAACACCCGTTCGAGCCGGAAGACATGGCATGGTGTCCAGCCTATGCGGCGCCGATCTGTTCGCTCTGCTGCTCGCTGGACAGCCGCTGCCATGACATGTGCAAGCCGAAGGCCAAACTCAACTATCAGGTCGCGACGGTCGCAAAATCTTTCCTGCCCCACCAACTGGTGGCAAAACTCGCCACACGGCTCGGACGTTATGGCATGGCGGCGGCCATCGCCGTCACCGCCATTGGCGGCATATTGGCGCTCATCGCCCATCAGGTCGGCACCGCCTCGCCGGCAACGGCTGACGTGGTCAACCGCACCATCCTCATCGTATTTTTCGTCTTTGCCGTCATTGCCGGCATCGTCTGCTGGTTTCTGGTTCTTGCCCATGACAGCCGGGTGGTCGCGGAAGAGGAATCCTCACGCCAGAACACGCTGCTGTTGAAGGAAATCGCCGCACACAAGAAGACTGACGCCGCCCTTCAGGACGCCAAGGAAACGGCTGAGGCCGCCAACCGCGCCAAGAGCCGCTACGTGGTCGGCCTCAGCCACGAATTGCGCACGCCGCTCAACGCTGTTTTGGGCTACGCCCAGATCCTCGAACGCGATGAGACCATTCCCGCGCCGCGGCAATCGGCCATCAAGGTCATTCGCCGTTCCGCCGACCATCTCTCCGGCCTGATCGACGGGCTTCTGGATATTTCCAAGATCGAGGCTGGCCGCCTGCAGGTCTATTCCAACGAGATCAATATTCAGGATTTCCTCGACCAGATCGTCGATATGTTTCGCCCGCAGGCGCAGGCCAAGGGTCTGGAATTCCGGCATGAACGCGCCCATTCCCTGCCGCAATATGTCCGCACGGATGAAAAGCGTCTGCGCCAGATCCTCGTCAACCTGCTCTCCAACGCCATCAAGTTCACCGACGAGGGCAGCGTCACCTTCGATGTCGCCTATCGCAGCCAGGTGGCGAGCTTCACGGTGTCGGATACCGGGCGCGGCATTGCCGAAAAAGATCTTGCCCGCATCTACGAGCCTTTTCAGCGCGGCGAGGCCGAAAGCGTGCGCCCCATGCCGGGCCTTGGCCTCGGCCTCACCATCACGAGGCTTCTGACCAACACGCTGGGCGGCGAGATTTCCGTCTCCAGCGAAAAGGACAACGGCTCCACCTTCCGCGTCCGTCTCATGCTATCGGCCGTGCACCGGCCAAGTACCGCACCTGCGCCGGAAAAAACCATTCGCTCCTATTCCGGCCCACGCCGCACCATCGTGGTGGTTGATGATAACGAGGATCACCGCGAGCTGATGCGGCAGGTGCTTTCGCCGCTCGATTTCGTGGTGCTGACCGCCCAGAGCGGACCGGAATGCCTGACACTCATCGAAGGCGTGCAGCCCGACCTCTTTCTCATCGATATCTCCATGCCCGGAATGTCCGGCTGGCAGCTTGTGACGAAGTTGCGTGAAGCAGGCCAGACGGCTCCGCTCATCATGCTCTCGGCCAATATCGGTGACGGCACCGTAGCGGGTGCCGGAGAAGACAATCACAACGACGCCATCGCCAAGCCGGTCGACATCCGCCACCTGTGCGACAGGCTTGCGGTGCATCTCGGCCTGAAATGGATTTACGATACCGACCTTCCCCCGGCACCCATCCCCCAGCCGCCGGCGCAGATCGTTCATCCCGGCGCAATTCATATCAAGGATTTGCAGAGGCTCGGCGAAATAGGCTACATACGCGGCATAGAGGCAAAACTCGCAGATCTCGCCCGCAACACGAACAACCTGCCCTTCACGCAAGAGCTTGGCACCTATGTGCAGGCCTTCGATCTGGCCGGTTACGCCCATTTTCTAAAGCGGTTTGAAGAGAGCGACAGGGGAGACGGCAAGGCATGAGCGGGCAAGGCGCAGCACTGCCGAGAGACATTGTATTGCTGGTGGATGACAGTCCCGAAGCGCTGGGGTTCCTCACCGATGCGCTGGAACAGTCAGGCTTTTCGGCGCTGATCGCCACATCCGGTCAGGCCGCGCTCAACATTGCCGAACGCATCACGCCCGATATCATCCTGCTCGATGCCGTCATGCCGGCCATGGACGGTTTCGAAACCTGCCGCCGCCTGAAGGCCAACGCCGCCGTGGCCCAGGTGCCTGTCATCTTCATGACCGGGCTGACGGAAACCGAACATGTGGTGCGGGCGCTCGAATCCGGCGGTGTCGACTATCTGACCAAGCCGATCAACATCGATGAGCTGCGCGCCCGTATCCGTGTGCATCTCTCCAATGCCCGCTCGGCGCAGAGCGCCCGCGTGGCGCTTGATGCCGCCGGACGCCACCTGCTTGCCGTGCGCGCCAACGGCGCGATCCACTGGTCCACACCACAGGCAACCCGGCTGGTCAACGCAGCCACAGGCCGTGATGATGGGCTGGAGATCGTCGTTGCCCATATTTCCGGCTGGCTGGCCGACAGGACAACGGTGGATTCCGCCCGCGATGCACCGCTGACGATCACCGAGGCCGGGCGGCCCGCTTTGCAGCTCTCCTTCCTCGGCGCAATGGGACCGGACGAATATCTCTTCCGTCTGACAGCCGCGAACGAGAAATCCGACGACCACCTGCTGAAGGACCACTTTGCCCTGACAACGCGGGAATCGGAAGTTCTGCTGTGGATTGCCAAAGGCAAATCCAACCGCGATATCGGCGATATTCTCGGCCTTTCCGCCAGAACCGTAAACAAACATCTGGAACAGATTTACGTCAAACTCGGTGTCGAAAACCGCGCCTCCGCCGCCGTCAAGGCCGCGCATATTTTGCATCAGGGGTGACGGCTGCAACTGATGTGATACGGTTGGAAAAACATATATTTTCCGCTTAAGCATAGAGCATCGACTTATTCGCCGAGCGAGTGCAGCATATTTCTTCTTCCCTCGAGGAAAAGAAACAAGCGGCAACGCCGCAATCCAAGTCCCTCCAAAAAACATCACCTTCCATCCAACCCAAACCCCGCGCAGGGAGGTTCCCATGCACCATTTCATTATTCTTTCCGGCTGCTCCGGCGGCGGCAAATCAACCCTGCTTGCCGAGCTTGCTCACCGTGGTTTCGCGACCGTCGAGGAACCGGGGCGGCGCATCGTGACTGAGGAAACGAGAAATAACGGCACCGCCCTCCCCTGGATCGACCTGGAAGCCTTTGCCCGCCGGGCGATCGCCATGGCGCTGGAGGACCGGCAAAGGGCGCCAGCGGAAGGCTTCGTCTTCTTCGACCGCGGCCTGATCGACGCCGCCTCAGCACTTCATCATATTAGCGGCGATGGATTCATCGAAACGCTGCGGCACGCGCACCGCTATAACCCGCTGGTTTTCCTCACCCCGCCCTGGCCGGAGATCTACCGAGGCGACAGCGAGCGCAAGAATGGTTTCGAGGTGGCAGTTGAGGAATATCAACGCCTGCTGCACGACTATGCCCGTCTGGATTATGAGACGATTGTGCTGCCGAAAGCCCCCGTCTCGAAACGTGCCGATATTGTGCTGGAGAGGCTGGCGGCTGAAGCTGGCTGAAGGCGCGATCGGAGCCAAGTGTTTCGAGCCTTTCCCATCACCGTCATCCCGTCTTTGAGACGGAATCCGTCTGACGTGCGGCTCGGAAAGTGTTTTAGCCCAAGGACTTGGGCTGGCTGGGTGCTGACGCCGGAAATGCCCCGCACCAGAAAGCAGAAAGCCCGGTCTTGCGACCGGGCCTCCATATTGCAGTCCAGTAAGACTTACGTCCCCTGCTGGATGTAGGTGAACTTGCCGTCCGGGCCCTTCTTCCACTCGTACATGACGTAACCGGGAAGCTTCGGGTCGCCCTTCTCGTCGAAGGAGATATCGCCGAGTGCGGTCGGGAAGGTGCCCTTCTTCAGAGCTTCGGCAACCTTTTCCGGCTCAACGGAACCGGCAGCCTTGGCAGCACCGGCAATCGCCTGCAGGGCGGCGTAGGAGTAGAGCGTGTAGGCTTCCGGGTTGAAGCCGGCGGCCTTGAACTTCTCTACCAGTTCCTTGTTTTCAGGACGCAGCGTCGGATCGGGACCGAAGGTGTTCAGCGTGCCTTCGACGGCGTCGCCGGCGATGGAGGCAAGTTCGTTCGAGACGATACCGTCGCCCGAGATGAGCTTCGCCTTCAGACCCTGGTCAGCCGACTGGCGGATGATCAGACCGGCTTCGGTGTGCAGGCCACCCCAGTAGATAACGGAAACGCCGGCTTCCTTCATCTTGGAGATCAGTGCGGAGAAGTCCTTGTCGCCGACATTGACGCCTTCATACATGGCTTCCGTCAGGCCGGCCGCATTGGCTGCCTTCTTGGTTTCGTCGGCAAGGCCCTGACCATAGGGGGTCTTGTCGTGAATGATGGCGATCTTGGCGTCCTTGTAGTGGTCGGCCAGATATTTGCCGGCAATGCCACCCTGCTGGTCGTCACGACCGCAGGTGCGGAAGGTGTTCCACAGGCCACGCTCGGTGAAAACGGGGTTGGTCGCAGCAGGCGTTACTTCGAGAATGCCGTTTTCGGCATAAACTTCGGAAGCCGGAATGGAGACGCCGGAGTTGAAGTGACCGACGACGAACTTCACGCCATCAGCAACGAATTTGTTGGCAACCGAGATACCCTGCTTCGGGTCGGAAACGTCATCGCCGAGAACGATCTTGATCTGCTCGCCGTTGATGCCGCCTGCAGCATTGATATCCTTCGCAGCCTGTTCAGCACCCTTCTGAAGCTGAGCGCCAAATGCGGCGTTCGGGCCTGTCAGCGGGCCGCCGACAGCGATCACGATATCGGCCCAGGCCGAACCGCTGAAGGCGACCATGGCGGTCAGCGCAACGGCGGAAAGAAGAGACTTCTTCATTACTATACTCCCAGTTCCTTTGGATGGGTTGACTACCAGGACCTGTTCAGTACCCACCTTAACCGAACAGGAAACGTTCCACTCACGCGAGTATCGTGCAGCCGGAGGAATCCGGCTGTCAATCTTTCTTTTTATATGAAAATGCCGACGTCCGATCGTAGAGCCAATAGTAGTTATTGACCATCTGGCTCGTCCTGCGCATGCGGAAACCGATGCTGGAAAAAGCCAGAAGAAGAACGACGTCAAACACGTAGTAGAAGCCGTTGATGAACGGCCCGTTGAAAAGCGCGAAATGCAGAAACCGCATCACGAGCCCCAAAGCCAGCGTATAGATCACCACACGCGGGAAATCGCCCCAGCCATCGGCGACGGATCTGCCCGTGCGCCACGCCGTCCAGAAACCAAGAAGAACAACCAGTGCGCGCAGAATATAACGCACGCCGCTATCGGTCTCGAATAAAAGGCCCTGCATCTTCTTTCCCCATCAGCGCCGGGATGCAAATGTCCGGCCCTGCCTTGTTTGTCGTCCCGCCGTTTTTCCGGCAGGCATTTTATTGTTTGCCACCGGCCATTTCCCCTTCGAAAACGGCCGGGCGCGGTTCGTTATCTTGCGCCGCAAAATTTCCGGCGCAAGTAAAATCTTTCAGTGCCGGCCGCCTTCGAGATAGGCCGCGCGTACCTGCGGATCAGCCAGCAATTCCCTGCCCGAACCGCTCATCGTCACCTTGCCGTTGACCATCACATAGGCGCGGTCGGAAAGCTTCAGTGCCGCAAAGGCGTTCTGCTCCACGAGGAAGACGGTCAGGCCCTCTTCCTGGTTGAGCTTCTTGATGGCCTCGAAGATGCCCTTGACGATCAGCGGGGCAAGGCCAAGCGACGGTTCGTCGAGAAGCAGCAGTTTCGGCCGTGCCATCAGCGCGCGGCCGATGGAGAGCATCTGCTGCTCGCCGCCGGAAAGCGTGCCACCACGCTGGCTCTGACGTTCTTTCAGCCGCGGGAACATGACGAAAATCTTCTCGACGTCCTCTTTGAAATATTTGAGGTTGTCGAGATTGGCGCCCATCTGCAGGTTTTCCAGCACCGTCATGCGCGGGAAAATCCGGCGGCCCTCGGGTGACTGGGCAATACGCTTGCGGGCGATGAGGTGCGTCGGCAGGCGGGTAATGTCTTCGCCGTCGAACGTCACCTGGCCAGTGCGCGCCTGCGGGCTGCCGCAGATGGTCATCATCAGTGTCGATTTGCCGGCGCCGTTGGCGCCGATAAGGCTGACAATCTCGCCCTTGTTGACCTCGACATCGACACCGGCCAAGGCCCGGATGTTACCGTAGTAGGTTTCGACACCCTGTACTTTGAGAAGCGGTTCACCGGACATCAGGCCACTCCTCCGTCGAGTTCTTCCGCAATCACGTCTTCCACTTCATCATCCTCGACACCCAGATAGGCGGCGATGACCTTCGGGTCGTTCTTCACATGGTCCGGCGAACCGTCGGAAATCTTCTGGCCGTATTCGAGAACCACAACGTGATCGGAAATCTGCATCACCACCGACATGTCGTGCTCGATCAGAAGCAGCGACGTGCCTTCGTCGCGGATACCGCGCAGCAGCGCATTGAGCGCCAGCGATTCCTTCGGGTTGAGACCGGCCGCCGGTTCATCGAGGCACAGAAGTTCCGGCCCCGTGCACATGGCACGGGCGATTTCCAGGCGGCGCTGCGCGCCATAGGGCAGATCGCCGGCCGGGTCGTCGGCGCGGTCGGTCAGATCGGCCTTGTCCAGCCAGTATTTGGCCTTATCGATCGAACTGTTGACCGCCCTCTTGTAGGCGGGCAGGCCGAAAAGACCGAGAATGGTGTAGCCCGATGCCTTCATCAGCGCATTGTGCTGCGCCACCAGCAGGTTTTCCAGAACCGTCAGACCCGAAAACAGGCGGATGTTCTGGAAGGTACGCGCCACCTTCGCCTTCTTGGTGATCTCGAAATCCGGCAGACGCTCCAGAAGATGCGCCTCGCCGTTTTGCTGACGCATGGTGATCATGCCCATCGTCGGCTTGTAGAAGCCGGTGATGCAGTTGAAAACCGTGGTCTTTCCAGCACCGTTCGGGCCGATCAGCGCCGTGATCTCGCCGCGCTTCGCCTCAAAGGAGAAGTCATTGATGGCCATCAGGCCGCCAAACCGCATCGAGAGATGTTCGACCTTGAGGATCGTATCGCCAGTTAGATTGGGTGTCATGTTTGTCGTTCCGGAAGCCATCAACCGTGACCTTCCTTGGTAAAGCTGCCCGAGACGGCCTTGCGTTCCCTGAGGAAGGCCGTCGGTTCTCGTGAGCCGACAAAGCCGCGCGGCTTGAACAGCATGACGATGACCATGGCGAGACCGAACAGCAGCATGCGGTAGAGTTCCGGCGTGAAATCAGGCCCGAAGACATGCTTCAGGAATTCCATTTCGCGCAGCAGCTCCGTGCCGCCGACCATGACGAGGGCGGCAATGGCGATGCCCGTGAGCGAACCCATGCCGCCGAGAACGACAATGGCAAGGATGACGGCCGATTCCAGGAAGACGAAGCTTTCCGGCGATACGAAACCCTGACGGGCGGCGAAGAACGAACCGGCGAAACCGCCAAACATCGCGCCTGTCGCAAAAGCGGTAAGCTTGGTGATGACAGTATCGATGCCGAGCGAGCGGCAGGCGATTTCGTCTTCACGCAAAGCTTCCCACGCCCGGCCGATCGGCATGCGGCGCAGCTTGATGGTGACGTAAGCCGTCAGCATGCACAGAAGCAGGATCACGTAGAACAGGAAGATCTTGTAATAGGCCGACGACATCGTCAGGCCGAAGGCCTTGGCGAAATTGTTCGGCGCGCCGACATCGAAGGACCAGATGCCGAAGATAGACGCCTTGGCGATGCCGGAAATGCCGAAGGTGCCCTTGGTCACATCCGTCCAGTTCAACAGCACGAGACGAATGATTTCACCGAAGGCGAGCGTGACGATGGCAAGATAGTCGCCACGAAGTCTGAGCACCGGGAAGCCGAGGATGATGCCCCAGAAGCCCGCGAGAATGCCGGCCACCGGCAGAAGCACCCAGAAGGACAGGCCGAGATGGCTTGACAGCAGCGCGTAGGAATAGGCGCCCACCGCATAGAAGGCCACATAACCGAGATCGAGCAGGCCCGCGAGGCCAACGACGATGTTGAGGCCCCACGCCAGCATCACATAGATCAGGATCTGGATGCCGAAATTGTCGACGAATTTCAGCGAGCCCTGAAAACCGAACAGCTGCACGGCGACGACGGGATAAAGCAGCAGCAGGACAAGCGCGAGCTTCAGGAAGTGCTTGTGGAAAAAGCCTTTTTCCTCGGAGATTTCCAGAATGCCGCTTTTGGCCTTGGCAAGCTTGCGGCGATCCATCGACGGCCGGATGAAGCCGACCATCAGGAAACGGCCGATGGCGGCGACGCCGACGAAGATCGACAGAAGCCCCCAGCGGGTGCCCCAGATAAGCTGGTTATTGATGTCCTGATAGGTGACGATACCGACGTAAAGAATGAACATGCCGAGCGAGACGATGCCCGCAAAGACGCCTTCCTTCACCGCCGTTGCCATCAGGCTCGGGCTGGAAGTATCGTTTTCGGAAGCGATATTGGTCATGGGATCACACCTTCTCGACTTCCGGACGACCGAGAATACCGGTCGGCTTGAAGATCAGCACGAAAGCCAGGATGCCGAATGCCGCGACGTCCTTGTAGGCAATGGAGAAATAGGCGGACCAGAGAGATTCGATGAGGCCGATCAGGAGACCGCCGAGAACGGCGCCCGGAAGCGAACCGATACCGCCGAGAACCGCTGCGGTAAACGCCTTGACGCCCGGAATGAAGCCATCGTTGAAGGATGCGACACCGTAATACATCAGATACATCGTACCGGCGACCGCCGCGAGTGCGGCACCCATGATGAAGGTGATCGAGATCGTCTTGTCGACATCCACACCCAGAAGGGCCGCCATCTTGCGGTCCTGTTCCGTGGCGCGCTGCGCCCGGCCGAGCGGAGTCTTGTTGACGATGTACCAGAAGGCGAACAGCAGCACCGACGTCACCGCCATGATGATGAACTGCTTCAGCGAGACGGTGATGGAGCCGAAATGGTAGCTGTCCGTCACCATTGACGGGATCGGCTTGTTACGCGGACCCTGTGTCACCTGGATGAAGTTGGACAGCGCGATCGACATGCCGATGGCGGTGATCAGCGGCGCAAGGCGGAACGAGCCTCTGAGCGGACGGTAGGCCACGCGCTCGATCACCCAGTTCCACAGGCCGGTCATCAGCATGGCGACGACCATCATCAAAATCAGAAGAAGCGCCACCGGAATACCGGCAAAAAACGATGTTGCGATCAGAAAAACGATCAGCGCGGCGAAACCGCCAAGCATGAAAATATCGCCATGAGCGAAGTTGATCATGCCGATGATGCCGTAGACCATCGTATAGCCAATTGCGATGAGGCCGTAGATCGATCCAAGAGTCAGCCCGTTGATGAGCTGCTGGATAAAATACTCCATGTCTTTCCCCTGGGCATGACCTCTAATGAGCCACGCCTCGTTTATGTTAATTATAGGGAGAACCTTTTCGATTAGCCCCCACCTGCAAAATGCATATCGTGTTCGCTAAAAATGTGAAGTCAAAAACGGGCGATCCTGCACAAAATTTGGAATTTCCACATTCGTTGCCGTTTTCCCGATCAGAATAGCCAGGATTTCGGCAGTAAGTGCTAAAAAATTGGCGTTCGAATGCTTATTTCAGTGTTGCCTGACGCATTGTTTGACGGGTGGCGGGCAAAAGAGTAGCGAAATAGAGGGGTAAAGGATCCCCGGCACGAAATGGCAACGGCAACAAGATGATCGACATATTGACGAAAGCGGCGCTGGACGCCGGGCAGGCAATCATGGCGGTCCATCGCGCCGGGCCACACGTATCGTACAAGGACGATTGCTCACCCGTGACCGAGGCAGACCAGCGGGCGGAGGTGATCATTCTGCAGGCACTGGCTGCGCATTTTCCCCAAATCCCGGTCATTGCCGAAGAAGCGGTCTCGAACGGCATTCTGCCGGAGACAGGCACGGAATTTTTTCTGGTCGATCCGCTGGATGGGACCAAGGAATTCATTTCCGGCAAGGATGATTTTACCGTCAATATCGCCCTGATCAGAAACGGCGTGCCGGTTGCAGGCGTGGTTTACGCCCCCTGCCGCGGCCAGGCCTGGACCGGCAAGGACAACAGCGCCGAAAAGCTCGCAATATCAGGCGAAGGAGCGATCCTCGCGCGCCACCCCATCCGGGCACGCCAGCGCGGCGCCTCCCCCGTGGCGCTGATCAGCCGCTCGCACTGTACCGCGAAAACGGAAGCCTTCGTGGCCGAACACGGCCTGAAAGACTGCATTTCCGTTGGTTCCTCACTGAAATTCTGCATGCTGGCGGAAGGTGCTGCCGATATCTATCCCCGCTTCAGCCGCACCATGATGTGGGATACGGCGGCAGGCGACGCCGTACTGCGCGCCGCCGGTGGCAGAACGCTGGATTGCGAGGGGCGGCTGCTTGCCTATGAGGTGAGAGGCGATGGTGAAGATGCACTCGCCAACCCGGATTTCATTGCCGAGGGCGCAATGGCAGCGACGGTGGAAATTGCGACATAAGCCTGCGAGGAGACCGCTAGACCTCCTTCGGTGATCAGGCGTTTTTAGGCGTTGGCTTCGGTGTCTGCGGCTTACCCCCCTCTGCCCTGCCGGGCATCTCCCCCACAGGTGGGGAGATCGACTCGTGGCAAGGTCTTGCAGATCTCAATGTTTGAGAATGAAGCGACGGTAAAGCCGCTTGCCGATCTCCACCCTTGTGGGGGAGATGCCCGGCAGGGCAGAGGGGGGTGAAGCCGCAGGCACCTGAGGCCCCTTGCCAACTCATGCCATCTCCGCAACCACGGAATGCACTCCCTACCGAAGCCGCAAAAATAATTTCATCCCCGCTCATCCCCGCCCCGCCGCGCCGCATCACAATCGCCGGCGAACAGCCACAGAGCGCGGAAGAGACATCATGACTGAACAGACGGCGAGACTTAGGCTTCCTTATATCCTGCCCTCGCAGGCACAGAAACACGTCACCCACAACGAGGCGCTGCAGCGGCTGGACGCGATCGTCCAGCTGGTCGTCAAGGACGTGGTCGCCGCCCCGCCCGACAATTCGCCGGAGGGAGACTGCTTCCTGCTCTCGCTTGACGCCGCTGGCGACTGGGCGGGCAAGGGCGGGAAGCTTGCCTTCCGGCAGGACGGTGCATGGCTGCTGATAGCACCGCAACCCGGCTGGACGGCATGGTTTGCCAGCGAGGGTAAACATCGCGTCCTACGGGAAAGCGCATGGCGGGACGTGCCGCTGCCTGCCGCGGCGACCCTCGAAAGGCTTGGCATTGGCACACAGGCCGATGCCACCAACCGTCTGGCGCTTGCCGCCCCCGCCAGCCTCTTCACCCACACAGAAGAGAACGGCGACCACCGCATGGCGATCAACAAGGCGGCAAAGGCCGATACCGCCTCGCTGCTGTTTCAGTCCGGCTGGAGCGGCCGGGCGGAAATGGGCCTTGCAGGCAATGACGGTTTTTCGATCAAGACCAGCGCCGACGGCATTTCCTGGCAAACGGCCCTTTTGTGCAGCGGCGACGGCAGGGTCACGATGCCGAACCGGCCCGTGGTTCTGGCAAGCCTGCCTTCGGGCACGACGAGGCCGGCCAACGGCTCGGCTTCGGGGTTTTCAATTCTCTTCATCGATGAGGGTGGTTTCGTTCTCGGCGACGCGGTCGGCACAGGCGGCGGAAGGGAACTCGTCGTTCCCGTGAAAGGTCTCTATCTGGCCACCCTGTCGCTTGCCGTGGTGTCCTCATCCGGGCACCGGGTTTCGCTTGCCGTCAACGGCGCGGCTGGCGGCCTCACTGTAGCGGGCAACGCCTCCAATGCCGGCACCTCGCAGTCGACGACCCTTATCCTCCCCCTCAATGCCGGCGATCGCCTGCGGCTGTTGCATGAGGGAGCCGCGGAATTCGCCCACGGCAGCGGGAAAACGTGCCTTTCGCTTGCGGCGTTGTGAGGAAAACAACCGATGGACGATAAAAAACACGATTTTTGGAAAAATTTTTTCCCGACAAAATAAGGCGACTCGAACAGATCGGGCGAAACCGTTCAAATTCTTAATAAATTGTCACGAACTGCTTAGGCAATTTTTAAAGGTACGGGGCTAAAGTTCCCGTCATATGGTCTTGAGTTTGTATAGAGTGTCCAATGACCGAAATGATACGCCCACGAGTTAAATATGTCATCGGCCCCGATGGCAGCCCTCTGACGATTGCGGATCTTCCGCCGTCAAATACCCGTCGATGGGTTATTCGCAGAAAGGCAGAGGTCGTCGCCGCCGTGCGCGGAGGACTGCTGAGCCTTGAGGAAGCCTGCGAGCGTTATACGCTCACCGTCGAAGAATTCCTGTCCTGGCAGTCGTCGATTGCCGATCACGGCCTTGCAGGCCTGCGCACCACGCGCATTCAGCAATATCGCCACTAAACCAGTGCGCCGGCGCGGCAACGCGCCCAAACCGAACTTCCAAAACGCCCCGTCGCATCGACGGGGCTTTCGGTTTGATTTTGGATTTCCCCTGAAAATTGCCAGACACAGCCGGTGACTGTCACCGGTTTGTGTCCACTGCGTTCGCTATCCCGCTGTTTCAATTCAGGCGCAGGCCGTTACAGTGGAAAAAACGAAAAGCAATGCGAAGGCAGAGATCATGGATATCAAGACAACCGAAACCGGATCGCGCGGCGAATATTCGGCAACCATCGACGGCCACAAGGCCGAGATGACCTATTCGCGCACCTCCCCTTCCCTCATCATCATCGACCATACCGGCGTGCCCGATGCACTGCGGGGCAAGGGTGTCGGCCAGGCGCTCGCCGCCCATGCCATCGATGAAGCGCGCAAGGGCGGCTGGAAAATCATTCCGCTCTGCCCTTTCTTCAAGGCTCAGACGCTACGCCACCCTGACTGGGCAGATGTTATCAAGGGGTAACTAGCCAGACGGGCTGAGGCTCGGGACAAAACCTCAAGTTTGTTTTTTAGCAAAAGCGGAGCCCACACGCTCCGTCACCCCGGCCAAGAGCCGGGGTCCAGCCAGCTCAAATCCTTGAGCTTAAGGGAATCTTCCGCCGCGCAGACGCGCGTCGGCTGGATGCCGGATTAGGCCCGGCATGTCGACGGATAATTTTCAGGCTGCCAGCAATCACGCCACCTTCAGCGGCGGTGTTCCTGCATGTATGCTCCTTCGAACTTCGGCCCGAAATTCCGGCGTATCCTCGGCGCCATGCACTGCCACGGCATGTTGAACCGCCGCTTCCATGAGCTCCTCCGGCGTATCGGCTGAGATGGCGATCGAGCATTTGCTGTCGCTCGGGAATTCGCGGCAATCGATATATTGGCGGGCCATTTGTTTCCTCCCCGCTTCTGGCCCACCCGCGTCCGCGCAGGGCGCGCGTGGGACAAGCCTCCGGCTCTTGGTCGGAACTTCACTAAATTACGCCTTTCCCCGGCCCCGGACAATCGAAAACGCAGGGATTCCCTGCATCCCTGCCGCGCAAGAAACCGACCGGGCAAGGCGCTGCGGTGCGCCAAAGCAAAAGGCCGCCAACGAGGGGCGGCCTTCCAGAAAAAAGCATGGGCATCCCGTCATTGAAAGCCGCCTCCTGATCCACCGGCAGCCGTCAATGAGGACGATCCCTATAAGATCTTGCGCCAATACCTAGGCGCGGGCGCGGATCGCTCCGTCGCGGTTTTCCAGTGCCGCCGCCTTTTCATATTCGGCCTGCACCTCTTCCAGAGAAGCCTCTGCGGCTTCCTGCTGGGTCTTCAGCTCCCGGATAGAGACCTGAAGATTGTCCGCACGCTGACGCGCGGCCTTGGCGAAGGTCGGATATGCGAAGTGGGTCGGATCGGTAATGCCGGACTTGCTCTCTTCCAGCGATATCTGATGCACCAGTTCCTTTGCCATCCGCTCAAACTCGGACATCATCTGCTGCAACTGGCTAAGTTGCCGGCGTTTTTCATTAACCTGAAATTCTTTCAGGCGAACCAGGCTGTCACGCGACTTCATACGCAATACTCCATGGATAGCGAGACCCGGATCAAAAAGGCACTATGCCCCCTCGATCGGCCCGTTTAACCCGCCCGCTCAACCGGCCCGGTTAACCCGTTGTGCCGGAATGATTCCCAAAAGTTACCCGGCGTTAATAAAAAAACGCCGCCGTTAACCTTTCGTTTACGGGCATCGTTAATGATAAACACGATCATTTAAGGGTCGGTAAATGCCAGGTCCAAAAAAACGGGCCCGACGATGTAAGAGTCGATTGAATCACTTAGCGAGATATCCTCACGTTAAGCTTCAATTTTGGCGATGGTGGATTCACGTGCAAAAACAGCGAAATGCCAACTTTGCTTAATAAATTCGATACACCTTGCCAAAGGCAATTAGAATTTGTTAACCATTTGGTGGCAGCCTGCAAATCAGGCAACGTCTGGATCCGCATCGCGCGAGGCAATGATTTACCAATCTGCGGGCGGCAAAGGGGATAATTATGCGGGTTCTACTTATTGAAGACGACAGCGCAACAGCGCAGAGCATCGAACTGATGCTCAAGTCGGAAAGTTTTAACGTCTACACGACCGACCTCGGCGAGGAAGGCGTGGACCTCGGTAAACTCTACGATTACGACATTATTCTTCTCGATCTCAACCTGCCCGACATGTCGGGTTACGAGGTCTTGAGAACCTTGCGCCTTTCCAAGGTCAAGACACCCATCCTCATCCTCTCCGGCATGGCCGGCATCGAGGACAAGGTTCGTGGTCTCGGCTTCGGCGCAGACGACTACATGACGAAGCCGTTCCACAAGGACGAGCTTGTTGCCCGTATTCACGCAATCGTCCGCCGTTCCAAGGGCCATGCGCAATCGGTCATCTCCACCGGCGAGCTGATCGTCAATCTCGATGCCAAGACGGTTGAAGTGGGCGGCCAGCGCGTTCACCTGACCGGCAAGGAATATCAGATGCTTGAGCTGCTTTCGCTGCGCAAGGGCACGACGCTGACCAAGGAAATGTTCCTGAACCACCTTTATGGCGGCATGGACGAACCGGAACTGAAGATCATCGACGTCTTCATCTGCAAGCTGCGCAAGAAGCTCGCAAATGCCGCAGGCGGCGCAAACTACATCGAAACCGTCTGGGGCCGCGGTTATGTCCTGCGCGAGCCTGATGGAGCCACGGAATTTCTCGAAACCGCCTGATCCCCTTCAGGATATGGCAGTTTTTAAAAGACCCGCTGGCGACAGCGGGTTTTTTGTTGCGATTTCATGATTGGATAGTGCCATGGACCATTCTATCCCCACCCTCAGAACGGAACGCCTGATTTTGCGCCCTCAGATCATGGCGGATTTCCCCGCCTATAGAGACTTTATGGCGTCAACCCGCTCCATCGGCGTCGGCGGACCATATGACCTGCCGTCAACCTGGGGCGTTTTTTGTCACGATCTCGCCAACTGGCATTTTTTCGGCCACGGGGCGCTGATGATCGAAATTGGCGAAACCGGGCAATGTATCGGCCAGGTCGGCATCAATCACGGCCCGCTATTTCCCGAAAAGGAACTGGGCTGGCTGCTTTATGGCGGCCAGGAAGGCCACGGTTATGCTGCGGAAGCGGCCTCTGCACTGCGCGACTGGGCATTCGAGACCCTGAAATTGCAGACGCTGGTCAGCTATGTCTCGCCGCGCAACAGCAAATCTGCAGCAGTTGCACAGCGCCTCGGCGGTGTTATCGACCCATCGGCACCACGGTCTGATCCCGAAGACCTTGCCTATCGGTATCATCCGCAAAAAGTGACCTGAAGGATCGGGACGTCGCGCAACGGTTCACCGAGACGTCCCGAACACCTGTCTTAATGCATTTCCACGTTCAGGAAGCCGACAATCGCCTCCGCGATCTGCCGGTGGATGGCCAGGCGGTCCCTGCCCCCGCCGTCACGGCAGACGAAACCTTCCCCCGGTGAAAGCTCCTCGACGATTTTTTCGCCGTTTGGCTTGCATGTCTGCATGAAGCTGAAATGGCTGGCATCCGGTATTTCGCGATAAACCGTGGTCGCTTTTGGCAGATTGCGGGCGATATATTCCGAATCAGCCTTGATGGCGGCAATCTCGGGCGTTTCCACACCGGCGGCCAGAACCAGAACCGGTACATCGACACGTTTCAGCGTTTCCGGCAGGAAACCAGCAGCCGGGCCAGCGTCCAGCGCAATCACCGCGCGGATGCGAGCATCGCGCAAATCCATCGAAAGGCGTGGATCGGCCTTGCCACCGTTAACGATTCCGACCTTGGCCAGCAACCGTGGCGCCTTGCATTGCGGCAGAACCTTCTCCGCATTGCAGTCTTTTAGCGCGAGATCGGCGCTGTAGCGGGCGCCAGTCAGCTCCATGGCGGTCCAGCCTCCGAGAGAATGGCCGATGACCGCGATGCGTGCCCTGTCGATTTTGCCAGCCAGTTGATCGTTATCGAGCAACGCCGTCAACGTTCGGCTGATGTCGCGCGGGCGTTCCCATAACGGCACGATCTCCATCGCATTCTCTTCAGTGAATGATTCGCCCGCGTGATCCGGCGCGGCCACGATATAACCCTGCTGAACAAGCTCACCGGCGATCCAGTTCAGATTGCGCCAGCTTCCGCCAAATCCGTGTGACAGCAACACCAGAGGACGGGAACCGGCCAGAAACGACGCATCAGGTTGAACCTCGAGACCATAAAAAGCAGCGTTTTCGCCCACTGTCTCAGTTTTTCCCGATGGTGCGGACGGATACCACAATGACAGGTTCAGCATTCGCGTGCCCGAATCATCGGACAATTCCAGCTGTCTGAAACCAATCGCGTTCTCCGCCATCACGGGCGCAGCGGTGGAGAGGATGGCGATGGCGACCACAAGAAAATAGCGCATGTGAAGCTCCAAAAATTGATCTTGGATCAACCCTTGGTTCAAACCGCCACCGTCCGAGACCTCGAACAGATTTCAGGTCGCCCTGAAACGCGATCGAGACGGCACGGCGGGAATGCGCAGCACTAAACCCCCACAACCCGCTCGAAAAGCCGGATGGGATTGCCCCGGAATGTCGAATCGCGAAACAGGCGGAAGCCGAAACGGGTGGCGATGACAAGCGAGGGGGTGTTGAGCGGGTCGATCATGCAGACGGTCCGCTGCGAAATTCCGCTGCGATCAAACCACCCTGTTGCCGCCGCCACCGCCTCGGTCGCGACGCCCTTGCCGTTCAGATCAGCATCGATTTTCCACATCGCTTCTGGCACGCCATCGAAATCGGTGCCGTTTCCACGGCGCATATGGGCAAAGCCCACCTCGCCGACGATACGACCGGAGCTTGCCTCCTCCACGACAAAGGGACCGAAGCCGAAGACCGACCAATGGCCGATGAAGCGCAAAAGACGGGCAAAGGCGATTTCGGGGTCCAGCGGCGTAATCGATGTGACCCCTTCGATGGGCCGGACATCCGCGCTCCAGAACGCACAATAAAGCGCTTCATCCGTGATGGCGTGCGGCCGCAGGACGAGGCGCGCGGTTGTCAGACGTGTCATGAACCTCTTCCCCAAAAGTAAAAAAGCCCGGCGCGTCGGAAAACGCTACCCGGCCCTTTCACAAAACTACCTCTGCAACTGAACGATCACGCGGCAACCGTCTTTGCGGTAAATACGATGCGATCCTCATGCACCTTGTATTCCACGGCCATATCGGCCTCCTCCGCCAGAAGCAGCGTGTAATAGGGCTGCACGGAATGGGCGTCGACCGCCTCTTCCAGCCTGCCTTCGTAGATCTCGGCGAATTTGGCCGGAATGCGCATCATCTTGCCCTTGACGGTGATTTCGAATTTCGCATCACCCTCAGGGTCTTCCAGCACCACATCCACATTACCACCGCGCGGGATCGCGCTGTAGGACACGAGAAAGAGGTTGAGCAAAAGTTTGACACGATTTTTCGCGACGATGGCGCGTGGGCCGTTCCAGGTCACTTCGGCCTTCTTTTCGGCGGCAGCGAAATCCTTGGCGGCTTTTTCAGCCTCGCCGGTATCGATCGAAGCACCGGCGGAGCCGGACGCGCCGAAAGCGAGGCGGGCGAACTTCAGCCGCACGGATGCGTTAAGAGCGGATGTGCGGATGAGATCCAGCGCATCGTCATCGGTGCCGCCCTCGTCCAGCAATTCGAGGCCGTTATTGATGGCGCCGACAGGAGAGATCACGTCATGGCACACACGACTGCACAGAAGAGCTGCCAGATCGGGACCGGACAGCGTGATATTGAGTTTGCTCGTCATAAAATTCTCTCCTGCGCAAGGGAGGCGCGGACGGTGTGGAAATTGTTAAGCCATAATGACACCATATTTGGTAAACCGATTGTTAATAGGATGGTTTCAAAATGCCAAATGCCTTAACAGGCCACCCTGGAGCGCCCTGCGTCCGTTCGGACGTATAAAGGATGCTCTGGAACTTTGAATCTTCGCATGGGCCCTGCCGAAAATCGATTCGGATTTTCGGGCTGATGCACCAACGAACAGACGGACGGACATGACGATGCGCCTTACGAAAACCCGCACCATTGCACGCCTCGGACTGGGAAAGATTTTTGCGCTCCTTGCCAGCCTTTTGATGTGGGCCGCACCGGCCTCGGCCCAGAACAGCGATCAATATTCTTTTCAGGAAGTCGTGGATGCAGGCCACGGATTCTTCGGTGAAACCACCGGCGGCCTCGCCAAGGTGGTGGAACGCGCCTTCCAGCAATACGGTCTTCCGAACGGTTATATTCTGGGGCAGGAAGGCTCCGGCGCTTTCGTCGCGGGCCTCACCTATGGCGAAGGCACGCTTTATACCAAGAATGCCGGCCAGCATCCCGTCTTCTGGCAAGGCCCGTCGCTCGGCCTCGATTACGGCGGCCAGGGCACCCGCGCCATGATGCTGGTCTACAACCTGCCTTCGGTCGATTCGCTTTATCGCCGTTACGGCGGCGTCAGCGGCTCGGCCTTCATCGTCGCCGGCGTCGGCATGACCTATCTGAAAAGCAGCGATGTCACGCTGGCACCCATTCGCACCGGCATCGGCGCGCGCCTCGGCATCAATGTCGGCTACCTGAAGCTTACCCAGGAACCGACCTGGAACCCCTTCTGACGCTGAGATGGGGAGGCACTCTTGCGGCTCCCCGCGCAATTGCCTTGGCGATACCCCTCCCAACGGTTGCAATAATAGCGTAACGTGCTCTCGCGCTCCTCTTTCCGAATGCGCGCGTATCTGAGTTTCGGAGACTGTCTCGCGTGATTGAATATGCCATTCTTTTCGGATTGGGTTTTCTCACCGCAACCCTGCTGGCCTTGCTGATCGCGCCCGCGATCCATCGCCGCATCGTTGCCTATACGGAAAACCGGCTGCGCGCGACAATGCCCATCAGCCCCCAGGAAGTTCGCGCCCAGAAGGATATGGCACGCGCGCTCTATGCCGCCGAAAACGCCAAGGTTCGTCAGGAACTGGACACCGAACGGGAAAAGAACACCTCGCTCCGCCTCGCCAACGAGGCAGCATCCAGCGACGCCTATCGCCTCGGCGAGCAGAACCGCGGCCTTTTGCTGAAAATCGAGGAATTGACGCTGGAAATCGGCGAATTGCGAGGCGCCCTCGACGCCAGCGAGGAACGCGCGAGCGCAATACAGGCAAACCTTCTGGAGCAGGAACAGGCCGCAAATGCGCGTGCCGGCCAGATGTCTGAGATCACCGCTCGCCTCACCAATCTGACCCGCGAGCTGGATGATTCGAAAATCCTCGCCGCCACCCGCGATCTGGAGGCCGAGCAGGCAAAACAGACCGCCTCGCGTTTCCGCAAGGAGGGCGAAACGGCGACCCGCGAATTGCAGGATGTCGCTGCCCGCAACAAGGAGGCCATGACGGCGGTTGCGCGCGAAAGCCGCAAGGTCACCCGGCTGGAAGAACAGATCGCCAGTGTCATGGCAAAAAATGCCGATCTCGACACCATGCTGACTCTGCGCAATCAGGAGGTTGCCCGCCTGAAGGAACAGCTTGCCGCAACCGGCGGCCGCGCCGACGACATGATCATTCGTCTACCCAACCCCGCCGTACTGAACGGTGAAACCGCAAGCCAGCCGCAGAAGGCGCCCGTCCTGCCCGAAATCGCGCCCGTGGTTGCGGCAGACACTGCACCGGCCTCAACCGCCCTCGAACCGGCAGTGCCGCCGCCGGAAGGTCTGGAGCAGGAGATCGAGGATATCCGCAATCAGGGAACGGCACTCACCGAACGCCTGCTGAATGTGCGCGGCACCGGCAACGACGAACCGATCCGTCGCGAAATCGCCCGCATCGCCGCCCAGATGATCGCGCTCACCGCAGCGCAGGAGGGCGAGAAATCGCCGATCCCGGGGCTGCTTGCGAAAGCCACCGCCTCGACCGGCCGTGAGAGCCTTGCGAAGCGGGCGAGTGTGTTGATGGAGAAGCGGAAGGGTTGATACCTCTACGCCTTTGCGTATGCGGCTTCACCCCCTCTGCCCTGCGGGCATCTCCCCCACAAGGAGGGAGATTAGCAAGAAGCGCTACCGCCACTTTATTCTTAAATGTTGAGATGGCCGAGACCTCGCCTCAGGTCGATCTCCCTCCTTGTGGGGGAGATGCCCGGCAGGGCAGAGGGGGGTAAGCCCCACGCGCAAAGGGGAAACCTAAACCCGCCCTATCGCCCCCGCCATCTGATAAAGCGCCAGCCCCGAAGCCGTCCCCGCATTCAAACTATCCAATTGCGGCGACTGCGCAATCCGGGCGGTATGGAACCGAGACAATACCGATTGCGGCAACCCCTCACCTTCCGTGCCGATGACCAGCGCCATGCGCTCCGAACGTGGAATGTCGCGAATCTCGGTCTCGCCATTCGGCGAAAGGCTCCAGATCGCAAAACCGGCCTGCGAAAGCCGCTCCAGCATCTGCACCGCACCACCGCCGCGATGATAGGGAACCGAGAGAACGGAACCGACGGACACCCGGAGCGCCTTGCGATAGAGCGGATCGCATGAAGTCTCGTCCAGAAACACCGCATCGGCATAAAAGGCCGCGGCGTTGCGGAACATCGCACCCAGATTGTCGTGGTTGGAAATGCCGCAGCCCACCAGCACCAGCGACGAGGCGGGAAGCGCGTCCGTCAACCCGTCCAGCGTAATGTCACGCACCCGGCGGCCGAGCGCCAGAATGCCGCGATGCAGGTGAAAACCGACAATGCCATCCAGCACCGGCGCTTCCGCCACATAGACCGGCACATCGGGCGGAAAATCGGCTAGGATATCCGCGACGCCGGAAAGCCGGTTCTTGAGGATGAGAATGCTTTCCGCCGCAAAGGCACCACCCGCCTTATGGGCGGCGGCCAGCATGCGCAACACAACCGTGCCTTCCG
This sequence comes from Agrobacterium sp. SORGH_AS_0745, assembly GCF_030818995.1. Taxonomy (NCBI): domain Bacteria; kingdom Pseudomonadati; phylum Pseudomonadota; class Alphaproteobacteria; order Hyphomicrobiales; family Rhizobiaceae; genus Agrobacterium; species Agrobacterium sp. SORGH_AS_0745. The sequence goes on from NZ_JAUTBI010000003.1 coordinate 245,190, forward strand.
CGATGAAACGGCCCTGGCGACCGGTGAGATCACGCTCGCGAATATCGCGAAAGGCGGCAATGCGCGGATCGGCCGGGTCTTCGACCGGGATCAGAGCCCGACCGTCCAGGAGCGCATGCGCGCCCGCCGGATCAATATCCTCACTGGGCATCGACCGTCACATCGGCGAGAAACCGGCCGGCCGCGACGTTGAAGACCAGCGCCTTGCGGGTGCCGTTTGCAAGCTTGCCGTAAAACAGCATGTCACCGCCGGAATAGCTGACATTGTCGATTGTAAAGCCCTGCGGCAGGCTGGCGGTCACGGCAAGCGGTCCGTTGCCGGTGGGAACCGCCAGATTTTGCGGTACGCTCTGCGTTACAACGGTTTTCGATGGTCCTACCGCCTTGTAGACAACCGCGCCGAACACAGCCATAAGGCTGATGAACATCACGGAGCCCGACACGATCTGCAAACGGATCATCTTGCGGCGAACTTTATCCATGGCCGGATCAAGCGGCTTGTCTTCCTGTTCGTCTTGCTCGATGTGCGTCATCGGGTTCCCTAGAATGCTGATTGATCGGAAAAATAAGAATGAACGACCCCTTTAAACAAGGCGGAGACGCAAGGAAAGTCCTGATTGCCGGCGAAGACGCCGAAGGCCGCATCGATGTGTGGCTGGCGGGCGAAGTTGGCGGCGATCTGTCGCGCAGCCGCCTGAAAGCCCTGATCGAGCAGGGTGCCGTTTTATTGAACGGCACGCCGGTGACCGAGCCGAAAAAGAAGGTGCACCCGCACGACCGCGTCGAGATCGTCATGCCGGAGCCGGAAGACCCCGAACCCAAGGGCGAAGATATCCCGCTCGATGTGGAATATGAGGACGACGACCTGATCGTGCTCGTCAAACCCGCCGGTCTCGTCGTGCATCCCGGCGCCGGCAACTGGACCGGAACGCTGGTCAACGCCCTCATCTATCATTGCGGCGACAGCCTCTCCGGCATTGGCGGCGTGAAGCGCCCCGGCATCGTGCATCGGCTGGACAAGGAAACCTCCGGCGTCATGGTCGTGGCGAAAAACGACAATGCACACCGCCATCTCGCCGCGCAATTTGCCGATCACGGCCGCACCGGCCCGCTGGAACGCGCCTACAAGGCCGTCGTCTGGGGCCGACCGCGCACGCTGCGCGGCACCATTGACGCCGCACTCGGCCGCGGCGCCGACCGCACCAAACGCGCCGTCAAGCGCGAGGACACGGACGATGCCCGCGAGGCGATCACCCATTACGAGGTTATGGAACGTTTCCATGAAAAGGCGGACGCGTCCTGCCTCGCCTCGATGGTGGAGTGCCGCCTGGAAACCGGCCGCACCCACCAGATCCGCGTGCACATGGCCCATATCGGCCATCCGCTGATCGGCGACCCCGAATATGGCGCTGCCTTCCGCACCAAGGCGAACCTGCTTGAGGAACCGGCAAGAAGCACCGTCAACCGCTTTCCGCGACAGGCGCTGCATGCCTATCTCCTGGCCTTCGAACACCCCCGCACCGGCGAGGTGATGGAATTCGAAACAGACATGCCTGATGATATGGAAGAACTGCTCATCGCCCTGCGGAGCTGAAAATGCCGCACGGCGAGGTCAAAAAAACCACGCCGTGCATCTTGCCGGAAGCCACGGAAAATAAAAAGAGATTAGCGGATAGCGATATTCCCCACATGGTCTTTCTTGTAGACCGCCCCAATTCCGCTTCAATCGTCGCACCTCTTCGAACCCCGGAAAGCTTGAAATCGTCACCGCGAATGCCGTGGCCGGACCTCGGGCTTGCCGAAAGACAGACGTTGCAAGGGACGCCGTTTTATCCGCAGAGCTGAACGGAACCGGCATGACGACGGGATCTATCGCGCATGAACACCGATGAACGCCAGTTTATCTTTCAGGAATTACGAAGCGTCGAAGGCTATATCGACCCACCCGACGCGCTTGTCTTCAAGGCGCTGCTGCAGGCGCAGACAAGGGACGGCCTGAAGGGCGGCATGGCGGAGATCGGCGTCTATTATGGCCGCTCCTATTTTCTGCTGCGCAAATTCGCGCAGCCGCAGGAAAAGGTTCTGGGCGTCGACCTGTTCGAACTCGACCCACCCTCGGACGGAAGCCTCGACCAATATGAGCGCCTGATGGAAAACGGCAGGCGGTTGGGTTTTGCGATGGATGAGGACTTGATCATCAAGGGCGACAGCACCCGGCTCGCACCCACCGATATAACGTCGCGGACTGGTCCCGTCAGGTTCTTCAGCATCGACGGCGGGCACCACCTGCACCATGTGCTGGCGGACGCGAAACTGGCGCTGGAGGTGATCGCCCCGCACGGCGTCATCGTCTTCGACGATACCTTCAACCCCGCATGGCCGGAAGTGACCGTTGGCGTCGCCGATTTTCTGCGCACCCACGGCCACAGCCTCGCCTGCTTCGCCATGACGAAATACAAGACCTATGTCTGCCGCCGGGAATTTCACGCTGTCTACGCGGACGCGATTGCCTCTGGCCCCGACTTGCAGACACTCGATCATGTCGAAACGGAGTTTCTCGGCTCCCGCGTCGTTCGCCTGCACAACCCCACCCGCAGGCGCGTCATGTATGAGTTGATGGTGCGCTCCGGTCTCGGTGGTTTTTCGGAACGAATTTACCGTTCGAAAGTTAAACAGGTCAAAGAAGGTGTCGCCGGGACATAACGCATGTGTGAACGCTGTGTTCGCTTGAAACGCGGCGGGTGCATACATATTTGTTACGTGGGTTCGTGCGGGGTCGGTAACGACCCGCCACTAGCGGTGTGCCTTGGGCGAGTAATCGCCAATCGATGAGGGTGCCGTTCCAGACCATAGATAAGGGGGTGCTTTATGGCCCGCAATAGTTTGCCTACAATTACGGCCGGCGAAGCCGGTCTCAATAGATATCTCGACGAAATCCGTAAATTCCCGATGCTGGAGCCGCAGGAAGAGTACATGCTTGGCAAGCGTTACGCCGAGCATGGCGACCGCGACGCCGCTCACAAGCTCGTCACCAGCCACCTGCGCCTTGTTGCCAAGATTGCCATGGGTTACCGCGGTTACGGCCTGCCGATTGGCGAAGTCGTGTCCGAAGGCAATGTCGGCCTGATGCAGGCGGTGAAGAAGTTTGATCCGGAACGTGGTTTCCGTCTGGCCACCTACGCCATGTGGTGGATCAAGGCTTCGATCCAGGAATATATCCTGCGTTCGTGGTCGCTAGTGAAGATGGGTACGACTGCCAACCAGAAACGCCTGTTCTTCAACCTGCGCCGGCTGAAAGGCCGCATCCAGGCGATCGACGATGGCGATCTGAAGCCGGAACACGTCAAGGAAATCGCCACCAAGCTGCAGGTTTCCGAGGAAGAAGTGATCTCGATGAACCGCCGCCTGCATGGCGACGCATCGCTGAATGCGCCCATCAAGGCATCTGAAGGCGAATCCGGCCAATGGCAGGACTGGCTGGTGGACGACCATGAAAGCCAGGAAGCCGTGCTGATCGAGCAGGACGAGCTGGAAACCCGCCGCCGCATGCTGGCCAAGGCCATGGGCGTGCTGAACGATCGTGAACGCCGCATCTTCGAGGCTCGCCGCCTTGCCGAAGACCCGGTGACGCTGGAAGAACTCTCATCCGAGTTCGATATCAGCCGCGAACGCGTGCGCCAGATCGAGGTTCGCGCCTTCGAGAAGGTTCAGGAAGCGGTGCAGAAGGAAGCCCTCGAAGCCGCCCGCGCATTGCGCGTGGTGGATGCGTAAGGCTCGGTCTTTTTGAGAGAGTGGGGCTGAACTTATCGGCTACGTCATCTTCGGGCCTGTCCCGAGGATGACGTCGGAGTAATTGGCTCGACTGCCATCCCCTCTCACTCCCCTTGGTGTCCGTCGTGACGAAAGAGTGAGATTCGTTGCCAGGAAATTTCTTAGCCCGCAGATCGCGAGATCTGCGGGCTTTTTATTTGCAATACATAAGGAAGAAATGAGGGGACCGGCTTTAGCCGATCCCCCACACAAATCACTGACCGGTCGCGGGCTTTGCAGCCGCCCATTCGCGTAGCGCCGTGTCGAAGGCGGCGATGCCGTCATTGCCCTTTTGCAAGGTCAGAAGCGCACGGCGGCCGTTGCGGTAGGAAACCGGGATGTCGATCCAGTTGCGGCTCTTCAACAGCTCCAGATTGGTCTTCATCGCATCCGGGAAGTCGTTAAGCGCGATCATGTGGAAATCGTCGGTGATCTTTGCCGGAACCGCGATCAGGGCATTACCACGATCCTGCTCCGTGCTCTTCATCGCGATACGCTGGACGCTGTCGATCGCGCCGCCTTCGAAACCGGGCGAAACCGAGAAGACGATCTCGATCAGATGGCTTGCCGGAAGCGAAGGATCGGTGTTGCGCTTGAAGGTGATGAGCGCGCTGAGGCCACGGCCGGGAACCGTGATCTGGCCCTGCACTGTTGCGGACGGACGACCCTCATTGTCGTTTTCCTGCTGCAAGGACCAGGAAACGCTGCCCTGAATGGCGGTCGGAACCGTCTGGCCCAGCACTTCCTCGTAGAGGAACATGCGGTCGCCCGTGGCGGCAGCGGCCGCAGCAGGCGGCTGTGCCGGCGGCGTACCAGCCGGAGTACCCGCAGCCGTATTGGCCGGAGCCTCGCCTGCAGGCGGCGGCGCAACATTCTGCTCATAGACCGACTGGCCCTCCGCCGTGACGGGCTGGCCATTGGCGCCCGGCGCCGGCCCCTCGTCGCGCTCGGTCCCGTCGGCCAGAAGCCGCTGGGTGAACTTCGTGCCGGTGACGGACCCGTCATCGGCATGCGGCTGCGCCTGATGATTGGTGGGGCTTGTCGTCGGCTGCTGCCCGCTGGCGGGCGGCTGCTGGGCAGCTGGCGGTGTGGATGTCGGCGTTTGCGCCGTATTGGCTGGAGGCGTCTGGGTGCCGCCATCCTTCTGTGCCGATTGCACCAGGCCGCCGACCATGTCGTTCAGCGCATCACGGTTCAACCAGAGCGCATAACCACCACCGGCAAGAAGCCCGGCGCCCACAAGCGCAAGTACCAGCGAGGCATAATTCCGGCGCGGCTTCTTCTTGACCATGTAAGCGGGCGTCGCGGCACCAGCACCGAGAGCGGGCATTTCGTTCGTCGTTGCCCGGCTGGAAGACGATGCGCCGTCATAACCGATCAGCTCGTCCAGATCGTCCCAGGGCGTGCGCTCCTTGTTGTCCTTGGAGGCACGGTCATCGAAGGGATCGTTATCGGCGCGCGGCAACGCAGGCGTGGCCTTCGGCGGGATCGCGAGATCCGTGTCCTCGAAATAGGACGAGAAGTCCTCGACGACAGCAGCCTTTTTCGGGGCCGTGTCTTCGGTCTGCCGGGGTTCGGAAAAATCGTCGTGCCCGCCAAAAATCGGATCGTGATCGGCAGCAGCGCGGTAACCGGCATGCTCGTTCCCGTCGCGCCGCTCCGGCTCGAAGCTGACATCCGGGGCCTGATAGTGCTGCGCGGAATAACCGGCGACGACGGAATGGTCGTCCCTCTCGTGGCGCACTTCGGCCTCGGCAGCCGGGCGAACATCCTCGTCCTGCGCTTCTTCGAGCTTGCGCCAGTCATCCTCGTCAACCGGCTGCGCCCAATGGGGCGGCACGGAATCATCGGCATGGGGGGCCGCCGCTTCAGGCGCGACATCATCAACGCGCTCGTCCTCCGGCTGATAGGCCGGCTCTTCATGCGCGCGGGTGAAATAGGTACCGGCTTCCTCGTGAGGACCGGCTTCATGAACCGGCGCGACACGGGCCGGTTCGGGTGCGTCGTAAAGCTCCTCCGGCTCACGCGCGCCGTAATGCTGCTCCTCATGCGGGATTAAAGCGGCGACGGGTTCCTCGGGGAGAGGCTCCTCTTCGCGGGCCGGTTCTTCATAAACCGGCTCTGGCTGGACAGGATAAACCGGCTCCGAATGTGCGGGCACAACCGGAGCAGTCTCTTCCTCCACCGGCTCGTACCGCTCGGCGGCATGAACGGCAGGCTCTTCGGCAACGTCCTGCGGATGATAGGCAGCATCCGCCTCTTCCGCCACGGGGGAGAAAGCATCATCCTCCTCCAGTGCCGGCAAGGCCTCGGCATATTCACTGTCCACCTCGGCTATGGCGGCGTCCAGCTTGGCGATCTGCCGGCGCAACAATTCTTCCGGCGGACGTGGCTTCATATTCTCGAGCTGGCGCACAACCGCACTGCGCGCCTTGTCGTAAACCTTCGCCCGGTTTTCGGGAGTATTGTTCGCCAAGCCATCCACGGCCTTGCGAATGACTGCTACAAAATCCGCCATAAGCACTTTCTCGTCGTGACCGGCGACGTACCGGCCCGATATGGTTTATGAATCTAGATCGCCGAGGACATTAGTCCTCAAACGGATCAGTCACAAGTATGGTGTCGTCACGCTCCGGACTTGTCGACAGAAGCGCGACAGGCGCCCCGATCAGTTCTTCCACCTGACGGACATATTTAATTGCCTGAGCAGGCAAATCCGCCCATTTTCGGGCGCCGACGGTAGATTCTTTCCAGCCTTCCAGCGTGACATAGATCGGCTCAACACGAGCCTGCGCACCCTGGCTTGCGGGAAGATGATCGATTTCCTGCCCGTCGAGCTTGTAGCCGACGCAGATTTTCAGCTCGTCCAGACCGTCGAGAACGTCAAGCTTGGTGAGCGCGATGCCGGTGATGCCGTTGGTGGCGACCGACTGGCGCACCAGCGCTGCGTCAAACCAGCCACAACGACGCTTGCGGCCGGTGACAGTGCCGAACTCATGGCCCTTTTCGCCCAGGAACTGGCCGATTTCGTCATGCAGCTCGGTCGGGAAAGGACCTTCGCCAACGCGGGTCGTATAGGCCTTGGTGATGCCGAGAATATAACCCAGCGAACCCGGACCCATGCCCGAACCGGCAGCGGCCTGACCGGCAACCGTGTTGGAAGAGGTGACATAGGGGTATGTGCCGTGGTCGATATCGAGCAGCGAGCCCTGCGCGCCTTCGAACAGGATGCGCGCACCGGCGCGGCGCTTCTTGTCGAGCAGCAGCCATACGGTTTCGCTGAACGGCAGGATGCGTTCTGCAACCGAGCTCAACTCTTCCATGATGGTTTCATGCGAAACTTCAGCAGCGCCGAAGCCGCGACGCAGCGCATTGTGATGCGTCAGGATGCGATCGACCTTGGCGGACAGCGCCTCCATGTCGGCCAGATCCATGACGCGGATGGCGCGGCGGCCGACCTTGTCTTCGTAGGCCGGGCCGATGCCGCGGCGCGTGGTGCCGATCTTGGTGCCGCTGTTGGAGGCGGCGTCTTCGCGCATGCCATCAAGTTCGCGGTGCAGGGAAAGAATGAGCGTGGCATTGTCTGCAATGCGCAGGTTTTCCGGCGTAACCTTTACGCCCTGCACTTCCAGACGGCCGATTTCAGCGATCAGCGCATGCGGATCGACCACGACGCCGTTGCCGATGACGGCGAGCTTGCCCGGACGCACGACGCCGGAAGGCAGAAGCGAAAGCTTGTAGCTGATGCCATCGATGACAAGAGTATGGCCGGCATTGTGGCCGCCCTGATACCGCACGACGACATCTGCCCGCTCGGACAGCCAGTCGACAATCTTGCCTTTGCCTTCGTCGCCCCACTGCGAGCCGACCACCACAACATTCGTCATTTCTTGCTTTCCTGCTCATGGCGCTTGCGCGCCCGATAACCCGATGGGAAACCCAAACCCGCGAATGTATACTGCGTTGTTTTACGGAAAGCGACCCTGTTTCTTATGGTGAATTTTGCTTTTTCCGTGACAAAACGTCGAATTCCGCATTATCTCGCCCCGTGGGGGACAAGCGCGGACACAAGGCCGCTATTCACCCCTTAGCCTTTTCCCGCCCCTTGAAGAAGCGAAACATCAGCGTGCCTTCGAAAGCCTATCTCGCCCTCATCATCGCCACGCTCTGCTGGGGTGGCAATACCGTTGCCGGAAAGCTCGCCGTCGGCCACATCAGCCCCATGGCGTTTACCTTCCTGCGCTGGGTTTTGGCCGTCGCCATCATCTTCGCCATTTCCTTGCCGCAGCTCATCAAGGACTGGCCGGTGGTGAAAAAACGCCTGCCTTACTTCTTCGTGCTCGGCAGTATCGGTTACACCGCCTTCAACGTCTTTCTTTATACCGCGCTTCAGCACACCTCCGCCATCAATGCCGCCGTCATCCAGGCGGGCATTCCCATGGTCATATTCGTGCTGAACTTCATCCTGTTCCGCACTCGCGTGCTGTTCGGCCAGATCGCCGGTTTCTGTCTCACCATTGCCGGCGTGGCGCTTCTCGCCTCGCATGGTGATCCGGTCTCGCTGCTGCAACTGGAGATGAATGCCGGCGACGCCATCATGCTGCTGGCGGTGCTGGTCTATGCCATCTACACCGTCATCCTGCGCTGGAAACCAATCGTGGACTGGCGCACGCTGATGGCGATCCCAGCCTTTTTCGCCCTCCTAACCTCAGTCCCGCTGGTCTTTTGGGAAATCTCACGCGACAACGTCGTCTGGCCCGATCAGAAGGGTTGGGTGCTGGTGGTCTATGCCGCCATCTTCGCGTCGCTCATCGCCCAGATCCTGTACATCAAGGGCGTGGAGCAGATCGGCGCCAACCGCGCCGGCCTTTTCATCAACCTCGTCCCCGTCTTCGGCACGCTTCTCTCCGTCATCGTCCTCAGCGAAACCCTGCATCCCTACCAGATCGCGGCGCTGGTGATGGCGCTGGCCGGCATTGCCGTGGCGGAACGAAAAAAATCGCCGGCTTCCTGATCCCGTAAGGGTCTGGAAAACCGGCGCAGTCTGGCAGGCATGAAAAGTTAGGGTTAGAGCGCGGTTTCGCGCTCAACCGGAGAGAAAGCGGCGTTGCCGAGCACGATATCGCCCTTGTCGGTGCTCACAATGAGCACCTTTTCGAGCGATCCGTCATCATCAAGCAAAAAGGCAAGGCGCAGTGCTGCGGAAGACCAGCCGGCACCGGCCAGTGCCGTGCGCTTGATCGCGGCACAATCGCCACAATCATTGGCGCTTACCGAAGGCGTTGCCGGAACATCGGCTGAAAAGCCGGAGAAATAATCATCGAGTGCGCCCATGGTGGCGTTCACATCGCGGTTGACGCGCAGCAGTTCATCGCGGCGTTCGCCGGTCAGCGGTGCGGCAATCGTCGAAACGCATTGGCCGGCGGACAGAACGCAGCCATCAAAACCGCCGGGCGCCGAAATACCGATCTGTGTTACGGCGCTCTTTTCGGCTGCGGCAAAGCTGCGTGCAAAACCGGCGGCACCAGCCGCATCGGCATGAGTGGACATGGAAGCAATGGCAATTCCGCAGATGGCGGCAGCAATAATCTTCTTCAGCATTTTCATACCCCGTTTGACGATCCGCCGGCTTGTGCCGGTCTCGATTTCTGTTTTCCGCAGCGGCCCCGTCCTTGCAGGTTGTCCGCTCCTTGTCTGTGATCCCACAATGGCACAGCACTGTTTTCAGCCGCTTTAAGCCGATTGCTACAATTTTATCGGTTTTCATTTTTGTACAGGGGGCAGGCTCTCCGGAAACATAGCCCGCGCCCGTCGCCCCGAAACCGAGGCAACGCTTAGAAGCGATAAAGGGGCCGCATCGCTGCGGGAGTATCAAATGGTGTAGTAGGGTTTTGCAGACGATGCGGCCCCGGCTTCAACATGTGACCCGCCCGCCAAACCGGTTCCTGTTTGGAGGATGAGCATATGCCGGCCGCCTCAACCGTGACATCGGGAAACTCCCCGGTTTTGGCCGCCTGCCCCGCCCACCTTGCGCCGCGCGCACGCTGGATGACCGGGATGGGATAAGCATAAGCGGCTTTGTGAGACCGGGGATGTGCGGGGATGCCGGCAATGCCATGCCCGGAAAAAAACGCCACTCACCCCATGGTTTTGCCGCATCCCGGACACAGGAATTTTCAGCGGGTTAACAAGCGCTTGATCGGCGGCATTTGAATTAACCTTGTCTTAAAACCCGACGTTAATGGTTAGCAATTTAAGAATTGCGGAACGAAAGGGTTCCGCGATGCGTGGCGTATTTGCCGTTGTTTTACTGATGACTGTTCTGGCCGGTTGCGCAACCGCACCGTCGCAGGTCACCAATGCATGTGCGATTTTCGAGCAGCGGAACGGCCTCTTCAACAACTGGCGACGTGACGCGAGGGCAGCCGAACGGGAGTTCGGCGTGCCGGTGCCGGTGATGATGGCAACGATCTACACCGAATCTGCCTTCCGCCCCTATGCCCGCCCGCCGCGCACCAAACTCTTCGGCTTCATTCCCTGGACGCGCCAGTCCACCGCTTACGGTTATGCCCAGGCGCTGGACGGTACATGGGAGGTCTACAAACGCGAAACCGGCCGCTGGTCGGCCAGCCGCACGGATTTCACCGACGCAATCCATTTCGTCGGCTGGTATCACGCCAAGAGCCGCCGCGAAAACGGCATTGCGCTGAACGATCCCTATAACCTCTACCTCGCCTATTATTCCGGCCATGCCGGTTACGCCAAGGGAAGCTGGCGCAACAATTCCGCCGTCCAGAAAGCCGCCCGCCGCTCCGCCAACATGGCGCTGCGTTACGAGGCGCAGTTGCAGCAATGCGGATATCGCTAAGGCGGGTGTAGCAGGATCGTTCTGCCTGGATGCGATGCGGAAAGGCGGATCACCTACCCTCACCGTCACCCCGGACTAGATCCGGCATGACGGTGAGGAAGGAGGCCGGGCAGAAAGCTACCCTCCATAAGGCGCCAGAAACGCCCGCACCGCCTCGATTTCGTTCGAACGAATTTCATGCCCGCCCGGATGCCACACCGTTTTCACCGTGCCGCCCTGCGCTTCAAGGCTCTTTTCCAGCGCCTTCGTCAGCGGCACCGGGCAGATGGGATCGCGTTCTCCGGCCGTGATCAACACCCGGCGCGAGGATTTGGCCGCAGCCGCCTGCGGCTCGAACGGGATGAGCGGATGCATCAGCACGGCGGCATCAAAAAGCTCCGGCTGTTCGATCAGCACATTTGCGAGAATATTCGCGCCGTTGGAAAAACCGAGACCGATAACCGGACCAGCCTGATAGTGCTCCCGGTTGGCTTTGACGAAATCCGCCAGCTTGGCTGTTGCCCGCTCTAGATCGGCCATGTCGTAAACGCCCTCACCCGTGCGCCGGAAAAACCGCGCAGCGCCATGTTCGGCGACATCGCCGAGCGGCGAGACAATCGTGGCATTCGGCAACAGGCCCGAGCCGAAATCGAAGAACTGGTTTTCATCACCGCCGGTGCCGTGCAGCACGACGAAAAGCGGTGCACCCGCAACGCCGGCACGGGATTTGTGGAAATATGTGTCTTTGGTCATTGGATAATCCTTTCTGAAAGGAGAAATTCAGCGATACCGAACTCACTCTGCCGCAAGGCATTGGGCATCACATGTCGAGCGAGAGGTTTCAGCGTGTCGTCTTCTCCCCGGACGGGGAGAAGAAAAGAGTGGCAAACGTCCTGCCAAAGGATGGCCAGGTCCGATAGGGTTAAACCGCCTTCTCGTCACCCAGCGGCTCCAGCTGCTTTTCCAGCTGGGCGCGCAGATGCGCGTGCTGGGTCGGCAGCTTCAGCGCCTCGCCGAGATGCGCCGTATCCTCATCGCGGTCGAAACCGGGCTCGTTGGTGGCCACTTCGAACAGCACGCCGCCGGGCGTGCGGAAATAGATCGCCCAGAAATAATCGCGGTCGATCACCGGGGTCACCTGATAGCCGGTATCCATCAGCGCCTTGCGGACTTCGAGCTGTTTTTCGCGGTTTTCGACCGCAAAGGCGATGTGGTGCACCGAACCCGCGCCGAGGCGCGCGCCGGAGATGTTCGGCATGGTTTCGATGTCGATGACATCAGCACCGTTGCCGCCGGGCATGCCGAGACGCAGCACGCCATCCTGGCGGTCCACTTCCTCATAACCCATGAACTTCAAAAGCTCGGCGGTCGCCCCTTCGTCACGGAGGCGCAAGGAGGCGCCCTGAAAACCGTGGATCGCCTGATCCGCACTGACCCCATTGCCGGTCCACTGCGTACGGGCATCATCCTTGACCTCGACCAGCGCGAAACCATCACCATCGGGACCTTCAAAATGCAGGCGCTTGTTGCCGAATGCCTCGTCAGCCTTCAGACCGTCCACGCCCGCCTTGGAAAGACGATCCTGCCAGTAGCCGAGCGAGCCTTCCGGGACGGAAAACAGCGTTGTGCCCACTTCGCCGGTGCCGGGACGACCACGGGCAATGTGCGGGAACGGAAAATAGGTCATGACGGAGCCGGGCGTGCCGACCTCATCGCCATAATAGAGATGGTAGACATCCGGCGCATCGAAATTGACCGTCTTCTTCACCCGGCGCAGGCCGAGCGTATCGGTGAAAAAGCCGTTGTTCTGGCGCGCACTACCGGCCATGGAGGTGACGTGGTGCAGGCCCTTGATCTGGTTCAACATGATAAACCCCTTTTCGCCCTGGCGGCCCGTTAATCGGGCCAGCCGTGTTCATGGCGTGAAGATGGGGTAAGAAGTGCTGCGGGCATAGACCGGCAACAGGAACGGATTGTTCCCGATTGGTGAACGATAAAACCGACTGTTCAGCCCAGTCGATAGAGGCATGCCTCAATGATCGTCGGCGAGGCCCATGCTCCAGTAACCGACGGCGCGCAGCGATGCCTTGGGGAAGGAAATCTCATCGGTGAGGAAGGATTTCGCCGCCCTCGCCTCGGACTTCTCGCAGGCGACGAAAACATGCAGGCCATCATGCTCGCCCGTCCAGGCATGGCCGCGCAACGCCTGTTCGATAAGGCCCGATGTGCCGGCGGGCTTGCCGCGACGATAAAGCCATGTCCATTCGACATTGGCGGCGCAGACGATCACCTGCCGTTCCGCCTCGTTGTCGATCTCGGCATAGACGCTGAGCGTCTTGCCAACAGGCATTTCCGCCGCCATGCGCAGCATCACCGGCAGCGCGGTCTCGTCGCCGGCAAAGACGTAACGCTCCGCTTCCGGGCAAGTGCCGCTCGGACCGATGATGCCGAGAACGTCGCCCGGCTTTGCCGTCGCGCCGAAATTTGCGCCCGGCATGTCATCGCCCTCATGCATGACGAAATCGATATCCACCTCACCGCGGCCGACATCGCCGGAGCGGATGGTATAGACGCGCCGCGTCAGAAGATCGTCGCCCGCCGGCCAGACGATCGCGCCGGTGGGCGCGAGGTAAGGCCAGACCGCAGCGCGCGCCTGATCGGGAATGAGCAGCAGGCGAACATGCATGCCGCCGGTGACAAGCCTTTCAATACCGCTTTCGACGGACACCACGAGACGGCGCATATGCGGCGTCAGATTATAGGCGCGGGCAACCTTGCCGACGAAGAGATTGGGTAGCTCGCGCTGATAGGCGCCGTGTCCGCTCCAACGGAAATCGAGTCCCGTCTTGCCGGAAAACTCAACGATATGCTCAGCCACCATGGCCTTGACCGACGTCAATATATGTTCGGAAACGCAGCTTACCCGGGCGGCGAACCGGCCACCTTCGGCGCTGAAGCTGCCATGGCCATATTCCGCCTTGAAACGCACCGTCGTCCCTTCCCGCTCCATCTCCATATGCTCCGAAAAATGATCCTCGAAAGCATCGACGATCGATGCGGGATCGGGCAGCGAGACAGAGGTTTCTGCAGACAGGAGAGACACGGGCACAAATCCTTCACTTTGTAGTCGAGTATTCTTAAACCGGACCCGACTGCGCTGTAAAGATGTTTGCTGCACTCCCCGTCATGCCCGTCTTGAGCCGGCATGACGGCGGAGGATGGAAGGTTGCTTAAGCAGTTTCCGGCAATTGCCAGTCGATAGGCTCGCGGCCATGGGATACCAGGAAGGCGTTTGCCTTGGAAAAATGGCCATTGCCGAAAAAGCCGTTATGGGCCGAAAGCGGCGAAGGGTGCGGCGAGCGCAGCACGAGATGTTTTTTCTGGTCCACGAAAGCCGCCTTCTTCTGGGCATACGAACCCCAGAGCAGGAACACCACATGCTCGCATTCGTCATTGACGGCGCGGATGACGGCATCGGTGAACTTTTCCCAGCCCTGCCCCTGATGCGAGGCAGCGCGCGATTCTTCCACCGTCAGCACGCTGTTGAGCAAAAGCACGCCCTGTTTCGCCCAGCTTTCCAGAAAACCGTGACTGACGGGGCGGATGCCGAGATCGCTCTGCAATTCCTTGTAGATATTGACGAGCGAGGGCGGAATGCGCACGCCGGGCTGCACCGAAAAGCAAAGCCCATGTGCCTGGCCAACCCCATGATAGGGGTCCTGCCCCAGAATGACGACCTTGACCCTGTCGAGCGGGGTCAGATCCAGCGCCCGGAAATATTCGGCACCCTTGGGAAAGATGTGCTTGCCAGCAGTTTTCTCGGCAAGCAGGAAATCTTTGAGCTTCTGCATGTAGGGGCTGGCGAATTCGGTGGAAAGAACACGTTTCCAGCTGTCTTCGAGTTTGACGCCTGCCTCTGCCATGTTGTGCCTCTTTGTTACTTGAACCGGTTGCCGCGCTGCAGCACTTCGATCTTGTAGCCATCCGGATCGCAAATGAAGAAATATTTCGCGAAAGGCTGACCTCTATGGTCGGCTTCGATGATCTTGCCCGGAGACAGGCCAAGCTCGATGAAACGCTGATGTTCGGCATCCACATCGGCAACGCTGACCGCGAGATGGCCGTAGCCGTCACCCAGCGCATAGGGCACTTCGCGACCCCGGTTGACAGTCAGCTCCAGCTCGAAATCGCCTTCGGCATTGCTGAGATAGATCAGCGTGAAATTTTCGAACTCGGCACGTTCCGCAATCGCAAGCCCGAAAGCCTGCTTGTAAAACTCCACCGAACGCTTTTCTTCCAGCACCCGGACCATCGAGTGGATCAGCTTGGCCATGGTGTTTTCCTTCTGCTTCTTATCTCGTCGTCGTCCGGTTGTGCTCCGGACATTGCGGACCAACGGGATAAAGACAGAGTGCCGTGCTTTCAACCCTAAAGACGGATTAAGGAGCAGGGGAAACCGCCCGATCACGGCAAATGTGATGGCGAAACAGTTGGCGCATGACCTGGGCACGCGGGCTTTCCGGTCAAAATGGCCCTCACATTTCGCCCCGCCGCTCTATCCTGAGTAGAGAACTCATGATACCGGCATATCCATGCGCCTTCTGTACCTCTGTCTTGGCTGGCTTATGGTCGCGACCGGCATCGTCGGCGCGTTTCTTCCCGTTTTGCCCACCACGCCATTTCTGCTGCTGGCGCTCTGGTGCTTTTCCCGCTCCTCACCGAAACTCGAGGCGTGGCTTCTGACCCACCCCCGATTCGGCCCGTCGCTTCGGCAATGGCGCGAACGCGGCGCAATTGCCCGCAAGGCGAAGATTGCGGCCCTGTCGGCCATGTGTGCGAGTTATGCCGCCTTCTGGTTCCTGAGCGACCCGCCGGCTCTGCGCGCGGCAATCGTTGCCGCCGTCATGCTCGGCTCTGCACTCTTCATCGTCACCCGGCCGGAAAGCTGAAGCGACATCACCTTTGGAGCCTTGTCGCATTTCCTGACGGAAAACCGGGTTCCACTTTTCCTGGAAATGCTCTAGCGATGCCTCGACTGCGGCAGCACATAAGGAATATGCCGCGCCGGCAGACGTCCGACGACGCCGCCAATGCCATAGACCCTTGCAATCGTCTCGTCGCTGATCGTGTCCAGCGATGGACCGCTCGCCGTTACCCGGCCGCCATGCATGACGATAAGTTGATCGGCAAATTCTGCCGCAAGGTTGAGATCGTGCAGGATGGCAAGCACGAGACCGCCGCCAATAGCGAAATCCCGCGCCGTTTCCAGCACCGCGATCTGGTGGCCGATATCGAGACTGGCCGTCGGCTCATCGAGAAAGAGAGCCCGCACCTCGCCGTTTTCCACGGGATGCGGCACCTGGGCGAGAGCGCGGGCAAATTGCACGCGCTGCTGCTCGCCGCCAGACAGCATGTTGTAGGAGCGCTGCTCGAACCCGCGAAGCCCGGCCCTGGCGAGCGCCCGGCGGGCCTGCTCTTCCGGCGCGCGCGACCCTTGCGCGACAGCGCCCATGCGCACGATTTCGAGCGCGGTGAAAGGAAAGGCAAGCTGGGTATTCTGCGGCAGCACGGCACGGATGCGCGCAAGCTGAACCGGCGTAAACAACGGCAGGGCAACATCGTTATAGGTCACTGAACCGGCCTCGGCACGCATCTCGCCGGACAGAACCTTCATCAGCGTCGATTTGCCGGCACCGTTCGGACCGATAATGACATTGACCTTGCCGGGCTTCAGATCGACGCAGACCTCGTCGAGCAGACGGCGGCCGGAGCGGATGAGGGTGAGGTTTTCGGCCTGGATCATGACATGTTCCGCATGGAAAATCCGCCGCGGCCAAGCAGCAGGAACAGGAAGACCGGCGCGCCGATCAGCGCGGTGACCACACCGATGGGCAATTCCGCCGGTGCCGCAACCGTGCGGGCAAAACTGTCGGCGAGAAGCAGAAGTGCGGCCCCGCCAAGTGCAGAGGCCGGCAGCAGGAAGCGGTGCGATGGGCCAATGGCAAGCCGCAGCAGATGCGGCACGACGATACCGACAAAACCGATGGAGCCGGCAGCCGCCACGCTTGCCCCGCAGGCAGCGGCAACGGCCAGAATGACGACTCGCTTCAGCCGCTGCACGGGAATGCCCATGTGAAAGGCCGCCGCATCGCCAAGGATCAGCGCATCCAGCCCCCTTGCGACAAAGGGAATGATGGCGAGCACGACGATGATGAAGGGCAAGGTGGCGAGAACCTTGGCAGGGGTGGCCCCACCAAGAGAACCGAGAGACCAGAAGGTTATGTCGCGGAGCGCCCGGTCATCGGCCACAAAAATCATCAGGCCGGTCAGCGCGCCGCTGATCGCCGCAACCGCAATGCCGGCCAGAATAAGCGTCGTCGTGGAGGTGGCGCCATCCCTTGTGGCAATGACGTAAAGCAGCCAGGTATTCAAAAGCCCGCCGAAAAACGCCATCAGCGGCAGAAAATGCGGGCCGAAAAATACGGCGACCGTTGCAAGCGCACCTTCCCCAAGAGAAATGGCCGCAACCGCAAAAAGTGCTGCACCCGAGGTGACACCGACAATGCCGGGATCGGCCAGCGGATTGCGGAAAAGACCCTGCATCATGGCGCCCGAGACGCCAAGCCCGGCACCGATCAACATGCCGAGCGCCGTGCGCGGCAGTCGCACCGCCTCGAGAATGACTTTATCACGCGCATCGAGTTGATCCGCGCTGCCAGTCAGATAGGCCCAGAGTTCGGAAATGCCCACACCCGTGGGCCCGCTGACGAGAGACACGCCGCAGGCAAACAGCAGGATGCCAACGAGCACGGCAAGGGTAACGACCCCCTGACGGGATCTGTCACCGGCAACCCTGCCCTCCGTGGAACTCAAGGCAGCAAGGCTCACGGCTTCACCACATCAGGGTAGAGCTTGTGCGCCAGTTCACGACCGGCGGCGGGCGTGCGCGGGCCAAAACCGATGAGGTAAAGCCCGTCCATGCTGATCAGCGCCTTCTCCGCAGCAGCCGGCGTGGACTGGAACGCGGGCAGCGCGAAAATCTCATCCGCCTTGCCGGCATGGTCGCCGCGCGCCATGGTCAGCACCACATCGGGCGCGGAGGCGATGACCGCCTCATCCGTCAACGGCTTGTACCCGCTGATTTCCTGCGCGGCATTGATGCCGCCGGCCATTTCGATGATCGCCGCCGCTTCGGTGCCCTTGCCCGCCGCCATGATGCGACCGCCGGCGCTGGAGAGCACGAAGAGCACACGCTTCCTGTTCTTTTCCGGCACGGCTGAGACGTCCTTGGCGAGCACATCAAGCCCGGCTTTGGTTTCCGCGGCCAACGCCTTTGCCTTGTCGGCAAGACCAACTGCCGCACCGACATCTTCGATCTTCCTGGGGATGGCGTCGCCGCTCGGCGGGGTATCGACGGTGACGAAAGGCACCGCACTGGCCTTGAGGATGGCAACGACATCCGCCGGGCCGGACCCGTCTTCAGACAGGATGAGATCGGGCTTCTGCGACAGAATGCCCTCCGACGAGAGCGCCCGCATATAGCCGATATCGGGCTTGGACAGCACGTCCGCCGGATAGCTGCTGGTGCTGTCACGCGCAACGATGCGGTCGCTCGCGCCAAGCGCATAAAGGATTTCCGTTACCGTACCGCCGACTGCAACGATGCGTTTCGCCTCCGGATTGCCCTTGTCCGAAGCTCTAGCTCCGGGCGCGGCAACGGCGATGACGGCGGGCACGAGGGCGGCGAAAACGAACGAGCGAAGGCTTAAATTCAACATGACGCTATCCTGAAACACAAGCTGGCACGGGCGGATACGGGATTGCCCATCTTATTTAACTTGAGTTATTTGCACATGTTTATAGAAGGCGCAATCGATAAGTGGAGTAAAATTGTTCGCTTTATCGTCAGCCTCTTTCCATCCACGCTTCGGCTGGATATCCTGACTGCAACTGTAAACTTAAAGGGAGACTTCCATGTTTATCGCAATGAACCGTTTTCGCGTCGTACCGGGCTATGAGGATACCTTTGAATCCATCTGGCGCGAGCGTAAATCGCACCTGAGCGAGCTGCCGGGCTATATCGAATTTCACATGCTGAAAGGCCCGAAGGCGGATGACCACACGCTCTATGCATCGCACACCGTCTGGGCCACCAAGGACGATTTCCTGAGCTGGACCAAATCCGAACAGTTCCGCGCCGCCCATGCCAAGGCCGGTGAGAACCGTGGCAAGGTCGAATATCTTTCCAGCCCGCATTTCGAAGGTTTTGACGTCATCATCCACGAAGACAAGAATGGCGAACGCCGTTCGATTGCCGCCTGAGGCTCGCCTATGAGCATTGCAGCACAAAAGACCGATGACCGGCAGGCCCGCGCTGTCGCAGCACTTGCCGAAAAGCCTGATGGCATCGTGGAAGCCATTGCCGCCAAGGCAGAGGTGACATCAGCCGAAGTTCTGGCGATCCTGCCGCAAGGCGCGGCCGTTTCGGCTGGTTCCGATCAGTTCGACGCGATCTGGAACGAGATGCGCGGCTGGGGCGAAGTCCTGATGATCGTCCAGACCGGCGATATCGTGCTGGAAGTGCCGGGCGACCTGCCAGAGGGCAGCGAAAGCCACGGCTGGTTCAACATCCACGGTGACAGCCCCATCGGCGGCCACATCAAGAAGGACAATTGCACTGGCATCACCTTCGTCGATCGCGGCTTTCATGGCCGACGCTCCTGTTCCGTCTGGTTCATGAATGCCGCCGGCGGCGCCATGTTCAAGATTTTCGTCCGTCGCGACGAAAACAAGGAACTGCGTGGCGATCAGCTGGCCAAGTTCGAAGCGCTGCGGGACAGTTTCCGTGGCTAAGTGAATGGGAGGCTGCTGGTGTGGCCTCCCTCCTTCCTCATCAATCCGCGATGGCTCAGCCCCACTCGTGAGGAAACATTCACCGGTTCATCGCCCGTTCAGTGCCGTTTTTTATCATCCGCTGAAATTCGATCAGCAGCACGGAGCAAGCACCATGAACGACCGCCAGCCACTTCTTTCGCGCCGGAATTTCGCAGGGCTCCTCGCGCTTGCACCGCTTTTTGCAGCGGGCGGTGCGGCTGCCGCAACCGCAAGCCTGCGCGGCAGCGTTTCCTATCGCGAGCGGATCGCCCTGCCGCCGGGGCGCGACTGTTACGGTGCGCCTCATCGATGTCTCGCTGGCGGACGCGCCTTCGCAGACGATCGCCGAAACCACCATACGCCCGCGTGGGCAGGTGCCGGTACCCTTCGTTTTGCGTTATGACGACCGCGACATCCGTGGCCGCCGCTCCTATGCGCTCAGCGCCGAAATCCGCGAGGGCGACCGGCTGCTCTTCACCACCACGCGCCGTTACTCGGTTCTGGCCGGTGGGCGTGACGACACCGATCTCGTTCTGGAACGGGTGGCGGCGGCTCCAGGCAGGCCGGAGCCGCAGGCTGGCATTGAGGGGCGCTGGCTGGTGCAGGAAATCCGTGGCGAAAGGGTTCGCGGCCGCCGCGAGGCAACGCTGGAAATTTCCCGCGAGGGCCGCGTTTCCGGCAATGCCGGCTGCAACGGCATCGGCGGCGAGGTGAAGATAAGCCGCAACCGCGTCGATTTCGGCCGGATGATTTCCACCCAGATGGCCTGCGCTCCTGACATCATGCGCCAGGAAAGGCAGTTCATCGAAGCGCTTGAAGGCGCCCGCTCCTTCCGGCTCGAACCGCGCCGCGGCTCGCTGGAGCTGATCGACGGCCGCGGCCGCCCGGCCATGCGCCTGCGCCGCGCCTGAGAGCGGTAACGGCAGGCGGCAACGCCTGCCGCCGCCGTGCTGGCCGTGGAACATTCCATGTCGCTTCCGGCACGGCGCGGCCCCTTTTCCCGTCTTATGACTTTGCTGCACTCGTCTTGGCGCTTTGCTCCGCCACAGAGCTGCGCTATGGAACGCGCCAACTGCGCCGGTTCAAAGTCTTTGAGGGAAAACGAATGACAACCTATGTTCTGACAGTAGCCTGCAAATCGACCCGCGGCATCGTCGCCGCGATTTCCGGTTATCTGGCGGAAAAGGGCTGCAACATCGTCGACAGTTCGCAGTTTGACGACCTCGAGACCGGCAAGTTCTTCATGCGCGTTTCCTTCATCTCCGAAGAGGGCGTGTCGATGCAGGCCATCACCGAGGGCTTTCAGCCGGTGGCGGAAAAATTTGGTATGGAAGCCCGCATCTATAGCGACGGCCAGCGCATGAAAACACTTCTGATGGTGTCCCGCTTCGGCCATTGCCTCAACGATCTGCTCTACCGCTGGAAGATCGGCGCGCTGCCGATCGATATCGTCGGCGTCGTCTCCAACCATTTCGAATATCAGAAAGTGGTGGTCAACCACGATATTCCCTTCCACCACATCAAGGTAACGAAGGAAAACAAGCCGCAGGCCGAAGCGCAGCTGATGGACCTGATCGAGACCAGCGGCACCGAACTGGTGGTGCTGGCGCGTTACATGCAGGTGCTGTCCGATAACATGTGCCGCAAGATGTCGGGCCGGATCATCAACATCCACCACTCCTTCCTGCCATCCTTCAAGGGCGCCAACCCCTACAAGCAGGCCTATGACCGCGGCGTAAAGCTGATCGGCGCGACAGCCCATTACGTCACCGCCGATCTGGACGAAGGCCCGATCATCGAGCAGGACACGGTGCGCGTCACCCATGCCCAATCTGCCGAAGACTATGTCTCTCTTGGCCGTGATGTGGAAAGCCAGGTACTGGCACGCGCCATCCATGCCCACATCCACCACCGCACTTTCATCAACGGCAACCGCACCGTAGTCTTCCCGCCAAGCCCGGGCAGCTACGCTTCGGAACGGATGGGCTAAGACGCCACGAAAACAACGCGGAATTATTTTTACCGACCGGCAACCGAGCATCCCATGTGACCGTTTCTTCACTGTAGCCCAACAGCGAGGTCTCTCACATGAAAAAACTCGTCATTGCCGGCGCCGCGTTTCTCATCGCGGCGGGGTCCAGCTTCGCCCAGCAGCCGCCACCACCGCCGGGACCAGCGGACGCTGGTTCAAGGGCGGATGCGCCGCCACCACCTCCTCCGCCCGGCCCTGGTGGTCCGAGGGAAGCAGGCTGGCGGGACGGCCCGCATGGCAAGAGAATGCCACCCCCGCCCTCCAAGGCAGCGCATTTCAGGATTGAAGACGGCGAGCGCAAAATCGACGTCAAATGTGCCGATGACGAGCCGATGAAGGCCTGCGCTGACATCATGATGCAGATTATCGACAAGATGAACGAATAGGACCGCGAGTCTCATCCAAGGGGACAGCGCAGCAGTGCCGCCTCAGGAAAACTCTACCCGGGCCCTTAAGCCCCGCCCTCCCGCGCCGTCCTCCAGCATCAGTCGCCCGCCGAACAGCCCGGCGATCTCCTCGATGATCGCAAGGCCGAGGCCGGCGCCGGGGGCGGCGTTGGCTTCGCCGCGGGCGAAGCGCTGGCGCACCATGGCGCGTTTTTCCGTGGGTATACCGGGGCCGTTATCTTCCACTTCCAGCCAGACGGCACCCGCTTGCCTGCCGACGCGCACGGTGACTTCCGCACCACGCCCCGCGTAGTTGATGGCATTGGAAACGAGATTGCCGATCAGTTCACCGATAAGGAGCGGCTCGGCGAGAATTGTCGCTTCGCCCTCGCCTTCGAAACCGAGATCGATGCCGGCGTCGGCCGCGCGTGGCACGAAATCTGCCGTCACGTTTTGCGCCACCGCCACGAGGTCGATCTCGGAAAAATCGTGTTTTTCGCTCGAACCGGCGGCATCGATATTGGCCATGCGCAGCAACTGGGCGAGGATGTGTTCGGCATGGGCCACCGAAGCGCCGCCCTTGCGGGCCGCCGCCTGCGCGTCTTCGAGACTTGCGGCGCGGGCGGAAAGCGCAAGCTGGGTGCTGATGATGGCAAGCGGCGTGCGCAATTGATGGCTGGCATTACCGGTGAAATGCCTGAGCGCATCGAGCGCCGATTGCAGCCGCACCATGAAGGAATTGACCGTTTCCACCAGATTTTCCACCTCCACCGGCACGGATTGCCGGATTGGATGCAGGTCGTTGGGGCTGCGCTCGGCAATCGCTTCGCTGAGCCGGTAAAGCGGCCGGAGCGAAATCGTCACGGCGATCCAGACGATGATCGCCGCGCCCACGATCATGAACAGCAGGCGCAAGGCCGAGCGCAGGATGATGGCTTGCGCAAGCTGGCTGCGAGCGATCGTCGTTTCAGCCACCGTCACGGAAAAGGGCACGGAATTGATGCCGGTGGAAGCAAACCGGCGGATCGCGGCGATGCGGATCGGCTCGTCACGAAACACGGCATCGCGATAGGCAGGCGTTTCTCCGGCCGGATTCTCCACCGTCGGCAGGTTCTGGTAACCGGTGAGAAATTGCCCGTTTGGCCCGTCGACACGATAAAACACCCGGTCCTGTGCCGCCGATGTCAGCATTTCCAGCGCAACATAGGGAATATCGACCTCCAGCGAGCCGTCTTCGGCCACCACCACCCGCTCGGCAATCGCAAGCGCGGAACCTGACAGCACCCGGTCGGAGACGACATTGGCCGTATTGACCGCCTCGCGCCAGGTATCAGTGAGCGCAACGCAGCCGATGATGGCGGTGGAGATGAGAAGCCAGCCTAAAAGACGCCGCCTGAGCGAATAGGCGGCCTGTCTCATTCAGCCATCTCCGGCAGCTTTTCCAGATAATAGCCGATGCCACGCGCCGTCTTCACCGTCAGCCCGTGGGGGGCAAGCCGCTTGCGCAGCCGGCTGACATATTGCTCGATGGCGTTGCCTGATATCTCGTCGTCGAAACCGGTCAGCGATTGCACGATCGCCTCCTTGGCAACCACCTTGCCCGCCCGCATGAACAGCACCTCGAGCAGCGCCACTTCACGCGCCGGAATATCGAGCGGGCGCCCATCGGCTGAAAAGGTGCGGGATGTGAGGTCGAACAGGACTTTGCCGAAGCCGAGCGTAGAAGAGCGCAGGCCGGCATTGCGACGCAGCAGCACCCGCACCCTCGCTTCAAATTCGGTGATGTCGAAGGGCTTGATCATGTAGTCGTCGGCGCCGAGATCGAGCCCCTTGACCTTCTCCTCCGGCGTGCCACGCGCCGTCAGGATCAGCACCGCCGCCTTGTCCTGGCGCGAGCGCATGGAGCGCAGCACCTCGATCCCGTCCATTTCCGGCAGGTTGAGGTCGAGAATGACGAGATCGAAATTTTCCGCCGCAATCGCCGCGTCGGCGGAAGCGCCGTCTGAAACGACATCTACCGCATAACCGCTGCCGCGCAGAAGCGCACACAGCCCTTCCGACAGCACCTGATTGTCCTCGACCAGCAAAATACGCAATTCTTCCTCCCGCAACATTGCCGAGCTTATCCAAGCCCTTGGCGCTTGTGAATGGCAAGCGCGTGCGGCATGATCTTTTCCATGCGTATCGCCGTTTTTCTCTGTCTCTGTCTTTGCATGGCCTCACCGGCACTTGCACAAGTCGCCGTTTTCCCTGCACCATCAGGCAAGGCGGATGCGGAAACGCTGGTGGTTTATTCCTCGCTGGACGAACCGCTGGCCACGCCGATGATCGAGGGTTTCCAGAAGGCCAACCCCGATATCGCCGTCCATTACGAGGACATGCTGACCGGCGAAATCTATGATCGCATCGTGAAAGAAACCGATGCGGGCAAAAAGACCGCCGATTTCGCCTTTTCATCCGCCATGGATTTGCAGGTGAAGTTGAGCAATGACGGTTACGCCCAGCGCTCCGACCTTGCCATGAGCGCGCGCTGGCCCACCTGGGCCAACTGGCGCAACACCGCCTATGCGCTGACCTTCGAGCCGGCGGTGTTCGTGTATCACAAGCCGAGCTTTACCACCGAAAAGCCGCCCGCGACCCGTGCCGAATTCGTCGATTATCTTGAGCGCCACGCCAAGGAAGTGCATGGCCGCATCGCTACCTACGACATTGAGCGCTCCGGCGTCGGCTTCCTGTTCATGTCGCGCGATCAGGAGCAGTTCGGCGACATATGGAGCGTCATCAAGGCCATGGGCGCGGCCGGCGTGAAGGTCTATTCCACGTCATCCGCCATTCTGGAGCGTGTCTCCGACGGGCGCTTCGTGCTGGGCTACAATATTCTCGGTTCCTACGCGGCCGACTGGGCCTCGCGCCATCCCGATGTCGGTATCGTGCTGCCCAAGGACTATACCGTGGTCATGTCGCGCATCGGGCTGGTGCCGGAAGCCGCCGCCAATCCGGCGCTCGGCCGCCGCTATCTCGAATTCTTCATGTCCAAGGAGGGCCAGACGATCATGGCCCGGCAATTGCAGATCCCCGCCGTCAGCCCTGACGTGGCGGGCGAAAATACCGCCAACACCATGCAGGCGATCCACGGCGCACAATTGCGCCCCGTGCCCGTCAGCCCGGGCCTGATGGTCTATCTGGATCAGGTCAAGCGCAGCCGCCTGATCGAGCGGTGGAACGAGGCGCTACGCTCGCAATAGTAGACGGCAAGCACAAATTAATAGAGAGTAAATGCGCAAGGACTTGCGGTGCGTCAGTTAGATGACAGCTTTTTATGATGCTCTGCAATCCTTCTTCATTCCGTGGAGGCGGAAGAAGATGCGGGAGGAAATCTTGAGGACCGTAGAGCTCCGCGCTGCCCTGGCAGCGTCAGGATAAGCACGGCCTGAAACTCCCTTCCGCATAAACGAAAAACGACGCCCAAAAAGGGCATCCTGAGGAGGGTTTTCTAAGTGAAACATTTTCTTATCGGCACATTTCTGGCAGGCGTGATCGCGCTTCCGGCGGTCGCAGCGGACTACACCATCATCGCGCCGGCCAATCCCGGCGGCGGCTGGGACCAGACCGCGCGTTCCCTGCAGACCGTGCTGCAGGAAGAAGGCATTTCCAAGAGCGTTCAGGTGCAGAACGTGCCAGGTGCCGGCGGCACCATCGGTCTTGCACAGTTCGCCAGCCAGCAGAAGGGCAACCCGAACGCCCTCATCGTCGGCGGTTACGTGATGGTCGGCGCGATCCTCACCAACAAGGCGCCCGTCACCCTCAAGGAAGTGACGCCAATCGCCCGCCTGACCGGTGAATATGAAGCAATCGTCGTTCCGGCATCTTCGCCGCTGAAAACCATCGGCGACCTCGTCGACCAGCTCAAAAAAGATCCGGGCAGCGTGTCCTGGGGCGGCGGCTCGGCCGGCGGCACCGATCATATCGCTGTTGGCCTGATCGCCAAGGCGGCCGGCGTCGATCCGACCAAGATCAACTACATCGCCTATTCCGGCGGCGGCGAAGCGCTTGCCTCGATCCTCGGCTCGCAGGTAACAGCCGGCATTTCGAGCTACGGCGAATTCGAAAGCCAGGTCAAGGCGGGCACGTTGCGCCTGCTGGCCGTTTCCAGCGAAGAGAAGCTGGAAGGCGTTGACGCGCCGACGCTCAAGGAAAGCGGCCTCGACGTCGTCGTGCAGAACTGGCGCATGGTCGCTGCTCCTCCCGGCCTGACGCCGGAACAGGAAAAGGCCGTCAGCGCCGATATCGAGAAGCTGGCGAAATCCGCAAAGTGGCAGGAAACGCTGAAGACCAAGAGCTGGATGGATACCTATCTTTCCGGTGACGAGTTCAAGGCGCAGCTTGCCAAGGACACCGACGCCACCGCCGCCATCCTCAAAGAAATCGGACTGGTAAAATGAGCCAGGGTTCCAACCCTTCACAACATCAAGAGCGCCGCCCTGACTGGGCGGCGCTGGCGATCGCCGTAGCCCTCGTCCTTATCGCGTGCGTGATCTTCTGGGACAGTGCGCGTCTCGCCAGCGTCACCGGCTACTCGCCGGTCGGTCCGGCAACGGTCCCCTACGCCATCGCCTTCTGTCTTGTCGGCCTTGCGCTCTGGACGGCCATCGAAGCCTGGCGCGGTGATTTTCCTGAACGGGACAAACAGGAAGTCGCCCCGGTCATATGGGTCGTCGCCGGCCTTGCCGCGCAGATGCTGTTGCTGAACGTCGCCGGTTTCTCCATCGCCACCGGTCTCCTGTTTGCGTTTACGGCGCGCGCCTTCGGCAAACGCAAGCTCTGGTATTCGATCCCCATCGGCATCGCTCTGAGCTTCGTCATCTGGATCATCTTTGCGCGGCTGCTGCAACTTTCTCTGCCTGCCGGGCCTCTGGAGCGGCTGTTGTTCTAACAGCCATTCCGACCAAAATTCGAGATCACAGGAAACCGCCGGCGCGCGATGACGCAAACGCCAGCCGTTCCGCCCGCCCATCTGCTCGACTTGGGGGACATCTGTCCATGAGTACGTTTGAATTCCTGCTGCACGGTCTTGAGGTTGCTGCCCAACCCATGAACCTGCTCTATGCGCTGATCGGCGTGACACTCGGCACTGCCGTCGGCGTTCTGCCCGGCATCGGGCCGGCGCTGACGGTCGCTCTGCTTCTGCCCGTTACATACCGGCTTGATCCCGCCGGTTCGCTCATCATGTTCGCCGGCATCTATTATGGCGGCATGTATGGCGGATCGACCACCTCGATCCTGCTCAACACGCCGGGCGAAAGCGCATCGATCGTGACTGCGCTCGAAGGCAACAAGATGGCCCGTGCGGGCCGCGGCGGCCCGGCACTTGCCACCGCCGCCATCGGCTCCTTCGTCGCTGGTCTCATCGCCACAGTCGCTCTCGCCTTTGTTGCACCCTATATCGTCAAGCTGGCGCTGGTTTTCGGCCCGCGCGAATATTTCGCGCTGATGGTGCTCGCTTTTGTCACCGTCTCCTCGGCTTTCGGAGACTCGGCACTGCGCGGCCTTACCTCGCTGTTCATCGGCTTCGCGCTCGCCATCGTCGGTATCGACCAGTTGACCGGCCAGACCCGCATGAGCTTCGGCATTCCCGACCTTCTCGACGGCGTGGAAGTGACGACGCTTGCGGTGGCCATGTTCGCCATCGGCGAGACGCTGTTCATCGTTGCGCAGGGCCAGAGTGGCGACGAGAAGGTCGAAGCGGTCAAGGGTTCGGTCTGGATGAGTGCGCAGGACTGGGCGCGTTCCTGGAAACCCTGGTTGCGCGGCACATTGATCGGTTTCCCCATTGGCGCCATGCCTGCCGGTGGTGCTGAAATCGGCACCTTCCTTTCCTATGCCACCGAAAAGCGGCTCAGCAAACATCCGGAAGAATTCGGCCATGGCGCCATCGAAGGGGTTGCCGGTCCGGAAGCCGCCAACAATGCCTCCGCTGCCGGTACGCTCGTGCCCCTCCTGACGCTCGGCCTGCCGACGACGGCAACCGCTGCCATCATGCTTGCCGGTTTCCAGCAGTTCGGTCTTCAGCCTGGCCCGCTGCTGTTTGCCACCAATCCGCAGCTGGTCTGGGGCCTTATCGCCAGCCTGTTCATCGCCAACCTGATGCTGCTGGTCCTCAATCTGCCGCTCATCGGCCTGTGGGTGAAGCTGCTGACCATCCCGAAACCCTGGCTCTATGCCGGCATCCTGCTGTTTGCGACGCTCGGCACCATCGGCGCCAACCCGTCCGTGTTCGAACTCGGCATGCTGCTCGCCTTCGGTATCCTTGGTTACATCATGCGCATCTTCGGTTATCCGATCGCGCCTGCCGTGGTCGGCCTCATCCTCGGGCCGCTTGCCGAACAGCAGCTTCGCCGTGCACTCGCCATCGGCCAGGGCGACCCGACCGTGCTGCTCACCTCACCGATTGCCGTCGGCCTGTTCCTTGTCGCAGCCGCCGCCTTCATCGTCCCGCTCATCATGCGCATCCGCGGCCGCGGCGAGGTGCTGACGCAGCTTGCCGCCAACGAGGACTGATAACAAACAGCCTCCCAAGGCAACTGGCCCCGTCTCCTTCCGGATGCGGGGCCCTTTTTATTCACGGCAACGGGATGTGTGGCGCAGGCACGGCCGTGATAGTATTCCTGTCCAACGCAGGAGAAAAACATGCGCAAGATCGCGATCATGCTGGTTCTGGGCCTTGCCGGCTGCGCCACCGCGGCACCCGACGTGCAACCCATTCCGGGCAGCATCACCTATGGCGGACAACCCCATACCAAATTGACCAAGTCACCCATCGGCAGCACGCTCAGCCACGAATTCGTCATGGGCGATGGCCGGCTGGCGATTGAAACCTACAGCATCCAGCCTGACCGGTCGCTGAAACTGGAAAGACGCGAGATCGTCGGCGACTGGCCGCCGAATTGAAAGAAGATACGGCCCCTGATGTGGCTCCGGGGTTTGCTTCCGGTGCCACACACATTTCCCGCTCACGGCAATTCAGAACCATTCTAAAACATATTTTTGATTTCCGCATACCTTGCCAATAAAGCTGACAGCGAACATCAAGTTACGCCTGCGGGATCCGCTTCCGCAGGGTCAAGAACCATATTGCAAGGGACATATCCGTGGCCATCAACTTCACCTTCCCCGTTCGGCTGCTGGCAGCAGCGGCCTTCAGCCTTGGCGCGATGACCGCAGGCGCTGAGGAAATGACGATCAAGCACGCGCAGGGCGAGACCGTTCTGAAAGCCGCGCCGAAAAAGGTTCTGGTTCTGGATATCCCCTCGCTCGACAATCTCGATGCGATGGGCGTCGAGCCAGCTGGTGTCCTTGGTTCCAACCTGCCGACCTATCTCCAGAAATATGCCGATGGCAAATATCTGAAGGTCGGCACGCTGTTCGAACCCGATTACGAGGCGATCAATGCGGCAGAAGCCGATCTCGTCATCGTCGGCGGCCGTTCGCGTGCGAAATATCCCGATGTTGCGAAGATCACGCCCGCCATCGACATGTCGATCGATTCCAAGGAATTCATCGCGAGCGTCAAAGCCAATATCACCAAGCTCGGCGATATCTTCGGCAAGCAGGAAGAAGCAAAGAAGCTCGACGCCTCCATCGACGAGAAGGTCGCAAAGCTGAAGGCCATCGCGCCGAATTCCGGCACGGCGATGATCCTCGTCACCAATGCCGGCAAGGTCGGTGTTTACGGCCCAAGCTCGCGCACCGGCTGGCTGCACACGGAAATCGGCTTCAAGCCGGTCGCTCCTGATATCGATGACCGCTTCGACCGGGGCGATGTCGTGTCCTTCGAATATCTGGCAGAGGTCAATCCCGAATGGCTGTTCGTGATAGACCGCGATGCCGGCATCGGCCGCGCAACGGACCCAGGCAAGGCCGCCGCCCAGGTGCTGGACAACGAACTGATCCACCAGACCAACGCCTGGAAGAAAAAGCAGATCGTCTATCTCGACCCGCAGGCGGCCTATATCGTCAGCAGCGGTTATACGGCGCTCACCACCTTGCTTGATCAGGTCTACGAGGCCGTGTCCGAGAAGAAGTCGTAAAAACTGCCTTCGCGACGTCATCCCCGGGCTTCTCCCGAGGATGACGAAGGAGAGGTTCAGTCCTCCGGGCAATCTGCGAGGTCGAAG
Source organism: Agrobacterium sp. SORGH_AS_0745 (assembly GCF_030818995.1). Lineage (NCBI taxonomy): Bacteria > Pseudomonadati > Pseudomonadota > Alphaproteobacteria > Hyphomicrobiales > Rhizobiaceae > Agrobacterium > Agrobacterium sp. SORGH_AS_0745. Next base: position 275,313 of record NZ_JAUTBI010000003.1, read on the forward strand.
CGAGTCATCACCATTTTCGAAAAACCACTGACGTGAAATCCCTGTCCCTCATCCTCGCCCTCCTTCTGGCGCTGACACTCGCCATCGTCAGCCTGTTCGTCGGCGTGAGCAACGTCTCGCTGGCGACGCTTTTTGCGCCGGATACGAGCGCGGATGCACTGCGGGTGCTCCTCGTCAGCCGCATTCCGCGCACGCTGGCGCTCATACTGGCCGGAAGCTCGATGGCGATTGCCGGTCTCATCATGCAGATGCTGGTGCGCAACCGCTTCGTGGAGCCTTCGACGGCTGGCACCACCGAATCCGCCGGCCTTGGCCTGCTCACCGTCACCCTGCTTGCCCCGGAAACGCCGATCTTCGGCAAGATGTTGGTGGCCGCCGCTTTCGCGCTGGCGGGAACCGCACTTTTTCTGCGTATTCTACGGCAGGTGCCGCTGCGCGATGTGCTGCTGGTGCCGCTGATTGGCATCATGCTGGGCGGCGTCATTTCTGCCGTCACCACTTTCTTCGCCTATCGTTTCGATCTGCTGCAATCGCTCGGCGCGTGGATGACCGGGGATTTTTCCGGCGTGCTGCGTGGCCGCTATGAATTGCTGTGGATTGGCTTCGTTTTCGCCATCGCCGCCTATCTCGCCGCCGACCGTTTCACGGTGGCAGGCATGGGGCGCGACTTCACCACCAATCTCGGACTGAACTATCGCCGGGTGATGGCGCTCGGCCTCACCATCGTCTCGCTGGTCAGTGCCGTCGTCGTCGTCACGGTGGGCATGATCCCCTTTCTTGGCCTGATCGTGCCGAATGTGGTCAGCCTGATTATCGGCGACAATATGCGCCGTTCCGTGCCCTGGGTGGCGACACTTGGCGCGGTCTTCGTTCTTGCCTGCGACATCATCGGCAGAACGGTGCGCGCGCCCTATGAGATACCGATCGGAACCGTGGTCGGCGTCATCGGCAGCGCGTTGTTCCTCTATCTCCTGCTCCGGAAACGCCACCATGCATGAGAGACATCCCGACCGGCGCGCGAAACTCGTGCTGCTGATGCTTCTCGCACTGGCGCTCATCTCCATGGCTGCCTTCATGACGCTCGGTGCAAAGGGCAGTTGGAGCTTCATCCTGCCGTTTCGCGGCATCAAGCTTCTGTCGCTTTTGCTGGTGGCCTATGCCATCGCCGTTTCGACGGTATTGTTCCAGACGGTCACCAACAACCGCATTCTCACCCCTTCGGTGATGGGTTTCGATTCGCTCTATGTGCTGGTGCAGACGGCGCTGATCTTCGTGTTTGGCTCGGCAACCGTGGTGATGATCGATCCGCAACTGAAGTTTCTTGCCGAAACCGCGCTGCTCGTCACGTTCTCCGCCCTGCTCTACCGCTGGCTTTTCGTCGGCGCGGAACGCAGCCTGCATCTTCTGGTGCTGGTCGGCATCGTCTTCGGCGTGTTCTTCCGCAGCCTCTCGGGCTTCATGCAGCGCGTACTGGACCCCAATGAGTATGCGGTGCTGCAGGATGTGCTGTTCGCCAGCTTCAATTCCATCGATCCCACCCTTCTTGCGGTATCAGCCATCATCGTCGGCGTGGTGACGATTATCGGGTTGCGGCTCCTGCACACGCTCGACGTTCTTTCGCTCGGCCGCGCAACGGCTATCAGCCTTGGCGTGGACTACAAGCGAACGGTGACGATCATCCTCGTGCTGGTCTCCGTTCTCGTTGCTGTTTCCACCGCACTCGTCGGCCCTGTGATGTTCTTCGGGCTGCTGGTTGCGGCGCTGGCCCATTATCTCACAGGCAACGGCAAACATGCCTATGTGCTGCCGGCTGCAATCCTCATCGCCATCATCTGCCTTGTTGGCGGTCAGGTGGTGCTGGAGCGGATCTTCGCCTTCAACACGGCGCTTTCCATCATCATCGAATTTCTGGGCGGCATCGTCTTTATCGGTCTTATTCTCAAGCGGGGTGCGCGATGATCATCGCCAGTCAGATCAGCAAATCCTATGGCGAAACGGTTGTTGTCGATGGCGTCTCCGTCGCCATTCCGGCAGGCGGCGTCACCTCCATCATCGGGCCGAACGGGGCGGGAAAATCCACGCTGCTCTCCATCGTGGCACGGCTGATGTCCATGGATGCGGGAACCGTGACTGTGGACGGGCTGGATGTGACCAAGACCCCTTCCGACACGCTGGCAAAACGGCTCTCGATCCTCAGGCAAGACAACCACATCTCGTCACGCCTGACGGTGCGCGATCTCGTCGGTTTTGGACGTTATCCCTATTCCAAGGGCCGTCCCACCATCGAGGACAAGGTCCATATCGACCGGGCGCTGGAATATCTCCATCTCGAAAACCTTTCCGGCCGCTTTCTCGACGAGCTTTCCGGCGGCCAGCGTCAGCGCGCCTTCGTGGCCATGGTTCTGTGTCAGGACACGGACTATGTGCTCCTGGACGAGCCGCTCAACAATCTCGACATGAAACACGCCTCAAGCATGATGAAGATCATGCGTCGCGCCGCCGACGAGCTGAAGAAGACCGTGGTTCTGGTACTGCACGACATCAACTTCGCCTCCTGGTACTCCGACACCATCATCGCCATGCGTGATGGCCGAATCTGCCGCCAGGGACCGGCGGAACAGATTATCCGTCCGGAGGTTCTGCGGGAAATCTACGACATGACCATCAGTGTCAACGACATAGACGGTCGACGCATCTGTCTGTTTTATGAGTGAGATACGACGATTGCAGAGGTTTTTTGCCATTGCCGTCCGAGCGACGGAACAGGGCAACCGGCCAGGGCGTTAATCGGGGGAGATTTTGCCAAACGGCATTCCGTCCGCAACGTCAGGAGACATCGATGAAGACGCACAAGACGAAGAACGACCTGCCTTCCAACGCCAAATCAACGGTGATGGGTATTCTGAACGAATCGCTCGCTTCTGTGATCGACCTTGCACTGGTGACCAAGCAGGCGCACTGGAACCTGAAAGGTCCGCAATTCATCGCCGTGCACGAACTTCTCGACACCTTCCGCGCCCAGCTCGACAATCACGGCGATACCATTGCCGAACGCGTGGTGCAGCTTGGCGGCACGGCCCTCGGTAGCCTGCAATCCGTCTCTTCGACGACCAAGCTCAAGGCCTATCCGACCGATATCTACAAGATCCACGATCATTTGGACGAACTGATCGCCCGTTATGGCGACGTGGCCAACATGATCCGCAAGGCTATCGATGATTCCGACGAGGCCGGCGACCCGACGACAGCGGATATCTTCACCGCCGCCTCGCGCGATCTCGACAAGGCGCTGTGGTTCCTCGAGGCGCACGTTCAGGAAAAGAGCTGAGCCGTAACGCGGCTACTGACACCACACACACGAAAGCGCCCGAGATGCCCGGGCGCTTTTTTAATGAAATGGCGCAATCAGTGCCGACGTAAAACCGCAAGACCGATGTCGCGCAACATCTCATGATCGAGAATGCCGCGCTGGGCGCTACGGATCAAAACCGCCGCGCACTCGTTGGCGACGTGGCTACAGCGATCTTGAAGGCACTCGAAACATACGCCGTCGAAAATATTCTGCAGATCGGTGATCTGCTGGGGCGACAATTGTGCGCCGACTCTTTCAAAAGCTGCATACGACAAGGCTCATCCTCCCGATGATGACATGCCAAGTATCGTTTCTTTTTTTGTGGACATGAAATTTGTACACCCGAACGAATCACTTGTCGAATCAGATTTTAACCAAATGTAAACAGGTTATTTTTTGGCCATCCGGCCGGTTGTGTGCTTTTACAACCCAAATAAAGGCCAGCCGAAACAATACCTTCGCCCGCCAACACACTTTTTTACGACGCATCGGCCCGGCCGTTTTGAATAAACCCACAGGCCAGACGGATTTCCACCGAAACCGCAAAAGAAACTGTTGCATTCCAAAAACGATTGAGCGATATAGCACCCGTCGCCACGCTTTGGCGGCCCGCGGTCCAGCGAACTACCCCGGACCAGCGGTTTTTGAGCGGGTGTAGCTCAGGGGTAGAGCACAACCTTGCCAAGGTTGGGGTCGAGGGTTCAAATCCCTTCGCCCGCTCCAGTTTTCCCTGGAAAACGTCGGGATTGTCAAAGCGCTTACAGGCACCGCCCTGATTTTGCCGCCGGTCCCAGATAGCTCCCCTTCAACCGAAGCCTACCCGCATGTTCTGGGCCGATCTGATGCACAACCATAGTCCCGTGCCCTAGACACCGAACTTATTCGCTTCGGGAAGGCGTTCGCGGACGCGCAAGACATGACAACCGATTTGAGATGCCCATTAGAATTATTCAGCATTAAATACTATTCTTATTTAATACAACAGTACAGTATCTTATTATAAGATACGTAATTACTAATAATAAATAATTATTTCTTAAATTTGTAAGTATAATCATCACCGGAAAAGCGCATGATGCCGAAATATGACCCATGAAGGGCTAGATTTTCTTGTGGGAGCCATAACGATGAGAAATATTCCCGTTGTCGGAAAGTTTTTGACGGTATTTGCGCTATTCGGCGTATGTGCAATCCTGATTGCGGCCTACTCCGCCATACAGATCAAATCGATCGATGGAAGTTATAGTGACCTTATTGCGCGTGACAGCGCAGCGGCCTTGAATTTGGCACTCGCGAACCAAGAACTGCTGAACGGGCGTGCGGCTTTGGCCGATATGATGATCGCCTTTACGGAACAGGGTAATGCCGCTGCCGAAGCTGAGGTGAAGGCCACACGCGACAAGTTCATGGTATCGATGGATGGAGCCATCGCCAATATCCCCGAAGACAACCGCCTGCGCGTACTCAAGGACGACGTGACGACGCTCTATAACGTGACGTGCAAGAACGCCTGGCACCTGGGCCGAACCGCATCAACCGTGGATGAGGCACTTGCGTCGCAAAAAGCGTTTGGCACCGAGTGCCAGCCAGTCTTTGCCAAGATCGGCTCGAAACTTACACAGATAGCCACTGATATTTCGAACCGTAGCGCCCAGCAGAGCGATGATCTGAGCGACATAAGCCAACGGACTGCACTAATTACCGTCGCGGCGGTCGTCCTCGGCTTCATCACCGTCGTCGTCATCGGATATTTCGCGATCAGCAGCTGGCTTGTCACGCCGATCCGGGGTCTTGTCGGCACGATGCAAACGCTTGCGGAGGGTAACCTGTCCGTCAAGGTCGAGGGAACGGACCGGCGCGACGAGGTCGGCACGATGGCAAAGGCCGTTGAGGTCTTCAAGGATAACGAATTGAAGGCCCGCCGGCTGGAAGCGGATGCGGCGCAGGTGCGTAACCAGTCCGAGGCAGAGCGTCAAAGAACCGCCGAAATTGATCGCAGGCGCGCCGCCGAAATGGCGGAAGCGACCAGCGGCCTTGCCGAAGGTCTGAAGCATATGGCCAATGGCGACCTGTCCTACCAGCTGAAAACGCCTTTCTCCGCAGAATTCGAAAGCCTGCGTGCGGACTTCAATATCGCCGTAAACCAGCTTAGCAAAACACTGCTGTCCGTTGCCGATGTAACGGCCACGATCGACAACGGCTCTCGCGAGTTGAGTTCGAGTGCGAGCGACCTGTCGCAACGCACGGAAACCCAAGCCGCATCGCTGGAAGAAACAGCCGCAGCGCTCGACCAGATAACCAGCAACGTCAGCAATTCGACCAAACGGACTGAGGAGGCCCGGATCGTGGCGGTCGAGGCCAACAGATCCGCGCAGACATCCGGTCAAGTCGTGGCAACTGCGGTCGATGCCATGAAGCGCATAGAAAGCTCTTCAAGCCAGATTTCCAACATCATAGGCGTCATCGACGAGATTGCCTTCCAGACCAATCTTCTGGCACTCAACGCCGGCGTCGAGGCGGCCCGTGCGGGCGAGGCAGGCAAGGGCTTTGCGGTTGTGGCACAGGAAGTGCGTGAACTGGCCCAGCGCTCGGCGCAAGCGGCCAAGGAAATCAAGGAGCTTATCCGCAACTCCGCCGACGAAGTGCAGAACGGCGTGAAACTCGTGACCGCAACCGGCGACGCCCTGAAGATCATTGAAAGTCACGTCATCGCCATCAATACACAACTCGACGCCATCGCGACATCCGCAAGGGAACAGTCGGTCGGGTTGGCCGAGGTCAACAGCGCGGTGAACCAGATGGACCAGGTCACGCAGCACAATGCCGCGATGGTCGAAAGGGCTACGGCCTCCAGCGCATCGCTTGCCGGTGATGCCGAAAAACTCCGCCAGATCGTCGGCCAGTTCAAGCTGGATGGCGCAATGGCCAGCACCAGCACGGCTAGAACCGCATATATGCCTTCAGCGCCGGTGCGCGTTGCGGACAACGCACAGCCGAGACCATCCCCGGCGCGTCGCATGATCGGCCAGGTGGCCGCAGCGCTCGGCGTATCCACGGCCTCGAAAGATCAGACATGGGGCGAATTCTGATCCACTTTCTCAGAAGACACCCGGATAGCTTATCCGGGTGTCTTAAGGTTATCTATATCAGTGAAAACCGCTCCCCCGTCATGCCGGGCTAGACCCGGGTGACGGCACCAGGAGGAATTCCACCCATACCCGTTGGCAACGGTCAGGCAGCCGCGTCCCATACCGGCGCAAGCCCGTCCGGCGAGACGATACGGCCATCCGGTCGAGCAAGAGCACGGATCGCATCCGTCTCAGCGACCGACAGCGTGAAATCGAAGATCGCAAGGTTTTTATCAACACGGGCTTCGCTCACGGTCTTCGAAAGCGCAATCACACCCTGCTGCTGCACGAGCCAGCGCAGCACCACCTGCGCCACCGACTTGCCCCGGCTTGCGGCGATGTCCTTTAGAACCGGATCGGCAAAAACCTTGCCGTCGGCCATACCGTAATAACCCGTCACCGACATGCCGGCAGCCTTGGCCGCCGCGATCACCATATCCTGATCGATATAGGGATGGTATTCGATCTGATTGGTGACGATCGGTGCCTTTGACAAACTGACCGCCTCATCCATCAGCGCCGTATTGAAGTTGGACACGCCGATATGGCGAACCTTGCCGGCGTCGCGAACAGCGTTCAGCGCATCGATCTGCTCGGCCAGCGTTACCGCCTCGTTCGGCCAGTGCAGAAGCAGGAGATCGACATAATCGGTCTTCAGTTTTTTCAGGCTCTCATCGACGGAGGCAAGAAAGGCATCGTGCCTGTAGTTCTCCACCCAGACCTTGGTGGTCAGGAAGATATCGCTGCGTGCCACGCCGGAACCGGCAATGGCTTCGCCGACTTCGGCCTCATTACCGTAAATCTGCGCGGTATCGATATGGCGAAAGCCGGCCTTCAGGGCATGCGGAACGATCCGAAGAACATCGGGGCCGGGAATACGGAAGGTACCGAAGCCAAGCGCCGGGATCGATGCGCCGTTGGCGGTGACATCAAACATATATTTTCTCCTTTTAGGGTACGCCCGGCCAGCCCTTAGGCAGTGGCCGGGATTTATATGAAAAACTCAGGCAGTCTTCAGCGAGAGCGAGGCGCGACGGTCGAGTGCACTGCTCCAGAGGGTGAGGATGAGGGCAATGGCGACAAGGATGGCGCCGACCCATGGGGTTGCGGCAAGGCCCATCGGCGATTCCACCACCAGACCGCCAAGCCACGCACCAATCGCGATGCCGAGATTGAAGGCGGCGATATTGAGCGCCGAGGCGACATCGACAGCGCCGGGGCGGTGTTCCTTGGCCAGCTGCACCACATAAAGCTGCAGGCCGGGAACGTTGGCGAAGGACAGGAAGCCGAGCGCCACCAGCGTGATCAGGGTCAGAACCGGCGAAACGGCGGTGAAGGAAAAGACCAGAAGCACGATGGCTTGTGCCAGAAAGAGTCCGATCAACGCCTTGACCGGATTGTGGTTGGCGATTTTGCCGCCACCGATATTACCGGCGGCAATGGCGATGCCGTAGAGCACAAGGATCAGGCCGACGCTCTTTTCGGAGAAGCCTGTGACATCCTGAAGGATCGGCGCCAGAAAGGTGAAGGCGACGAAGGTGCCGCCGTAACCAAGTGCGGTCATGGCGAAAACGATGAGCAGTCGGCCGGAACCCAGCACCCGCACCTGATCGAGAAGGCTGGCGGGCGGCGCTTTCTTCAGCGTTCCCGGCAACAGGGCCGCGATACCGGCAAAGGCGATGACACCAAGACCTGCAACCGCCCAGAAGGTGGCGCGCCAGCCAAAAATCTGCCCGATATAGGTACCGATCGGCACGCCGGTGACGATGGCGACGGTCAAACCCATGAACATCATGGCAATCGCCGAGCCACGGCGGTTTTCCGGCACGAGATCGGCGGCGATGGTGGCGCCAACGGAGAAGAACACGCCATGGGCGAAGGCGGAAAGCACCCGCGCGACCAGAAGCGTCTCATAGCTTGGCGACACGGCGGCTGCGACATTACCGACAACGAACAGCGTCATCAGACCCAGCAGCAGCGGCTTTCTTTCGATCTTGCCGGTCAGCGCAGTCAGGATCGGCGCACCGAAAGTGACACCCAGCGCGTAAACGCTGACGATAAGGCCGGCAAGCGGCAGGGTAATGTGGAGATCTGCGGCGACCGTCGGCAAAAGACCGACGATGACAAACTCCGTGGTTCCGATCGCGTAAGCCGCGATCGTCAAGGCAAATATGGCCAATGGCATGACGAGTACCTCTTCGCCCGGAGCGGGATCGCGGGCGTTATGGACAGCGGGTACTGTCCGGTTGGATCAACTTTGTGATTGCAATATGGGCGAAGGGGACTTGCATGATAATCAGCAAGATTGGATAAAGGCCTTTGAATTAATTTCACAAGTGGTGCAGCGATGGACAACAGGGCCGGAGAAATGGAAGTCTTCGTCGCGGCAGCCGAGCTGGGGAGTTTTTCCGCAGCCGGGCGCAGGCTCAAGCTTTCACCCTCGGCGGTGAGCAAACTTGTCACCCGCATTGAAGACCGCCTCGGCACCCGCCTTCTCGCTCGCTCCACCCGCGTGGTGACGCTGACGCCGGAGGGGGAAATCTATCTTTCTCGGGCAAGGCGCATTCTGGCCGACATCGCCGATACGGAGCAGATCGTAGCAGGCGGCGGCAAGGTGGTGCCGCGGGGGCTATTGCGTGTCAACGCCACGCTGGGCTTCGGCGAAAGGTATCTTCTGCCGCTCGCACCGGAGTTTTTATCTCTTTATCCGGAAATCGAACTGGATATCTCGCTAACCGACGGCGTCATCAGCCTGATCGAGGAGCGCACCGACATAGCGATACGATCCGGCGGGATGGCGGATTCGTCCCTCAAGGCAAGAAAGCTGAAAGAGGTCCGACGGATCATCGTCGCCTCCCCTGCCTATATCGAAAAACATGGCATGCCGGAAAAGCCGCACGATCTGGCCCAACACAATTGCATCAGCTTCAATTTCAGTCGCAGCCTCAACGAATGGCCTTTCCGTGATCCCGGCACGACAGAGGTCTACCGCCTTCCCGTGACCGGCAACGCCTCGGTCAACAGCGGCATGGCAATGCGTAGGCTGTGCCTGACGGGCCTTGGGCTGGGAAGGGTCGGAGAGTTTCATGTCGAGCCGGATATCGAGGCCGGTCTGCTCGTGCCGGTGCTGGAGGATTACAATCCGGGCGACATGGAGGTGATCCACGCCGTTTATGCCGGACATGATCACCTGGCCGCCCGCGTACGCGCCTTTATCGATTTTGTCGCGGCAAAGGTCGGGCAGTGACCAGCCGCCTCAGACCAGGCTGTGAACCATCTTCGCCAGCCAGTCCACGAAGACACGGACCTTGTTGGTGACGTGCCGTGTCTGCGGATAGACCACATAGATCGGCATCGGTTCGCGCCGCCATTCCGGCAGAACCGGCACAAGCTCGCCACGCGCAAGCGCATCCTTGACCATGAAAACGGGCAGCTGCACCATGCCCATGCCCGCCAGCGCGGCGTTGAGATAAGTGCGGCTGTCATTCACCGAAACGACGTAGTTGGGCGTAATCTCGACGCTGCGAAGCCCGTTGTCGAATGAGATCGGCATGATCTGGCCAGTGGTGGCATTGAAATATCCCACGGAATGATGTCCGTTTTCGAGATCTTCCGGCTGTTGCGGCATGCCGAAACTCTCGATGTACAGGGGAGAGGCGAAGGTTTCGAATTTCAGCTCGCCGACCTTGCGCGCAATAAGTGATTGATCCCGCAACGTGCCGACCCGCAGCGCGCAATCGACATTCTCCGCGATATAATCGACCAGACGGTCGCCGACGCCGAGATCGAGCCGGATTTGCGGATAGCGCTGGTAAAATTCGCAAAGATGTGGAATAACCACGAGGTCCGCGAAGACACCGGCCATTTCCACCCGCAACCGGCCAGACGGCTGCACCTGCGCGCTGGACATGCTGCCATCAAGCTCTTCGATTTCCGACAGAATCTGCGAGGCCCGCTCATAATAGAGAGCGCCGTCCGTCGTCAGCATCACCCGCCGCGTTGTGCGGTTGAGAAGCGTGGTATGTAAATGCGCCTCCAGCGCCTGGACCATGTTGGTGACGGTGGTTTTGGGCATGTTCAGCGCGGTCGCGGCGCGGCTGAAATTGCCGGTTTCGACGACGCGAGTGAATACCCGCATGGCGGAAAGCTGATCCATGTCGCTATTATCCGTTTTTTTGGAATAGTGTTTTCATTTTGACGTACTTGATCGTTTTCTCCCGAACAATAATATGAATTTCAGATTTTGCAAATATGGTGAGCTGCTGATGGCGGCGCACGGGACCGGATCAAATGAAAGCGCACTGGGAAAATATCGAAGGCTGTGGGGGCTCGGCGTCCCAGCTTTCCGTGCGCCGATATGAAAGTGCCGGCCTGTGCACCAACCCGCCCGTGGTCCTTTATTTGCGCGGCGGCTCGTTTCTTGAAAAGGGCGGCAATTGCCCGGAGCTTCCGGTGGCACGCGCGCTCGCTGAAAGCGGCGCGATCGTCGTCGAGGCCGACTATAGCAAGTCGTCCGGCAACGAGTTTCCGATGGTGATCGATTGTGCCTTCGAAGCGCTGGATCACCTGAGCCGGGACCGCAAGCATTATGGCGGCGCAAAATCGCTGCTGTTTGTGGCCGGCGAAGAGGCTGGTGGCAATGTGGCGGCTGGGCTTGCGCTGAAGGCGCGTGACCGCATGCCGGGCAAGCTTGCCGGTCAAATACTTCTGTCGCCCATGATCGACCCGATGATGACGACGGAATCCTTCCGCGATGCGGACAGGATCGGCATGCGCCAGCGCTGGGCGGATGGCTGGAGCCATTACCTTGCCAAGGCCTGCGGGTTTTTTCACCCCTATGCCGCGCCCTGCCAGTGTACGCGGCTGAACCGGGTGGCGCCGGCGCTGATCTTTACCGCCGAGGACGACCCTCTGCGCGACGAAACGGTCGGTTATGCCGACAGGCTCATCGCCTCCGGTGTCAGCGTCCGGCAGCATGTTTTCCCCGCCGGCATTGGCTGGACGGGGCTTTATCAAGGAAAGGGCGGCGGATGGGTCCCATCCGTCTGTTCGGAGTTCAAGACCTTCGTTGACCAGATAAAACACTGAAATCGCATTTTGAGCATGTCCAGTAAAAGTGCGTAGCGGTTTTACGCCGGGACCATGCGACAAAACACACAGATAGAGAAACTGACCGGCTCCTGATCCGAGCCAAGGAGAGACCCATGACGCTGACCACAAAGCGCCGGGCCCTGACGGGCGCCGGTATCGGGCTTGCTATGTCCGTTGCAGCCGCAGCACTCATTTTCGACCTGCCCACCAGCCGTGATGCGACGGCAGCTTCCACCCCGGCTGAAACGCCGGCTATCCCAGTCACCGTCGCCAAGGTGGAAAGCCGCGATGTGATGCGCTGGGAAGAATTTTCCGGCCGTCTCGAAGCCGTCGACCGCGTGCAGATCCGCTCCCGCGTCGCTGGCCAGATCAAGGCCGTGCATTTCCGCGAAGGCGCGCTGGTGAAGGAAGGCGACCCCCTCTTCACCATCGATCCGGCCCCCTATCAGGCAGCCGTTGCAGGTGCTGAAGCCCAGGTCGCCTCCGCCGAAGCCAAGGTCAGCCTTGCCAAGACGGAACTCGACCGTGGCCGCAGGCTTTCCGACAATCGCACGATCTCCCAGAGCGATCTCGACCAGCGGCAAAGCTCGTTTGCGGATGCCGAAGCCCAGCTTCGCGCCGCCCGCGCGACGTTGACGACGGCTCAGCTCGATCTTGGTTACACCGAAATCGTTGCACCGGTTTCCGGCAGGGTCGGCCGCATCGAAATCACCGCCGGCAACCTCGTTGCCGCCGGCTCGACATCGCCTGCCCTGACGACGCTGGTTTCGGTCAACCCGATCTATGCCAGCTTCAACGCCAGCGAAGGAACGGTAGCGAAAGCGCTTTCCGAGCTGCCGAAGACAACCGACGCCCTGCCCGCGCTCGAACAGATCCCGGTGGAAATCGGCACGCTTTCGGATGACGGCACGCCGATCAAGGGCACCCTGCACCTCATCGACAACCAGGTCGATTCCGCCAGCGGCACCATTGGTGTGCGTGCGGTCTTCGAAAATCCTGATGGCAGGCTCATTCCCGGCCAGTTCGTGCGGGTGCGCATGGGTGAACCGAAGCCGGAAAACCGGATAGTCATCAGCGACCGCGCCATCGGCACGGATCAGGACAAGCGGTTCGTCTTTGTCGTCGATGCCGAAAACAAGGTGAGCTACCGCCAGATCAAGCCCGGCGCACCGGCTGACGGCCAGCGCATCATCGACAGCGGCCTTGCCGCCGGCGATACGATCGTCGTCAACGGCCTGCAGCGCATTCGCCCCGGTGCAACCATCGCACCGCAGGCGGAAGACAAGGTCGCCGCCTCGCAATAACGCCGTCCCGCCTCCGGCGAGACGCATTTCACAAAGAACCGGCCCTCACCGGCGGCCATGATGCCGCCGGAACGGTCCTTGCATTTCCAAATCTACCCGGAGAGGGGACTGGATATGAATATTTCCAGATTTTTTGTCGACAGGCCGGTCTTCGCCGGCGTGCTGTCGATCCTGATCGTGGTCGCAGGCCTTCTCGGCATGCGCGCCCTGCCGATTTCCGAATATCCGGAAGTCGTGCCGCCATCCGTCGTCGTCCGCGCCACCTATCCCGGTGCGAACCCGGCCGTTATTGCCGAAACCGTCGCCACGCCGCTTGAAGAACAAATCAACGGCGTCGAGGACATGCTCTATATGGGCAGCCAGGCGACATCGGACGGCGTGCTGACGCTGACCGTAACGTTCAAGCTGGGCACCGACCCGGACAAGGCGCAGCAGCTGGTGCAGAACCGCGTGTCGCAGGCCGAACCGCGCCTGCCCGCGGAAGTGCGCGCACTCGGCATCACCACCGTCAAAAGCTCGCCCGACTTCATCATGGTCGTCAATCTCGTGTCGAAGACCGATGCCTATGACATCACCTATCTGCGCAACTATGCGACGCTGAACGTCAAGGATCGCCTCGCCCGTATCGAAGGCGTGGGTCAGGTGCAGGTCTTCGGCGCGGGTGACTATTCCATGCGCGTCTGGCTGGATCCGCAAAAGGTGGCCGAACACGATCTCGCCGCGAGTGACGTATCCGACGCCATCCGTCAGCAGAACGTCCAGGCCGCGGCCGGCGTCATCGGCGCATCGCCAAGCCCCAACGGCGTCGACCTGCAGCTCAACGTTAATGCCCAGGGCCGTCTGACGACGCCGGAGGAATTCGGCAACATCATCGTCAAGAGCGGCGCGAACGGCCAGATCACCCGTCTTCGCGATGTCGCCCGCATCGAACTCGGCGCTGCCGACTATACGCTGCGCTCGCTGCTCGACGGCGAACCCGCCGTGGCGATCGCCGTATTGCAGGCTCCCGGCTCCAACTCCATCGAAATCGCCGACAATGTCCGCGCGACAATGGACAATCTGCAACTGGCGATGCCTGATGGCGTGAAATATGAAATCGTCTACGACACGACGAAGTTCGTTCGCTCGTCCATCGAAAAGGTCGTTGATACGCTCCTCGAGGCCGTTGGCCTCGTGGTACTGGTGGTCATCCTGTTCCTCCAGACCTGGCGCGCCTCGATCATTCCGCTGATCGCCGTTCCGGTGTCGATCATCGGCACCTTCGCCGTCATGTATGCCTTCGGTTTCTCCATTAACGCGTTGACCCTGTTCGGCCTCGTGCTGGCCATCGGCATCGTGGTGGATGACGCCATCGTGGTGGTGGAAAACGTCGAGCGAAACATCGAAAACGGGCTTTCTCCGCGTGATGCCACCTACAAGGCGATGCGCGAAGTCTCCGGGCCGATCATAGCAATCGCGCTTGTGCTGGTCGCCGTTTTCGTCCCACTGGCTTTTATCTCCGGCCTTTCCGGCCAGTTCTACCGGCAGTTCGCGCTGACGATCGCGATTTCCACCGTCATTTCGGCGATCAATTCTCTGACGCTGTCACCCGCTCTTGCGGCCCTGCTGCTGAAAGAGCACGACGCACCGAAAGACTGGCTGACCCGATTCATGGACCGGATTTTCGGCTGGTTCTTCCGTGGATTCAACCGCGCCTTCGGGGCCGCCTCCAACGGTTACGGCAAAACCGTAGGCGGGCTGGTAACGCGCAAAAGCCTCGTCATGATCGTCTATATGGCGCTGGTGGCTGCCACCTACGGCATGTTCAGCGCGGTCCCAAGCGGGTTCGTACCGGCGCAGGACAAGCAATATCTCATCGGCTTCGCCCAGCTTCCGGACGGCGCAACGCTTGACCGCACGGAAAGTGTCATCAAGCGGATGAGCGATATCGCCATGCAACAGCCGGGCGTCAGCCACGCCATCGCCTTCCCCGGCCTGTCGATCAACGGCTTCACCATCGGCTCCAATTCCGGCATCGTCTTTGCAGTTCTCGACGACTTCGAAAACCGCAAGACGCCGGAACTGTCAGGCGGCGCCATCGCAATGCAGCTGAACCAGAAGTTTGCCGGCATTCAGGATGCCTTCATCGCCATGTTCCCGCCGCCGCCGGTTAACGGTCTCGGCCAGACGGGCGGCTTCAAGCTGCAGATCGAGGACCGTGCCGGTTACGGCTACCAGACGCTTGACGAAGCGGCCAAGGCGGTCATCGCCAAGGCATACCAGACACCGGAACTGGCAGGCATCTTCTCCAGCTTCCAGATCAACGTGCCGCAGCTCTTCGCCGATCTCGACCGCGCCAAGGCCGAGCAGCTGGGTGTTTCGGTCAGCGACGTCTTCCAGACGCTGCAGATCTATCTGGGCTCGCTTTATGTCAACGACTTCAACGCCTTCGGGCGGACATACAGCGTGCGTGTGCAGGCAGATGCGCAATTCCGCGCCCATGCCGAAGATATCGGCCGCCTGAAGGTCCGCTCGTCCACCGGTCAGATGATCCCGCTTTCCACGCTGTTGAAGGTAGATGCAACGACAGGACCGGAGCGCACAAACCGTTATAACGGCTTCCTTGCAGCAGATATCAACGGCGGTCCGGCACCGGGCTTCTCCTCTGGACAGGCGCAGGCAGCGATCGAGAAAATCCTTGCCGAAAACCTGCCGGCCGGGATCGAATACGAATGGACGGACCTGACTTACCAGCAGATTCTTGCCGGTAATTCCAGCCTCGTGGTCTTCCCGCTGGCGCTGCTGCTCGTCTATCTCGTATTGGCTGCGCAATATGAAAGCCTGACCCTGCCGATCGCGATCATTCTGATCGTTCCGCTCGGCGTTCTCGCCGCATTGACAGGCGTCTGGCTGACGGGAGGGGACAACAACATCTTTACGCAGATCGGCCTTGTCGTCCTTGTCGGACTATCGGCGAAGAACGCGATCCTGATCGTGGAATTCGCCCGCGAGCTGGAATTCGAAGGACGAACGCCGCTTCAGGCCGCAGTCGAGGCAAGTCGCCTGCGCCTCCGCCCGATCCTGATGACCTCACTCGCCTTCATCATGGGCGTGGTGCCTCTGGTCATCTCCACCGGTGCGGGTGCGGAAATGCGCGCGGCCATGGGTGTCGCAGTGTTCTCCGGCATGATCGGGGTGACGTTCTTCGGCATCTTCATGACACCGGTATTCTACGTGCTGGTTCGCAAGCTGTCGGGTAACCGTCCTCTCATCCAGCACAAACAGGAAGAACCTGCCAATTCGGACTACAAGCTCGAAAAGGCCGGCTGAGACCTGATCCAATCCACCGCAAACTTCGACGAAAGCCCGCCGCGCATCTAACGATGCGCGGCGTTTTTGTTGGTGGGAACGTCCATGTGCATCGCCTGAAACAGAATCTGTTTCAATGACTTAAGCAGCAAGCACATACATGTTGCGCCGCAATAAAGAAATAACGAATACACTATATCCGCATAAGGCAGCAGATACGTAAAGGAACAACGCTATTTTATGCTTTCCATTTTGTGGTAATTTCAAGAACAGGGTGATTCGGGCTAAATGATTTAGTTCAGGGGTGACATGATGGAGCAGGAATACGAAAACTGGGCGACAACCATTGCCTATTCGATAGTAATGGATGAAGGTCTGGATCTGGCGCTTGCCGCGCAGAATCTGGACAGATGCAAGACCAGAAACAACCGTGAACGGCTGATGGAAGCCATCCGCACATCGCTGCTGGAGGCCCGTTCGCGCAGCCATCTGACGGTAGCGCAGCGGCTCTGAAGTCTGTCGCCGTATCCGATGCTGCCACAGGATCAGGTTGGAAGCAGATCGGTCCTTATCGCGGCTTTCAGCGGCAGGTGGTCCGAGGCAATGCGCGCCAGCGCACTGTCATGCGCTTCCACCTGCTCGATCAGCCCTTCGCGGTTGGCGATGATCCTGTCGAGCGCAAGCACCGGCAGGTTGGATGGAAAACTGGGCACTGCTGGCGGCAGGGCGCCGAATGCATCCCTCAGAGTATTGAGCGACGAGCCATTGCCGAGACGCCATTCGTTCAGGTCTCCCATGAGGATGGTCGCGCATTCGTTTCGCGCTTCCAGAAGACCGATAAGCGCCTTCGCCTGCTGGGCACGGGAATGCCTCAAAAGACCGAAATGCGCGGCGATTATTCGCAGTGCGCCACCGCTTTTCAAATCCAGTTCCACCACCAGCGCGCCGCGCGGCTCCAGCCCCGGCAATTTCAGCGTATGAACATCCCGCACCGCACCTTCCTTGAACAACAGGACATTACCGTGCCATCCATGCGCCTTCACACCCGCCAGAACAGGCACGGGGACAAGCCCGCTTTCCCGCTCCAGCCGGGCAAGATCGAGCAGGCCCGTGCGCTCGCCGAAACGGCTGTCCGCCTCTTGTAGCGCGATGATATCCGCGCCGATTTCCTGAATAACGCGGCTGGTGCGATCAGGATCGAACCTGCGGTCGCGGCCGACGCATTTATGGACGTTGTAGGACGCGATGACCGGAAAGGAGTGATCTCTCTCCACCTGCCCGGCATTCTTCCGTTGGTGGCGGTCGCGCAGCGACTGCATGACGAAGGCGGGCAGGCTGCTGTTTTTCGCCAGTGCCGTTTTTCCACGCTCCAGCAAACTGTTTTTCTTCACGCTGCGACGCCTCCGATGCGCAAATTAAAAGTTTTAGAGCGTTTCCGACGCATGGCGCTCTAAAGATACGGCGAAGCGAGCCACAGGACGCGCTCCACAAAACGGACAACGAATGGCCGCGCATTCAGTTCGCTCAGTCGCACGGGTAAAGCGGTTGCCCGTGCTTCCCGGATGCGGTTTCCGATGGTCGCGGCGAATTCCTCATCCATAACTTCCAGATCGACTTCGAAGTTCAGCCGCAATGAACGAGGGTCCAGGTTGGAAGAACCGATGTAGCTCCAGCGCTCGTCGATCACCAGAAGCTTGGAGTGATTGAAGGGCCCTGTCGCCCGCCAGATGCGGCAGTAATTCTTCAACATCTGGTCGAATTGCGCCGTCATCGCCCTGTCCACAAGCACCAGATTGTTGCTTTGCGGCACGATGATATCCACCACGACTCCCCGCCTCGCTGCGGTAATGAGCGCTGAAATAAGCTCCCGATCGGGGAGAAAATAGGGCGACATGACGAGAATGGAGGAGCGGGCGACGGAAAACGCCCCCATCAGCATCTTGTGATTGGTCTCTATGCTCTTATCCGGCCCCGAGGAGGAAACGCGCGCAACGATCTGTGAACCCGGCACACCATCGGGAATGGCGATATCCCAGACCGGCGTGTGCAGAAGCTCCCCCGTCGTGAACCTCCAGTCCTCCGCCGCAATGGAGAAAAAATCAGAGACAACCGGCCCGCTGATCTTGAAATGAGTGTCGTGCGCCTGTTTTTCGCCGCCGAATTCAAGGGTGAAGCCCTCGCGGATATTCATGCCGCCGCTAAAGGCGAGGCGCCCGTCCACTACCAGGATCTTGCGGTGGGTGCGCAAATTCGCATAGGGCAGCCGCAGCCCCATGATGACATTGCCGTTGAACACATCGGCAACGATGCCTTTTTCCCGGAGCGTCGGCAGGATGCTCGGCACGGAATAACGCGCGCCCACCGCATCCACCAGCACCCGCACCTCCACGCCCCGGAACTTCGCCCTTTCCAGCGCCGCGACAAAACGCGCACCGATCCTGTCATTGTCGAAAATATATGTTTCGAGGATGATCGACCGCTTCGCCTCGCCTATCGCTTCAAGCATGGCGGCATAGGCCGCGTCGCCGGTGACAAGCGGCTCGATGCGGTTACCGGTCGTCAGTGCGTGGCGCGTCACCCGGTCGCCGAGCGTCTTCATCGCCTCGAAACGGCGTCCGAACCGCGCGGCAATCACCTCGCCGCTCGCATCCAGGCGCGCCACGCGATCCATGATCTCGTCCTGCATGAAAGACCGCTGCTGCCTGATACTGGACCGGCGAATCCGGTTGATGCCGGCAATCGCATAAATGACTGCACCGACGATCGGCGACAGAACGATGACGCCCACCCAGCCAAGCGCGGAGCGGACCTCTTCCTTCGTCATCGTGGCATGTACGGCCGCCACGGTTCCCATCAAAATGGAAAGAGCGGCAAGGATATGAGGCCAATAGGCGATGACGAGATCGAGCATGATGCAACTATAGGGCATCGTGCCGAAAAGTGTACCGCAGTTTTGGGAAAACCCGATGCGTAAACAAAAAGGTAGGGCAGTTCGCCGATCCCGCAATACCGGACCGGCACCGGAAAGGCCAAGAAGACCGGACGCCCATCATTTTACGGGATAGACCCTTGCGGGATTAACGGTGGAAAGTGACGATGCGATATGTCATGAGAGCGCATCTTGATCTGTGAGCAGGGGCACTTGCGGGCTTCTGTGGCGTTTGAAAGCAAGAAGGCCGTGATGCAGGAAAATACCCAGGGCGCCGTCATCGTCATTTCCAGCCACGTCATGCGTGGATCGGTCGGCAACCGTGCCGCAGTCTTCGCGCTGGAGACCCTTGGCTATCCGGTATGGGCGGTACCCACAATCGTTTTGCCCTGGCACCCCGGCCATGGCCCGTCCACCCGGATGCGCTTTCAGGACGACGACTTCGACAAGGCCATGACCGACCTCGAAAACGCCAAATGGATCGGCGAGGTCAAGGCTGTCCTGACCGGTTATTTCGGCAGCGCGGCGCAGGTGCGCTCCGTCGCAAGGCTGATCCGCAATCTCAAGGAAAAGAACCCGTCGCTGATTTATGCCTGTGACCCGGTCATGGGCGATCTGGGCGGACTCTACATTCCCCTTGAGACTGCCGAAGCCATCCGCGATCACCTCATTCCGCTTGCCACCGTCGCCACGCCAAACCGTTATGAACTGGCCTGGATGAGCGGTGCCGAGCTTGAGACCAACAATGCCATCATGGATGCCGCGCTCGCACTCGGCCCGCCGAAAATGCTGGTCACCTCAGCCGTGTCGATGATGGCGGGCGGCACGGGAAATCTCTATTTGAGCGGCCGGCACGCGCTGATGGCGGAACACCGCGCCATAGAAAACGCACCGAACGGTCTCGGCGACCTGATGGCGGCGCTGTTCCTTGCCCGGCTGCTGGAAGGCATGGACGACGAGAAGGCGCTGCAACTGGCCACCGCCAGCGTGTTCGAAATTCTGGCGCGAACCAAAAAACGCGACATGAACGAATTGACGCTGGAGACGGATTCTTCAAGTCTCTCCACACCCATGGCGATGGTGCAGATGCGCCATCTCTTGCATCCTTCGCGCAGCAAGCGCAAATAGCGGCTAAAGGATTGGTCTTCAACGCACCGAGTTCTTCTCTTGATCTTGGTCCAAGCACAACGGTACTGCGATAGATGAAAGATTTTCCGGAAAACCTTCTCAACGGCTACAAGAACTTCATGAGCGGCCGCTATGCCGACGAGCGCGAAAGATACCGCGTTCTGGCTGATACCGGACAGAAACCGCAGACCCTGTTCATTGCCTGTTGTGACTCCCGTTCGGCGCCGGAAACGATTTTCGACTGCGGACCGGGAGAACTTTTCGTCGTGCGGAACGTCGCCAACATGGTGCCGCCCTTTGAGCCTGACGGTCAGTACCACGCCACATCAGCCGCCATCGAATATGCCGTGCAGGTTCTGAAGGTGAAGGACATCGTCGTCATGGGCCATGGCCGCTGCGGCGGCATTCAGGCCGCACTCGACCCCAATCTTGAACCTCTGTCACCCGGCGACTTCATCGGCAAATGGATTGAACATGGTGAAATCCGCCGCCGAGCAGATCCAGAGCAACGACGTCATGACCGCTTCCGAGCGCCAGACGGCGCTGGAGCGCGTTTCCATTCGCAACTCCATCGCCAACCTGCGCGGCTTCCCCTTCGTCAAGGCGCAGGAAACCGCTGGCAAGGTGAAGCTGCATGGTGCCTGGTTCGATATCTCGACCGGCGAATTGTGGGTGATGGACGGCAAAACGGGCGACTTTCGCCGCCCGGACCTGTGATTGTCGAAACCTTCTCAAAGCTTCGTCACCCCGGACGTGATCCGGGGCCAAGCGCGATCAAGTCTTTGATTGCTTAGTATTGTTTTCACGGCGCAGACGCGCCGTGACTGGATGCCGGAACTAGTCCGGCATCACGGAAGTGGACGTTCCAATTGGGATAAAGCGGCCTTATTGGCCGTCAATCGCCTTGCCGATAAACGCAATCGCCTGCTGATAAACGCTTGCAGCGTTCCAGCCCTGAATGGCCGCGTAATTCGTCTGCCCCTGCTGATAACCCGCACCGCGCTGCCAGCCGTGGCCGACAAGGAAGTTGGCCGTGGAGGCCAGCGCATCGGCGCGCGAACCGACGAGATCGATGCGTCCGTCGCGGTCGAAATCCACGCCGTAGCGCACAACGTTCAACGGCAGGAACTGCGTCTGGCCGATTTCGCCATGGGCAGCACCCTTGGCGTTAACGTTCAGCGATCCGCTGCCGACGAGCTTCAGGGCCGCATAAAGCTGCTCGGTAAAATAATCCGAACGGCGGCAGTCGAAAGAAAGCGTCGCCACGGCGGACAGCGTGTGCTGGTTGCCCATGAAGCCGCCAAATCCGGTTTCCATGCCCCAGATGGCGAGCAGCGGGCCGGCCGGCACACCATAGGCCTTTTCAATCGAGGCGAAGAGAGCCGCATTGTTCTTCTTCATGGTCTTGCCGCGCGAGATGATCGTCTGGCCGCCACGCTTCTGCATGAACTGGTCGAAGGACAGCTTGAAGCTGTGCTGGCCGCGATCGGCGCGGATGGTCGGCTGATTGTAGGAGACGCCGGAGAAGGCACGATCAAGCACCGAGGCGCTGACACCGCGGCTCGCCGCTTCCTGCTTGAAGGCACCGACCCAGGCGTCGAACCCTGCCGAAGTGTTGCCGCATTGCGCAGCCACAACCGGCGTCGCCGCCAAAACCGAGACCATGGCCACACCAGCCAGAATTGCCTTCATTGCCCGCATCAAAATCTGCCTTCGATATCCTTTGGGGAATTTATCCCGAGAACCAAAACGTCGCTGCTGTATGGGCTCGGGTGCCAAATTGCTTTTTGGCCGCCTAAATTGCCTTTTGGCAGCAAGGCCTGCAAATAAACTGGCCGTGATGATAGCCAATTGGAAAACCCGCCTGCCCCACACAGAACAGACGGGTTATACTTAACGAACCTTAAAAAATCGTATCAAGCCGCCGCCTTGCGGGGCTTGATGAGACCACGATTGACCAGGAGTTCGGCGATCTGGATGGCATTGAGGGCAGCGCCCTTGCGCAGATTGTCCGAAACAACCCAGATGTTGAGGCCGTTTTCAACCGTCGCATCCTCACGGATACGCGAAATATAGGTCGCATCCTCGCCAGCGGATTCAACCGGGGTGATGTAGCCGCCATCTTCATGCTTGTCGATCACGAGGCAACCCGGCGCTTCGCGCAGGATATCACGCGCCTGATCGGCGGTGATCTCGTTTTCGAACTCGATGTTGACCGATTCCGAATGACCGATGAAAACAGGAACGCGCACGGCCGTGCAGGTTACCTTGATCTTCGGATCGAGCATCTTCTTGGTTTCGGCCAGAACCTTCCATTCTTCCTTGGTATAGCCGTCTTCCATGAAGACGTCGATATGCGGGATGACGTTGAAGGCGATGCGCTTGGTGAACTTCTTCGTTTCGACCGGATCGGCCACGAAGACGGCGCGTGTCTGCTGGAACAGTTCGTCCATGCCTTCCTTGCCAGCGCCGGAAACGGACTGGTAGGTGGAGACAACGACGCGCTTGATCTTGGCAAAGTCATGCAGCGGCTTCAGCGCGACAACGAGCTGGGCCGTGGAGCAATTCGGATTGGCGATGATGTTCTTGCGGGTGAAGCCCGAGATCGCGTCGGCATTGACTTCCGGAACGATCAGCGGAACGTCCTGGTCGTAGCGCCATGCGGACGAGTTATCGATGACGACGCAACCCTGCTGGCCGATCTTCGGCGACCACTTCTTGGAAATCTCGCCGCCGGCCGACATCAGGCAAATATCCGTGTCGGAAAAATCGTAGTTTTCGAGGTTGGAAACCTTCAGCGTGCGGTCGCCATAGGAGACTTCCGTGCCCTGCGAGCGGGAGGAAGCGAGCGGCACGACTTCATCTGCGGGAAAACCACGTTCGGCCAGGATGTTGAGCATTTCGCGACCGACATTGCCGGTGGCGCCTACAATTGCAACTTTGAAACCCATGATCAAGCTCTCTTTCTGTCTCTCCTCTTTTGGGTGAGGTGGGGAACCCGCATCGCATTGCGGCTTCCTCGATCCCCAGCCAAACCGGGGAGAGAGCGGTGGCCAGAGACGTCAGACGGTTTTAATCGTCGTTTTGGCCGTAATTCGGATAGAATAAGAAAGACGCGGATCATCGCCGGCGGATTGTGCCGGTCCTTCCATGACAATCATGTCTGCAACATGCCTGCGCAAGGTGATGCTCCTTCTTCGCGAGAAGCTATTAGAAGGTTTGGTGTTCGTGTCAAGAAAAAAGGCACGTTGCGAGCGACCCGGCGCATGAGCGCAAATGCCACCTCGCGACATTTTTGCACGTTATGCATTAGACTAAAGTCATAATCCGAAAGCATCGCTCTCATTGGGGTTAATTTTCTGTCACTCTAACATTACGCGCATTGCACCCTTACGGGGGAGTCCGGAGGAGAGACAGGGCTCTGCAATGCGCTCATTTGACATCTGTGGAGGACAGACAATGGCAAACGTAGCAGCCGTGAGCGGCGCCGCCCGTCCCATGACGGGTGAGGAGAAGAAGGTGATTTTCGCCTCTTCTCTCGGAACAGTCTTCGAATGGTACGATTTTTATCTGTACGGCTCGCTCGCGATCTATATCGGCGCGAACTTCTTCAGCCAATATCCGGAAACGACACGTAACATCTTCGCGCTTCTGGCATTTGCCGCCGGCTTCCTCGTGCGCCCCTTCGGCGCCCTGGTGTTCGGGCGTCTCGGCGACATTGTCGGCCGTAAATACACCTTCCTGATCACCATTCTCATCATGGGCGTTTCGACATTCCTCGTCGGCGTCCTGCCCGGTGCATCGCAGATCGGCATCGCAGCCCCGATCATCCTGATCATCCTGCGCATGCTTCAGGGTCTGGCGCTTGGCGGCGAATATGGCGGTGCTGCAACTTATGTGGCCGAACACGCGCCCAACGGTCGCAGAGGCTATTACACCTCATGGATCCAGACGACGGCGACGCTCGGCCTCTTCCTGTCGCTGATGGTCATTCTCGGCGTGCAGTTCGCACTCGGCAAGGAAGCCTTCGCCGCTTGGGGCTGGCGTATTCCCTTCCTCGTTTCGGTTCTGCTGCTTGGCGTATCGGTCTGGATTCGTCTGAAAATGAACGAATCTCCTGCCTTCAAGAAGATGAAAGAAGAAGGCAAGACCTCCAAGGCACCGCTCAGCGAAGCCTTCGGCCAGTGGAAAAACGCAAAGATCGCCCTGCTTGCCCTCGTCGGCGCCGTCATCGGTCAGGCCGTCGTCTGGTATACGGGCCAGTTCTATGCACTCTTCTTCCTGCAGAGCATTCTGAAGGTGGACGGCCAGTCGGCCAACATCATGGTCGCGGCGGCCCTCATCCTCGGCACGGGCTTCTTCGTGCTCTTCGGCTGGCTTTCCGACAAGATCGGCCGCAAGCCGATCATCATGGCGGGTCTCGTTCTCGCGATGCTGACCTACTTCCCGCTGTTCAAGGCGCTCACATGGGCGGGCAACCCGGCACTGGCGCAAGCGCAGGCCAGCGTTCGCGCAACCGTGACCGCTGCTCCGGGCGACTGCAAATTCCAGTTCAACCCGACAGGTACGGCGAAATTCACCACATCCTGCGATATCGCCACCTCGTTCCTGACACGCAACTCCGTTCCCTATGACGTCGTTGCTGGAGCGGCTGGAACGCCGGCAAGCGTCAAGATCGGCGACGCCACCATTGCGAGCTACGACGCCATCGCAGCCGGCGCGGATGCTGCCGCAAAAGACAGGGCCTTCCAGAAACAGGTCAACATCGCGCTGCATGACGGCGGCTACCCGCTGGTGCGCGGCGTAGCACAGGTGCCGGACGCAAAACTGGATGCCTTCATTGCCGCCAACCCGGAACTCAACCTCAATGCGGAAGCCGTTCGCGCAGCCGACAAGAAGATGGTGGCGACCGACAAGCTGGTGGCCGACAAGTTGCTGACGCCGGCCGAGACCGCCGGAGCGGCGGAAATGGCCGTCTACAGCATTGCCGGTGGTGGTACCTTCGCCATGGTCGCCGATCCGGCTGCCGTGAACTGGGTCGTCATCATCGCGGTCCTGACCGTCCTCGTGATCTACGTGACGATGGTCTACGGCCCGATTGCGGCCCTGCTGGTCGAACTGTTCCCGACCCGCATCCGCTACTCCGGCATGTCGCTGCCCTACCATATCGGCAACGGCTGGTTCGGCGGCCTGCTGCCCGCCACCGCTTTTGCGATGAGCGCGGCGAAGGGCGATATCTATTACGGCCTCTGGTACCCGATCGTTTTCGCAGGCATCACGCTGGTCATCGGCCTGCTGTTCCTGCCGGAAACCAAGGATCGCGACATCCACACCATGGAGTGAGCGGTTTCGCTCCCGACGATAGAGACCCGGCGCTGACGCGCCGGGTTTTTTATTGCCGCAGTACCGCCAGTGCCCGAACTGGCCTTTCGCAGGCTGTCAATCCGCCGCAGGTAGAAACCGCCAAAAACAAGACAAAAACGCTCGAAATAGGCTATGACGCCGTATCGTGCGGAAAAGGGAGAGCCATTTTGAAAATCGGGACGCCTAAGGAATTATATGATGGCGAGGCGCGCGTCGGCATGACGCCCGACAGCGCGCAAGGCCTGCAGAAACTCGGATATGATTGCATCCTCGAAACAGGCGCGGGCAAGGCGGCGGGATTTTCCGACGACGCCTATCGCGCAGCCGGTGTCACCATCGTCGATAGCGCCGATGCGCTTTATACCGGTGCCGACATCATCGCCAAGGTTCGTCCGCCGGAAACGTCGGAGATTGATCGCCTGTCTTCGGACAAGACGCTGATCTCGTTCTTCTATCCCGCACAGAACAAGGACCTTCTGGAGCAGGCGAAGGAAAAGGGCGCAAATGTCATCGCCATGGACATGGTGCCGCGCATTTCCCGCGCCCAGAAAATGGACGCGCTGTCCTCCATGGCCAACATCGCCGGCTATCGCGCCGTCATCGAGGCCGGCAATAATTTCGGCCGCTTCTTCACCGGCCAGGTAACCGCCGCCGGCAAGGTGCCGCCCGCCAAGGTGCTGGTCATCGGTGCCGGCGTTGCCGGTCTTGCCGCCATCGGCACGGCAACCTCGCTTGGCGCCATTACCTATGCCTTCGACGTGCGCCCGGAAGTGGCCGAACAGATCGAATCCATGGGCGCCGAATTCGTCTATCTCGATTTCGCCGACCAGAGCCAGGATGGCGCAGCGACCGGCGGTTACGCCGCCCCCTCGTCGCCGGAATTCCGCGAAAAGCAGCTTGAGAAATTCCGCGAGCTGGCACCGCAGATCGATATCGTCATCACCACGGCGCTGATCCCCGGCCGTGACGCCCCGAAGCTGTGGCTGGCCGACATGGTAGCGGCAATGAAGCCGGGTTCGGTCATCATCGACCTCGCCGCCGAGCGCGGCGGCAATTGCGATCTCACGGTGCCCGACCAGCGCGTCGTCTCCGACAATGGCGTCATCGTCATCGGCTATACGGATTTCCCGAGCCGCATGGCCACGCAGGCCTCAACGCTCTATTCCACCAACATCCGTCACATGATGACCGATCTGACGCCCGCAAAGGACGGGAAGGTCGTTCACAACATGGAAGACGACGTCATCCGCGGTGCGACCGTCACCTATCAGGGCGACATCACCTTTCCGCCACCGCCACCGAAGATCCAGGCCATCGCCGCGCAGAAACCCAAGGAACGAGCAAAAGAGCTTACGCCTGAGGAAAAGCACGCCAAGGAACGGGCCGAGTTCAAGGCGCAGACGAAAAGCCAGGTCGGTCTGCTCGTCATCGGTACGGCGGCCCTGCTTCTCGTCGGCCTTTACGCGCCGGCAAGCTTCATGAGCCATTTCATCGTCTTCGTGCTCGCCTGCTTTATCGGCTTCTCCGTCATCTGGAATGTCAGCCACTCGCTGCACACGCCGCTGATGGCGGTGACGAACGCGATTTCCGGCATCGTCATTATCGGCGCGCTGCTGCAGATCGGTTCCGGCAACTGGCTGGTGGTGATCCTTGCCTCACTTTCCGTCCTGATCGCGACGATCAACATCGTCGGCGGTTTCCTCGTGACACGGCGCATGCTCGCCATGTTCCAGAAGTCCTGAGCCGTGTAGGGGACACATAATGACCATTGGTATCGTTTCCGCGGCCTATGTTGCCGCAGCCGTTCTATTCATCCTCTCTCTCGGTGGTCTTTCCGGGCAGGAAAGCGCCAAGCGCGCCGTCTGGTACGGCATAACAGGCATGGGTCTTGCCATTGTCGCCACGGTCTTCGGACCTGATGTCGGCAACTGGTTCATCGTACTTCTGATGCTGGCGGGTGGCGCCGTTCTCGGCTACTTCGTCGCAAACCGCGTGCAGATGACCGAGATGCCGCAGCTTGTTGCAGCACTTCACTCCTTTGTCGGTCTGGCCGCCGTCTTCATCGGCTTCAACGCCCATATCGAGGAAGCGCATGTCGCCTCGCTCGATGAGACGGCGCGTTCCCTGTTGACAGGCTTTTCCGCCCTCCTCGCCCACAAGACGCCGGTAGAACTGGCAATCATGAAGGTCGAGGTCTTCCTCGGCGTCTTCATCGGCGCCGTCACCTTCACCGGTTCCGTCGTCGCCTTCGGCAAGCTTGCCGGCAAGGTGGACGGCAAGGCGAAGAAGCTTCCGGGCGGACACGTCCTCAATGCCGGTGCCGCGATCCTGTCGCTCGTCCTGCTCATCATGTATTGCAACGGTGCTGGCGCATGGACGCTGGTGCTGATGACGCTTGCCGCCTTCTTCATCGGCTATCACCTGATCATGGGTATCGGCGGCGCAGATATGCCTGTCGTCGTCTCGATGCTGAACAGCTATTCCGGCTGGGCGGCGGCCGCCATCGGCTTCACGCTCGGCAACGATCTCCTGATCGTTACCGGTGCGCTTGTCGGCTCCTCGGGTGCGATCCTGTCCTACATCATGTGCAAGGCCATGAACCGCTCCTTCATCTCGGTCATCCTCGGCGGCTTCGGCGGCACGACGGGTCCGGCGATGGAAATCGAGGGCGAGCAGGTGGCAATCGATGCCGAAGGCGTGGCATCAGCGCTGAACGACGCTGACAGCGTCATCATCGTGCCCGGTTACGGCATGGCGGTGGCACAGGCGCAACAGGCCGTTTCCGAACTGACCCGCAAGCTGCGCGCCGACGGCAAGACCGTGCGTTTCGCCATCCACCCGGTTGCGGGTCGTCTTCCCGGCCACATGAACGTGCTGCTCGCCGAAGCAAAGGTGCCCTACGACATCGTGCTGGAAATGGACGAGATCAACGACGATTTCCCCAATACCGACGTCGTCATCGTCATCGGCTCCAACGACATCGTCAACCCGGCGGCACAGGACGATCCCAACTCGCCCATCGCCGGCATGCCGGTTCTGGAAGTATGGAAATCCAAACTGGTCATCGTTTCCAAGCGCGGCCAGGGCACGGGCTATTCCGGCATCGAGAACCCGCTGTTCTACAAGGACAACACCCGCATGTTCTACGGCGATGCGAAGAAGTCGATCAACGATCTTTTGCCGCTGATCAAGTAATGAAAAGGGCGTTTCCGGTTTCCGGGAGCGCCTTCTTACTGACGTGAAAAGAAAGCTCCGCCGTCATCCTCGGGCTTGTCCCGGTTGCAGATCCTCGGGACAAGCCCGAGGATGACGGCGCGCAAATAGCTGATCGTGAGTTAAGGGTAAACCGGCCCCAGAGACCGCTCTCAAAGCACCCGGTAACGCCGGTTGAAATACATCAGTGCTTCGTCGCCCTCATTGATCTTCATATCGACGACATCGCAGATCAGGATATCGTGCGTGCCGCCATCATGTGCCTCGCGAATGCGGCAATCGAAGGAGACCAGTGCGTCTTCCAGAACAGGCGCGCCGGTTTCGAGCACGCCCCAGCTTCCGGCAGCGAAACGTTCTTCCGCCGGTGTCTTGCCGCCGAACAGGGTGCTTAGTACCTCGTGCTTGGAAGCAAGCGTGTTGACGCAGATGACGCCATTGCCCTTCACCACATTATAAGCGGAAGAGCCGCGGTTGAGGCAGACGAGAAGCGTGGGCGGATTGTCGGAAACGCTGCAAACGGCCGTCGCTGCAAATCCCGCACGGCCTGCCGCACCGTCCGTGGTGACGATGTTGACTGCCGCACCGAGCCGCGCCATGGCGTTTCTATAATCGAGGCTGCGTTCCTGTGCAGTCTTCGTCTCCATTTCCGCTTCCTTTTCAAGAGACATCATCCGCATCTAAACCATCCTTCCTTAACAGGCCCTCAAGCCAGAACACAGGCGTCTTCGAACGCAAGTCGCGGCAGGCGGCCGAACAGCTTCGACGGATCGCCGTAACCAAGATTGATGAGGAAATTGGATTTCCATGTCGTACCCGCAAAAAATGCGGCATCCACCTTGCCCTTGTCGAAACCGGACATGGCTCCGGTATCAAGCCCGAGCGCGCGGGCGGCAAGAATGAGATAACCGGCTTGCAGCGTGGCATTGCGGAATGCCGTTTCCTCGGCCATCGCCGCACTGGAGGTGAACCAGGAACGCGCATCGGCATGGGGAAACAGCACCGGCAGCTTCTCGTAAAATTCGCTGTCGATGGCAGCGATGACCGTGACGGGTGCTGCCATGGTCTTTTCCAGATTGCCCGAAGAAAGCGCTGGCCTCAATTTTTCCTTGGCTTCCGGGCTGCGCACGAACACGAAACGCGCCGGCGAGCAATTGGCCGAAGTCGGCCCCATCTTCGTCAGGTCATAAAGCGCTGTCAGCGTCTCATCCCCGATTGGCTTGTCCGTCCAGCCATTGTGGGTGCGTGCCTCGGTGAAAAGTGTTGCCAATGCAGCGTCGTCCAATGCTCTCGTCATTTTACTCTCAAATCCCGTCAGAATGTTTGTGTTGCCGGTAGCAGAAACTGCAAAAGCCGCGCGTTGAAAAGGTCAGAATCGGTGATATTGACCGCATGCGCTCCGAAATCGAGAAGGCAAAGCTCGCTTTGCGGCAAACCCTCCACAAGACGCAGCGACCGGGTATAGGGCACCAGAAGATCGTCCTTGGTCGCCACTACCAGAACCGGATTGCCGATCTCGCCGAGGCGCGCGTCGATATCAAATGCCCGGAGCGCCGCGATGCGCCGAAGCACATTCGCCCTGCCCTGAAAATGCGCGACGCCATGCGCATCGTCACGTGCCAGCCGCTCCTGATGCTCTGACATCCAGGCCGCCGGATAAAGAAACAGCGGCTGGGCTTTCACGAAAGCCTCGACACCGGATTTTTCCAGAAGCTCGATCCGCACATCGAAGCAGCGCCCGGAATGCGGATCGGCCTTGCTCCAGGCATTGATAAGAACAAGCCTGTCGATGAGGCCGGGCTTGCGAAGCGCGATATCAAGTCCGATCAGACCGCCAAGCGCATGGCCCATGAAGTGAAATTTTTCGAGGTTCAGGGCCGAGACGATCTCCAGCACATCATCGGCCATCGCCGATATGCCGCCATCTGCCGGCACCTCGCCGCCGGTCCGGCCAGTTCCGTGATGGTCATAGGTAACGATCCGGAAATGGCTGGAAAGGGCCTCGATCTGCGGCGCCCAATAAGCGCCCGATCCACCCAGCCCCGATGACAGCAGGATAGTGGGCGCCTCAGGCTCGGCCCGGCCATGAACCTCGAAATGCATCATTTTGCCGTTTCGCCTTACTTGCCGATATGTGCGACGGTGGCGATTTCCACCAGTGCATCAGGCTTTACGAGGCCGCACTGGATGCAATAACGCGCGGGCTTGTCGCCGGGGAAATATTCGGCATAGACCGTGTTCACGGCCTGGTAATTCGCCCAGTCGGTGATGAAGATGTGGTTCATCGTCACGTCCTCCATCGTGCCGCCGGCGGTCTCAATAACGGATTTGATGGTTTCCAGAACATGGCGTGTCTGGGCGCTGGCATCGCCCACATGCACGACATTATTGTCCTTGTCGAACGGCAGCGTACCGGAAACGTAAACCACGCCATCGGCAAGGGTTCCCGGCGAAAAAGGGGCGATGGGTTTGCTTGTACCGGCAGGCACGACGATCTTCTTCGGCATTTCATTCTCCTCTTTGTGTTTGGGGATCAATCCCTGACGGGTGCGGCCTGCGAGATGACGCCGCAGAAATCATTGACGGTCGCCACCCAGCCGAAAAATTTCTCGACATTATAGACCGTCGCCTGCTGGATGTAGTCCGGGCCCAGATGATGCGTGGCATCCTCCAGCATCACCCCGAAATATTCGAGATGGAAAGCGTCGCGCAGCGAGCTTTCGACGCAGACATTGGTGGCGATGCCGACGAACACCAGATTGCGGATGCCGCGGGCACGCAGAACGCTGTCCATATTGGTGTTAAAGAAGCCGCTATAACGCGTCTTCGGCACCAAGATATCGCCGGGCTGCGGCTGCAACTCATCAACGATGGCATAGTCCCATGTGCCCTTGGCCAACAGCTGGCCCTGCAATTCAGGCCTTTTGCGCATTGTTTTCAGCGCGTTGGACTTGTGCCAGTTGGGCGAACCCGGCCCACCGGCCTCGACATAATCCTTGTCCCAGCCATTCTGAAAATAAATGACCTGAACACCTGCCGCCCGCGCTGCATCCAGCGTCTTCTTGATGTTGGCGATGGTGCCCTTGGCGCCGGAAATATCGAACCCGGCAAGATCGACATAACCGCCCTCGGTCGAATAGGCGTTCTGCATGTCGACCACGACAACGGCGGTCTCGCTGGGCTTGAGGGTAATCGGCTCCGGCCTTGCGGGAAGTGTGACACTTTCCGAACGGCTTTCCGGCCCCTTGTAACCCGCCACGACGGCTTCACTCATTCCGCTGCCTCCAGTTCGGCCAGCACATGCTGGCGGCTCTTCATCAGCGGTTGTACATATTTGCCGAATTTTTCGACGCCTTCGAGAAAATCGTCAAAGGTCAGCATCACGCCGCCCGTTCCCGGCACTTCGCTCATTTCATCCAGCATCGCCGCTACTTCCTCATAGGAGCCAATCAGCGTTCCCATGTTGATGTTGACCGCCGAGACGGGATTGGACATGTGCCGGACATTGGTATCAGAGCCGGACTTGGTGTCGACAGAACTCTGCAGGCCGAGCCACTTGATCGCGTCCTCATCCGCGCCCGCCTTGTAATGCTCCCACTTCGCCCAGGCATCCTCGGATTTTTCTTCCGCGAGGATCATGGTCAGCACGACGGATTTAACCTCGCGACCAGACTTTTCCGTTGCCGCCAGAAGTCGCTCATTGGTGGGTGCAAAAGCCTTTGGCGTATTGACGCCGACGCCGAAGCAGAAGCTGTAATCGGCGAATTTGGCAGAGAACGCCATGCCGGAATTGGAGGAACCGGCGCAGATGAGCTTCACATCCCCCTGCGGCACCGGCTTCATGCGGCAATCATCCATCTGGAAGAACTTGCCCTTGAAGTCCGACTGCCCTTCCGTCAGCAACTCTTTCAGCACGGAGGTATATTCGCCGAGATATTCATAGCGATCACCGAAATAATCGTCGCCCGGCCAAAGCCCCATCTGGCTATATTCAGGACGCTGCCAGCCGGTAATCAGGTTGATGCCGAAACGCCCGCCGGAAATGGAATCGATCGTCGTCGCCATGCGCGCAACGATGGCCGGCGGCATGACCAGCGTGGCGGCAGTGCCGAACAGCTTGATCTTGGAGGTCACGGCGGCGAGGCCCGCCATCAGGGTGAAGGATTCCAGATTATAGTCCCAGAACTCGGTCTTGCCGCCAAAGCCGCGCAGCTTGATCATCGACAGCGCGAAATCGAAGCCGTACTTTTCCGCCTTCAGCGTGATTTCCTTGTTCAGGTCGAAGCTTGGCTTGTATTGCGGCGCGTTCTCGGAAAGGAGCCACCCATTATTCCCGATCGGTATAAAAACACCAACTTCCATCTTGCTGTTCCCTTTTTTGGCATCAGGCGTTTTCCTGATTTGAAGAAAGAGTAGCAGGTTCCGTGCCAGACGAAAAAAAATAATTTTATCAATTGGATAATTTTTTGGAGGCCAATTTCTTTTTACCAAAAGATAAAATTTTTATCATTTGGTAAATTA
The DNA here is from genome assembly GCF_030818995.1 of Agrobacterium sp. SORGH_AS_0745. Classification (NCBI taxonomy): domain Bacteria; kingdom Pseudomonadati; phylum Pseudomonadota; class Alphaproteobacteria; order Hyphomicrobiales; family Rhizobiaceae; genus Agrobacterium; species Agrobacterium sp. SORGH_AS_0745. Next base: position 308,628 of record NZ_JAUTBI010000003.1, read on the forward strand.
ATATGCCTGTTTATTCGGCAAATATCGAACGCAATGTGCGGGAAATGAGCGGCTCTCACAGTGGTTCTGAAGCGTTGCACGACAGCCGAAAACCACTCCTCCGTCACGCCGGACTTGATCCTGTATCCAGCCGCGGCCCGTCCGCGCCGCGAATAGAGCTCCACGCGATCAAGCACTTGATCGCACTAGACCCCGGACCAAGCCCGGGGTGACGGCGTGAGGATGCTAAGACGAGGTCAGCACGAATGTGCAACGAGGCATTTCAAGCGCTGTGAAGACAACCAGCGACAAGCTATGCCAAAACTTCAACCGAGGCGTTGCTGCGCGTAGGCATGCACGGCCCTGAAGGCGGCTTCGGCGCCGGCGACGACCCGCTCCTCTTCTTCGATGGTCAGCGAAATTTCATCGAGCGCGGCCGTAAAGGTACGCCAATGCAGGCCGCGCCCTTCCGGAGCACCGGCCAGATGGCGCGCGCCGAATTCTTCGGTGAGGCCAAGCCTGGCTGCATCTTTAAGAAGGAAGGCCGCGCCGAGGTTCGAGCCTTCGACCACATAAAGCCAGCCCATGGCCTCAGGTAGATCGAACGGCGTTTCGCTGGTAAAGCGCGGCTCGTTTGTTTCAGGAATGGCGTGTCCCAGATCGGCAAGGTCCTGCTCTATCATGGAGAGACGGCGACGACCCTTAAGATCAGGCAGCAGGCCATCAAGCGTTTCATTGGAGAAAAACGCATCGAGGTCCCGATGGAAAAGATATTGCGTTTCCACGAATTTGCCGAAGTTCTCCCGGCTCTCGAACGGCTTCGCTGCCATGATGAAAGTATCGAGACCACCATGCGCGCCACGCGTGGCAGCCCTCAGGCGCTTCACGCGGCTCTGCTCGATCTCTTCCACAGGCGCTGATGGCTCGACAATGGTCATGACGCTTCCCTTTATCCCATATTCAGATTGCCTGATAAAAATCTTTACTTAAACAGTCAAATTTATTTTAGCATTTTTCCTGTGCATCGCTAAAAAATGGCATTCGCGTAAACCGGTGTAAACATTCCATGCCCCCACCGGGCGCAACACAGATCCTGAGGCAGCTTTAGAAGCCAATTCCCCCCGTTCCAGCCTCCCGAACAATCATTCTGTAATTACCGCTTTACAACTAACATGTCAGTGTGCCATCAATCTGCAGCCACCTTGGAGGAGCATCTTAATTGACCCAGAAATTCGGCCTTTCGGCAGCACTGACGACCCCTTTCAAAACTGACGGAACCGTCGATACAGACGCCATGATCGCGCATGCCCGCCGTTGCCTTGCAAATGGTTGCGACAGCGTGACACTCTTCGGCACCACCGGCGAGGGATGCTCCGTCGGCAGCCGCGAACGGCAGTTCATTCTCTCCCGCTTCATTGAGGCAGGCATTGCGCCTTCCCGTCTGGTCACCGGCGTTCTCGTGGATTCCATCGAAGATGCGGCCGACCAATCTGCCGAGGCCCTGAACGCAGGTGCCCGCAATATTCTTCTGGCCCCACCATCCTATTTCAAGAATGTCAGCGATGACGGCCTGTTTGCCTGGTTCTCGGCGGTTTTCGAAAAGATCGGCAAGGGCGCGCGCGACATTCTCGTCTATAACATCCCTTCCGTGACCATGGTAACACTGTCGGTCGAACTGGTGGGGCGGCTGAGACAAGCGTTTCCGGGCATCGTCACCGGCGTGAAGGACTCCTCAGGCAACTGGAGCCACACAGAGCGCCTGCTGAAAGAACACGGCGATCTCGCAATTCTGATCGGCGATGAGCGTGATCTGGCCAAGGGCGTTCGCCTGGGCGGTCAGGGAGCCATCTCCGGCGTTGCCAATTTCCTGACGCAGGAAGTCCGCGCCATGGCCGTTGACGGCAAGGACGATGCGCGCATCGTCGATCTTGTTGTGGAACTTCTGAAATTTCCGGTTACGCCCGCCGTCAAGGTGCTGGTATCACACACGACAGGGGAAAATATCTGGTCTGACGTGCGCGCGCCGCTCGTTGCCATTTCACCGGAGGGCCGGCGGCAGATCGAAGGCGCATTCGACGCGCTGTTTCGCAAACAGGCCGCCTGAACAGACCTTGAAAGGTTGAGCATGGACGATACCGGCGAACAGACATTGCGGGAACGGGCGTATGAAAGCTTTACGCATCACCTTCTCTCGCGCGACGTTCGCCCTGGACAATTCATCTCGCAACGCCGCCTCGTGGAATTGACGGGTCTGCCGCTGGGCGCGATCCGGGAAGCAATTCCACGGCTGGAGGCGGAAGGTCTGATCAAGACCGTGCCGCAGCGGGGATTGCAGGTCGCCCATATCGACATCAACCTCATCCGCGAGGCGTTCCAGTTCCGGATCTTTCTCGAGAAGGAGGCCGTGGCGCTCTTTACGCGTTCGGCCTCGGACGAGACCATCGCCAAGCTGTTGAAACAGCACCGCGATATCGTCGAGGCGACGGAAAACGGTGGGGAATCGCCGGAGCTGGACCAGCACGCGCAGCAGGTGGACTGGGGCATGCACGACGCCTTCATCGATAGTCTCGGCAACTCGATCATCTCGAACGCCTACAGGGTCAATTCCATCAAGATGCGCCTCATCAATCAGGAGCGCTTTCGCATCGCAGGCCATGTCAAATCGGTGATGAAAGAACACCTCGCCATTCTCGAAGCCATTGAGAAGCGATCCGTCGAAGACGCCGTGGAGCGGCTGACCGCCCATATCCGCAACGCAAGGGACAGGGCGCTGGCAGTATAGGGCAATTCCGGTAGGGCAGAAGAAAGGTCCTGGCCGGAATTGCATGAAAATAAGCAACAAGCCGGAGGTGAGGAGAATTTCCGGCTAACTGGAGGAGAACTGACATGACGCATTCATTGCTCAACCCGACGCGTCGCGCCTTTCTGGCAGGCACGGCAGCGATCGGTGGCAGCGCGGTGCTCGGCATCCGCCCCGCATCGGCGGCGGTGAACTGGAAAAAACACGCCGGCACCACGCTTGAAGTCAACCTGGTCAAAAGCCCGCGCAGCGAAACGCTGATCAAATATCTGGGCGAATTCGAGGAACTGACCGGCATCAAGGTCAATGCCGAAGCAACGCCTGAACAGCAGCAGCGCCAGAAGGTGGTAATCGAGCTTTCCTCCGGCAAGCCGAGCTTCGACGTCGTTCATCTGAGCTACCACGTGCAGAAGCGACAGTTCGAAAAGGGCAAGTGGCTGGCCGATATCAGCGGCTTCCTGAAGGACCCGTCGCTGACCGATCCTTCCCTCGTCGAAAAGGATTTTGCCGAAGCCGGCATGCTGTTTGCCAAGGATAGCGACGGCGTGCTGCGCTCGCTGCCATTCTCGGTGGATTACTGGATCGTCTACTGGAACAAGGAACTCTTCGAAGCCAAGGGCCTGAAATACCCTGAGACCTTCGAGGAACTGGTGACGGCAGCGGAAAAGATCACCGATCCCGCAACCAACACCTACGGTTTCGTCGCCCGCGGCCTGAAGAACGCCAATACCCCGGTCTGGACTTCGTTGATGCTGGGTTACGGCGCAAAGCCGATCGGCGCGGACGGAAAGGTCGACACCGAATCCAAGGAAGCGGTCGAGGCCGCGAAACTCTATCAACGCTTGATGACCAAAGCCGCCCCTCCCGGCGTTTCCGGCTTCAACTGGGCCGAAGCGCAGTCTGCCTTCCTTCAGGGCAAGATCGGCATGTGGTTCGATGGCGTCGGTTTTGCACCGCCGATCGAAAACCCGGAAAAATCCCGCGTTGTCGGCAAGGTCGGTTACGGTGTCATGCCGAAGGGCCCGGCAGTACAGGCGGCCGGCACCTTTGGCGATGGCCTTGGTGTCGTCGAAGCCAGCAGCAAGAAGGAAGCGGCCTACCTCTTCTGCCAATGGGCGATCTCGCACGACATGGGCGCGCGCCTGTTGCAGGCGGGTGCAGGCGTCCCGTTCCGCCAGTCCATCCTCGAAGACCAGAAGGTGCGTGAGGGCGTGAAGATGCCGGCCGCCTGGCTGGATGCGGTCGTCGGTTCTGGCAAGGTCTCGCAGCTTGCCCTGCCGGTCATCATTCCGGTCACGGAATTCCGCGACATCTACGGCGTCGGCCTCACCAACATGATCGGCGGCGCCGACCCGGCAGCTGAGCTGAAAAAAGCGACGGAACAGTTCGCACCCGTTCTGGCGCGTAGCGAGGGATAATGGTCTCCGTGAGCATCGAAAACACCAAAACAGGCGTCAGCCGGAAAGAAGGGAGCAGGCCCGCAAGGCTTGCTCCCAACTACTGGCCTTTCGTCATACCGGCACTTGTCGTCATCTCGGCGGTGATCGTTTTTCCGTGGGTCTTCACCCTGTGGATGAGCGTGCATCGCTGGACGCTCGGACAGGAGCAGAGCTTTATCGGTTTCGATAACTATATAAGGCTCGCAAGCGACGTGAGGTTCTGGGAATCGCTCTGGCACACCCTCATCTATACCGTGCTGTCGGTCGTCGCTCCGCTGTTTCTGGGAACGTTGGCGGCGCTGGTTTTCGATGCGCAGTTTCCGCTGCGCGGTTTTCTGCGCGGCGTGTTCGTGATGCCGATGATGGCGACCCCGGTCGCCATCGCGCTCGTCTGGACCATGATGTTCCACCCGCAGCTCGGCGTTCTGAACTATCTCTTGTCCTTCATCCATATCGGACCGCTGGAATGGATCTACAACCAGTCCACCGTCATCCCCTCGCTGGTGCTGGTGGAAACCTGGCAGTGGACGCCGCTCGTCATGCTGATCGTGCTCGGCGGACTGGCTGCAGTACCCCGCGAACCCTATGAGAGCGCCGAAATCGACGGTGCCAACGCTTGGCAGAAGTTTCGTTACCTGACCATGCCGATGATCGCGCCGTTCCTGATGATCGCCGTCATCATCCGTTCCATCGATGCCGTCAAAAGCTTCGACATCATCTACGCGATGACGCAGGGCGGCCCTGGCACGGCCTCGGAAACCATCAACATCTACCTCTACAACACGGCGTTTTCCTACTACGACATCGGTTACGGCTCGGCCATGGCCGTCGTCTTCTTCATCATCATCGTAGCGCTGTCCTTTGTGCTTTTGATGGTGCGCCAGCGTGCGCAATGGAACGAGATGGAGGATCGCTGATGGCTCGCCAATTGCTCAAACGTAAAAACCTCGACCGCATCGGCCTGTTTTTCGTGGCGCTGGTGATGATTTCGCCTGTCATCCTGTTCTTCATCTGGATGATTTCGCTATCGCTGAAATATGAAATCGACAACGGCGCCTATCCGCCGATCCTCATCCCCGAACGCTTCGCATGGTCGAACTATGTGAAGGTGTTCGAGGAGAATAATTTCTTCCTCTATTTCTGGAATTCGGTGCTCGTCACCGGTGCGGCCACTATTCTGGCGCTGGTGATCGGCGTGCCTGCCGGTTACGGCATCGCCCGGCTGAAGGCGGAAAAGTCGGCTGTCGTCATCATGATCGCGCGCATGACGCCCGGCCTCTCCTTCCTCATTCCGCTATTCCTCCTGTTCCAATGGCTGAACCTGCTCGGCACGCTCTGGCCGCAGATCATCATCCATCTCGTGGTGACGGTTCCGATCGTGGTCTGGATCATGATCGGTTATTTCGAAACCACGCCGAAGGAACTGGAAGAAGCGGCAAGCATCGATGGCGCATCCTCCTGGCAGGTGTTCCGGCTGGTGGCGTTGCCGATTGCCAAGCCCGGCATCGTCGTTTCCTTCATTCTGGCGGTCATCTTCTCGTGGAACAACTTCGTCTTCGGCATCGTGCTGGCCAGCCGTGAAACGCGCACCCTGCCGGTGGCGGTCTACAACATGCTGTCCTTCGAACAGGTGAGCTGGGGACCGCTTGCCGCAGCCGCGCTGATCGTGACGCTGCCGGTGCTGCTGCTCACCATGTTCGCGCAGAAACAGATCGTGGCGGGCCTGACCGCCGGCGCCGTCAAGGGCGGCTGAATCAACCAATTAAAAATACGGGAACCAAAAACATGGCACCGGTCAATATTCTAAACGTCCAGAAGCGCTTCGGCGCAGTCAACATCATCCACGGCATCGATATCGATATCAAGGATGGCGAATTCGTCGTGCTGGTCGGCCCTTCCGGCTGCGGCAAATCCACCCTGCTGCGCATGATTGCGGGCCTGGAAGAAGTCAGCGACGGCGAAATCCACATCGGCGCGCGTGAGGTGAGCAACCTGCCCGCCCGCGACCGCGATATCGCCATGGTCTTCCAGAACTACGCCCTTTATCCGCACATGACGGTGAAGGATAATATGGGCTTCGCGCTGAAGCTGAAGAAGGTGAGCGCCGACGAAACCAAGGCCAAGGTCGATAAGGCTGCCGCCATTCTGGGACTGGACAAGCTGCTCGACCGTTATCCGCGCCAGCTTTCCGGCGGCCAGCGCCAGCGTGTGGCCATGGGACGCGCGCTGGTGCGCGATCCGCAGGTCTTCCTGTTTGACGAACCGCTGTCAAACCTCGACGCCAAGCTGCGCGTGCAGATGCGCGGCGAGATCAAGGCCATGCACCAGCGCATCGGCACCACCACCATCTACGTCACCCACGACCAGGTGGAAGCCATGACCATGGCCGACAAGATCGTGGTGCTGCATGACGGCGTGATCGAGCAGATCGGCGCGCCGCTCGAGCTTTACGACCGCCCGGCCAACCTCTTTGTTGCCGGTTTCATCGGTTCGCCTGCGATGAACTTCATTCGTGGACGCGTCGAAGAAGGCGTGTTCCGCACCGTGAAGGGCTTAAGCCTTCCCCTGCCCGCCAACAGCGACATTGCCGCACTGGGCGGCCGCGACCTCGTCTACGGCGTGCGCCCGGAACATATCCGTGCAGCAAGCGGCGGTATCGAAGGCCGGGTCGAACTGGTCGAAGGCACCGGCTCGGAAATCTATGCCAAGCTGAACTGCAAGGGCGACGAGATTGCCTGCCTGTTCCGCGAGCGGCTGGACGTGAGGTTCGGCGATACGATCCATATCGCCATCGACCCGGAAATGGTTCACCTTTTCGACAAGGCAACCGGCAAGCGCATCTAACGCGCATGCCGAGTAAAATTGCGTAAGACAAAGACATAGGGTGACGGGCATGGACAGCCAACACGAGAGCCGCAAACATGTGCTGTGCGTGGGTGCAGCCGTGCTCGACACCCTGTTTCGCGTCCATGACATGCCAAAGGGCGAAGGCAAGGTCCTGCCCTACGAAATGTTGCAGATCGCCGAGGGCATGGCATCCAGCGCAGCCTATGCGGTGCACCGCATGGGCGGGCGCGCCAGCCTCTGGGGTGCGGTGGGCGACGACGAGACCGGAACCCGTATCCTGCGCGATCTCGCCGAAAGCGGTATAGACACCACAGGCATGACAGTCGCCGCCGGCGCACGCTCGGCACTCTCCACGATCATTATCGATGATCGCGGTGAAAGGCTGATCGTGCCTTTTTATGATCACAGGCTGCATGAGAAGAAGCGCTCCTGCACATCAGCGGACCTCGCCGCTTACGACGCCGTGCTGGTGGATGTGCGCTGGCCGGAACTGGCGCTCGATGTTCTTGATGTGGCACGCGCGCTCGGCAAACACGCCATTCTCGACGGCGACGTCGCGCCGGTCGAAACCCTCGAAAAGCTCGCACCCGCCGCAACCCACATCGTTTTTTCCGAACCCGCCGCCGCCCGGCTGACGGGGCTTGAGACGGTAGAGAACATGCTGCCGGTGCTGCACGCCCGCCACCCGCAAACCTTCATCGCCGTCACCGCCGGACCGGCAGGCTGCTGGTGGACGGAAGCTGGCGATCCCACTGTCCATTTTCAGGAAACGATTCAGGTCAAGGCGGTGGATACGCTGGCGGCAGGCGACATTTTCCACGGCACCTTTGCGCTGGCGATGGCCGAAGGCATGGAAAGCCGCGCGGCCATCCGGCTCTCCTCCGTTGCGGCTGCACTGAAATGCACCGTCTTCGGTGGTCGCATCGGGGCGCCCACACGCGAAGAGACCGAGGAAGCCATGCGGCAATGGCTGGAGCGGGAGCGTGAACGGGGACCGGCGCTACGCGCCTCCTGAGCGCATCCATTGCCCGCATAAAACTATTCCATTTTTGCGATGCCGTTTCCCGGCGAACTAGGCTAACGTCAAGTCAGAGCAAAGCTTTTCGCAAGCCGCGCTTGTTTCACCTTGAGCCTGCATTCCGCAAAAGTGATCGCCCGATGCATCAGACGACCCGCCCGAGACTGCGCGATATCGGCTTGCCGCCCGGCCATTTCGAGACCGGCCCGCTCAATGCCATCACCGATGTCGAAGGCGTGACGATCGGCCATTCGACCGTCATCGAAGGCGACACGATCCGCACCGGCGCAACCGCGATCCTGCCGCATGGCGGCAATCTTTTTCAGGACAAGGTGCCCGCCGCCTTCGCCGTCTATAATGGTTTCGGCAAGTTTGCAGGCTCGACCCAGATCGAGGAACTCGGCGAACTCGAAACGCCTGTCATCCTCACCAATACGCTTGCAACCGGCCGGGCAATCGAGACGATCAACCGCCACACACTGGCGCAGCCGGGTAACGAAAAAGTGGTGTCGATCAATGCGGTCGTCGGAGAGACCAACGATTCCCGCCTCAACGACATCCGCGCTGGACGCCCGACCGTCGAGGAAATTTCGGCAGCGCTGAAAAACGCTGCCACAGGCCCGGTGGCCGAGGGCGGCGTTGGAGCCGGGACAGGCACGGTGGCTTTCGGCATGAAGGGCGGCATCGGAACCGCATCCCGCATCGTCACCGTCGCGGGGGAGGCCTATACGCTCGGCGTTCTCGTGCAGTCCAATTATGGCGGCCATCTTCTCGTCTGCGGCAAACCCTATGTGAGCCCGGAGCACAAGGACAAGGACGGCTCGATTGTCATCATCATCGCAACCGATGCGCCGCTGTCGTCGCGCAATTTGAAGCGCTTGGCCGCTAGGAGCTTCGGCGGCCTCTCGCGCACCGGCGCGGCACTGAGCAATGGTTCCGGCGATTACGCGCTGGCATTTTCGACCAACGAGCGGCTTCGCAAAACACCCGCACGCCGCAAGGCCGTGGCGGATTTTCCCGAGCTTTCGAACGATGCGATCTCGCCACTGTTCGAAGCTGCGATAGAGGCGACCGAAGAGGCGATCCTCAATTCGCTCTGCGCCGCAACAACAACATCAGGCTTCAACGCTGGAACCGGCAAGGTCTCCACGGTCGAGGCCATTTCCATCGATACGCTTAAAACCCTTCTTTCAGCCTGACTTTTCCAGACGGAGTTTTCATGACTAGCCAATCCGGTCGCATCGTTTATCTCAACGGCGAATTCCTGCCAGAGGCGGAAGCCCGCCTTTCCATCTTCGACCGCGGCTTCCTGTTCGGCGACGGCATTTATGAAGTCACCTCCGTTCTCGAAGGCAAGCTGATCGACAGCGACCTGCACATGGCGCGGCTGGAACGCAGCGCCCGCGAAATCGACGTGCCGCTGCCGGTCACAACAAAGGAAATCGTCGAGGCCGAACGTCGCCTGATTGCCGACAACAACCTTGTCGAAGGCATGATCTACCTGCAACTGACGCGCGGCGCGGAAGACCGCAACTTCCTGTTTTCCGCCGATTTGAAGCCGACGCTGGTGATGTTCACGCAGGCCAAGAAACTCGTCGGCACAGCCGTGGAAGAGGCCGGCATTGCGGTCAAATCCGTTCCCGACCAGCGCTGGGCGCGCCGTGATATCAAGACCGTCTGCCTGCTGCCGCAGGTCATGGCAAAACGCATCGCCAAGGCTGAAGGCTGCGATGAGGCTTGGATGATCGAGGATGGTTTCGTCACCGAAGGCGCATCCTCCACCGCCTATATCATCACCGGCGACAGGAAGATCATCACCCGCGGCAACAGCAACAAGACCCTGCCCGGCTGCACCCGCCTTGCCGCCCTGCAACTGGCCAAGGAGGCCGGTTTCACGCTGGAAGAACGGCCTTTCACGTTGGAAGAGGCGATGAACGCAGACGAAGCCTGCCTGACCAGCGCCTCCAACTTCGTGGTTTCGGTGACGAAGATCGACGGCAAGCCGGTGGGTGATGGCAAACCAGGCGCGATGGTGAAACGCCTGCGCGCGCTCTATCTCGAAAACGCCCACCGCACCGCGATCTGACCAGGATCAATCTTCGAGAACCGCCCATATGCGCTCGACAACGGGACGGCGGTTCTCCTTGGAACGATAAAGCCGGACATCCACGGCAATATCGAAACTGTGATCGGCGGCACGCACCAGCGCGCCGCTATCCAGCTCGTGCCGCATCAGGCTTTCCGGCACCCAGGCAACACCCCATCCCGCCATCGCCATGGCTTTCAGCCCCACCGACATGCTGCCCTCATGCACCCGCTCGAATTTCGGCAGGCGCGCACTCAGGAGATCGCGCAACAGCGGCCCGAAGAACGATGCTTTTTCGTAATCCAGATAGGCAAAGGGTTTTTTCGCGCTTTCCGTCAGGCTGTGCAGCGGTGCGCCGTCCTCTGTGGGGGCGGAAACGGGAATGATGTTTTCCGCGCCAAGCACGCGGAATTCGAAGGTCTGCGCATCGAGCAGCATCGGCACTTCGGGGTGGGCGTAGGTCAGAAGGAAATCGCTCTGCCCGTCCACCAGCGAATTGAGGTTCTCCTCCATGCTGCCGGAATCAGGCCGCAGAACCGAAAACAGCGGTCCCGCCTTCTCGTTCACCCGTTTCAGCCAGTCCGGGAAGAAGGTGAAAGACAGCGTGTGCAGCGCCGTCAGCCGCACTGTTCTGGCATCCTCACCGTCTTCCTGCAACAGGGTGCGACGGGCGTGGTAAAGCTGCTTCAGGGTTTCCTGCGCCACCGGAACGAACTTCACCCCGGCCTCGGTCAGCCGTGAGGGATAGGAAGCGCGATCGACCAGCGTCGCGCCCACCCAGGCTTCCAGCTGCTTGATCCTCCGGCTGAAAGCGGATTGCGTCACATGCCGCTCTTCCGCCGCCTTCGAAAAATTGAGCGTTCCGGCCAGCGCCAGGAAATCCTCGAGCCATTTGACTTCCAAGGGCCTGTTCTCCCACAAAGATGTTGAACCGGCCTTTAGCTGGAACAAGGGTCTTTATTAGGAGCAATAGCAGCTGATTGAAACCCTGTTAAAGGCTTCTTGAATATTCGATCATTCGCGCCCGGCTCGCCACAAGCTCTATCCGGCTGTCGCTCAATTGATTGAGGCAGATGCGCTTCGTCCACGGCCCGTCCGAGAGCGTGAAGAGGAAGCGACCATTGCCGAGCGCCGTCAAAGGCATGGAGCGGCGCGTGGGACCGATACCCATGGTCAGCGACGAACCGGAAATCGTAAATTCCGCCCCTTCGATAGAGCGCCAAGATCCGGAAAGCTCATCGGGCACCGCATGGTCACCAACCGGCAGGAACCGACGAGCGGCGTGGCCTGCCTCGCCGACGATGGCGTCGCCCTCGAGCCTCAGAAGCATCGGAGAGGATGCGGAGCGCGATGACACCCAGCCATCGGCATCTTCATAAAGCGTGTCGTCGCCATCGATGAAGGTCGAGGTACTGCCCTTGATCTCCAGCCACCACGGTCCGCTTTCGGTGACATAGAGGCCTTCCGGCAAGCGGGCGGCGGGTTTGGGTAAAGGCAGACCGGTCAGGGCCGCCATGCTTTCCAGCGCAATCTTGAAGCCGTTGGTATCCTCGCGGTTCGATACCACGACGAAACCCGTGCCGTTTTCCGGGTCGAGAAGGAAATACGTCTTGTAGCCGGGATGCGAACCGCCATGACCGACGAAACGTCTGTCGCCGAGATGTGACCAGCGCAGGCCGAGACCATATTCGCTCATCCGTCCATCGGCGAGCCGCCGCTCGGTGGAAAGCCCGTCCAGAACGCCGGCAAAGCTGCCCTCTCCCCGCATCAGCCCCTGCAGCCAGCGGGTCAGCGCTTCGGCACTGCCGGCAAGACTGCCGGAAGCGGAAATATGCAGCCCCGCCGCCGAAAGTTGCCAGTTGCTCTCAGCCTTCCAGTAACCCGGCACCAATCCGTCGACCGGATCGTTCCAGACGTCCGGCGCCTTCAGGAAAACACCGAACGGTCCGGCAATTTGCGTCTGCACGAAATCGTCAAAACGGAAGCCATGGCGCTCCAGCGCCGCCTCGACCAGACGATAACCGGTATTCGAATAGGAAACCTCGCTGCCGGCCGGAAAGTTCAGCCGGGTCAGCCGCGACAGATAGTCGAGAAGCGGGCCGGCCTTCGTTTCGGTATAGACGGAAAGACCAAGCAGCGAGAGGCATTCGCGCGTGTCCGGCAACCCGCCGCTCATATCCAGCGCCTGCCCGACAGTGACGTCGCGGAGTGGCGATTGCAACTCCGGCAGATGCTTTCCGAGCGGATCGTCAAGCCCGATCAGATCGGAATGGGCAAGCACCATGGCGCAGAAGGCATGTTTGGTGACGGAAGCGTAACGCACCACGCTTTTCGGCGTGAACGGTGCAAACGTCGAAAGGCTCTCAACCCCGCCCGCATGGGCAAAACGGATACCATCTAGATCGAAACCGATCACCGCTCCGCCTGGCTCGTTGCCGGCCCATTGCGAGACGAAACTCTCGGCAAGCGTTGAAGCGGCGTTCCAGTCGAATTGCTGTGACATTGTTCGGTCTCGTATCTTCGTGGGTCCTGTGGGAAGCCTCATACCGCTGCCGCGACCTTCTCCCCGGTGGGAAGAAGAAGCGAGCAGCATCCGCTCGATCTATGTGCGACGTGGGCTCAAGCCGGCTCTTCCAACCGGATACTCAGGCTGCGCAACTCTTCGGTATGCGGGTGTTTCGTGCGGCCTTCGCGTAGATCTCCTGCATTCAGCTGCTCGACCATTTCACCATTCAGCATCACGCCCACCTGTGGGCACAGATGCGCGATAACAGCCAGATTGTGGCTGACGAGGATATAGGTGAGGTTGCGCGCCGCCCGCAGATCCTGCAACAGGTTCAGGATTTCCGCCTGCACTGAAACATCGAGCGCCGAAGTCGGCTCATCGAGCAGCAGAACCTGCGGATCGGCAATCAACGCACGCGCAATCGCCACGCGCTGACGCTGACCGCCGGAGAGCTGGTGCGGGTAACGGAAGCGCACTGCCTGCGGCAGGGCCACATCCGATAGCGCCTGCTGGATGCGTTTTTCGATATTGTCCATGCCGTGCACCAACGGCAATTCGCTGAGAATGCGGTCGATGGTCTGGCGCGGATGCAGCGAACCATAGGGGTCCTGAAACACCATCTGCACCTGCCGGAAGAATTCCGGCGTGCGCTTCAGCGGCGCATCCTTGCCGGCAAAGGCAATGCGGCCTTCCCAGCTTTCATTAAGGCCGGCCATGGCGCGCAGGATGGTGGACTTGCCCGAGCCGCTTTCGCCAACTATGCCGAAGCTGCCGCCCTTTTCGACCGAAAAGGACACGCCCTTCACCACTTCACGGTGGCCGAACTTGATACGGAGATTTTCGACGTCGATCATAGGCTGGACCACGCTGCATCACGGTTGAGAACGGGAAGACGCTCGCGCGGATGCGTCAGCGAGGGAATGCAGTTCAAGAGACCCTGCGTGTAAGGATGCTGTGCTTTCAGGAGTTCGGAAGCCTTCAGTTCCTCCATCACCCGGCCGGAATACATGACAGCCACGCGGTCGCAGAAATGCGAGACTAGCGGCAGGTCGTGGCTGATGAGGATGAGACCCATGCCGCGTTCAGATACCAGCTCCTCGATCAGCCGCAGGATTTCCGCCTGCACCGTGGCATCGAGAGCACTCGTCGGTTCGTCGGCGATCAGAAGCTCGGGATCGGGCGCCAGCATCATGGCGATCATGACACGCTGGCCCATGCCGCCGGAAACCTCGTGAGCATAGGACGAAGCGACCTGGCGCGGATTGCGGATCTTCACCTGATCGAGCAGAGCGATTGCCGCCTCCATGGCCGCACGCTTGCTGCCGCCCTTGTGGGCGCGCCAGGCTTCCGCGATCTGTGCACCCATGGTCTTGACCGGGTTCAGCGAATATTTCGGATCCTGAAGGATGAAACCTGCCCGTTTTCCTCGGATCTGGCGCATCTGCTTTTCACTGGCGGAAAGCACGTCGATACCGTCGAAGGAGAGCTTGTCGGCCCTGATATCAGCATTGGAGGGCAGAAGCTTCATCAGCGCGCGCGCCGTGAGGCTCTTGCCCGAACCGGATTCACCGACGATGCCGAGCTTTTCTGTTCCGAGCTTCATGGAAACACCGCGCACCGCCTCGAAGCGGCTGGTGCGGGTCTGGAACGCGATCTTCAGATTTTCGATTTCGACCAGCATGGCTCAATGTCCCTTCGGGTCGAGCACGTCGCGCAGACCATCGCCAAGGAAGTTGAAGGCGAGCGAGACGAGGAAAATGGCGATGCCCGGAATGGTGGCGACCCACCATTGTTCGAAGATGAAGCGCTTGGCCGTCGCAATCATCGCACCCCATTCCGGCGAAGGCGGCTGCGCGCCCATGCCGAGGAAGCCGAGGCTTGCGGCGGTGATGATGATCGAGCTCATGTCGAGCGTGATGCGCACGATGAGGCTCGGCACGCAGAGCGGCGCGATGTGACGGGCGATGATGCGCCAGGCGGAAGCGCCTGTCAGCCGGTAGGCCGCAACGAAATCGCTGCCGCGAACCGTCATGGTTTCGGCGCGAGCGAGACGCGCATAGGGCGGCCAAGCGGTGAGCGCAATGGCGAGAATGGCGCTTTCGACGCCAGGCTTCAGCGCCGCGACGAAGGCAAGCGCCAGGATGAGGCGCGGGAAGGCCAGGAACACATCGGTCACCCGCATCAACACCGTATCGACGATACCGCCGAAATAACCGGCGATGCAGCCGATGGCGAGACCGATCGGCGCAACGAGAACGACGACGGCAATGACCATGCCGAGCGTGACGCGACCACCATAAAGAATGCGGGAAAGAATGTCGCGACCCAGCTCATCCGTGCCGAACCAGTGCTCGGCACTCGGGAAGGCAAGGCGGTTGCCGAGGTTCTGCGCGGCCGGATCATAAGGCGCGATGAACGGCGCCAGCAGCGACAGCGCAATGAAGACGATGATGATCGTGAGACCGACCACCGCCAGCGGATTGGACTTGAGGTTCAGCCAGATGCGGTACCGGTTTCCCCAGGCAGCTTGCCTGCGGGAATGCGGCGTCTCATCCAGAGCCCAGTTTCTGAAAGTTGCTAACATCATCGAACGCGGGGATCCATTACTCGGTAAAGTACGTCTGCGAGCAGGTTGAGGCCGACATAGATCAGGCCAATCAACAGGGTCGCTCCGACGACAGGGTTCATGTCCGCGTTCATGAGCGAGACGGTGAGATATTGGCCAAGGCCCGGCCAGCTGAAGACGGTTTCCGTCACCACGGCACCTTCCAGAAGGCCGGCATAGGTGAGTGCGAGAACCGTGACGAGCTGTACGGCAACCGTCGGGAAGGCGTGCCCCCAGATAACGGTCATTGCCGAAAGCCCCTTGGCACGGGCGGTAATGACATATTCGCCCTTCAGCGCATCGATCATGAAGGCGCGTGTCATGCGGGTGATATAGGCCATGCTGAAATAGGCAAGGATGCAGACGGGCTGCACCATATGGGCGATGGCGTCGTAAAACGCGTCCCAGTCGCCCGCAAGCAGCGTATCGACCGTCATTAGCCCCGTGACCGGCGAGATCATGCCGTCATAGATAATGTCCTGCCTGCCCGGTCCGGGTGCGACGCCAAGCGTGGCGTAAAATACCAGCAGCGAAATCAGCGCCAGCATGAAGACGGGCACGGAATGGCCGGCAAGGCAGACGACGCGGATGATCTGGTCCGTCAACTTACCCTGCTTCACGGCGGCCCATACGCCGAGCGGAATGCCGATCAGCGCAGCGAGAATGAGTGCTGCCGTAGCAAGCTCGAAGGTGGCGGGGAAAACGCGCTTGATATCGATCCAGACCGGGTTGCGGGTCAGGATGGAATTGCCGAAATCACCGTGCAGCACTTGCGACACATAGTGGAAAAACTGAACGACCAGTGGCTGGTCCAGGCCCATTTCGGCCCGAACCCGCACAATGACGTCTTCAGGCGCGTTGTCGCCGACTGCCGCAATGACGGGATCGACAGGCATGACGCGCCCGATCAGGAAGGTGATGACCATCAACCCGAACAGCGTCAGAATGACGCTGCTCAGTGTCGACGATATGCTTTTGACGCGCTTGTTCAATGTTACGCTTTCTTAGCATCGTGGTAGGAATTGCCCTCGGAGAGAACGCCGAGTTCAAAGCCGGAAACGCCCTTGCGGAACGCGGCAGTCTTCGTCGTCTGGAACATGAAGACGAAGGGGCTGTTTTCCATATGCTCGCGCTGCAGCGCTTCATAAAGCTCGATGCGCTTTGCCGGGTCCTTCTCGTCGCGGGCGGCTTCTGCCTTCGCGGCAAAGTCGTCGTTCTTGAAGCGCGAACGCCACAGGAAGGGCTTGGACTTGGCGTCGTCGCCATTGTCCTTGTTGATGTTGAAGACATCGGCATTGGAATGCGGATCGAAATAATCCGTGCCCCAGGCGGAAAGCGCCATCTGGTGTTCGCGCCCGCGCATCTTGGTCAGAACCTGACGGTTCTCGGCAGATTGCAGACGCACCTTGATGCCGATATCGGCAAGGTTTGCCTGGATGGCCTGCGCCAGATCCGGGTAAGGCTGGGCGGAATAGTGATCCATGGTGATTTCGAAACCGTCGGCAAGACCGGCTTCCGCCATCAGCGCCTTGGCCTTTTCGACATCGCGCTGGTACGGCGTGTCGTTGACGGCGCCGGGGAAACCTTCCGGCTCGAAGCTCTGGTGAACCTTGTGCGTCAGCGGCACAATGTTTTCCTGCATGCCCTTGTAGTCCAGCGCCCATTTGATGGCCTGCCAGACCTGTGGTTTGGCAAGGTTCTCATTGCCCTGATTGAGCGAGATCAGCACCAGCGAGGCGATGCTCTTGCGCTGCAACTCGATGTTGGCGTCGTTCTGGACGGTACGCAGCTGTTCCGAAGTCAGGTCGCGGGCAATGTCGATATCGCCTTTCTGCAACATCAGAAGCTGGGAAGACGGATCGGTGACATGGCGCAGGATGACGCGCTTGATGTTACCCTTGTAGGGGCCATTCGGGTTGACGGTGAGCGCTACGCTCTCGCTCGGCTTCCAGGCCTGCAACATGAAATCGCCGGAACCGGCGCTGTTTTTCTGCAGCCAGCCATTGCCGAGGTCTTCGCCCGAGGCATTTGCCAGCACGGCCTTCTTTTCAACGATCGCGCCGATATTGGCGGAGAGGCAATAGAGCAGGAACGAGATTGCGGTCGGCTTTGCCGTCGTCAGCTTCACCGTCTTTTCGTCGGCGGCAACGATGGTGGTTTCGGCATTGTCAGGCGTGAAGCCGAACTGGCCGATGATGAAGGCCGGGCTCTTGTTCATCTTGATGGCGCGCTGCAGAGAAAAGGCCACGTCTTCCGCGGTCACTTTCGCACCGCTCGAGAAGGTCGCATCGTCACCGATCACAAAGGTGAAAACCTTGCTTTCCGCATCGGCTTCCCAGGACTTCGCGATGACCGGATCGACCTTGGTGGAATCTTCACGGTTCGCCCGCACCAGCTTCTGGTACATGTTGGACATGATTTCACCGCCGACGGCTTCGAAACCCTCATGCGGATCAAGGCTCGTCATGTTGTCCAGCTGCTGCGCGACCACCAGAATATCCTTGGGTGTCGCAGCAAATGCCGGAATGTGCGCATAGGACAGGAACGGTACAGCAGCGCCGGCAATCAGCAGGTTGCGTCTTGAAATCATCGAAAATCCCCTTTCGGACCTTATTTTTCGGAAACGGTATGGGTTCGCCCCAATCCAGTCATTTTTTTTATGTTTTCCCGCGATTACCACGAGCAAACGAGGCGCGACCAATTCCAAATTTGGCAGAGCCTATGCACGGATTGCATTTGCTCCGACCTTGACCTTTCCTCTACCAATTCTCAAAAGTCTGACGACCGCGCGCCCGCGCCCCGCCCGTATCCAAAGGTGAATGACCATGACCGATGAAAAAACCGTACCCGTCTTCGACGGCCACAACGACGTGCTTCTGCGGTTATGGCGATCGGGCAATGCCTCTCCCGAAACGCTTCTCATCGAGGGTGATACGGTCGGCCACATCGACCTGCCGCGCGCCAGGAAGGGCGGGTTGGCCGGTGGCCTCTGCGCCATCTACGTCCCCTCGCCCAGCATGGAGAAGGACGCGAACGGCGACTTCACGACACCGGCTGAAGCGGACGCGCTGAAGGCGACGCTTGGCATGGCGGCCCTACTGTTCCGCGCCGAGAAACAATCAGGCGGTGCGCTGAAAGTCTGCCGCACGGCCGCCGAGATCCGCAGCGCGATGGCAGAGGGCGCCTTTGCCTCCGTCTTCCATATCGAGGGCGCAGAAGCGATCGGCGCCGATCTGGATGCGCTGCATGTTCTCCACGAGGCTGGCCTTCGCACGCTCGGCCCGGTCTGGAGCCGCCCGAACATCTTCGCCTACGGCGTTCCCTTCCGCTTCCCGTCGACACCGGATATCGGCCCCGGCCTCACCGATGCCGGAAAACGGCTGGTAAAGACCTGCAACGAACTGAAGATCATGGTCGACCTGTCGCACATGAACGAACAGGGTTTCTGGGACATCGCGAAGATTTCGGACGCACCGCTGGTGGCGTCCCATTCCAACACCTATGCGCTGTGCAACCACAGCCGCAACCTGACGGACCGCCAGCTGGACGCGATCCGCGACACAGGCGGTCTTGCCGGCATCAATTTCGGCGTTCTGTTCCTGCGCCAGGACGGCGTGAAGAACCCGGCTACCGATCTTGGCGAACTGGTCCGCCATGTCGACTATATCGTCAACCGCATCGGCATCGATCACGTCGCACTCGGCTCGGATTTCGACGGCACCACCATTCCAGCAGCCATGAAGGATGCGGCCGATCTGCAATTGCTGGTCACAGCCCTACGCAACGGCGGTTATGACGACGCCGCACTCGCCAAGATCTGCCATGGCAACTGGGTACGCGTGCTGGAGAAAACGTGGGGCGCGTAACGCGCCCCGACTTTGGCATTCTCCCCGGACTTCCGTGCCGGAGACATGAAGCGGCAGGCCTCAGGCCTTTGCCGCTTTCTTTTTGCCCGTGGACCGAAACGCCAGCAGGCCTGCGACCAGACCAGCAATGGCCCATTTGATCGGCAGTACATCCGCCGTCTCGCTACGGATCGGCAGAACGGTCACTGTTCCCGGACGCGATTCATATCCGGCCTGCCCGCCGGCCTTCGCATCAGCGATCTGCTGCGGCGAGACAACCCATTCGGCGCCCCGCATCTTGTCATAAGCCATGTAGCCGCCGCCCACCAAAAGGGCTGCGATCAGCGAAATTACTATTCTTGTAGGCATGTTCATTTTGCATTTCCTTCAATTGAAAGAAGCGTTTAATCACATCAAACATCGCCTCCAAGCAATCGGAACGTTTAATTCACGGAGTTTTTGATCTAAAATTTGAACATCGCTCTTTTTGGTTGCATTTTTCATTTTAACGGCGAAAATCCCGTTGGTTTGTCGCCAAACTTCACATCGACACGTCACGCATTTCTGCTAAGCAAATTTCCTCAACCGAAACGAATTAGCGACACAATCCTGTGGTTCGCCAACCAAGGGACTGGCGCTGGAAAAAGCAAATGGCAGACAAGAGCGAAATTATACAGACCGATATTACCGAATCCCCGGTTGAAAGCTTCTTTGCCAGAAACCGGCCCTATCTGACGGCCATCGCCATTACGCTCATCTTCGTGATGATGACGTTTGCGATTTACCGCCTCACATCCGAAGTGCGGTACGATGATGTGATCGCAGCCCTTCTGGACACTTCGCTTCCGGCCATTCTTCTTGCAATGGTCTTTACGGCGCTGAGCTTCCTGTCGCTGATTTTCTATGACGCCAACGCGATCGAATATGTCGGAAAAAAGGTGCGCTTCCCGTCCATGGCGGCCACCGCTTTTGCCGCTTACGCCATCGGCAACACTGCTGGATTTGGCCCCTTGAGCGGCGGCGCCATACGCTTTCGCGCCTATTCCAGGCTGGGACTTTCGCCGGGTGACATCGCCCGTGTCATCGCCTTCGTCACGCTGTCCTTCGGGCTGGGGCTTTTGTCGGTCAGCGCCCTTTCGACCTTCATCGTCGCACCACGCATCGCCGCCATCATCGGTCTCGACCCGACTGTTCTAAGGGGCGGAGCGCTCGCCGTCATTGCCGTTCTCGTTACCACCGCCTACGTCGGCCGCAACGGCAAGGCGATCCGGCTTGGCAAATGGCGACTGCGCCTTCCCGACAGCCGCACCTCCTCGCGCCAGTTCCTCGTCTCCGCCTTTGATATCGCCGCCTCCGCCTCCGTGCTTTACGTGCTCCTGCCCGAGACACATCTCGGCTGGCCGACATTCTTCGCGATCTATGCCACCGCCGTTGGCCTTGGCGTTCTCAGCCATGTTCCCGCCGGTCTCGGTGTGTTCGAAACGGTCATGGTAGCCGGGCTCGGCAACGCGATCAGCGTCGATCAGCTGCTCGGAAGCCTCGTTCTTTATCGCGTCATCTATCACGTCCTGCCGCTGGTTGTTGCCATTCTGGTGATGATCGTTTCCGAAATGAAGCAGTTCGCGGCCAAGCCGGTGGTCTCCGATATCAGCCAGCTTGCCGTGCGGCTGGCGCCACCGCTGCTCTCCACCTTCGCGATTATTCTCGGCACCATGCTGATCTTTTCGAGCGTGACTCCGACGCCCGGCAGCAATCTGGATTTCCTGTCGAATTTCGTGCCACTGCCGATCATCGAGGCGGCGCACTTTCTGACGAGCATTCTCGGCCTTGGCCTCGTTGTCGCCTCCCGCGGCCTCGGGCAGCGGCTGGATGGGGCGTGGTGGATTGCCCTTGTCGCCGCATCGCTGGCGCTCATCCTGTCGCTGGTGAAGGCGATCGCCGTTTTCGAGGCAATCTTCCTCGGCATCTTCATCGCGGCGCTCGCCCTCAATATGCGCAGCTTCAACCGTCATGCCTCGCTGGTCAAACAGGCGCTGGGACCGAGCTGGCTCGCCGCTATGGCCGTCATCATCGCCGGCGCGGCAACGATCCTTCTGTTCGTCTACCGCGACACCGATTACAGCCACACATTGTGGTGGGAATTCGAGTTCTCCGAAGAAGCCCCGCGCGGTCTGCGCGCCCTTCTCGGCCTGGTGCTCGCTTCCTCCACCATTGCAATTTTCAGCCTGATGCGGCCGGTCACTTTCAAGCCGGATTCCATCCAGCCGGAAGACGTTGAACGTGCAACCGACATCGTCATGCAGCAGGATTCGGCCGATGCCAATCTGGTGCGCATGGGCGACAAGCATGTGATGTTCTCGGAAAGCGGCAGCGCCTTCATCATGTACGGCATTCAGGGCCGATCATGGATAGCCTTCGCCGACCCCGTCGGTAACGAGGAGGATTTTCCCGATCTGGTCTGGCAATTCGTGGAATCCGCCCGTTCGGCGGGTGCGCGCGCCGCCTTCTACCAGATTTCGCCCTTCCTCCTGTCCCATTGCGCCGATGCGGGCCTGCGTGCCTTCAAGCTTGGCGAACTGGCGCTGGTCGATCTTACCGCATTCGAATTGAAGGGCGGCAAGCTCGCGACCCTTCGCCAGTCACTGAGCCGCGGCGCCCGCGACGGGCTGACCTTCGAAGTTGTCGAGCAATCGCATGTTGCCGATATTCTGGATGATCTCAAGCAGGTCTCGGATGGCTGGCTCACCTCACCACAATACAAGGGAAAAGCGATTTTCTCTTGGTGCGTTCGAGCCCAACTACATTCTCTCCCAGCCCGTCGCCGTGCTGCGCAAGGATGGCAAGATCACCGCCTTCGCCAATCTGATGGTGACGGACACGAAAAAGGAAGCCACCGTCGATCTCATGCGCTTTTCACCGGATGCACCGCGCGGCTCGATGGATTTCCTCTTCGTCAGCATCATGCAGCACCTGCGCGAGGCGGGATATGAAAGCTTCAATCTCGGCATGGCACCCATGTCCGGCATGTCGAAGCGCGATGCGGCACCGGTCTGGGACCGCATTGGCAGCACGCTTTTCGAACATGGCGAACGTTTCTACAACTTTAAGGGCCTTCGTGCGTTCAAGACGAAGTTCCACCCGAAATGGGAACCGCGTTACCTCGCCGTACAGAATGGCGCAGACGCCGCTCTGGCGCTGATGGACGCGACGGTTCTGATCAGTGGCGGTGTCAGAGGAGTGATCGGAAAATGAGAAAATACAGCATGCTGAAGGCAGCCCTTGCCGCTTCCGCCCTGTTCCTCTCCCCGTTGTTTGCTTCCAGCGCCGCCTTTTCGCAGGACAAGCCAGCCTATGACACCGGTATGATTCCCGCCGAGCACATCATGGTGCCGGATGGTGAGATTCTCGCCAGCGTCTTCCTGATTTCCGATGCGGACGGATGGACCGGCACCGACGAAGAACGCGCCAAAGCACTGGTGGAAAAGGGTGCCGCGGTGGTCGGCATCGATTTCAAGGAATATCTGAAGGCACTCGAGGCCGATGATGACGAGTGTATCTATATGATCTCGGACATCGAGTCGCTGTCGCAGCAGATCCAGCGCACCGCCGGGACGGCCAGCTATCGCCAGCCTATCCTCACCGGCATCGGCAAGGGCGGAACGCTGGCGCTCGCCATGATCGCGCAAAGCCCAGTCTCCACCGTTCAGGAAGCCATCGCGGTCGACCCCAAGGCTGGCCTGCCGCTTGAGAAGATACTCTGCACCCCCGCCACCAAGGACAAGGTGGACGGTGAAACGGTTTATGGCCTGACCGATGGCCCGCTGCCAGCTCCTGTCAGCGTGCTGTTCACGCCCGATGCGGATCAGAAGGGCCGCGACCACGTTAACGCCCTGGTGAAGCTTCATCCAGATATCGAAGTGACAGATGTGACAGGCAAGGCGGATGAGATTTTGTCCCAGACCCTGTCCGACAAGGTCGATGCGGCGGGCGATACCAGCAGCCCGCTAGGCCTGCCGATCACGGTTCTCGAAACAAGCCCGGCGATGGACACCATGGCGGTGATCTATTCCGGTGACGGCGGCTGGCGCGATCTGGACGAGGAAGTCGGCGGCGCGCTGCAAAAGCAGGGGATACCTGTGATCGGCGTCGATGCCCTGCGTTACTTCTGGAAAGAAAAACAACCGCAGGAAGTGGCCAATGACCTTGCGCGCATCATCGACACCTACCGCAAGGAATGGAAGGTTCGGAATGTCGTGCTGATCGGCTATTCCTTTGGCGCTGATATCATTCCCGCCACCTATAATCTCCTGCCCGAACGCGCGAAATCCCATGTCGTGCAGCTGACGCTGCTTGGACTTTCGACCGAAGTCGATTTCGAGATTTCCGTCCAGGGCTGGCTCGGCGTTGCCGGCGAAGGCAAGGGCGGCAAGACCATCGACGACATCGTCAAGATCGATCCGAAGCTGGTGCAATGCGTCTATGGCACGGAGGAAGAGGATGAAGACCCCTGCCCCGGCCTGAAGGCAAAGGGCGTGGAGACGGTCGGCATCGAAGGTGGCCACCATTTCGATGAGGACTATGAGGGGCTTGCCAAGCGCATCGTGACCTCCCTGAAAACCCGGCTACCGAAATAGGCTGTCGCAACCTCTGCGGTTTCGGGAGAATTCCCGAAGCCCATACTTCCATCAGAATTCAATCACCCGAAGCGCCGCCGGCAGGATGCCGGCTCCCCGAATTACCGATCTCGGGTCGCAAACCTTCCTTGAAGGTTCCACGCATCACGGCCATACTTGCGGAATCGATTAAACTATTATTCAAAAGAAATATGCTGGCGGCGGATATCCATGGCATTTCCGCAACCATGCTTCTGTTGATTACCAATCATAGATTTTATATTTCCCGACCGGTTCAGGGGCCGCCGCATGCTCGCACGAAAGACCAAAACTCCAGTTCTCGTGGAACGCATCGACCAGTTCGTCGGTCGGGTCAGGGAGGCGATGAAAAGCAGCGAGGCGTTGCGAAACAAAAAAATCCGCGATCTTTGGGACGCAGAGGTCCGCTACCATTTCGACAATGGCCGCACGGAAAAGACGCTCGAACTTTACATCATGAAATATCGCTATGCCCTGAAGGCCGAATTTGGCGCAAAGAGCACCCCGCTTGCCATCTGCAACATGAAAAAGCTGCGGGAGCGGCTGAAGACCTATATAGAGCGGGCCGACTATCCGAAAACCGGCGTGGCGACCTCCATTGTCGAAAAGATCGAACGGGCGGAGTTCAACACCGCCGGCCGCAAGCCGACAGTGCTTTTGCGGATCGCGGATTTTATTGCAGCGATGAACGGCCTGGGCTCGAAAGAAGAGATGCAGGCCTTGTGGGACGCCGAAATCGCCGTCATAAAGGGCCGCGCCCAGACGACGATCATTTCCTACATCACCAAATATCGTAACGCCATCCGCGAAGCCTTCGGTGACGAGCATCCAATGCTGAAGATCGCCACCGGCGATGCCGCAATGTATGACGAGGCACGCCGGGTGAAGATGGAGAAGATCGCCAACAAGCATGGTGCGCTGATCACTTTCGAAAATTACCGGCAGGTTCTGAAGATTTGCGAGGATTGTCTCAAGTCCAACGATCCGCTGATGATCGGCATCGGCCTGATCGGCATGACGGGGCGACGCCCCTACGAGGTCTTTACGCAGGCCGAGTTTTCACCCGCCCCCTATGGCAAGGGCGTTTCCAAATGGAGCATCCTGTTTAACGGCCAGGCCAAGACGAAGCAGGGCGAAGGAACGAAATTCGGGATTACCTACGAGATTCCGGTCCTTGCACGCTCCGCAACCATCCTGTCCGCCTACCAGCGCCTGCGCGAAAGCGGGCAGGGAAAATTGTGGCGCGGCATGTCGATCGACGATTTTTCATCGGAAACCCGCCTGCTGCTTCGGGACACGGTTTTTAATCTGTTCGAGGATCTCTGGCCGAAGGAAGAACTGCCCAAGCCCTATGGCTTGCGGCACCTTTATGCGGAGGTGGCGTATCACAATTTCGCGCCGCCCCATGTCACCAAGAACAGCTATTTCGCGGCCATCCTCGGACACAACAATAACGACCTCGAAACCTCGCTGTCCTACATGACCTACACGCTGCCGGAAGACCGCGACGATGCATTGGCGCGAGCCAAACGCACGAATGAGCGCACTTTGTTGCAGATGGCGACCATCGCCCCCGTCTCCCGCAAGAACCCGTAGCGGTACCCGGAACTGCCCTAGAAAAAGCCTCTAATCCGGCCTTGCCTCAGGATAGCGCTGAACACGCTGCCAGCGGTATTTTCGCATGTCTGTCCCAACAGCCCGGACAAATGTGCCGCCCTCAGCTTTTGCCAAGTCTTTCCCCTTTGTCTGCCGGCGTGGTGTTGGCGTTGGCGCTTGGGGCCGCTTCTGCCTGCACGCGATCTGAACGCAGCCACGCACCAAACAATCAATATAAATCTCAACTAATTTAATAATACAAAATATTTACTCTAAATATTACTTTTAATTATACAGCTACGCGCAAGACTATACTGCAATTATCCGCTTCATAACTGGTTCACGCACAGATTTTGCCATAGTTTTTTCGGAGACAAATGGTGCTGCCCGCATATACGACTTACGCTCTTTACAATCGTGATATGGAATTGTCGCTGAAACGCGTCGCGAACGACCCCGTCGTATCGCGCGACGCCAAATATTATGCGGATAATATCGGCAAGGTCAAAAACCTCGACGCGTTCCTGAAGGACTTCCGGCTCTATTCCTACGCCATGAAGGCACATGGACTGGAGGAAATGATCTATGCCACCGCCTTCATGAAGAAGGTGCTGGAAAGCAATCTCAACGATCCGAACAGCTTCGCAAACAAACTGAAGGATACGCGATACCGCGACTTCGCTGCCTCTTTCGATTTCGGCACGATCAAAGCGGAAAAATCGGTTCAGACAAAATCCCAGCAGGACCGGTTGATTGCCACCTATCACGCTACGATCGAACAGGAAGGCACCGAATTAAAGGAAGAGACCCGTTTTTATAACATTGCCATCGAGAAGGTCGGGCATGTCGACGATATCTTCAAGAACACGCGGCTTCGGGATTATATCTTCAAATCCTTCGGCATCGACCCCGAGACCTTCAGCTACAAGCACGTCAAAAACGTTCTGACGAGCGATATCAGCAATGCCGATAGCTACATCAACAAGACCTACAAGTCATTGATACCGGAGTGGAAGGCAAAGGCGGCCGATCTGCGCATAGAACGTGCAGGCGTCGCGTCCACCGACAAACCGGCGCTCGCAAAGATCGACTACCTGATCAGCCAATATAACAAGCGTATCAACGATGCCAACAAACTGTTCGAGATGGCGGCCGCGTTTAATTTCCGGGACGACGGCCGCGTAGATGACGGCATGCCGGCGCAGACGACTGCGCAGAGGCGACTGATTAACGAAACCTACGTTCTTTCAAATCCCCGCCTGACACAGGCCGGAGCTGTTCTCAACCGCGAGTATTTCGCCGACAAGATGAAAACCATCACCGAGGCCAGCCAGATGACGCAGTTTGCGCGCCTGAGAACGATGCTCATCGTCAGCTTCAATCTGACCGACAATGATGAGACGGACAAGAAAATCGGCTGGGCCGTCTTGCAGGATCCGAATGATCCGCAAAGCCCTATCCACAAGGAGAAGGACAAAGGTCTTGTCGATCTGGCACGCGCCTTCAATTTCGGTGCGGATGGCAAGATCAAGACCGGCAAGGTCGCGCAGACCGCCGAACAGCTCAACACCATGATGAACCTCTACTTCAGCCGTTACGATGACAAGGACGAAGCAGCGGACGAAAAGGCAATCAAGAACTACCAGCGCTACATCGGCCTGACGAAAAATCTCGAGGATTTTCTGTCGAACGCGCAGGGCGCGGTCATCATTCGAAACTTCGCCCTGAAGGCCTTCGATATTACCGCTGAAGAAGCCTCGTCCTTCACGCTGAAACGGGTATTTACCAGCGATCTGTCAGACACGAAAAGTTACGTTTATACTTTGAAAGACGAGCGTTTCGTGCGGCTGGCCAAGGCTTTCAACTTTGATGCCGAGGGCAAGATCGGCTCACCCCGGCTCGCCCAGTCGGAAAACGAGATCACTCGAATATCGCGAAATTATCTGAAGGAAGTTACCCGTTGGGACAAGGACAAAAAGGTCAGGGAGAAAGGCGAAAAGGAGGTCACCTACTATCGCCAGAAAATGGAAACGATTGAAACCGTCGATCAATTGCTCTCCGACCGCCGCCTTCTCGATTTCATGCTGATTGCGCAGCGTATCGACCCCAAAACGGTCACCACCGACTACCTCAAGAAGATCTTCAAGTCCGACCTCAAGGACCCCAAAAGTTTCGCCAATACCGAAAAAGATGCCCGCTTCCGCGCACTTGCCGGCTCCTTCAATTTCGACGCCAAGGGGAATATCGTCGCGAAAGCCGGCCAGAGCGTGCAGAACACCCGCAGCCTCATGGAAACACGCGACAAATATGTTCGGCAGACGCTGGAACAGCGGGTCGGCGAAGAAAATTCCGGCGTTCGCCTTGCGCTCTATTTCAAGCGCATGGCTGCCAGCATTTCCAATCCCTACGACATACTCGCCGATAATGCGCTTGCGGAGTTCACCCGCACCGCCCTTGGAATTCCCGCAGAAACCGCAAACTCCAAGGTGGATGCGCAGGCAAAGATGATCGAGAAGAAGTTGAAGATAAAGGACCTGCAGGACCCCAAGAAGGTCGAAAAACTGGTCAATCGCTTTTTGCTGACATTCGAAGCGAACAACGCAACGTCGGATCCGCGTCTCGCTCTATTCGGCAGCGGCAGCACGTCCATCAGCGGCAATACACTCGCGACGTTGGGGCAACTCCGCAGCCGCCGCAGAGGTTAGACCATCTATTAGTGCTGGCCGCAGGTTTTGCCCTGCGGCCAACATCATCTTAGTCAAACCCGCCCGTCGCCTGAAGTGCGGTAGAGCAGGGTCAATACGGTCAAAGCCAGCCCGACCAGCGCGACCGAGCCGAAAATGTAGAAGTTCCACTCCGGAGCCAGGCCCCGTTGCAGCACGAGACCGCCGATCATCGGACCGGCGATGCCGCCCAGCCGCCCGACGGCCAGGGAAAAGCCAAGACCCGTACCGCGAATATGGACAGGATAAAGCCGCCCGACCAGAACGTTGGCAAGAATCTGGGTTCCAATCGTTCCCGCACCCGCAAGGGCAACGAAGAGATAGAGCAACGGCCCCTTGTTTACCGTCAACGCCCAGATCGAGGCCGCACCAATGGCAAAAAGGACGGCCACAACCACTTTAACGTTACCCTTGTCGGCGAAACGCCCGCCGATGAGAATGCCAATTGCGGCTCCGACATTGAGCATGATGGAAAAGCTGAGCGCCGAACTGATGTCGTAGCCCATCTTGTTCATGATGGTGGGCAGCCAGTTGACCATGCCGAAGGTCAGCAGAAGCGAGCAAAAGTGAATGCCCCAGGCATTCAGCGTCGAAAGCAGCCGGCCTTCCGAGAAGAGGGCGCCCACGCCGCCCTTTTGGATCTTGGCATGCGGCGTAATGCGTTGCAGGCCGTAAGTGTCGCAAATCCCGTCTGCCTCTGCCTGCCGGCCCTTGCTTGCCAGCCATTCCGGCGATTCCGGCAGGAACCGCATGAAGATCGGCAGAAGAATAAGCGGCAGGCCGCCGATCAGCATCAATGGCCGCCAGCCATAGCTCTCCAGAAGCAAAATACCCATGAGGCCGGAAATGATGCCGCCGATAAGATAACCGAGGAAGGAAAGGGAATTTGCCTGCGCCCTGCGCTTGGGCGGCGAGAACTCCAGCACCAGCGCCGTCACCGTCGGCAAGAGCGCGCCAAGGCCGAGACCGGCGAAGAAGCGCGTGATTTCGAAAGCAAGAAAGTTCGGCGTCATGGCCGAGGCAATCATCATCGCTGAAAATCCGGCAAGGCTGATGAGAACGACCTTCCGGCGGCCGATACGGTCCGCCATGGTGCCGGCAAACAGCGCGCCGAGCAGCATGCCCACCAGCGTCAAGGCGGCAGCGCGCCCGACCATGGCCGGATTGAGCGCCCATGCGCCTTCTTTCAGCAACGCCGGTGCAACCGCGCCGTAAACGACAAGATCGTAACCGTCGAACATGATCATCAGGCCGCATGTCGCGATGACGCCAGCCGGGTTCTTCGTCCGCACCGAGGCGGCGCTCATATAATTCGTGGACATATTCCTCCCTTTCACGCATGAACGCGCCACCCGGAATGGATCGACGTCTTCCCGTTCCTGCGATTGCTCCCTGGGTGCCCGGCTTGCTCCACCCTGATGTGCGTCTCGCTCCTGTCAAGACACATATCGCCGGTATCACCCGCCTTCGATTACATGTTGCGTTTGCAAAAATTGCAATTGAAATATTAACAATTGCCAACAGCCATTGGAGGCGTGGATTTCAGTCGCCTTCCAGCCCCGAAATCCTCGACAAAGTCGGCGTCCAGCTCAAAATACGAATGCGGTTATAGACGCCGTGAATGACAAAAGGGTCGGCGTCGCTAAAAGCCATGACGTCCTCGATACAGCGGGCTTCAGCAATGATGAGGGCCGCGGCAGACCCTCCGCTTTCCGCCTGCATCGGGCCGGATGCGAGAATTCTGAATCCTTCCGGAACGCCATCTTCGTTGCGTAAATGAGCCTTGTGGGCACTCATCTGCGCCAACCTTTGCTCAGCGGCAGCGGGATCACTTTCCGCAAAACGCACATAGAGCCGGGGACGGTCGCTACCGGCGGTCATCGGGCGAGCACGAAATCGTGGTCCACCGACCAGAACCAGCCGTTGGCGAACCCAAGCTCCTGCGCCCTCTGCGCATCCTCCACGCGCTGAAAATCGGCCAGCAGGCTTTCCTTCACACCGAAAACCGCATCCGAACGAATGTAAGGATCATCAGGGTCGAAAATATGCGTGACGAGCGTGGTGAAGCCTTCTGCCGAAACGATGTAGTGCAGATGCGCTGGTCGGTAGGGATGACGCCCCATGGCCCGCAGAAGCTGCCCGACAGGGCCATCATCCGGTATCGGGTAATATTTCGGCTTCGCCGCCCGGAACCAGTAGCGTCCGTCCTCACCGGTGACGAATACGCCACGCAGGTTGAAATCGGGCTGAATGCCCTTCTGCTGCACGTCGTAGAAACCTTCGTCATTGGCCTGCCAGACGTCAATGCGGGCGCCTGCGACCGGCATTCCGTCGGTGTCGAGAATGCGGCCGGTTACCAGCATGTCCTCGCCCTTGCCGTCGAGGCAGATATTGGCGCCCATCGGCATCTCAGGCGCATCGGCCACATGAAAAGGCCCGAGAACGGTGGATTCCGACGCGCCGCTCGGCTTGCGGTGGTTGATCGCATCGACCAGCATGGAAACGCCGAGAATATCGGAGAACAGGATCCACTCCTGCCGCCATTCATTGCAGATCTGGCCGACCTCGGTCAGAAAATGGATCGCCTTCATCCATTCCTCTTCAGTCGGCTCAATCTCTTTCACCGCCTCGTGAAGCTTGCGGGTGACGACCGCCATGATCTCCTTGAGACGCGGATCGTCACAATCGCGCATACGGGCAATCACGGTTTCGGCCGAACGTTCCTCGACGAAATAGCCGTCGTCACCGGTTGTTTTCATGTCCATAATGTCCTCCTCCCATCATTGCCGCTCCCCGCTTGCCGGATCACTCCGGCCTTGCGCCCTCGAAGGCGCGTTGCAACAGGGCGCGGATCGCGGTTTTTTCAACTGGCCGCGGGCACCAGTAAGGATTGGCGGTCGCAAGCTCGGCCATAGCGTCGAGATCTTCCTCGCCAACACCGAGTGCTGCAAGGCTTGCCGGCGCGCCGAGCCGGGCGGCAAAATCGTAAAGACCCGTCCCTGCCCTGCCACCGACAAGTGCGGCCAGCGGCGCAAGCTGATCCGGCACCGCCTCTTCCACATAAGCGATGGTGTGCGGCAGGAGCACCGCATGGGTTTCCGCATGCGGCAGGTCCAGACTGCCGCCCAGCGTATGACAAAGCTTGTGATGCAGCGACATGCCAACAGCGCCCAGCACCGTGCCACACAGCCACGCGCCGTAAAGTGCCGTTTCGCGCGCCTTGGTATCTTGCGGCTCCATCCTCACACCGGGAAGCGCCTCGATCATCGCCCGCAACCCTTCCACCGCCATCATACTGGCGATGGGATTGCGATCCCGAGCATAAAGCGCCTCTGCCGCGTGGGCCATGGCGTTTAGCCCGCTGGTCATGCTGATGCCAACAGGTAATCCAAGTGTCAGCTCGGCGTCGTAAATCACCACTTCCGGCAGGATTTCCGGACCGCGCAGGATGGTCTTCACGCCATTTTCCGTCTGGCCAAGAATGGGCGTCACCTCAGAGCCGGCATAGGTCGTTGGAATGACGATCTGGGGCGCATCGGTGCGCAAGGCAATGGCCTTGCCAAGACCGGTGGTAGAGCCGCCGCCGAGCGATACGACGCAATCGGCACCGGCAGCGCGATAGGCCTCGACCGCCCGTTTCGTCACCTCGACCGGCGTGTGCATGGCCGCATCGGAAAAAACACCGGCAGCCAATGGGCCAAGCCGGGCGGCCAAAGCCTCCGCATCGCCCTTCTGATGGGGTGTGGAAAGCACCAACGCCCGTGACAGCCCGAGGCGACGGATTTCCTCCGCCACCCCCACGGAGCTACCCGTGCCAAAGACGATGCGGGCCGGGGCCGTCGTATAGACGAACGGCTGCATGGCTCAGGCTCCGTCGAGCTTGAACAGGCGACGCGCATTGGTGCGTCCAATCTTTACCCGGTCGGCCTCGGCAATGCTCGTCGCATTGAACCAGTCGGAGGCATGATCGATGTTCTCGAAGGGCCAGTCGGTGGAGAACAGGATGCGGTCGGCACCGATTTCCAGAATGGCGTCGATCAGGGTCTGGGTGCGGAAATTGCCAGAGGTGGTGATGTGGAAATTCTCGTTGAAATAATCCATGAAACGGCGCTTGGCCGGATAGCGCGGCGGCAGCTTCACCCAGGCATTGCGGTGGTCGATGCGCCACATCATGTAGGGCAGGCCCTCGCCCATATGGCCAAGAATGATGTTGAGGCGCGGATGCTCGTCGAACAGGCCTGATGCCATGAGGCGCAGCGCGTGAACCGCCGTTTCCTGCGCAAACGCCCAGGTGGGGCCAAGCAGCCAGGGGTGGCCGTCATAGATGCGGGAATCCTGCGGTAGCGGATTGCGCGGATGCAGATAGAAAGGCACATCAAGCTTTTCCACCTCGCCCCAGAATGGACGATATTGCGGCAGGTCGTAATAAAGCGGTGTCTGGCCATCGCCCTCCTGGCTGAAGCCGTTGACGAGCGCGCCGACGAAACCGAGATCGTTGACGCAGCGCTGAAGCTCATCGGTCGCCGCATCCGGGTCCTGCAACGGCAGGGCTGCGAAGGCGAGGAAGCGGTCCGGCCGCTTGGCGCATTCTTCAGCCAGGACGTCATTGGCGCGGCGCGCAATCTCGATCGCCTTCTTCTTGTCGGGAATAGCCTGCACCGCCGGCGCATTCAGCGACAGGATCATGGTTTCGATGCCATGCGCATCCATCAGCTTCAGGCGCGTATCCTGAATGTCGAGCAGGCGATGCTGCAGTTCCTTCCAGTAATCACCGGGCACGAACCCGGCCGAATCCTGAAGTGTTTCCGGGATTGCGAAATGCTCTTCGAGAGCGACCTTGCCTTGCATGTTATTTCCTCCGAAAATCGCTGTTCAGTTGCCGCCACGTGTGCGGTCAATATTGGCCCTTGGGTTCCAGGCCGAGCATGCTCTGGCCGATCATGGTGCCCACGGCATCCCAGTTCATGCTGATATGGCGGCCCACCGCATTCGCATCCCGCCAGGCCCGCTGGACCGGATTGGAAAGATCGAGCCCGACACCGCCGGTGGAATCGTTGAGTGCCTGCACGGCGCGTAGCGCCAGAGAGACCGAAAAGGACTGGCCGCGACGGCTCAATAGCCGGTCGTCCACCGAAAATTCCGCCCGCCCTTCAAGCCTTGCCTGTGAGAGTGCCTGAGCCCGCGCAACGTCGCGCAACAGGATTTCACAAGCGGCATCCACGCTCGCAGCGGCTTCCGCGACACGCAGCTGGATGGTTGGAAATTCCGCCATGCGGTTATTGCCGCCCGCCACCGCACCGCGGGTCACCCGGCCACCGACATGATCGACATAGGCTGCCAGGGCACCCTTGGCTGCGCCGACGCCAGCCGAGGCGAGACAGGAAGGAATGCCGGTAAGAAGCGGCATGTTGAAGAGACCTTCCTGCGCATAAAACCGCCCGCCCGGCGTGTGGCCGCTGGTCGCGTCCGGAAAGGTCAGAACCCGATGTTTGGGAACAAAGACATCATCGAGAACCAGCGTCTTGGAACCCGTGCCGGCCAGTCCGACCACATGCCACGTGTCTTCAATGGCATATTGGCTTGCAGGCACGAGAAGGAAGGCCGGAACCGGCCTGCCTTCGCCCTGCGGCGGCAGGATGGCGGCGCAGAGAGACCATTGGGCATTCTCGCAGCCCGAGGCAAAGGCCCATTTGCCGCTCAGGCGGTAACCGCCGTCAGCGGCCTCCGCCATCTTTACCGGCGCATAGGAACCACACAGAAGCGCGTCAGGGTTTTCGTCCCAGACATCCGCCTGCGCCTCCTCTGGAAACATCGCCAGCAGCCATTGATGGGCGGAAAGCAGGCCGGCAACCCAGCCAGTCGACGCGCAGGCCGCCGAAAGCTCGATATTGGCTTCGACAAGCTCGGCAAATTCACCGCCCTGCCCACCGAAAGCCCGCGGTTTGACGACATCGAAATAGCCGATGCCGCGCAGCGCCGCGATATGACTGGCGGGAACGCGGCGCGTCTCCTCTGTTTGTCGGGCGCTGGACCGGAAAAGATCCGCTACACCGGCAACGCGACCGACGAGGCGGACATGCGGGTTCGTTTGCGCCGGCTGCGGCGCATGGCTCATATCGTTCATGATTGTCTCCTCCGAGAATAGTCTAGCCGGGAAATATCAGGCGGACAGGCCTGCCGGGCTTGCGGCGCAATATTGGGCATTTTCGTAAAGCAGCGGTCGTGTCGTCTCGCTTACATCGGCCGACACCACCTGTCCGATAAACACCGTATGCGTTCCATATGGCATTGCCGCGACACGGCGGCAGGCGATGGCGGCATGGGCCGTGGGCAGATAAAGAACACCGTTGTCATGACGCTGCCACTCGCCGTTGCGGAAACGCTCCTCCGGTGAAACCTTGCCGCTGAAAGCATCAGACAAGGCAATCTGGTCC
Source organism: Agrobacterium sp. SORGH_AS_0745 (assembly GCF_030818995.1). NCBI lineage: Bacteria > Pseudomonadati > Pseudomonadota > Alphaproteobacteria > Hyphomicrobiales > Rhizobiaceae > Agrobacterium > Agrobacterium sp. SORGH_AS_0745. The sequence continues at coordinate 343,158 of NZ_JAUTBI010000003.1, forward strand.
TGCGTCAGTACATTCACGATGAAATCGGGCCGGCAGAGCAGCAATTCGTGCAGAAACGTGCGGTTGTTCAGGCAAACCAGAAGAGAGGGCGGCTCCATCGAAACCGAGGTGACGGCGGTAACCGTCATGCCGTGATCGCGCTGATCACCCGTGGCACAGGCAGTGATGACCGTCACGGTCGCCGGAAAACGGCGCATCGTCGTGCGGAAATTCTGGCCGACGCCTTCAGGCGCAAGATTGTTCAGGCCAAACAGTGCTGATGTCATGAGATCCTCCCAAATCCTGCATTCTTAAATATTTTCATTTGCAACATTTGTCAATGCAAATGTTTTATGGCGGAGGAAGCTGCGATATGGCCTCGCCGTCCCCGGTCTTCTGGAGCGAAACTATTGAAACTGATAGATTATGCCGGTACAGCCGATGGGTGCGCCACGTCATCCGCGCACGTGTTTCTCAAAACGGGGTTTTGCTTGTGTCTTATCAGTTCACTGACTCGGTACCCTACCTGCTCAACTGGGTAGGTGTTCGGCTTGGAGAGCGCTTCTCCCTGAGGCTGGCATCCTATGACATCACCCTGCCGATGTATCGTGTGCTGGCAACGCTGAGACAACAGGAAAGCAAAACGCTGACCGAGCTTTCAGACCTCGTGTCGGTGGAGATTTCCACGCTCTCCCGGCTTGTTGGCCTGCTCGTCAGACGCAACCTCGTCAGCCGCGAGCGACCTGTCGACAATGCGCGGATCGTGCGCATCACGCTGACGCCAAAGGGTGAAGAACTTGCCGAGGAACTGATGCCCATCGCCGCCATGTTCGAAAAGACCGCGATCGAAGGCCTTGACCCGGCCCGAAGTGAAACTTTTCAAAAGCATCCTGCGCCACATCGGCCGCAACATTGCCGGTCTCTGATCCCCCAAGGATCCGCTGACCCGTCGCGACCTTCGCGTGCAATGTACTTGTAATGGCTGGTTCCTATCCCTGTGGCAACTCACCACAGCGGAGGAAATTTGCCCATGTCCGAGAGATTGTCACCCGCCTTCCTGACAACGCTCGCCCTTGTCACAGCATCGATCCTGGTTTCGGCCTGCGCCTCGACAGTCATGAAAAGCTACATCGGCGCGCCCATCACCAGCGTGATGCTGGACTATGGGCCGCCGGACAATATCTATAGCCTTGGCGGTGGACAGCAGGCCTACCAGTGGCGGAAGAACAAGACACAGGCTGTCGCCGGATCATCGAGTGGCGAAGTGCGGACAACACGGCGCGGAGAGCGTTACGAAGTGTCCGAGACGCCGGGTTATGTCGAGCGCATCGACTGCTTCTACACTTTCTACACACGCAATTCCGGCGGCGAATGGTATGTAACGAGCTTCCGGCAACCGTCACTCGAATGCGAGTGATTGTTCCCGGATTTCAAACTCAGCCCTCCCAGATTTTTGACCGCCGCTTTGATGCTCGAAGCGACGGTTTTCGTTGGAACGTTCTCCCTGGGATTTCTCATCGGATGGGCCGGTCAGAAGCGGTAATTCAGGCCAGCCTTGATGACGTGATCATTTAGATCGGTCTTCGACCTGCCGCTCGCCAAACTTGGCCAACAGGCCGCCGCCAAAGCCGGGGAAACATGCCTGATCGCTTAAAATCCCGTCAGCTAGACAGTGTCAGCCGCAGCATCTTTCGAAGCCACCGAGCGAATTTCCAGCCGGACGCAAAAACCGGGATTGAGGTCGAGGAAGACAACGCGTCCGCAATGAATCTCTGCCGCCTTCTGGACTAGGTTCAACCCGAGGCCTGCTCCTGGCGAGTTCGTATTGACGCGGTGAAACGGCTCGAATACCTGCTCGCGCTCCGAGACGGGGATGCCCGGCCCTTCATCGCAAACGTCAATGAAGCCCGCAGCACCGACCCGGATCGTGATAGCACCCTTGCCGCCGCCATGATCGATTGCGTTGCGAACGAGATTGACGACCGCCATCTCGATGATCGAAGTCTGGACCGTGAATACGGCCTCTCCTTCACTTGGCTCGAAATCGAACTCGTAACCGGCATCCATCGCAATCGGCGCGAGATCGGTCGCGATGCGCTCGACAAGGATGTTCAGGTCCTGCCGCTCGGCGGGTAATTCCACCACGCCGACCGCCTGCATCTCCAGCAACTGGTGCGCAACGCGTGTGAGGCGATCGATATCGGCCCGGAGTTGTCGGCTCAGCGCGTCATCGGGCAAAAGATCGGCCCTGATCCGCGCGATTGCAATCGGCGTTCTCAACTCATGCGCGGCATCGGCAAGAAAGCGGTTACGGCGATTATATCCCTCATCCAGCTTGGAGAGCGCGACGTTGAAGGCATTTACCAGGGGAATGATTTCGCTGGGCACCTTGGAACGATTGATACGGGCAGACCGGTTCTCGAAATTGATGGATTGCGCCTGGCTGACCGTTTCCATGAGGCCGCCAAGTGAACGGCCGACCGCCCTCGGGGTCACGATCAATGTCGCGATACCAGTCAGGATCAGCATGGGCACGACGGCGATAAGAATGACGAAGCCCACACCCGGCAAGACAGTAAGCCAGCGGATCTCGCCGTTGGCATCTTTTTCCAGATCTAACTGCATACTGATCCATAGGCTGAGGCCGTCATTCGGGATGCCTTTTTCCGTACCGGCAATGAATTGCAGCCGCCCGGCAGGCGTATTACGGTTTTCCATGGTGGCCCGGACTGTTTCCCCCGCTTCCAGACGCGCCCTTTCGATGCTTGACGGAAAAACTGCCGCCAAAGCCGGTACTGGGATTTCTCCATATCGCAGGACGATTTCATCGGCGTCCCGCACCAAGAACCAAAGATTCGGATAGCGCTGTTTCAGCTCGACCAATGCGGGCGTGGGCAAAACTTGCGCCCGGCCCTGCCCATCCTTTGTCACGCTTTCCGCAACGATGCGGACAGCCTCTTCATTGGCGCCCTCCAGCCGTGGATCAATGATCCAGATCCAGCCGACGAGGAGGATGACAAACAGAACGAGCAAGAACGCCTGCAAGGCGAAAAGACGCTTCATCAGCGCCCACCGCAGGGATCGGTTGCGCTCCTGCTTCATGTATTCGCCCGGATGAGATAGCCGATGTTTCGCACGGCTCTTATCTCGACGGTGGCTTCGGCCTGCGCGAGCTTCTTCCTGATGCGGGAGATATGGGCGTCGAGAGCGTTGGATTCGATCTCATCATCCAGGTTGTAAACCGCTTCGACCAGATTGGAACGCGTCACGATGCGGTTCGGGCGTCGCATCAGAGCCTCGAGCGCCAGATATTCCCGCCGCCGAAACTCGATGATGGCACCGGCAACCGTGACTTCATTGCTCTTCGGATCAATGCTCAGATTTCCGAAGCTCACATATTGGCTGGAAAGCGAAGGGCCGCGCCTGTGCAGCGCCCGAAGGCGGGCAAGCAATTCCTCGATCGCAAAAGGCTTGGCGAGGTAATCATCCGCTCCGGCGTCAAGACCGTCAACGCGGTGATCGACACTTCCGAGCGCCGTCAGAACGAGGATCGGCACCGAATGCCTGGCTTTGCGAAGCGAAGACACAAGGTTCAACCCTTCACCATCCGGAAGGCGACGATCCAGAACCAGCACATCGTAAGAGCCGTCACGCGCCAGCGCGTCGGCATCGGCAATCGTCCTGACATGATCCGCAAGCACATCACGCCGTCGCAGGGCTTCGAGCAGGGCCCGCGCCATTTCCGGTTCATCCTCGAGAAGCAGGATTCGCAATGACTTTTCCCCAAAGGTGAACTCTTGCCGTCCTCACCACTGGTCGGTGAATGTTACAGCTACATTGCAGGCAAGGAGCCGGACTATCCTTCTCTCACCCTCCTGCCAGACGCAAATCGACCGTCACACCTTGGATGCCTTATCCCGGCCTGTACCCATGTCTTGCATAAAACCGGTCAAGCTCGCGCTGCTGCGGCACCTCACCAGTGTAGATCGCAATATAGTCCGGGATCCTTTTCATGCGCACGGCCATATCTTCCTCCGACTGCATGGAGATATAGCCGATCTGCACGAGATAGGTGGTGCGGGCACGCACATCCGCCATATTTTCGGAATGGCCAAAACGCATGAACATGCGCGAAAGTGCATCCATTCTCGTCTGGTCGGCCTTACGCACCTCGGCAAGAATATCATCGGACTGAAGAGCCCAACTGCGAACCGCAAATTCGAACCTGTTGTCGAAGAGGCCAGCATCCAGCCAGCAATCGAAGACATTCAGCATCGCTTCGGCCAGGGTCTCCGCATAGGCCTCCGACTGCCTGACGATGCTGCCGGTATTCTTTTCGCGCCAGCGGGAGACGAGTGCGGCCAGCAACTCCTCCCGATCCCGGAAGAACCAGTAGAAACTCGTGCGCGACAGACCGAGTTTTTTCGCCAACGGCAGGATTTTCACGGAATCCACGCCGGATTCGAGAAGTGCCTGGTAGGCGGCCTCAAGCCAGCCCTCCTGCGATCCGCGCCAACCGGTCTCGTTCAATGTCGCTTCCATGATGATTTCCTAGCAAATCGGTCTGGTCGCGACAAGGCGAATGTCCACTCATGTCGAATGAATAAACACAAGTGTTTTATTAATTGACACCTATGTACATTCCCGCTTAGCCTTCTCCGATAAACGTTCTCGGAGCACGGTCGCCATGTCGAATGACCCCCTTCTTCAGCCCTACCAGCTAAAGCATCTCACCCTGCGAAACCGCATCATCGTTACCTCGCATGAACCCGCCTATCCGGAGGACGGCATGCCGAAAGGGCGCTACCGCGCCTATACGCTCGAGCGGGCAAAGGGCGGCGTCGCCATGACGATGACGGCAGGCTCCGCGGCCGTCTCGAAAGACAGCCCGCCCGTCTTCAACAACCTCTTGGCCTACAAGGATGAAATCGTTCCGTGGATCAGGGAAATGACCGACGCCGTGCATGAAGAGGGTGCAGCGATCATGATCCAGCTGACGCATCTCGGCCGCCGCACGCGCTGGGACAAGGGCGACTGGCTGCCGGTGCTGGCACCATCCCACCAGCGGGAAGCCGCGCATCGCGCTTTCCCGAAGAAGATCGAGGATTGGGATATCGAGCGCATCATCAAGGACTTCGCCGACGCTGCGGAACGCATGAAGGCGGGCGGCATGGACGGGGTGGAGCTTGAAGCCTATGGCCATCTCATCGACCAGTTCGTCTCGCCGCTGACCAACGAGCTGGATGGCCCCTATGGCGGCTCGCTGGACAACCGCATGCGTTTCTGTTTCGACGTCTTCAGGGCGATGCGCGAACGTGTCGGCGACGATTTCATCCTCGGGGTTCGCTATACCGCCGACGAATGTCTTGAAGGCGGCACCGGAAAGGCGGAAGGCCTCGAAATCTCGCGCCGGTTGCGGGATAGCGGCCTGATCGACTATCTCAACGTTATCAGGGGCCATATCGACACCGATCCCGGCCTGACCGACGTCATTCCCATTCAAGGCATGGCGAACGCGCCGCATCTGGACTTCGCGGGCGAAATCCGCGCGGCAACCAGTTTCCCCACCTTCCACGCCGCCAAGATCCAGGATGTCGCCACCGCCAGATACGCCGTCGCTTCCGGCAAGGTCGATATGGTCGGCATGACCCGCGCCCACATGACGGACCCGCATATCGTGCGCAAGATCATGGAAAAGCGGGAGGACGATATCAGGCCTTGCGTTGGCGCCAACTACTGTCTCGACCGCATCTATCAGGGCGGCCTCGCATTCTGCATTCACAATCCGGCGACAGGCCGCGAAGAAACGATGCCGCACGAAATTACCAAGGCGACGGAACGCCTGAAGGTCGTGATCGTCGGCGCCGGTCCGGCCGGGCTGGAGGCTGCGCGTGTCTGTGCCGAACGCGGCCATGAGGTCGTCGTCTTCGAGGCCGCAAACGATCCGGGCGGCCAGATCCGCCTGACCGCGCAAAGCGAACGCCGCCGCGAAATGATCAGCATTATCGACTGGCGCATGAGCCAGTGCGAAAGGCTCGGCGTTACCTTTCACTTCAACAGCTGGGCGGAAGCGGACACGGTGCTCTCGGAAAGCCCTGATGTCGTCATCATCGCCACCGGCGGATTGCCGCATACCGATGTGCTTTCAAACGGCAATGATCTGGTCGTTTCCTCGTGGGATATCATTTCCGGCGACGTCAAGCCGGGAACGAATGTGCTGGTTTTCGACGATGCCGGCGACCATGCGGGCTTGCAGGCAGCAGAATTTCTCGCAAAGGCGGGCGCAAAAGTGGAGATCATGACCCCGGATCGCGCCTTCGCGCCCGAAGTCATGGCGATGAACCTGGTTCCTTACATGCGCTCACTGCAAAAACTCGACGTCACCTTCACCGTCACCTATCGGCTGGAAGCGGCGGAAAGAAACGGCAACCAGCTCGTCGCCCACGTCGGCAGCGATTATGGCGGCGTGACGAAATCAAAGACCGTGGACCAGATCGTCGTCAATCACGGCACGGTGCCGCTGGACGATCTCTATTTCGACCTCAAGCCCGGCTCCAGGAACCTCGGCGAAATATCCTACGACGCCTTGCTGGAGGGCTCCGCCCAAACCGTCGAGCGCAACCCTGGCGGTGCCTACCGGCTGTTCCGCATCGGCGATGCGGTCGCCGCACGCAATACACATGCGGCGATCTACGATGCGCTGCGTCTCGCAAAGGACATTTGAGAGGGCCGCCGCGATACGCTTTGAAACTCAGGCCTGGATCAAGGCAATGCCACGGTTCTTGAACCCGAGTGTGACATCGCTTTCGGGCGGCAGGCTGGTCTCGACCGCATGGTCGATGATGAAGAGCGTGCCGATATCGGTCTCGACTTCATATTCGACGTGACCGCCGAGATAGGCACTGTGCAGCACCCGCCCGGCAAGTCCCTGCCCGCCCGATTGGGCGATGGAAATCGAACCCGGACGAACCGCGAGCTTTGCCGGGCCGGGTTTAGCGTTGCGTGCCGCAACACGATGATCGATCCCCCCAACGCGGATCAACGCATCGGCGCCCTCAAGGCTGACCACCTCGCAGCCGACGACATTCGCCTCGCCCATGAAGTCGGCGATGAAGGAAGAAGCCGGCGCCTCGTAGAGTTCCCGCGGCGCGCCTGACTGGGCGATCTCGCCCTCCTTCATCACGATGATCCGGTCGGAAACGGCCAGCGCCTCGTCCTGATCATGCGTCACATAAACGGCGGTAAAACCAAGCCGCTGCTGCAATTCCCGGATTTCGGTACGAACCCGGCGGCGAAGACGCGCATCGAGGTTGGAAAGGGGTTCATCGAGCAGCAGCACCTGCGGCTCCAGCACCAGAGCGCGGGCAACCGCCACGCGCTGCTGCTGACCACCGGAAAGCTCGGCAGGCAGACGATGTCCCATGCCGGCCAGCCCCACGAGCTTCAGACCTTCCTCGGCCTTCTCCCGTGCTTCCGCCTTGCGCAGTCCGGAGGATTGCAGGCCATAAGCGACATTGTCGAGCGCCGTCATATGCGGGAAAAGCGCGTAAGACTGGAAAACCATCGAGACATCGCGCTCATTGGCCGGCAGCATGGTCACATCCTTGTCGCCGATCAGAATGCGACCGGCCGTCGGATGTTCGAGCCCCGCCAGCATGCGCAGCGTCGTCGTCTTGCCGCAACCGGAGGGACCGAGCAGTGTCACCAGCGTGCCGGGTTCGATGGTGAGCGAAAGGTCGGGGATGGCGGTGAAGGCGCCAAATGTCTTGCGGACATTCTGAAAGGTGACCGAGCCGGGCTTTACGGAAATCATGCGGTTTTCTCCTGAGCGAGAGGAACGGAGGACGCGGACGGCAGTCCCGCGACGCGGTTTTCGCGGCGCAGGCGACGCTCGCCTACAATGAGCTGGAAGCCGGTGATAACAGTGATCATCACCACGATCAGCATGGAGGAATAGGCAATGGCGACACCGTATTCACCGTTTTCGACGAGACCGACGATGTAGGAGGTCGCCATGTTGTACTGGGCGCTGACGAGGAAGATGACGGCGCTGATCGAGGTAATCGCTCGGACGAAGGAGTAGACCAGAGCCGCCGTGATCGCCGGGCGCAGCAGTGGCAGGATCACTTTCCTGATCGTGCGGAAACTGTCGGCGCGCAGCGTCAGCGAGGCCTCATCGAGGCTTTTGTCGAGTTGGCTCATTGCCGCAATGCCGCCGCGCACGCCGACCGGCATGTTGCGGAAGACGAAGCAGGCGATCAGGATCAGCGCCGATCCCGTCATTTCCACCGGCGGCAGGTTGAAGGCCATGATATAGCTGACGCCGATGACCGTTCCGGGAATGGCAAAGCTCATCATCAGGGCAAATTCGAAGATGTTCCGACCGGCAAACTTCTGCCGCACGATGATATAGGCCGTCAGCAGACCGACGGCAGCGGTCAGCGGCGCTGACACCAGCGCGATCTCCATGGTGGTCCAGAAGGAGTTCCAGGCAACACCGGTCCAGGCGATCGAGCCGTTGGAGAAGCTGACGGAGAACGCGCGGATGTAGTGGTCAAGCGTCAGCGAATTGTCCAGACCCCAGGTCTTCACGAAACCGCCGACGAGGATCATGCCGTACACGACGATGGTGAAGACCATCCACGGCACGACGACGGCATGGACACCAATGGACAGGCCGCGTGGCAGCGCGATATGCGCGCCGCTGTCGCCCTTGCCGGTAACCGTGGCGAAGTTCTTGCCGGCCAGCCAGAAACGCTGGGCGAGGAAGGCCGAAAGCGTGAAGCACAGGAGGATAATGGCGAGAACAGCGGCGCGTGAAGGGTCGTTCTGCGAACCGACAACGGCAAAGAAGATTTCCGTCGACAGCACCCCATGCGTGCCACCAAGCACCAGCGGATTGCCGAAATCCGCCATGCTTTCGATGAAGCCGATGAGAAACGCATTGGCGAGACCCGGCTTCATCAGCGGCAGCGACACCCGCCAGAAGGTGCGCCAGCGGTCGGCGCGAAGCGTTTGCGACGCCTCCTCCATCGACGGGCTGACACCTTCGACGACACCGATCAGCACCAGGAAGGATATCGGCGTGAAGGAGAGCACCTGCGCGATCCATATGCCGGTCATGCCGTAGAGCCAGCGGCCGGGTTCGATGCCGAAGAGATAGGAAAGCCATTCAGTGACGACACCGGCGCGGCCGAAGAGCAGCGTCAGGGCAAGACCGATGACGAAAGGCGGCGTTATGATCGGCAGAACCGTCAGAAGACGCAGGCCCTTCTTGAACGGAAAACGGGTGCGGGTGGCGACCAGCGCGAAACCCAACCCAAGCACTGTGGAGCCGAAGGCGGTCATCAAGGCGAGGAAGAGCGTTCGCCAGGCAACGCCGCAGCGCTCTTCACCCGTGACACAGCCAAGGCTCCAGATGCCGGGATCCTTGATATTGCGGATGAAGCCATCGGCATTAAAGGAGCCATCGAAATCCTGAACGGATGCGATCAGCATGCTGCCGATCGGATAGAATACGAAAACGGTAACGAGGAAGGCCAGAATGGAAATCGAGCCGACGACAAAGGCATCGCCTTTCATCACGCCGCGTTCGGCAAGCCCGAAGGCAAAGAAAAGCACAAAGACCAGCGACATGACGACGGCACCGGCGCCCATGGCGGGCTGGCCATCGGAAAGCACGCCGAACAGGTTTTCACTGACGCTCCATGTCCAGCCGGTAAAGCCGATCGCCAATCCCTGCAAAATCAGAACCACGAGACCGGCAGCACCAATCCACGCAAGCAGCTTGCCCCGCAGCATCGGATCGCCGATCGGGCGGACAAGGCATCCGGCAAGGAAAAACAGGCCGGCACCGGCAAGCCAGGGTTTTCCATAAACCAATATTTGCAGCACACCGGGCGCATTGCTGGGGGAAGAGAGAAACTCAGACAGCCAGCGGAAGCTGAAGAAGCCGCCTTCAATGCGATACCAGGGAAGAAAAACCAGGGCAAAAGCCCCGAGCGCCAGGACAATGTTCAGCCTGCGATTGCCACGTGTCATGGCCGACCTCGCTTATTTCATGCCGATGAAAGAACGGCGGACATCCCGGCTTTCAAAAGCCGGGATGCCGATCGCCGGAGTTCAGATCAGTTTGCGACTGCACCGACCTCGCGGTCCCAGCGTTCCAGCAGCGCCTTGCGCTTGGCCGGGTCGCCATAGGTCTTGAAGTCGTAGTCGATGAGCTTGATGTCCTCGAACTTCGGCGCTTCCTTCGGCACTTCCGCGGTCTTGTTGGATGGAAGCTGGAAGGACTTGGCGTCCTTCATGCGTGACTGGACCTCTGGCTTCAGCGCCCAGTCGTACCAGGTCTTGGCATTTTCGAGGTTGCGGGCACCCTTGATGATCGACATGGAGCCAATTTCGTAGCCGGTACCTTCGCAGGGCGCGATGGACTTGACGGGGAAACCTTCCGCTGTCTGCGCCACGGCATCATGCATGAAGACGATGCCGAGTGCCGTCTCGCCACGCGCTGCCGCCTTCACCGGCGCGGAGCCGGACTTGGTATATTGCGAGATGTTGGCGTTGAGCTTCTTCAGATAATCGATCGCCTGGTCTTCGCCCATGATCTGAACGAGCGAGGCAAGCGCCGTATAGGCTGTGCCCGAAGAGTTGGGATTGGCGATCTGGATTTCGCCCTTCAGTTCCGGTGCCAGCAGATCGGCCCAGCACTTCGGCTCCTTGTAACCCTTGGATTTGAAGATTTCGGTGTTGTAACCCCAGCCCAGCGCGCCGGCATAAACGCCGACGGTTCTGTAACCGGTGCTTTCCGCCTGTTTGACGGCCCAGTCCTGCAGCTGATCCAGCATCGGCGACTTGTATTCGAGCGTCAGGTTTTCGGAGGCCGCCTGCATGTGCGGATCGCCGGTGCCGGCCCACCAGATATCGGTCTTCGGGTTGCGGGCTTCCGCACGCACCTTGGCATAAGTTTCGCCGGAAGACAGGCGAACCATATTGACCTTGATGTCATGCGACTTTTCGAAATCGCCCTTCATCTGTTCGCAGATGACGACATCGGCAGAGCATATCAGGTTAAGCTCGCCTGCCGCCTGCACCGATGTGGTGCCGAGTGCCGTACCGGCAAAAAGCAATGTGGAAAGTATCGTCAGTCGCATGGTTATCCTCCTGTAGCTTGCGTCTGAATGGTTCGGCAGTCCACAAACATGGCGCTGCCGGTCGCGGCATCTTGTGCTGCCACGCTGTCTGTATTTTCGGTCTTGGATTGCTGACCCCTACTGGGTCGGGTGAATTTCGTTGTCGAAGCGGCTTAACAATCGACTTCGCTCTTCGGGTTGGCCAAAGGTGGCGAAGTCGTAATCCACCATCTTGATCATCGATATATCGGGCGCCGTCAGCGGCAATGTCGCCCGGGCGTTGGATGGCACCTGGTTCTGCCCCGCCTTTGCCCCGGTCGCCTGTCCTTCCGGGGTCAGCGCGAATTCAACGAACGCCTGCGCCAGCGCATCGTTGTGGTTGCCCTTGACGATGCTGACCGCCCCGATCTCGTAACCGGTTCCCTCGCAAGGGGCGACGATCACCAGCGGAAAGCCTTCGATCTTCTGTGTCACGGCGTCATGCATGAAGGAAATCCCGATCAGAACCTCCCCCCGCGCCGCCGCCTTTACGGGCGCCGAGCCGACCTTGGTGTAACTCACCACATTCTGGTTAAGCCTGCCCATGAAACTGAAAGCCTCCTCCTCGCCAAAGAGCTGGACAAGCGTGGCAAGCATGGTGAAGGCCGTGCCCGAATAGTTCGGGTTGCCGGTCTGGATATGGCCGCGATAAATCTCCTTCGCCAGATCCTTCCAGCATGTCGGGGCCGGCAAATTGTTCTTGGCGAGCAGTTCCGAATTATAGGCAAAACCGAGCGCACCAGCATAGATTCCGGCCGATTTCGATCCCGACATCGCATTGAAATTCTGCGCCCATGGCAGCAGATCCTGCTGATGGGCGGGCTGATACTCTTCCAGAAGGCCTTCCGAACCCGCCTGCAAATGAGTGTCGCCGGTACCGCCCCACCAGACGTCGACAGTCGGATGGGCGCGTTCGGCACGAATCTGATCGAGGATTTCGCCGGTGCTCTTGCGAACCATCGAAATCTCGACCCCCATCCGCGCTTCGAAAGCCCGCTGCATGGTCAAGCACCAAGCCTCGTCGACGCCGCACAGGACGTTTAACTTCGTCGCGGCCATGCCATGCCCTGCGCCGCACAGCCATAAGGCCATGCTCGCCGCAAGTGCGGTCAATGCTCTCAACTGAGCCTCCCTGCTTGGAACCTCCCCGTTCCAATCTCCGCCATTAGCATGTCACATCCTGACCGCACCGCAATCGAAGAATGGTTACCAATCTTTCCGAACAAGATTACAGATATTACAAATATGACAGGGCGGATAACCAGCTAGGCTTTGAAGATCGCGTCTGCCGCGCCTATGATGATGGCGGGAGGAATACGCAGTGCTTAATCAGAAGGTTCGCATTCTGATCGTCGAGGACGATCCGGATATGGCAGAGCTTATCTCGGACCTCGTCGAGGCCGAGGGCTGGCTGCCCACCTGCGCGCGCTCCGCCGAGGAAGCGGACGAGATATTGGCGAAGGACGTGATGCAGCTGGTGCTCGTGGACCACAACTTGCCCGGCACCTCCGGCCGCACCTTTGCCCAGAGACTACGCAGCAAGGTCGATATCGGCATCGTCATGGTAACGGCTGCCGGCAGCGCCGCCGACCGGGTTCTCGGCCTGGAAACAGCGGCCGACGATTATGTCGTCAAACCCTTCGAACCGATCGAACTCACGGCACGGATCAAGGCCGTTCTGCGCCGGACGATCCCCTCCTTGAAGCAGGAAAAGGACAGTGAGCGCGACCACGGCCGGGCAGCATTGCTCCTCAGCGACTGGGCGATTGATCTCAATGCCCGACAGGCGGTCTGCCTGACCGATCGCAGCAGAACGCTGACAAGTGCCGAATTCGCACTTCTGGAAATTCTGGCCGAAACGCCCAACCAGCCCGTCAGTCGCTCCCAGATCCTCGACAGGCTGGGCTCGGAAAGCGACCGCTATATCGATAGAAACGTCGATGTGCTGGTGCTGCGGCTGAGGCGCAAGATCGAGCGAAACCCCGATCTGCCGCGTCACATCAAGACGCGGCGCGGCAGGGGTTATGTGCTCCACACCGACGAGGGCGAGCTTTCTCCGTGATCAGCCGCTCCTTCCTTTCCTCGATCGCCTTTCGCCTGCCCTTTGCGATCGTCTTCATCTGCATCCTCGTCTTCAGCCTATCCGCCATCGCCATCTACGGCCTGCAACGCGCTCGCGATGAAATGGCCGCCTACGGCCTGCAGGCCTTTTCCAGCCTTGCCAAGGCATCGCTGGTTTCGCGGCAGGTCTCCGACCTCGTCTCGAGTGCACCTTTCCTGATGAATGCCGCCTCGCCCTATCGCGTCTCCAGCGAAAGCCGGTCCGTGGTCCAGCAGGTCGATATCCTGCTGGAGATGACAGGGCCAGGCAACGGTGATCGGGTCGCCCGCGGCTTTGCCAACGAGCGCATCGTCGAACTCCTTGAATTGATCAGAACACAGACGCTGGATCTGGCAAAGGATGCCGATGCGGCGCAGGGCCACAAGGCGGAAGCGGCAGCCGCGCTTGGCGAAATTGCCACGGGTCGCGGCATCACCGATCCCGAACTGCGCCGGCGGATGAACGGCATCGTGCAGGCCGCATCCGCATCCGACAGCCTCTTCCAGCTTGGTGAGCTGCGCCGCCGCTATGTTGCCGAAACCACCGCGCGCCAGGAAGGTTATCCCGGAGAGCGGCTCCCCGTGGCCGAGCTGCAACCCTATGAGCGGGTCTTTGAAGCGCAGAGCCGTTACCTCTTGGAAATGTTTGCGATCCGCGCCTCGGTGTCGCGGCTTCACATTGTGTCGCGCGATCTGTCCCATGTCACCGAAACCCAGAGCGATGCGGTTGCCCGCAGCCTCAACGAGGATCTGATCTCGACCTCGGACGCTCTGAGCCGCCTATTGGTCATCGTCGCAGTCGCTTCGCTTCTGGTTCTGGTCATGGCAACATTCTCGATTCGATCAGTGATGCGTGTCTCACGCGGGATCGCGACGCTTTCCAACGGCATGAACGCGCTCGCCAAGGGTGAAAAGGATGTCGGCCCGCCATCCTACACCGGATCGGAGACGGAACTGATCCGCCTGCTCGATGCTTTCCGGGCTTTCCATGACAGCGTCGATCGTGTCTCCCGCCTGCGGCGCACGGCGGAAGCGGCGGCCCGAACCATCCGCTCGACCTTCCGCAACATGAATGAGGGAATAGCGCTGTTCGATCCGACCGGTCGGCCAATCACCATGAACCGCCGGATCATAGAACTTGTCGGTCGTTCCGGCTCGTCGCGTAAGCTGCCGCTTCGCCGTTTTGTCGAACCGATACCGGAGATCGATCCCGCACTGTTCCCTTTCGAGAGCGGCCGAGGCGAGTTGATGGACCGGGCAGTCGTGCGCCATCGCACTGGAGATCAACGAGTGATCGAAGTATCGATGTCACGCCAGCCGGATGGCGGTATCGTGCTGCTGGCGCGGGATGTAACTTCTCTCGATCGTCAGGAGGCGGAGGCCGCAAAAGCCCAGAGGCTTGATGGCATCATGCGCATGACCCATCAGGTCAGTCATGAAGTGGGCAACATGATCGGCATCATCACCGGCAGCCTCGGCCTGCTGGAGCGCGAAACTGGTTTCAACGATCGCCAGAAACGCCATATCGCCCGTATCCGCAAGGCGGCGGATCGCGGCCGTTCTCTGGCCAGCAGCATGCTGACCATCGGCAGCCAGCAGCCCATTCATGCGAGCTTCATCAACGTCGCAAACCTGCTGCGCGGCATGGCCGATATCCTTGAGATTGCAGTCGGTCCGAAATGCCGGATTGCGCTGGAGATTGACGAGGATCTTCCCTCGATTGCGCTAGACCCTGCCCTCCTCGAGCAGTCCATCCTCAACCTTTGCCTGAATGCGGCAGCGGCCATGCCCGATGGTGGCCTGATCTCGATCAGCGCCGCTTCCGAGAAGGATGCACTTGTGATCGCCGTCACCGACGAGGGGGTGGGCATGACGCCCGAGGCGGTGGACAAGGCCTTCGAGCCCTATTTCACCACCCGGCAGGAACACGGCGGGGCAGGCCTCGGCCTTGCAATGGTCTACGGCTTCGTCCGGCAGAGCGGCGGCGAGGCGCATATCAGCTCAATGCCGGGCGATGGCGCAAGGGTACAACTGACTTTTCCGGTAGGCGCCGACCACGTCCAGATTCGATAAGCCCCGAGAAGGCCTTCCAGGGGGAGAGGAATTCGTCAACCAATTGAGTTGTTAACTCCCGATCAACTCAGAATATTCACTGTCCGTTTCTTCCTGCTCTCTAGGATCACGCCATCCGAGTATGGGAAACAGTACCGTCGTGAAAAATCAACCAAAAGCTGAAGCCAGTGATCCGCAAGCGTACCTGACCGCGCGCCTTGCAACCGCACAGTCTCGTATCGAGAAGACCTTTCTCGAAGGCGGATCCGTGCTCGTTTCAGTCATGGACATCCTGAACCAGCTCATCACCATATTGGACCGCATGACGGGTTCGATGGACGGCGATACCGCGGATGCGGCAATGGCCAACATGCAAAAGACCATTGAGGACATGGTCCGCCTGCCGGAAACCGAACAGTTGCGACAGGCCGCCTTCGTTGAAATGAGTTCCCTTTGCAAGTCTGCAAACGGCCATGTCGATGATATCCGCGAGACGATCCGTTACCTGAAAACCTTTGCGGTCACGGTAAAGATCACCGGCGCAGGCATCGCCGAATTTTCCTCCTTTGCCGAGGAAATCCGCGAACGCATCCATTTCGGCGGTACTGAAGTCGGCAAATTCGCGCAATATCTCGATCTCATGGACAAGCAGCTTGCCAGAGCGCGCGACGTCTCATCCGTCATCGGCGCCGATTTCGAAGCAACGATCCCAGGCATCGTCGGAGGTTTGAAGACAAATTCCGGTCGCATCGGCGAACAGCATCGCGCCATGACGGCCATGGCGTCCAAGGTGAAATCCGTCGCGCAGGGCGTGCAGGGCAAGATAGCGGCAACGCTGTCCTCCCTCCAGATCGGCGACATCACCCGCCAACGTGTCGAACATGTGCAGACGACACTCGCCCTGTTCAGCGATTATCTGAATTCCGAAGAGGCGCTGGCGTTAAATTCCGCCGAAATGGACGCTCTTTACGACACCGTTTTCGAGATGGTCAGCGCCCAGATCGACGAGATGGCAACCACCTTCCAGCAGGATTGCCGCAAGATTTTTGCAGGCATCTCAAGTTTCGCCGACGATGCCGCAACCATTCTTTCACTGCGCGACACCCTGGTGGAAGATGCTGCCAATGATGGCGGCAGCGCGTTGCAGCTGCTTGAGAAGGACATAGCAAAGGCGTGCGATCTGGCCGGGCGCGTTCAGGAAGGCATGGCGGATGCCAATGCGGTCGTCGCTTCCGTTACCGGTACCGCACAGGACCTGTTGCACGGCATTGAAGTGCTGCGCTCGATCAAGACTGAAATCCATTATATGGCGCTGAACTCAAACCTGCGCTGCTCGAAACTGGGCGACGAAGGCCGGTCGGTCAATGTCGTCAGCGGCGAGCTGCGGGTCTTTGCCGACAAGCTGGAAAGCCCGGCGGATTCGATCGTTGCCGATCTCCACCGGATCGAAAGCGTCATTACAAATCTGAAGAAGGCTGAGAACCGGAGCGCCGGTGATCTGCGGGAACCATTGAACGAAGCACTGGAAGCCATAAGCCACGCCAAGGGTCAGATGGAAACCGGTCTTCAGGATCTCGCCACGGAAGGTCAGGCCGTTTTCAGCCGCATCAGTGCCGCCGTGATCAAGCTCGATTTCGAAAGCGAACTCGGCGATGTCCTGAAAGAATGCCATCACGTGGCAAGCGGGCTGGCCGCCGGCGGCGCCGGAGACATTTCCGGCTTCGCAGAGAAAATCCAGCCGTTTTCGGCACGCATCTACAAGATCTACACGATGGCGCAGGAGCGCGACGTGCATCTTCGCTACCTGCCGGTCGATCTTGCGCCCGGGCAGAAAGCACCCGCCACCGTCGAAGATGACGACGATCTGTTTGCCGACGCGCTTTTCTAGAGCGTATTCGATCTAAACGGGATCGATGGGGCGCTTTTACTGCGCAGGGTTCCCGGCGTCAGGCCGCCTGCATCAGTTTGCCAGGGCTTTTTTTGCTGGAGGCCTCAAGGAGACGGAGAACCTCGGCGGCAAAAGCTTCGGCATTCTGCAGAGCCTTGTCGAGATTGCTGACATGGCCGGCTTTCATCATATGCAGGCATCCATCGAATTCGAACATATCGCGAAACGCAGAACGTTCGAAAATCGGCGTATCGAGAACACGTACATTCCTTTGCGCCAGCAGTTCCCGTGCGGCCAGAAGCGCGCGGGTCGTGACCAGCGGATTGACGCGGGTCAGCACGACGGAATGTTCGATCCGGATATTCGCCTTTTCATCGAGATAACGCAGCAGCTCCAGCACCTGCGCCCCGCCCTGCGCATCCATGGTGCTGCCCTGAACGGGTATCAGCACATGGTTGGAGAGACCGATCGCAGTCGCGAGCAGGGGCGATTGCGCACCGGGCAGGTCGATGATGACATGATCGAATGCACGGCGGCTGTCGATGACATGCTGCTGTAACGTCGCCGCCGTCACATAGGTGATGACTGAAAAATCGACACGCGCATCGGCCTTTTCACGCCAGCGGGAAATCCAGCGCTGTGGATCGGTATCGATGACGCAAACCCGCGATCCGCGCCGCGCCAAGTCGGACGCCAGGAGAAGAACCGCCGTGGTTTTCCCGGCGCCGCCCTTGGTGTTCGCGAAGGTGATAACTGGCATGGCATGATCCGGAAAACTGGGCGGAGACGGTCATGCCTCGCGGAACGCACCTGTCGCATGGTGTTACCGCCATCATTGGCGAGTTTGGTTAATGCCGGGTAAAAAAGGGTCGCGCCATCAGCGGCGGCGGTCTTCGGCCTGAATTTCCAGCGCGATCCTGTCGAGTGGCAGAACCTTGTCGACACCGCCATGGGCGATCGCTTCCTTCGGCATGCCGAAGACAACAGAGGATGCTTCGTCCTGTGCCACCGTGAAGGCGCCGGCCTGATGCATTTCCAGCATGCCGCGTGCGCCATCATCACCCATGCCTGTCATGATGATGCCCATGGCGTTGGCACCGGCGGCACGCGCGGAAGAACGAAACAGAACGTCCACCGAAGGCCGGTGTCGCGAAACCAGTGGCCCGGTGCGGACCGAAACGCGATAACGTGCACCCTGCCGCTCCAGCAGCATATGTCTGTCGCCCGGCGCAATCAGCACATGGCCGCGCAGCACCGGATCGCCGTCCTCGGCCTCCTTGATCTCGACATCGCAGAGACTGTTCAGGCGTTTTGCAAATGCGGCGGTAAATTTTTCCGGCATATGCTGAACGATCACGATGCCGGGTGAATTGGCCGGCAGCTTCATCAGCATTGCGCGCAACGCTTCCGTGCCGCCGGTGGATGCACCGACACAGACCACCATTTCAGTGGTGCGCGCCATGGCCTTGCCCGAAGGCGGCGGCAGCACGGCATCGGCGGTCAGCTTGGCCTGCGGACCGCTTGCGGCAGCCGAACGCAGCACCGCCCGCGCATTGCCGACGCGGGCGTGCGCCGCACTTTTGACGACCTCGCAGATGCGCGTGGCCTGCTCCGCCAGATGATCCGCAGCGCCTATCCTCGGCTTGAGGATGATGTCGACCGCCCCCGCCTCCAGTGCCTGAAGCAGGGTTTCCGATCCGGCCTCGGTCAGCGACGAGCACATGACTACAGGGATCGGTTTCTGCGACATGATCTTGCGCAGGAAGGTGATGCCGTCCATGCGCGGCATTTCCACATCAAGCGTGATGACATCGGGAATTTCTTCCTGAATGCGCTTCGCCGCAACAAACGGATCGGCAGCGGCCCCGATCACCTCAATGCCGGGATCGCTTTCGAGAACCTCGGTCAGGGTCTGCCGGACGCTGGCGGAATCGTCGACGATGAGAACGCGGATTTTTTTCGACATGGCTCTCTGCCGCTATTGCTTCTTGAAAACGGTATTGGCGACCTGCCGCAGGGGCAGGTCGATACCGGTTATCGTTTCGGAATGACCGATGAAAAGGTAACCGCCCGGCACCAGGCGCTTGCACAATTGGGTCAGGACGTGCACCTGCGTTTTTTTATCAAAGTAGATGAGAACGTTACGGCAGAAGAGAAGGTGCACCGCATCGCCGATCTGGTAGGTCGGGTCCATGAGGTTGAGGCGGGCAAAACCGATCTTGGAACGCAGCCGCGGCACGATCCGAACCTCCCGTCGTCCGGCATCGACCGACCGCATGACATATTTGCGCATCATGTCGGCCGGAACCGGTTCGAGCAGTTCACGGGCATAGATACCGCTATGGGCTTTCCTGAGCACATCAGTGGAAAGGTCGGTCGCAAGGATGCTGAAATTGTTGATGACCTGTTTCTCGGCCGCTTCGGCCAGCACCATCGCCATAGTATAGGGTTCCGCACCCGTCGAACAGGCGGAACTCCAGGCGCGGATACGCCCATGGCCTTCACCCGCAAGTGCAGGCAAAGCGAATTTCTCCATGTAGTCGAAATGGTTCGGCTCACGGAAAAAATCCGTCTTGTTGGTCGTCACCACGTCAATCAGGTAGATCGCTTCCTCTTCCAGCCCGTCTTCGCGGAAGAGGAAATTGCAATATTGAGCGAAGGTGGCATGCCCCGTGGCGCGAAGGCGCTTGCGCAGACGCCCTTCCAGCATGGTGCGCTTGCTGTCCGGCATCTTTATGCCGCTGTAATTGTAGATGTATTCGGCGAGCAGCCGGAAATCCCGCTGACTCAGGCCATCATGCGCGGAGCTGGCAGCAATGGAGGCATCCACGGAAAGGGCTCTCCTCATGCCGCCTGAACCGGTGTGCCGCCCTGGCGGGCAATGGCGTTTTCTTCGTTCGAGAAAAGCTTTGCAAGATCGATGATGACGACGAAATCACCTTCCCGGCGAACCACACCTGCAATGTAGTCGGAGTTCCAGTGAACGCCGATATCGGGTGCCGTTTCCATCTGGTCGCGACGGAACGGCGTCACCTCGAATACCTTGTCCGCCACGAGACCTATCGCCAGCGTGCGGGATGGAAACGGAATATCCAGCACCAGCACGCGGGTATGGGGTGTCCGCACGCTGCGGCTCATTCCGAGCCGCAGCCGCAGATCGATGATGGGCACACCCTGCCCGCGCACATCTCTCAGACCCAGCAGATATTCAGGACTATGCGGAATCTTGAACGTGTCCTCATAGTCGAGGATTTCACGGACGACCGCGACGGATACCGCAAAGACCTCCTCACCGAGGCTGAATGTCACGAACTGGCCTTCTGAAGATGTGCTGGTCATGGTCAGGCGCTTTCGCGGAAATCCGCGTCGTCAGCATCGGGACCGCCCATGGACATATCCAGTGCGAAACCTTTGACGCGGGCTTGCTGGGCACTGACGGTATTGCCCGTCTGCGGTTTGCGAACGGGGGCCGGCTTCATCGCCGGACGCGTCGCAGCAGGCTTTGCGGCAGGCCGATGTGCAGCCTGTGCGGGGCGCGACGAGACGCTTGAGGCATCCACCTTGAAGAAGGCGATACTGCTCTGCAACTCTTCGGCCTGCGCCGCCAGCTCTTCCGAAGTCGCTGACATTTCCTCCGAAGCGCCGGAGTTCTGCTGCGTCACCTTGTCAAGCTGCTGGATTGCCTCGTTGATCTGGGAGGCGCCGATATCCTGCTCACGGCAGGCGGCGGAGATTTCGGCGACCAGCTCGGCGGTCTTGCGAATGTCCGGCACCAGACGGTTCAGCATGTCGCCCGCTTCGGTTGCCACCTGCACGGTCTCGCCAGAAAGCGAGCTGATCTCGCTGGCAGCAGCCTGGCTGCGTTCGGCGAGCTTGCGCACTTCCGATGCCACAACAGCAAAACCCTTGCCGTGTTCCCCAGCGCGCGCCGCCTCAACGGCGGCGTTCAGCGCCAGAAGATCGGTCTGGCGTGCAATTTCCTGCACGATGGAAATCTTCTCGGCGATGGTGCGCATGGCGACCACAGCGCGGTTGACGGCTTCACCGCTGGCTTCGGCGTCCTTGGACGACTGACGCGCGATCTTTTCCGTCTGCGCGGCATTGTCGGCATTCTGCTTGATGTTGGCAGCCATCTCTTCCATCGAGGCCGAAGCCTCTTCGGCAGACGATGCCTGCTCGGTCGCGCCCTGGCTCAGCTGTTCGGAGCTGGCCGACAGTTCCTGGCTGCCGGAGGACACATTGTCGGAAGCGGAAAGCGCATCGGCGACAATGCCACGCAGGCGCTCAACCATCCGCTCCAGCGCAAGGCCGAGAGTATCCCTGTCGGACAGGGGTTTCGGCATGACGGTAAGATCGCCATCGGCAATTCGGTCGGCAATGCCTGCCGTATTGCGCAGATTGCCCGTCATCGTGTTGATGCGCGCAACGAGATCCTTGATCTCGTCATTGGTCTTGATCTCGACATTCTGATCGAGATCGCCGATCGCAACCGCCTCAGCCACGGTCATGATCTTGCGCAATCCGCTGCTGATGCCGAGCGCGATCCAGAATGCTGTCGCGATGGCGATGAGTACGGCAACGACCGAGGCACTGACCAGCAGGGTGCGGGTCTGCTCATAGTCATCAGCCGCCAATTGCTTCGATTCTTCAAGACGGTCGCGGTTCATCTTGACGCCCTCGCCCAGTTTCCCAGTCAGGGCATTGGCAGCGTCACGGCCCTTGCCGGACGAGTACGACGCGGCGAGCGACGTATTGCCCTGCGCAACCAGTTCCCGGACGTGATCATCACTGGCCTCGAAAGCCTTGGTGATGGCCTGCAGATCCGTCCAGAACGCACGCGTCTCGGCGCTGGCGGTGGCTGCCATATCATTCAGCATGGCCGTCAACTGGTCGCGACTTTCGTTACCGGCCGCCTTGAAAAGCTGGGTTTCCTCCGGCGAAGCAGCAAGGATGATATTCTTCTGCGACCGGACAGTTGCCAGCGCCAGTGCGTTCATCTGGTGAACCTTGTCGAGGCGCACGACAGTACCGTCGACCACATCGTCCATGGCATTCTTGGCGATACCGAGGCTGTAGATGCCGTAGCCGGCCGTTCCGGCAAGCATCAGGATCAGAAAGCCGAAGGCAACCGCCAGCTTCATCTTGATTGTAAATCGCATCTCAATGCTCCTTGGAAAGTTCGATGACGTTGCCACGCGCGCTGGACGAAACCGGTCCGGACTCGTGATGCCCCGTGAAAATTGCTGTCAGATTTGGAAGAATGACGAACTCGCTGCCGCGTTTGATGAGGCAATGGATGTAATCCGCCCGCCACCGCATGCCGACGCTCGGCGGCGGTTCGCTGGCTGCCCGGCTGAACGTGGTCACCTCGTTGACCTTATCGGTCCTGATGCCGATCAATGCCGGCTCGCCATCGAACGGCAGTTCTATGACGACGATACGGCTATCAATGGTTCGCTCGGTGGCTTCCATGCCGAAGGCAAGACGGATATCAGCCAGAGGGATGACCTTGCCCCGGAAGTTGATAACACTCGCCACGAAGGCTTTAGCACCGGGAACGGCGGTTTCGGGCAGAAGATCCAGAATTTCCCGAACCTTCACCGCCTCTATGGCGAAGGTCTCGCCCGCGATGTTGAAGGTCAGAACTTCCACGGCGTCGGACACGCCCCAAAATTCGTCCGTCTGCTTCAAGAGAGACTGGTTCATCCCGCGGCCCGCAATCGCGCCTCCTGCTGTTGCCCCGCCATCACCAGATGTGCGACATCGAGGATAAGGGCGACATTGCCGTCACCGAGGATGGTCGCGCCGGAGAATGTCGCGACGTCATGGTGCAGTTTCGACATGGCCTTGATGACCGTCTGGTGATCGCCGATGATCTGGTCAACCACAAGCCCGACCCGCTCGGAGCCGGTGGAAATGACGACGATCTTCTGGAACTGATCCGGCTTGGTTCCGGTGTTGAACAATTCGCGCAGGCGAATGAAGGGAACGAGGCTCTCGCGCAGTGAAATGAAGGACCGGCCCCGCGAACGAATATCGTCGTCAGGCGACAGTTCGAGGCATTCCTCAACCGCCGGCAGCGGAATGACGTAACAACCATTGCCGACCCGCACCAGCAGGCCGTCGATGATGGCCAGAGTCAACGGGATCGCCAGCGAAACTTCCGAACCCGCGCCCGGCGTGCTGGTAACGCTGATCGTGCCGCGAAGGGCCTCGACACTCTTTTTCACCACATCCATGCCGACACCACGGCCGGAAAGACTGGTAACTTCAGAGGCTGTCGAAAAGCCCGGCTGGAAGATCATCTGCAGCAGTTCCTGATCGCTGACCTGCGCGTTCGGAGCCAAAAGGCCGGAAGCCTCCGCTTTTGCCCGGACGCGCTGGCGATCGATGCCACGGCCATCGTCACGGATGGTGATGGTCACATCACCGCCCGACTGGCGTGCAATGAGGGTGATCCGCCCCATCGCCGGTTTGCCGGCCGCCACACGCTCATCGCTTTTTTCGAGGCCATGGTCGCACGAGTTACGGACAAGGTGCACGAGTGGATCAGCCAGGCGTTCGATCACCGCCTTGTCGACCTCTGTGCCTTCGCCCTCGGTCTCCAGCTCGATCTGTTTGCCCGTTTCCCGCGCCAGGTCATGGATCAGACGGCGGAACCGACCAAAAAGCTGGGCGATCGGCACCATTCGCAGGACCATCATCGTATCGCGAAGTTCTCCAGAAAGACGTTCGACATCCTCCGAAACAGAGCGCAAAAGAATATCGACGCTGCTACCCGCCAGCTGCGAAAGGCGGGACTGGGCAATGACGAGTTCACCGACCCGATCCATCAACTCGTCAAGTCTTTCAGCAGGCACCCGCACGTTTTCGGCCGCCTTGCCGCCCTTCGGATCGACGGCGACCTTTCTGGCTTCCGGCAGGATTTCGGAAACGGGGAGCTCTTCTTCGACAACCGCTTCGATTGCGCGGATATCGATCTCCATGTCATCCATCACGAAGATGAAAACGTCGTCGATTGCCGATTGCGGCTGCTCGGTCGTCAGCCGGACTGTCCAGCCCAGATGGAGATCGCTCGGATTAAGTGCATCGAGAGACGGCACCGTCGAGGTGTCGGCAACGATTTCACAATCGCCGAGTTCGGCCAGCTCATCGAGAAGACCAAGGGGATTGGTTCCGTTTGCCATGGCATTGACGGGCAACCGGAACCGGATTTCCCAAGTGGCGGCTTTTGCCTTTGCCTGCTTCCTGGCGAGATTCTGCGCCGGAACATGTGTCAGGACACCGCCATCGCCACGAGTGCCGACTGCCGCACGAAGCTTGGCGAGCAGCTGCTCTCCAACATCACCCTGCACACCGTGCGGATTGTCGACCAGCGCCTGCATATGATCCTGCGCTTCAAGAACGGCTGCGACCAGTTCGCTGGTTGCCGGAACCTCGCCCTTGCGCACCCGGTCAAAGGCGGTTTCGCAATGGTGGGTGAAAGCGGCAAGCGCCTCGAACCCGAACATTGCCCCGGACCCCTTCAATGTATGCAGTCCGCGGAAAACGGCGTCGATCTGATCCTGATCGGTCAAATCGTGAAGCAGATCGAGAAGGCCCCCCTCGATTTGCTCGAAAAGCTCCGCAGCCTCCGTTCTGAAAACCTGAATAGGGTCCAGCGTCGTCATTTTCCGAGGACCTTTCTGACGATCTTGACCAGATGTTCGGCATCGAAGGGCTTGGTCAGCCAGCCGGTGGCACCGGCGGCCTTGGCGCGCGCCTTCATGTCCGCATCGGATTCCGTCGTCAAAAAGATGATCGGAATGCCGGTATGAGCCGGAGATTGCCGAAGCGCTTCGATCATCTCGAGACCATTCATGTTCGGCATGTTGAGATCAGTGACGATGAGGTCGAAATTCGCGGCCTTCGCCTTGGCAAGACCGTCCTGCCCATCAACGGCCTCGGTAATCTGGTAGCCCGCGCCTGTGAGGGCGATCTTCGTCGTCATGCGAATGCTGGCGGAATCGTCGACCGTTAAAATATGTGCGCTCATGATATGTCCTTTCCATGCAACCAGAACTGGCGGGAGGCTTCATCCATCCGCGACAGGAAACCGCCCCGCCGCAATGTCTGCAAAACCTGACCGTCAGCCGGCTCTTTCAATGTTATCGTCTTGTTGTTCTGCGCCGCGAAATTGCGCGAGGCTTCCATCAGCTGCACGAAGCTCAAATCCGCATCCGCATCCTTGGGTACCTCGACCACCAGCCTGTCGGTGTCTTTGAGACGGTCGAGAAGAAGACCGTGTGCCGGCGCAATCGACCGTATGGAAAGCGCTTGCGGCATCTTCAGCATGTCGTTCGTGGTTTCATCAAACATGGGGAGTCTCCCGAACGGCTGCGGCTTGCATGCCGCCATCCGCCCTGATCGGTTGTTCTTCCGGTGTTTCGAGGCTCGGCACTTCGATCTCCAGAACGCCGTGACCCGTCATGAGCCTGTCGATCAGCGTCCATTGGCGCTGGAACGCCGCGACGCAAGCGGGATCGAAATGGCTGCCGCTATGCGCGACAACATGCGCATAGGCCTCTTGGGTCGACCACGCCTTCTTGTAAGGGCGCTCGGAGCAGAGAGCCTCAAAGACGTCCGCAATGGCGACGATACGGGCTTCCAGCGGAATGCCATCGCCCGACAAGCCGTGCGGATATCCCGTTCCATCCCATTTTTCGTGATGGCCACCTGCAATCGCCTCGGCTATGCGCAGCAGATCGGATGAACCGTTTTCGAGAATCTGCACGCCGATACCGACATGTTTTCGCATTTCGGTGATCTCATCAGGCGTCAGGCGACCCGGCTTCAGCAGCACGCTGTCGGAAATTCCGATCTTGCCGACATCGTGCAAGGGTGCCGCGAGATAGATCATGCGGCAATGCTCGTCATCGAGGCCGAGATCCTTTGCCATCAGCATGCTGATTTGCGCGACGCGGGAAATATGGTCGCCGGTGTGGCCGTCGCGGAATTCGATGGCCCGCGCCAGGCGCCAGATGATTTCTTCTTCGCGGGCCGCGAGTTGCCGGGTGGCCTTGCGCACCTCATCCACAAGGCTGCGCGCCTGTCCGGCAAGATCGCGCTGCGCCTTGCGCAAGGCGAGAAGGTTGCGCACCCGCGCCTTCAGCTCCACCGGGTCAAAGGGCTTGTGGATGAATTCCGTGACACCGCTCTCTATCGCTTCGATAAGGACAGGCCGGCCTCTTTCCGATGTGATCATGATGACAGGCACATGCGCGAAATGCTCATACGTATTCAGTGCCTTGAGGAGCTGTATGCCGTTATATTTCGGCATCGTATAATCCACCACAAGCAGATCGACCGCATTGTTGCGGCAGAATTCCAACGCCTCCGTGGGATCGGTGAAGCCCACGATGGTGCCGACATCCGGAAGCCCGCGGACCGTCGCTTTCAGGGCAACAAGAATCGACTTGCTGTCATCGACCAATACGATTTGCACTTGTCCTCGCTATCATTGGATTGCGGGCGAATAGACGCGCGAACTCCTCGGCTTTCACCGAGCGAATTCAACGGATCTGGAAACATTTTTTTGGGAAAAGACGACCGCGTCATGTGGTCATAAAAATGAAGCGCCTGCGCGAAATTCGCCTGCGAAGACAACTTCTTATATGAATAAATTGACCAGATGTTGGTTAACAGCGACTTAAGTGTGACTTATGAATACTTATAGTGAAGCGCCATCATCAGGCCTTCCAACGGGAATGTGATCCTTGCGTGGCGCCGCAGCCTCTCGGGCTGATGCGCAGACGCGCCACTAATCCTTGTTAGTATTTCTAACCTACGGAGAAGATTTCGGCCGATTGTTGCAGCGTCGATCCTCGAATAGCCTGAGACCAGAATTGGTATCAGGCAAAAGAGGGAACGATGTTGAAACGGCAGGACAAGATCAAGCTCGGAACCTTTGTTTACACGTTCGGCTTCCATGCAGCCGCATGGCGGCACCCGGCAAGCAAGGTAACGGCAGCAACCGACTTCAGCCACATGTTGAATGTGGCCAGAATTTCTGAAGCTGCCAAATTCGATTTCATGTTCCTCGCCGATTCCGCTGCGGCTGCCGTTGGTGACCCCGACGCCCTGGCGCGCAGCCCGACCAAGCAGAACCGGTTCGAACCGCTTTCTCTCATCTCGGCACTTTCGGTGATGACGGAAAGACTGGGTTTGGTCTCGACGGTATCGACGAGCTATTATGAACCCTTCAATGTCGCCCGGATTTTCGCGTCTATCGATCAGCTGAGCCGGGGACGCGCCTGCTGGAATGTCGTCACCTCCGATCATGACGAGACCGGCTACAACTTCAATCGTCAGGGTCTCGATCCTCACGCCGTCCGTTACGAGCGCGCGCAGGAATTCATCGACGTGGTGTTCGGCCTATGGGACAGCTTTGAACGCGACGCCTTGCTGCTCGATCGCGAAAGCGGCGTTTATTATGACAAGGCCAAGCACCATACCCTCAATCATGTCGGCAAGCATTTTCAGGTGCGCGGCCCCCTCAACATTGCGCCTTCCGAGCAGGGGCGGCCTGTTATTGCTCAGGCCGGCGGCTCCGAGGCCGGAATGAACCTTGCTGCACGGACGTCTGAAATCGTCTTCAGCCTGGCATCCAACATCGAGAGCAACAGGGCTTTCTACCAGAACGTCAAAGGACGTATGCCGGCATTCGGTCGCGATCCCGAAGATCTCAAGGTCATGCCGGGAATTGTCGTCAATGTCGGAGAGACCGAGGCCGAGGCGAAGGCAAAAGTCGATTTTCTCATCGACAGCCTGCATCCGGACGTGGGTCGGTTGATGCTTTCGGAGTTCCTCGAAGCCGATCTTCGTGGCGTTCCCCTCGATCAACCATTTCCGATGGACCGGCTGCCCGCCGAGCCGAAAGGCTCGCGCAAGATGTTTGACCAGCTCGTCGAGTTCGTCAAGCAAGGACAGACAGTGGGACAATTGATCCGCCACTACGCAGAACGCCACACCGGAAACGGAATAACCGGGACACCAAAACAGATCGCAGACTACATGGAAGAGTGGTTCGAAACCCGTGCCGCCGACGGTTTCATTCTTATGTTCCCGACACTTCCCGCAAGCCTGGAAGATTTCGTCCGCCTTGTCTTGCCGGAGTTGCGGCGACGCGGACTGTTTCGTGAGGAATATGAAGGATCGACGCTGCGCGAGAACCTGGGGCTTTCGATGCCTGCCAACCGTTACACGGCCGCCAAAGGCGATAAAGAGCGCATCTGAAGGAGCCGATCATGGTGGACCGGATGAAAATGCAGGAGCCGTCTCCGGGCGCTGACCTCTTCAAATCCTCCATGCGGAATCTGGCGGGTGACGTTTGCGTCATCACGACAGGCACGGGTGAAACACGAACCGGCTTCACCGCAACATCCGTCACAGCACTTTCTGCGGATGGCCCGACTGTGATGGTCGCACTCAATCGCGGATCCTCGTCCTGGGAAATCGTCGAGAAAGCCAGACGGTTTTGCGTCAACGTCGTCGCTGAAGGTCAGGAAAACGTCGCCCACTCATTCTCGGGTTTTAATGGCCTTAAGGGTGCCAGCCGCTACGATGGCGCCGTCTGGCACACGATGGCGTCAGGCGGCCTTGCGCTGGATGGCGCTCTGGCAAGTTTGGACTGCGACTCGAAGACGCGATCATCCATCGATCCCATGTGATCCTGATCGGCCTCGTCCGGTCGATAAGGACGCATGACGATGCCCGGCCACTTCTGTACTGGCGCGGAGAATATCAACACATCAGAAAGTGATATCCCGAGCGGTAGGCCATTAGTCACGCACTGCGGTTCGGGGACGATGCGACAGACTGCTTTTTCGCGATCCCCATCACCCACATATGAAATTCTCTTCCGTAGGGCTTATCGAAAACGGAACGATCCCATGCCAGATAGTAGCTCTCGGGAAGCGGAAGGCGGATGTCGAAAGGAACAACAAGTGTACCGGCCTGCAACTCGTCCTCGATCATCGAGACCTGAGCCAGCACGAAGCCGTGTCCGTTGACCGCAGCGTCGATTGCGTTGCTCGACAGCGCGAAAAACAGGCTCGAGAGTTTTTCATTCACGGTCGCGCCAACCAGCTGCGCCCACTCGCTCCATTGTGGCGGACGGCTGTAATGGGCTTCCCACTCGATATTGAGCAAAGGGAATTTGAGAAGGTCGGCGGGCGCCGATAATGTCCGTCCCCCGAGCAAACGCGGCGAACATGCGGGAACCACCCAATCCGTATAAAGCGGCACGAAATGCGCGTGCACCTCTGCCCGCTTTCCATAGGTTATGCGAAAATCGCTCTGGCCGCCCGACAGGCTGGGTTCGTCATCCTTGCCGATGATACGGACATTGGCTTCCGGATAGAGAGCCTGCCACTCGAAGATCTTGCGGCCGATCCACTTGTTCACCACCGAGCTGAGCGCAGTCAGCACGATGCCGGTCTGGCTCCGCGCCCGTTCGAGAACATCGACGGAATGATTGAGCTGGCTGAAGCCTTTGGCGACTTCCTTGTGAAGAAGAACACCCCACGACGTCAGTTCCACACGGCGTCCGATACGTTCGAGGAGCGTAACGCCGAGATGGTTCTCAAGCTTGCGCACCTGTTGGCTGATGGCACTGGGTGTTACGCCCAGTTCTTTGGCGGCCGTGCTCATCGTGCCGCACCTTCCTACGGCTTCGAAAGCTTGCAGGGCATGGAGTGGGGGCATAGCCAATAGAGTATCTCCAGTTCTGCTTTTTTGTTAAGTTTTTCTAAACAAAAACGCAACGAAAATCCGCTTGTCCCGCATCGCAACAAGGAAAATACTGATCCGATTAAAGCGAGAACGGGGGAAGAAAATGTTTCTCAAGAATGCTTGGTACGTCGCCACCTGGGATCACGAAATCGGACGAGACCTGACACCCGTAACGATGCTCGGCGAAAATATTGTTCTTTATCGTCTTCAGAATGGCAAGCTTGCAGCGCTCGAAGATGCCTGTCCCCATCGCAAGCTCCCCTTGTCCATGGGGCGTATCAAGGGCGACGACGTCGAATGCGGCTATCACGGATTGACCTTCGACTGTTCCGGCGCCTGCACCCGCGTACCGGGTGCAGAGCGTATTCCACATGTGGCCTGCGTCCGCTCCTACCCGGTGGAGGAACGTTACGGGCTCGTCTGGGTCTGGATGGGTGAGGCCGCGAAAGCCGATCCCGCAGAGATTTTCCATGTCGAACATTTCGGTGATCCGTCCTGGGGCGTCAATCGCGGCGAGTCGATGACGATCAACTGCAATTACCTCTACATGACGGACAATCTGCTGGACCCATCCCACGTCGCATGGGTACATCAGAGCTCGTTCGCCAGTTCCGCCTGCGAAGAAACGCCATTGGAAACAACGGTGAAAAGCGATGGCGTCGTCGTCTGGCGCTGGATGCTGGATTCAGATCCAGCCCCCTTCTACGCACCGTTCCTGCAATTTGAGGGGAAATGCGATCGAAAACAGCATTACGAGGTTCGCTACCCCAGCAATGCCATCATCAAGGCCATCTTTGCACCATCAGGCTCCGGTGGCGAAGGCCGCGAATTGCCAGCCAATACGTTCTTGATGGACAGCTACAATTTCATGACGCCAGTCGATGAGAACCGCACGAAGTATTATTGGTTTCAGATGCGAAATTTCGCGCCCGACGACCCGGACGTTTCAGCGCGCTTCGCAACATCCGTACGCGGCGCATTCGAGGAAGACCGTGTCGTGCTAGAGGCGGTCCACCACGGGATCGCGAACAAGAAGACTCCAAACCTCGATCTGAAGATCGATGTCGGACCGCTGCGGTTCAGACGCAAGCTTTCACAGATGATCGATAGCGAGACCATGAATGTCGTCGCTGCCGCGGAGTAAGCGCCTGCGCCGGAACGACTAACGATATGGTCTTCGCCTGCTCAAATGTATCAGGCGGAGATGGCAAAAAAATAATAACCGGGAACATAGCTGGTGATCGGCAAAAGCCGACGCCCGCCACAAATCGGGAGTATCCTTGATGCGCCACATCAGGCAGCCTGAGCTCTATTCAGTGGACTATAATGTGCTGCGGCAACGTTTTCTTTCCGCTGCGCGCCGGTCGAATGCTGCGTTGTTCGAATATAAGCATCCATTGCATGGCCCAGGTGGAGAGCACCTTTTCACGGATGTTGCATATCTGGGCGAACGCAACGCGTCAAAAAAACTCGTCATCTTGTCCGGCACGCACGGAGTTGAGGGGCAATTCGGATCGGCTTGCCAGGCTGAATGGCTTGCCGCAAATAACCCTTTACCGCTTCCTCCCGATACGGCTGTGGTGATGATCCATCTGATCAACCCATGGGGAACAGCATGGAGCCGACGGGTCAACGAGGACAATGTCGATCTCAACCGAAACTTCGTTGACTGGAAGAGAGCCGTTCCACGAAACGAACGATACGCCCCACTCCATAATGCATTTGTCTGCGCCGAGTGGGATGGACCCGATCGTGACCGTGCCGATCAACTGCTGAGAGATGCCAAGGCCGCTTTAAATGGTCACGCCGGGATCGCCGCGATTATCGAAGCAGGCCAATACGACTTTCCAGACGGACTGTTTTATGGCGGCAACGGCCCGACATGGTCGAACCGCACCCTCAACGATATCTTGAGCACTTTCGTCAGTGGCGCGTCGGATGTCGTCGTCTTCGATCTTCACACCGGTGCAGGCCCTTACGGATATCCCGCACTGCTATCCGTGGCGGAAGAGGACCATGCCGGTCTGGAATGGGGCAGGAAAACCTATGGGCACGCACTCGCGGTCGTGATGACCGGCAATGGCGCAACGACCGATACCGGCATTGCGGCAACGGCTACGGGCTACGTTTCAGCAGCGGTCTGCAAATCCTTGCCCGAGAGCCGCGTATTGCCGCTGGTAATCGAATGCGGAACCCTTGAAGGCCCGGTGGTGATGGACGCCGTGCAGGCCGATAACTGGCTGCATCTTTTCGGGAATATCGAATCTCCGCTTGGGCAGAAAATCAAGAAGACGCTGAGAACGGCGTTCATTCCTGACGATCCCGAATGGCAGCAGAACTGTCTTGGGACAAGCTTGCGATATTTCGACCGCGCGCTGACCGCACTTGCCTCGGTTACTCCCCCGGCTTCAAAGGGCGCACCCGCTCCGGCTTTGGTGAGCGACTGGCCACCGGCCGTGCCTGTGAACACCAAACGCCATGAACGGCCAGCCGTTGAAGTTCATGATCTCCACAAAAGTTTCGGCACGCACGAAGTCCTGTCGGGCGTGGGGCTGAGTGCCGATCCCGGCGAAGTCGTTTCGATGATCGGCTCGTCAGGTTCCGGCAAGAGCACGTTTTTGCGCTGTATAAACCTGCTTGAACAGCCCAGCAGTGGAACGATCGTCGTTGATGGCGAGGAAATACGAATGAAGGGCGGAGCGAATGGCCGTTCGCAGCCAGCAGACATGCGCCAGGTCGAGAGAATTCGCGCCCGCGTGGGAATGGTATTCCAGAACTTCAATCTCTGGCCCCACATGTCCGTGCTTGAGAACATCATCGAGGCTCCCGTCCATGTTCTTGGCGAGCGTCGCCAGGATGCAATCGACCATGCCCATCAGTTGTTGAAGAAAGTGGGACTGTCGGAAAAGCATGCCCAATATCCCGGGCAGCTCTCCGGCGGCCAGCAGCAACGTGCGGCCATCGCAAGAACACTGGCCATGCGGCCAAAAGTCATCCTCTGTGACGAACCGACATCCGCTCTAGACCCCGAACTTGTGGGAGAGGTCCTGCGCGTGATCCGTCAGCTGGCAGAAGAGGGCAATACCATGATCCTCGTGACGCATGAAATGCAGTTTGCGCGCGAGGTATCTCACAAGATTCTCTTCTTACACAAAGGAAAGGTGGAGGAAGAGAGTACCCCGGCGGAATTGTTCACCAATCCGCGATCGGAACGCCTGCGTCAATTTCTGTCGCGAACTTTATGACGTGATCCGCTGATCAGCTGTGCCGGGGCTGTGTCCGGCAAATCAAACCTAACAAATAACCAAATAGGGGAATTCGCATATGAATCTGAAAGTCCTGTCACTCGCCCTGCTTCTTGCAGGCGTCAGCACGGCGCACGCTGCCGAAGGCGAATTGTCGATCGGCACCGAAGGTGCCTATCCACCATGGAGCATGGCCGATGCTGCCGGCAATGTGACCGGCTTCGACGCCGATGTCGGCAACCTGCTCTGCACGAAGCTCGCCGTGAAGTGCCGGTTCGTCGTGCAGGCCTTTGATGGCCTGATCCCTGCCCTCAAGGCGAAGCGCTTCGACGTCATCATCTCCGGGATGTCGATTACCCAGGATCGAAAAAAGGAAATCAATTTTTCGGTCGGATATGCTGAGCTGGCAAACATGTTCCTCGTTCCCAAGACATCCGATCTCGCCGGCATCAAGGATATCGACACTTTGTTGAAGGGCTTGGACGGCAAGACGATCGGCGTTCAAACCGGAACGACGCACGCCCACTTCATCGAAAAGCGGGTGCCGAATGCCAATCTCAAAACCTACGACACGCTCGACAATATGCAGATCGATCTCGCAAGCGGCCGCGTTGAGGCAGCATTTGCAGACGCCTCTGCGCTTCAGGATTTTCTCGCCAAGCCCGAAGGCAAGGACTTTCAGTTTGTCGACGTGAAAGTTCAGAGCAAATTCGATTCCACCCTCGGCGAAGGGATCGGCGTCGGAATTGCCAAGGAGAACACCGAGCTGAAGACGAAGATCGACAAGGCACTGTGCGAGCTCGTCGCGGATGGTTCGATCGGCAAAGCGAGCCAGAAGTGGTTCAAGATGGATATCTCCAGACCCTGCAACTAAGACGCCTGCCCCGCTCTTCCCAGAAGTGCGGGGCAACCACTCAATCGCAACCTGACAGGGTGCGCACGGTCGAAGACGCTGACGATGCCTGCTGCCAAAAAGGCAAGGGAGTGCGCAGCAAAACCAAGGCAAATCCAATGGAGTCTAGTCTGATCCTAGTTTGGCAGGGTGGTTGGATAAGAGCCATTCTGCAGGGGGCCGCAATAACGATTGCCGTCGGTACGGTCAGCATGCTTGTCGGTGCGTTGATCGGAACCTTGTGCGGGGTCATCAAGTGGGCGCGGATATTCCCGCTGACACTTGTGGTAGACGCCTATACCTCTCTCGTGCGGGGGGTGCCTGAACTGCTTATCATCTATCTGCTGTTCTTTTCTTCCGTGCAATTCGTGACACAGGTTGCCACAGCTTTCGGATATGCTGCCCTTGCGGACAGCGGATATGCCTTCATCATTGCCATCATTGCCATCGGTACGATTTCAGGCGCCTACTCGACCGAGGTTATCAGGGGAGCATTGGCTTCCATCCCGACGGGACACATAGAAGCTGCGCGCGCACTGGGGATTCCCGGGCGCCGCATCTTCAGGCGCATCATCATCCCGCAAATGCTACGCATTGCCATCCCCGGTATGAACAATGTCTGGCAGACAACCATCAAGGACACGGCACTGGTATCGGTTGTCGGGCTACAGGAACTGATGCGCGCCGCCTCGGTTGGCGCCGGTAGCACCCGCAATCCCCTGATTTTCTTTCTTATCGCAGCCGTCGTGTATTTCGCGATCACCATCATAAGCCAGGCTGGATTCGACAGGGTCGAACGCCTGGTGAGACTAAGGGCGAGGAAGTAACGCGATGGATATCGAATTCCTGAAAACATCGATGCCTTTCCTCTTGAAAGGGCTTTCCACAACGGCGACCATAACCGCGATATCTGTCGCGATCGGTTTCAATCTCGGCCTTGGTCTTGCGCTCATGCGGCTGTCCGAAAACCGTTTCCTTGCCGGGTTTGCAAAATATTACAGCATGGTCTTTCGCGGTACACCGCTGCTTGTACAGCTGTTCCTGTTTTACTACGGGCTTGGCCAAATTGGCTTTATCAAAGGCAATGCCATAACGTGGTGGGTGATTAGTGATGGTGCGCGCTGCGCGGTCATGGCGATGGCGCTCAACACAGCCGCCTATACATCGGAGATTCTGCGAGGCGGATTATTATCGGTTCCCGCGGGTCTCAAGGAAGCGGCCAAAGCCACGGGAATGTCACCATTTATGCGTTTCCGCCGGATCGAATTCCCGCTCGCCATTCGCCAGGCTCTGCCGGCTTACGGCAATGAGCTGATCCTCGTCGTCAAGGGTACGAGCCTTGCCTCGACAATCACGGTTCTCGAGATCACGGGATATGCAAAGCGCCTGATGAGCCAGACATTCGCGATTTTCGAGGTTTTCGCCTTGGCGGGTGCCATCTACCTCGTCATCAACCTCACCCTCGTCATGCTCATCCGCATGCTTGAGGCACATCTGATGCGTCACGAAGCGCGCTGAAGGCCAGTAGTCTCGAACCTTACGACTGCCTGTCACGCGCATTTATGGACTATATCGCCGCCTGGACAGCCAAAAAAAAGGCGTTCTGGCGAACTGAACCGTAGCCTCCTATGTCGTGTCCGCGCCGCGCGCCTAAAGAGCGCGGCGTTGTCATGTCAGCCGGTGACTTTGCCGGGGTTAAGAGTGTATCCGCCATCGATTGCGGCCTTGATCTGCGTCATCAAGGCAAATTTTACCGGGTTCGCTGTCTCCCGCAACGCATGAATGCGTTTGGAGCCGATCCCATGTTCCGCCGAGAACGAACCACCCGATTGCGTCAGGTCGCGGTACAGAACGGATTCGATGGCAGCAATCTTGGCGGGCGTCAGAGCTGCCCCGGCTGCATTGAGAACAATGTGAAGATTGCCATCGGCAATGTGGCCGAAGAGGTAGGGATCGAGGAGAGGATCGATTGACCGAAGCTCCGGTACGCAGCGAGCCACATATTCTCCGATCTGCGACAAGGGGACGGAGACGTCAAAGGACGGCGCAGCCGGATATCTGCGATAGATAAGGTCCGTGTCCTCCCTCAGACGCCACAACTCTGCTTCCTGCGCCTTCGATGTTGCGACGACAGCGGACACGTTCGGATAGGTTTCATACAGCTCCTCGTAAATCCGGCCGAGCTCCATCTGAAGCTGTTCCTCGTCACCGCCGCCCAGAGACATGATGAGGTTGAGAGGATAGTCAGGGGCATAATCTGGCGCCGACCAAAGGTGCTCGCCCGACGTCAGGGAGAAAAACGAATTCCAGATCGCTTCCGCCGCACGCATGTGGCCATACCTCACGGTCAACCCCAACCTGGTTGCCTCGAGAGCCGCTTCAACGGAGGGAAGCCCAAAAAGTGCGGTTGCGGTTGCTGCGGGAACCGGCTCTAGCTTGATGGCAACCCTGGTCACAATACCAAGTGTACCCTCGGCCCCGATGAAGAGATGCTTGAGATCGTATCCTGCGGCGTTCTTCACCACGCGTGTCAGGTCGGAATATATCGAGCCATCAGGCAATACGACTTCCAGTCCGAGCACGCGATGTCGCATCACCCCATATCGAAAGGCAGAAATCCCGCCGGCATTGGTCGAGACCATTCCGCCAATCGTGGCAGAACCACGCGATGGCAAGTCGATGCCTGGCTCGAGACGATGCTCCGATGCGGCCGCCTGCAACGCTTGAAGCGTAACGCCCGCCTCCACAACGGCAACCCGCTCATCTGGATAGATTTCCACGATCCGGTTCAGCCGGGCGGTCGACACCACGATTTGACCGGGGACTGACACACCCCCGCCAACAAGCCCGGTTCGGCCACCCTGTGGTACAACCGATATACCATGGGCAACCGCAGTTTTTATGATCGACGCAACCTCGTGCGGAGATGAAGGGAAAGCAACCGCATCCGCACCGAAATTCGCAGGCGTTACGCCATAATCGAGATTGGCAACGGCATCACCGCGTTTCAGGTTCGACAGGCCGATAATCTGGTCGATTTCATTGAGAAACGCGGCGGACAAATCCCGTGTTGAGGCGGTATTGTGTTCGATCATGACGCGACTTTTGCCTCAGGAAGCTTATCTTTGAGTGAGCGTAACGCTTCGAGAAAACGGTCGTTTTCCGCAGGAAGCCCGACGGTCACACGAATGAAGCTGGCGAACTCCGGTTCTTTCCAGGGTTTGACGATGACGCCATGGGACAGGAAATGATCGAAAGCGATCGAACTGTCGCAACCAACATCGATGAAGAGAAAATTCGTCTGAGAGTCCGGAACGAAAAGATCAAGCGAGGCGATTGCCGCAGCCATGCGCCTGCGCTCCTTGACGACGCTTTCGATTGAAACCCGCATCCAGTTTTCGTCATCGAGCGCGGCAACTGCGGCCAATTGCGCGGCTGCATTGACGTTGAACGGTGTCTTTGCAGATGACATGGCCTGTGCCAGCCGCTCATCGGAAGCCACGGCATATCCGACGCGCAACCCAGCCAGCCCATAGGCCTTCGAGAAGGTTCTGAGCACGACCCAGGAGATAGCGCTGTCAGCCAGTGTCTTAAGCCCATCTGGCGTATTCCCGTCGCAGAATTCGAAATATGCTTCGTCGAAAACAAGCAAGGTCTCTTTCGGGACGGCTGCAATGAGGCTTGAGAGCTGATCCTGTCGCAACGCCGGGCCCACGGGATTGGAAGGCGAGGAGATGAAGAATATCGATGGCTTTTCGCGCAATGCGGTCGTCATCGCCTCAAGATCGAACCGAAGATCCTTCGTCATCGGTATCTTGATGATTTTCGCACCATTTGCTCTGGGCTCGATTTCGTGAAGGCCGAAACCAGGTATCATCGCGACCACGGTAGCATCCGGACGCAGGACCGCGCGACAAACGGCAGCGATCATCTCTTCCGAGCCGTTTCCAATGACAATCCGGTTTCCTGCAACGCCGATCTTTCGACTAAGCGCATCACGCAAGATCACACAGGCAGGATCCGCATAGCGTGAAGGGTCGAGACTGGCCAGTGCAGCGGTTACCTTCGGAGAGCAGCCATATGGATTCTCGTTGCTGGCAAGGGCCGCAATTTCGGCCAAACCCGTCTTGCTTCGCGCAACGGCGATATTCATTCCAGCATTATAAGGCGGGAGTTCAGCAACGTGCGGGTTGAGTCTGAGTGTATCGGCCATGGGTTGATCTCGCTGATTTGGATAAACGCTGGAATCTGGTTTCAGAGGTCGAGTACGACTGAACTCACGGGCTTGGAACAACAGAGGAGAATCTGCCCGGACGGCACGTCATCCAGCGGCTCTTCCACATATTCAACGTCGCCGGACACAAGGTTTTGGACACAGCTACCGCAGACACCCGCGCGACAGGAGAATGCTGGCTCAATACCCCGGCTCTCCAGAAAGCTCAGGATGGATTCCGAGGCTGAATCCCACTCGAATCTGGCATCTGACTTTCCAAGAACGATCTCAATGCCTGAGTACTCAGGCTCTGACGCCACCGGAGCAACAGTGAGGCCGAGGTTTGCTTCCTTCTTCGGCTGCGATGGCGAAAGCAGGGAGGCAGGGCCGAAAAACTCATAGGCAATCTTGCTTTTCTCCAAGCCGAGGGAGAGGAGCAGGTCATACATCGCCTGCATGAACGGCGGTGGTCCGCACATATAGACTTCGTAATCGTCCAGCGGCAGAAACGACTGCAAGGTCTCCCGAGTGATGAAACCGGCGGAATGGAACAGCCCGGCATTGGCATCCTCGTCGGTCGGAAAACGATAACAGTAATGAACATGGACGTTGCTGCGCTGTTCAGCGAGCACCCGTACTTCTTCACGCAGCGCATGGGTAGCAGCCCCGTCGCAGGCATGGACGAACCAGACGGGCCGATCGCTTTCCGCAACCAAGACCTTCAACATGGATATCGTAGGTGTCAGCCCGACGCCACCGGACAAGAGAATAACCGGTTGCTGACTGGCCTTGTCGAGTTTGAACGCACCACGCGGCCTGTCAATATGGATGACCGCACCCTCATCTACGGCGTCATGGAGCCAACACGAAACAAGACCATCGGCCATATCGGGCGCTAAAGCGGCCTCCCGTTTCACGGTAATACGATAGACCCCGATCTCATTTGGTCCTGACGAAACCGTGTAATTCCGGACAAGCGGTTCTTTGCCTTTGGGATGCGGTATCTGGATCGTCAGAAACTGGCCCGCCTCAAAAGTACACCAATCCGCAGGATCGACAGGCGTGAGGTAAAAAGACGTGATCGTGGCACTCTCGCGCACCTTGCGCTTTACCTCGAACGGGCGAAAACGTGGATCCAGGCGGGTCGTCATGATTTGCTTGTCCTGATGATTGCAATATCCGGAAATCCGCAGATCGCCTCGAAAGCCCTCCCCGAGAGATCGCTCAAGGCTTGCGTCAACCTGCAGACGATCAAAGGTTTTCGCGGGAGGCAGAA
The DNA here is from genome assembly GCF_030818995.1 of Agrobacterium sp. SORGH_AS_0745. Lineage (NCBI taxonomy): Bacteria > Pseudomonadati > Pseudomonadota > Alphaproteobacteria > Hyphomicrobiales > Rhizobiaceae > Agrobacterium > Agrobacterium sp. SORGH_AS_0745. Next base: position 382,745 of record NZ_JAUTBI010000003.1, read on the forward strand.
CTTCCTCAAAAACTCGCTGGCAATTTGGTCTTCACCAATTTGCAGCCCCAAGGTCTCACCTCAATTTATCCCTCTGACAAATCTCATTATTTGCGCGTCAACAAAGAGAGACAATCCCGCCACAGATGGGTTTTTGTTTAGAAAAGCTAAACTAAGGGGGTTTGAACCGGCGCGAGCAACTCTGGATTTGCGCCCTCGTTTTTACCGGGATACGCCAAGCAGAACGTGATCTTCATAACCAATCGTTAGATAATTGCAGAGTGTTCCGGGAGCAGGATACAGGCCTAGGTGCACGCTATCAGAGCCCCACGTGGCTATACCGCCAGCAATTCATTTGCGGTATCCAAGGCTCTAAACGCAAAGTGCCCTCCGGGATGGGAGGGCTTTGTTGTTGATAGTCTTGAAGATATTGGTTGCGGGGGCAGGATTTGAACCTGCGGCCTTCAGGTTATGAGCCTGACGAGCTACCGGGCTGCTCCACCCCGCGTTACCAGCGTAAATCCCTATTGGATTTATCGCGACCAGCGTAAATCCCTATGGGATTTATCGCGACCAGCGTAAATCCGTATTGGATTTATCGCGACTGCATCACAGGGACGCTGTGATGTATAGTTCCGGAGCAAATTGCCGAAGGCGATTTGTCTCCTTTAAGGGACGCACGTTGCGTTTTCCTTATGTTTTCATGTTACGCAATGCAAAAAGGCCGCTTTGAGCGGCCCTTTGTATCGGCTGGGCCGAAGAGTTTGCTTGAGAAGATATTTGTTGCGTTTTGCAGACCTGGCAGCGACCTACTCTCCCGCGTCTTGAGACGGAGTACCATTGGCGCTGGGGCGTTTCACGGCCGTGTTCGGAATGGGAACGGGTGCAGCCGCCCCGCGATAACCACCAGGTCGGCAAAACGCAACACAGTTCATGTTTTCACATGAGTGTTGTTTCGAGAAGCTGGGAAGCTTGCGCTTCATTTAATTTAACACGTCTTTCTGCGACCTTTCCCGTATGTTTGCCATACAGACCAGAGGTCGTCGCGCCCTGTGGCGCGGCCCGTCCGGAGCGCTATGCGCGTCAGGACAGAACAGATGATGCTCGTCTTTGATGAGCATGAACAATGGGAACGAAGAAGTCGATCGAGCTATTAGTAACGGTAAGCTTCACATGTTGCCATGCTTCCACACCCGTCCTATCAACGTGGTCGTCTTCCACGGCTCTGATAGGGAACACTCGTTTTCAGGTTGGTTTCCCGCTTAGATGCCTTCAGCGGTTATCCATTCCGTATATAGCTACTCTGCTATGCCCTTGGCAGGACAACAGATCCACCAGAGATACGTCCATCCCGGTCCTCTCGTACTAGGGACAGATCCTGTCAATATTCCTACACCCACGGCAGATAGGGACCGAACTGTCTCACGACGTTCTGAACCCAACTCACGTACCGCTTTAAATGGCGAACAGCCATACCCTTGGGACCTGCTCCAGCCCCAGGATGCGATGAGTCGACATCGAGGTGCCAAACAACCCCGTCGATATGGACTCTTGGGGGTCATCAGCCTGTTATCCCCGGCGTACCTTTTATCCGTTGAGCGATGGCCCTTCCACACGGGACCACCGGATCACTATGACCGACTTTCGTCTCTGCTCGACTTGTCAGTCTCGCAGTCAGGCGGGCTTATGCCATTGCACTCGACGACCGATTTCCGACCGGTCTGAGCCCACCATCGCGCGCCTCCGTTACTCTTTCGGAGGCGACCGCCCCAGTCAAACTACCCACCATACACTGTCCCGGATCCGGATAACGGACCGCGGTTAGACATCCACGAAGATAAGGGTGGTATTTCAAGGATGGCTCCACAAGAACTGGCGTCCCTGCTTCAAAGCCTACCACCTATCCTACACATGCCTTGGCGAATGCCAGTGTAAAGCTATAGTAAAGGTGCACGGGGTCTTTCCGTCTGACCGCAGGAACCCCGCATCTTCACGGGGAATTCAATTTCACTGAGTCTATGTTGGAGACAGCGGGGAAGTCGTTACGCCATTCGTGCAGGTCGGAACTTACCCGACAAGGAATTTCGCTACCTTAGGACCGTTATAGTTACGGCCGCCGTTTACTGGGGCTTCAGTTCAGAGCTTGCACCCCTCCCTTTAACCTTCCAGCACCGGGCAGGCGTCAGACCCTATACGTCGTATTGCTACTTCGCAGAGCCCTGTGTTTTTGATAAACAGTCGCTACCCCCTGGTCTGTGCCACCCCATCATACTTGCG
>NZ_JAUTBI010000003.1:390000-767500 GCF_030818995.1 Agrobacterium sp. SORGH_AS_0745
CCGAATTACTACCGTGGCAAGGTGCGTGAAAATTACGATCTGCCCGACGGCAACCGCATTATCATATCAACCGATCGCCTCAGCGCATTCGACCGCATCCTCACCTGTGTTCCTTATAAGGGGCAGGTATTGACCCAGACGGCACGCTACTGGTTCGAGCAGACGAAGGATATCTGCCCCAACCACGTGGTCAGCTATCCCGATCCGAATGTCGTCATCGGCAAGAGGCTTGAAATATTGCCGGTCGAAGTGGTGGTTCGCGGTTATCTAGCCGGCACCACCGGCACATCGATCCTGACCCTTTATAAGAAAGGCCAGAGACAGATGTACGGCATGAGCCTGCCGGACGGGATGAAGGACAACCAGATCTTGCCCGAGCCGGTGATCACGCCGACGAGCAAGGCCTTCGATGGTGGTCACGACGAGCCGTTGACGCCGGCCGAGATAGTGGAGAAGAAACTTCTGACGCAGGAGCAATGGGACACGCTTTCCCGTTATGCGCTCGCACTGTTCAAGCGCGGAAAGGAGATTGCCGCAAAGCAGGGCCTCATCCTCGTCGATACGAAATACGAATTCGGCACCGATGAAAACGGCACGATCATTCTGGCCGACGAAATCCACACGCCTGACAGCAGCCGCTACTGGATGGCTGAAACCTATGAAGAGAGCTTCCGCAACGGCGCACGGCCGGCAAGCTTCGACAAGGATTTCGTGAGAGCCTGGGTTGCCGAACGCTGCGATCCCTATAAGGACGACGTTCCGGAAATTCCGCAGGAACTCGTATTGCAGACGTCAAGGGTATATATTGATGCATACGAACGCATCACCGGACAAAGCTTCGTTCCCGACGATAGCGGTGAGACGCCGCTGGCAAGAGTACGCCGGAACCTGGAGCAATTTTTCCCCGGAGTCTGACCTTGAGCAAAACGATCGAACAGGCGAGAAAGGGTGACAGGAAGAACGACGTTCCTGTCAAGCGCCGGCCTCGCCGTTCCGCCGAAGAGACGCGGCGGGACATTCTTGCCAAAGCCGAAGAACTTTTTCGCGAGCGCGGGTTCAATGCAGTGGCGATTGCCGATATCGCCGCAGCACTCGGCATGTCGCCCGCGAACGTCTTCAAGAACTTCAATTCGAAGAATGCGCTCGTCGATGCCATCGGGTTTGAGCAGATCGGTGCCTTCGAGCGGGAAATCCACCCGCTCGATAAAAGTCATGCACCAGTTTCAAGGCTGCGCCATCTCGCCCGCACCCTGATGGAACAACACCATCAGAACCTCAACGACAATCCCTATATATTCGAAATGATCCTGATGACGGCCAAGCAGGACATGAAGTGCGGTGACTATTACAAATCCGTCATCGCAAACCTGGTGGCCGACATTATTCGCGATGGCGTGGATAAGGGAATTTACGCCCCCGCCGACATACCGCCTCTGGCGGAAACCGTTCTCCACGCACTCGCGAGCGTCATCCATCCCGTCCTCATCGCACGGGAAGATATCGGCAATTTAGCAACACGTTGCGATCAACTGGTTGATTTAATCGAGGCAGGATTGCGCAATCCGCTTGCTAAGTGACGATTCTCAACTTACGTCACCTTCTCGCAATTGCTTGCGAAGCGTGAAAGCCTGCGCTTCTATGCGAATGGCGGTCCGAGCAGATTGAACGAAGAAGGTCCCCATAGGGCCTTCACCCATCGTCCCTGCACCCGGACCAGCATCCGCCGAGCGACACTGCGCTTATAGTTGAATGCGACCGATACGCAGGGAAGAACAATGAGCCGACGTATTTTACCCCTATTTGCTTCTCTGTGCATGACCGCAGTTCTCGCGGGATGCAGCGATGGCGGCGAAAGCAGCCAGACCGCCGGCCAGGGCGCCGCGCGTCCCCCGTCTCCGGTCAGCATCATTGTGATGAAGACGAGCGAATATCCCCTGACCACCGTTCTTCCCGGCCGCGCAAGCGCGTTCCAGACGGCGGAAATCCGCCCGCGCGTCACCGGCATCATCCGCGACATTCCCTTCAAGGAAGGCAGCGAGGTCAAGCAGGGTGACATTCTCTACCAGATTGAAGACAACACCTATCTGGCAGAAGTGGCACAGGCCAAGGCAAGCGTGGCGAAAGCCGAAGCAAGCGTTCCGAGCGCCCAGGCGAACCTTGCCCGCTACGAGCGGCTGGTCAACAGCGGCGCAACGCAGATCGAATATGAAAACGCCAAGGTGACGCTGCTTCAGGCCGAAGCCGACGTGGCCCAGGCCAAGGCTGCGCTGGAAACGGCTGAGATCAATCTCGATCTCACCAAGGTCCGCGCGCCTTTCGATGGCATCACCAGCGCTACCGCTTTCAGCATCGGCAACGTGGTGACGGCAAACCAGACGACGGCTTTGACGACGCTGCGCCGCATCGATCCGATCTACATCGATCTGATGGAATCCAGCATCAATCTTCTGCGTCTGAAAAAGGCGATCTCTTCGGGCCAGCTCGGCGGCGATACCAAGGAAACCGGCATTCACCTGACGCTGGAAGACGGCACCGAATACAAGCATGACGGCAAGATCGACATGTCGGACATGGCGGTGAGCGAAACCACGGGCACCTTCTCCATCCGTGCTCTCTTCGATAACCCGGACGATCTTCTGCTTCCCGGCACCTATGTTCGCGCAACGCTGACCATCGGTAAGGAAACGGGTTTCCGCATCCCGCAGCGCGCAGCGAGCCGGAACGCCAATGGCGAACTGACCGCAAAATTTGTCACCGCGGAAAACAAGGTGGAAACGCGCACCTTCCCGTCCAGCCAGCAGTCGGGCAATGCCTGGCTGGTGACGGAAAACGTCAAGGATGGCGACAAGCTCATCGTTGACGGCTTCCAGTGGATTGCCGACAGCGCGACGGTCGCGCCCGTGGAAGTGACCATCGACGATCGCGGTATCGTCGTTCTGCCGCAGCAAGCTCCGCCTGCCGCCGCCCCCTCGAAATAAACATGAGCACGAAACCCTCGGTCGAAGCTCGTAAAAGGTAAGGCAGGACTGCCATGGCCCATTTCTTTATCAGGCGCCCCGTTTTTGCATGGGTTATCGCCATCGTCATCATGCTGGGCGGCGCTCTGGCAATTGTGACGCTCTCCATCTCGCAATATCCCGATATTGCCCCAACGACGGTCCGCGTCAGCGCAACCTATAACGGCGCTAGCGCGGAGACGGTCGAAAAATCGGTGACGACCATCATTGAGGACGGCATGACCGGCCTCGACGACCTCACCTATATGACCTCGTCTTCCTCGACAGGCAGCGCCGAAGTGACGCTGACCTTCGGCAACAGCATCCTGCCTGACATCGCGCAGGTTCAGGTGCAGAACAAGCTGCAGCTCGTGCAGTCGCAATTGCCCGACACCGTGCAGCAGCGCGGTATTCAGGTCAGCCGCTCCACATCGAGCATTCTGATGGTGGGTGCGCTGATATCGACGGACGGCAAGCGCAATTCGGCCGATCTCGGCGACGTGTTCTCCTCGCGCGTTGAAGACCAGATCAAGCGCCTTGAAGGCGTGGGCAGCATCAACGTCTTCGGTTCCGAATATGCGATGCGCATCTGGCTCGACCCGTTCAAGCTCAACAAATACCAGCTGACCACGGCTGACGTCACCGGCGCCATCGAAAGCCAGAACACCCAGGTTTCGGTCGGCTCCCTCGGTGCCGTTCCCGCCGTCCAGGGCCAGCAGCTCAATGTGACGGTGACGGCGCAGAGCCAGCTCACCACCGTCGCCGATTTCGAATCGGTCATATTGAAGGTTGAGAAGGACGGCGCAACCGTTCGCCTGAGCGACGTGGCCCGCATCGAAATCGGCCAGGAAACCTATGGCGGTGATTCCCGCTCGAACGGCCGTCCTTCCGCCGGTTTCGCGGTCAACCTCGCCACGGGCGCCAACGCGCTCGATACTGCAGCACGTGTCAAGTCCGCACTTACCGCCGTTGAGGGCTCGCTGCCTGCAGGCGTCTCGATCGAATATCCCTACGACACGACACCCTTCGTGAAGCTGTCGATCGAGAAAGTGGTGCATACGCTGATCGAGGCGATCATCCTCGTCTTCGTCGTGCTGCTGGTCTTCCTGCAAAACCTGCGCGCCACCTTCATTCCGATGATCGCCGTGCCCGTCGTGCTCCTCGGCACGTTCGGCATCCTCGCAGTCACCGGATATTCTATCAACACGCTGACCATGTTCGCCATGGTTCTGGCGATCGGCCTTCTCGTGGATGACGCCATCGTCGTTGTTGAAAACGTCGAGCGCATCATGTCGGAAGAGGGCCTGTCGCCGGTCGAGGCGACGGAAAAATCGATGGGCGAGATAACAGGCGCCATCATCGGCATCGCGCTCGTCCTGACCGCCGTGTTTATTCCCATGGCCTTCTTTGGCGGATCGACTGGTATCATCTATCGCCAGTTCTCGATCACGATCGTTTCGGCCATGCTGCTTTCGGCGGTGGTCGCCATCGTTCTGACGCCGGCGCTGTGCGCCACAATGCTGAAGCCCATCGACCATACCAAAAAGCAGCGTGGACCGGGTGCCTGGTTCAACCGCGGCTTCGGCAAGACGACGGACGGCTATGTCTCGTCGATCGGCTATCTGCTGAAGCGGCCCCTGCGCGTGACGATTCTTTTCCTGATCGTCGTCGGCGGCTGCGCCTGGTTCTTCACCAAACTGCCAAGCTCCTTCCTCCCACAGGAAGATCAGGGCGTGCTGCTGACGATCATCCAGACACCGACCGGTTCGAACATCGAACGCACCAACGAGGTGGTAAAACAGGTCGAAAGCTACTTCCGTGAAAAAGAAGCAGCCAATGTCGAATCGGTTTTCGGCGTGCTTGGATTCAGCTTCAGCGGTTCGGGTCAGAACAACGCGATCGTCTTCACCAAGCTTAAGGACTTTTCCGAGCGAACCGCACCCGATCAACACGCCGCCGCCATTGTGCAGCGGGCAATGGGTACGTTCTTCGGCTTCCGCGATGCACAGGTATTCCCGCTTTTGCCGCCGGCAATTCAGGGCATGGGCACGTCGAGCGGTTTCTCCATGTATCTCGTGGATAGCGGCCGCAACGGCACCGACGCTCTGACCGCAACCTCCAAGGACCTGATTGCGCTTGCAACAAGCAATCCAAAGATCAGCTCTCTGCGAAGCGACAGTCAGGACAACGAAACGCAGATGAAGATCATTCTCGATCAGGAAAAGATGGGGGCCATGGGCGTCGATCTTTCCTCCGTGAACCTGATGCTGTCGACGATCTTTGCCGGCCGGGATGTCAACGACTTCACCCTGAACGGTGAGCTCAAGCCGGTCTATGTTCAGGGCGATGCACCCTATCGCATGCAGCCGGACGACCTGAAGTTCTGGTATGCCCGCAACACCAGCGGCGAAATGGTACCTTTCTCCTCCTTCAGCGAGGTGAAGTGGATCAACGCGCCGCCGTCACTGGCACGCTACAACGGTACGGGCGCGATTTCGCTTGAAGGCACCGCCGGCGCAGGCGTTGCTTCCGGCGAAGCCATGGACGAGATGGAACGTCTGACGGCAAGCATGCCAGGCGGTTACACCGTGGCATGGCAGGGCATCTCCTATCAGGAACGCCTTTCCGGCTCGCAGGCGCCCATGCTGTACGCGCTGTCGGTTCTCATCGTGTTCCTTTGCCTGGCTGCCCTTTATGAAAGCTGGTCGATCCCGTTCTCGGTTATTCTGGCTGTCCCGGTGGGTGTCCTCGGCGCTTTGACTGCGGCCCATTTCTTCGGCCAGACGAACGACGTCTACTTCAAGGTGGGCCTGCTGACGACCATCGGCCTTGCCGCGAAAAACGCGATCCTGATCGTTGAATTCGCCAAGGAGAGGCAGGAGCACGGGTTAAGTCTGGTGGAAGCGGCACTGGAGGCGGCGAAGCTGCGCCTGCGTCCGATCATCATGACGTCGCTCGCCTTCATCCTCGGCGTCGTGCCTCTCGCGATCGCAACCGGAGCGGGTTCCGCTGCACAAAATGCAATCGGTATCGGGGTGCTGGGTGGTATGCTTTCTGCAACACTGCTCGGAATTTTCTTCGTTCCGTCCTTTTTCGTCATCATTCGTCGCCTTTCAAGGCGTTAACAAAACAAAAATGGGCTGTGCCAACCGTTAATACGCTGCTAGAAATATGGCCGATTTGGCAAACGCACGTTTCTAGGGCATATCGACCGCGCAGCCCATTTGTCAGCAAGCCGCGCTTGGTAAGCCAACCAGAGAATTGGGAAAATTATATGCTGTCTATTCGCGCTACTATTCCCCTGACAATGCTACTGCTTTCGGGCTGCGTTGTCGGACCCGACCACAAGACGCCGGAAATTCAATTGCCGGGAAAGTTCGCGGAAGCCGGAAAAACCAGTAATGGCGACATCAGCAGCGTTGCATGGTGGACGGCCTTTAACGACAACCGCCTGAACGGTTACGTCTCCACCGGCCTTGCGCAGAACCTCACCGTGATGCAGGCAATCGAGCGCATCAATCAGGCGCAGGCCCAGGTGATCGTGGACGGCGCCGGCGGCCTGCCGAGCCTGACAGGCAGTGGCAGCCACACGACCAGCGAGACCAAGGGCAGCTACCGTGACGTTCCCGTCACCAACGTGTCCAACGGCAGCCTTAGCATTTCCTGGTTCCTCGACCTTTTCGGTCGCTATCGCCGGGCAACGGAAAGCGCCGATGCGTCGCTTGACGCCGCGTACTCCACCGTCGACGTTCAGCGCCTGACGCTGATTTCCTCAGTCGCCGCGGCCTATATCGACGTGCGCTATTATCAGGAGCGCCTGGCGATTGCCCGCCAGAACCTGAGTTCACGCCGCGAAACGCTAGATCTGACGAAGCTGCAGCTCGAAGCGGGTGCGGCCTCGCGTCTCGATGTCGTCCAGTCCGAAGGTCTGGTCAATTCAACGCTGTCGCAGATACCCGGCCTCGAAACCAGCTTCCGCAAGTCAGCCCACCGCATCGCGACCCTGCTCGGCATGCCGGCCTCGTCGCTCATCACCGAGCTGCAGAAGGGCGCACGCCAGCCTGTTGCGCGCGCTGTTCCCCGCACCGGCATCCCGGCCGACCTGATCCGCAACCGTCCGGACATCCGCGTCGCTGAACGCAATCTCGCCGCTGCGGTCGCCACGATCGGTGTAACCGAGGCACAGCTTTATCCAAGCATCGAGCTTGGTGGCGCGATCACCCCGAGCTACAATTTCCTGAGTGGCGGCGGCAGGGGAACGGCCAATAGCTGGTCCTTCGGTCCGAGCCTCACTCTCCCGATCCTCGATGGTGGCAGACTGCGCGCCAATGTCGACATCGCGAACTCGCAAGCACGCGAGCAATATCTCGTCTGGAAGGCAACCGTTCTCAACGCGGTTGAAGAAGTCGAAAACGCCCTGGCCGCCATCAATCGCGACCAGCGTACCGTCGACGCGCTGAGAAAGACTGTCTCATCCTACCAGGAAGCGCTGCAGCTCTCGACAGCCAGCTATCGTGACGGTGCGTCGTCTCTGCTCGACGTTCTGGATGCCCAGCGGTCGGTCTCCGATGCGCAGGCAAACCTTGCAACGGCGATCCAGACGACCGCGCAGGATTATGTATCGCTCAACGTGGCTCTCGGCGGCGGTTATGCCGTTGGCCAGCCTGTCCCGAAGAAGTCCGCTGGCCCAACCGTGGTCGCTGCAAAGGGCATGTAAGAAACGCCTCAAGGCAAATGAAAAGCCCGCGTCGAGACGCGGGCTTTTTTTGTATTCCAGACACAAAAAAGCACCGGTCGCCCGGTGCTTTTTGTTTAACCTGCCGTCAGGCTCAGTTCTTGGCGCGCTCGACGTAGGAATTGTCTTCCGTCGCGATGACCACGCGGATACCGGCGTCGATGTGCGGCGGCACCATGGTGCGGATGCCGTTGGAAAGAATTGCCGGCTTGTAGGAAGAAGAAGCCGTCTGGCCCTTCACAACCGGTTCCGTTTCGACGATTTCCAGCGTGACGTGGCGCGGCAGTTCGACAGCCAGCGGATTGCCTTCGTGAATGGAAAGAACGCAGGTCATGCCTTCCTGCAGATAGGCCTTCTGGTCGCCCATCGTCTCGACATCGACAACGACCTGATCGTAGTTTGCCGGGTTCATGAAGTGGAAGCCTTCGCCATCTTCATAAAGGAACTGGAAGTTCAGGTCTTCGACGAAAGCACGCTCAACCTGTTCGGTCGTGCGCCAGCGCTCGGAGACCTTCACGCCGTCAACGATGCGGCGCATGTCAACCTGCGTGACCGGCGTGCCCTTGCCCGGGTGAAAGTTCTGCGCGGTGAGAACAACGTAGAGCTTGCCGTCCACGTCGAGAACATTGCCCTTGCGGACGGATGAGGCGATAACCTTGACCATATGACTTCCTTGTAACTCGATGAAATGCGTCGTAAAGGACTGCGCGATAGCACCGGCCCGGCAGACGTTTTGTCTTTTTTCTGGGGCGCAACTACCTTAAATCCGCGCGAATTGCCAGCCTTCTACAGCAATTCGCGGAAGAGTGCCTAGCGGTTTTCCGCCCGGAATTGCTTTAAATGATGCGATCAGGCGTTTTGCGGGCCGTTTATCCGTAACAAGGCCAGCAGGTAAGACGGAAAAGAAAAAAGAGATGGGCTCAAGCAACGAGACAATGTCGCCCTGGTGGACGCCCGACGTCCATGCCGACCGCCGCGCCTTTCTGCTTGGACGCAACGCGATCCAGTCGGAATTTCGCAGCTATTTCGCGCGCGCGGACTTTCTAGAGGTCGACACCGCCACATTGCAGATTTCTCCTGGCAACGAGGCACATCTGCATGCCTTCGCCACCCAGGGACTGACGCCGGCCGGCGACGCCGCTCCGCTCTATCTCCACACCTCGCCCGAATTCGCCTGCAAGAAATTGCTCGCGGCCGGTGAAGAACGCATTTTCTGTTTCGCCCATGTTTATCGAAACCGGGAAAGAGGCCCCCTGCACCACCCAGAATTCACGATGCTGGAATGGTATAGGGTAGGAGAAACCTACGAGATCCTGATGAAGGACAGCGCCAATCTTCTGGCGCTGGCGGCGGAAACCGCCAAAACAAACAATTTCACCTATCGTGGCCGCAGCGTCGATCCGTTCCTCGAACCGGAACGTCTGAGCGTCGCGGAAGCCTTCGATCGCTATGCGGGAATTGATCTTCTGGCGACGATTGACCGAAACGGCGAGACGGATAGCCAGCACCTTGCCGCGAGCCTCACCAATGCCGGAATTCGTGTGGCTAAGGACGACACCTGGGCGGATATGTTCAGCCGCGTTATCGTGGAGCGGGTGGAACCAGAACTGGGCTTCGGCCGCGCCACCATTCTCGATGAATACCCCACAAGCGAGGCTGCGCTTGCCCGCAAATCGCCTGGGGATGCGCGGGTGGCGGAACGGTTCGAGCTTTATGCGTGTGGCGTGGAACTTGCCAATGCCTTTGGCGAATTGACCGACGCTACTGAGCAGAGACGGCGTTTCGAAATGGAGATGGTTGAGAAGCAGCGGGTTTACGGCGAGACCTATCCTTTGGACGAGGATTTTCTGGCGGCGCTGGCGATCATGCCGCCGGCAAGCGGCATAGCACTCGGTTTCGACCGACTAGTGATGCTGGCAACCGGCGCGCCCCGAATCGATCTGGTCATGTGGGCACCCGTCGCGGAATACGGACGATGACAAGGCTTGAAACCATCAAGACACCCGAAGCACTTGTTGAGGCGGGGTTGATCAAGACCGAGGCGCTCGAGGACGTGCGCGCGGTGACGCAGCGTTACGCGTTAGCCATCACAGCGACAATGGCCGATCTGATGGACAGCGGCGATCCGCAGGACCCCATCGCGCGGCAATTCGTGCCGGACCTAGCCGAACTCGTCCACCTTCCCGAAGAACGGGACGATCCGATCGGCGACGGTGCACATAGTCCCGTCCATGGCATCGTCCACCGTTATCCGGACCGGGTGCTTTTGAAGGCGGTGCATGTCTGCCCCGTCTATTGCCGTTTCTGTTTCCGCCGCGAAATGGTCGGGCCGCAAGGCAACGGCATGATGAGCCCGGAAGAGCTGGACGCCGCATTCGACTATATAAAAGCCAACCCGGCCATCTGGGAGGTCATCCTCACCGGCGGCGATCCGCTGGTGCTCTCGGCGCGGCGATTGTCCGACCTGATGACGCGGCTGAAAGACGTACCGCACGTCAAGATCGTTCGCTTCCACACCCGTGTACCGGTCGTCGATCCCGAACGAATCGACGGGCCGCTGATCGAGGCATTGAAGGCTAGCGGCAAAACCACCTATGTGGCCCTGCACGCCAACCACGCACGCGAACTTGGGCAAGCAGCCAGAAGTGCTTGCGCGCGGCTGATCGATGCCGGCATCGCCATGGTCAGCCAGACCGTGCTTTTGAAGGGCATCAACGATGATTCGGCAATTCTCGCCGAACTGATGCGCGCCTTTGTCGAGAACCGTATCAAGCCTTACTACCTGCACCACCCCGACCTAGCGCCCGGCACCAGCCATTTCCGGCTGACGATAGAAGAAGGTCAGCGAATCGTTTCCGCCTTGCGCGGGCATGTCTCCGGTCTTTGCCAGCCGACCTACGTTCTCGACATTCCGGGCGGTCACGGCAAGGCCACGATCGGCCCGAATGCGGCCGAAAAAACCCGCGATGGCTGCTACTCCGTCTCGGACTTCAACGGAAACGATCATATTTACCCGCCGCCTGCATCCGGCGACGATTAAAAAAAGCATAAAAAGCCCGCCGTGCCGGGCTTTTCAAAGCGGCGTCGAACGAAAACAAAAATTTCACATTTCCGCCCCCCTCCTGTCATCATAAAGAAAAATATTCTACCTATAACAATCAGCATTGATTTTAATGGTGGTCTGGATTATCAGTGTGGAACTGGAGAGCGAGTCTCCTGATTCCGGATCAACACCAATACAGGGAGTGTGTCATGTCAAAATATATTCGCATCAACGCAATCCTTGGTCTTGAGTCCTGGAATGCTGGATTTAAATCCACGTGTTCCCGCTGCTGTCGAATGTGACCTGACGGTCTCAATTTTCTGAAAATCAGTTCGACAACATGCTGTGTTAATGAGCCACAGCGGGAGTATACCTATGCAAAAGCAAGTTATTGAATTCGCTGGCGAACCCGTCGGCATCGTCATACCGGACAACGACCGGCTGAAGTTCATCGCGGTGAAGTTCCACGTCCACGACCTGGACGAACAGAAGTTCGACAGCGCCGACGATGTGCGGATTGCAATTCGCAATCTCGTGCGCAGCCGGAACCTGGCCGCGGCCTGATGCGGGAAACCCATCACCCGCTCACGGACCTTTCAAAACCAAAGCGCGCCCAATATCGGATCCAGAATACCGGGTCGATGGCGCGCTTTTCTATTGCCTGACAATTCGTCCACTGGTCTGTCATAAACCACGACGGGGTGTATCAATACGCCCTGCACTAAGGTGAAATAGCTTTTTCAAATCCGGATTGGAGTGCAAAAGCCACGCGCTCCTAGAGCTCCCACCTCTCCTCGTTTCTGTGCTTGTCAGAGGAACCCAGCCAGCCCAGATCCCAGGGCTGAAAAGACTCTCTCGCCGCCCAGACGCGCGTCAGAACGCGGTAAAGGTCAGTGTCGTCAACGAGCGGACGATGCCTGGAATATTGACGATGTTCTGGTTGATGAACTTGCCGATATCCTCTTCCTGCGGAAGATAGATCTTCAGCATCAGATCATATTCGCCGCTGGTGGAATAAAGCTCGGAAACCAGCTCCGTTTTATAGATGGCATCGGCGACATCATAGGTCTTGCCGGGCTCGCATTGAAGCTGGACAAAAATGGGCTTCACGGACATCTCCCGTATTGGAACTTGTGGTGCGTGGCTCTTTGCCATGCGTCATGGCGCACTATTGGCTTAGCCGCGCCGGTCTTGCAAGACCGCCTGCCGGTTTAGGCAGAAAAGTCTCATCCGCTGCTACCAGCCCCGATCGCGGCCTGAGAAACGATCCAGCTTCGAAAACTTTCAAGCGGAGCGTAACCGGCGCGATCGGGCATGCAGGCGAGATAATAGGCCTCTTCGCTCTCCACCTCGCCGGTAACCGCCGCGACAAGCCGGCCGCTTCGCAACTCCTCCCCGATCATGAAGGACGGAACGAGCGATGCCCCCACCCCGGCGCTCGCCGCCTCGGCAATCGTCGTGAACTGATCGAAAAGCATGCCATGCACATTGTCGAAAACCACATCATGGCTGCGAAACCATTGTTCCCAGGCGTCCGGCCGGGTCGTCATGTGCAGCAGCGGCACATGCAGCAGATCGCCCGGCTGTGAAAGCCCGTAGCGCTCCCTGAAAGCGGGACTGCACACCGGAATGACTGTTTCATGCATCAGAAAAACGAGTTCGGTACCCGGCCAATGCGGCAAACCGAAATGGATCGCCGCATCGACTGTATCGGTACGGAAATCGAACAGCGATGAACGCGTAAGAAGATTGACCGAAACGCCCGGATGTCGGGCAATGAAATCGGGAAGACGCGGCACCAGCCAGCGCGTACCAAAGCTTGGCAAAACACCGAGATTGAGCGTGCCGCCATCCGGATTGGCGCGCAGATTGAGCGACGCGGTCGATATTCGCCGCAGGGCCTCCCGGATTTCCCGCGCATAACCCTCCCCCGCCCGGGTGAGCCGGATTGTCTGCCGCTCGCGCAGAAACAGCGCCACGCCAAGCTGCTCCTCAAGCGCGAGGATCTGCCGGCTGACCGCGCCTTGAGTAAGCCCGAGTTCTCTCGCAGCCGCGGTCACGCTGCCGGTGCGCGAGGCGGCTTCAAAGGCCGCAAGAAGTGAAAGCGACGGTAAGAAGCGCCGAGGCGGCAGAACCATATTCCCTCACGGAATGAACTCTTGACGATATGTCGATATTCAACAGGTGAGGCCGCTTGTAAAGTCTCATAAACAAGGGCTTGTGACTCATACGGAAAACAAATGAACTCGCCCGGAAAATGGTGGAACGATGTATAATGACCCCCGCTCGCACGGCCTCTGGGAAAAGACCGCGCCGCAGCCGCCCGCAACGCCTGCTCTGCAAGGCGAGGCGGTTGCCGATGTGGTGATTGTCGGTGGCGGCTTCACCGGACAATCCGCCGCCCTTCATCTTGCTGAAAAGGGCATGGATGTCGTTCTTCTCGAAGCCAGGGAAATCGGCTTCGGCGGCGCCGGCCGCAATGTCGGTCTCATCAACGGCGGCATGTGGGTCATGCCGAGGGAGTTGCCCGGCGTGCTGGGCGAAACCTATGGGGAACGGCTTCTCAGCCTTCTGGGTGATGCGCCGTTGCTGGTGCGCGAATTGGTGGAAAAACACGCGATTCCCTGCGAGATCGAAAAGAATGGCACATTGCATTGCGCCGTCGGTGAAAAAGGGCTCGCCGAAATTCGCGAGCGCTGCGAACAATGGGCAGCCAGGGGCGCTCCCGTCCGCCTTCTCGATGCCGATGAAACGGCAAGACACACCGGCAGCACCGCCTATTCCGGCGCACTTTTCGATACGCGCGCCGGCACGCTTCAGCCGCTTGCCTATGTTCGTGGTCTGGCTGCCACCGCGCAAAAGGCAGGAGCACGGCTGCACACCGCCAGCCCCGTCGTGTCGACCGAACGCAGCGGCGGAAAATGGGTGGTAAAAACACCGCAGGGATCGGTGACCGCCAACTGGATCGTCGTCGCCACCGAAGCCTACAGCACCGGGCCGTGGCAGATCGTCCGCGACGAACAGACCTACCTGCCCTACTTCAACTTCGCGACCAGACCGCTTAGCGACAATCTGCAAAAGAGTATCCTGCCGAACCGAGAAGGTTGCTGGGATACAAAGGAAATCCTCTCCTCGTTCCGCATGGACAAAGCGGGTCGGCTGGTCTTCGGCAGCGTCGGCGCCTTGCGCAGCACGGGTGCCGCCATTCACCGGGCATGGGCCAAACGATCGCTGAAGCGGCTTTTCCCGCAACTGGGAGAGACGGAATTCGAATGCGAATGGTACGGCCAGATCGGCATGACGGACAATGCCGTGCCGCGTTTCCATAAATTCGCGGAAAATGTCGTCGGTTTTTCCGGTTATAATGGCCGCGGCATCGCGCCCGGTACTGCCTTCGGCAAGGTGATTGCGCAACATATTCTCGGTGATATCGCCGAAAACGACCTGCCTCTTCCCGTGACAGAACCAAAAGCGCAGGCCCTCAGGGCAGTGAAGGAGGCCTATTACGAGGCTGGCGCACAGATCGCTCATTTCGCCGGTGAACGCTTCTGATCAACCAGGCCGAAACCCGCCGGTCGTGGCGGCTTTTTTAAACGGCATCGATATATTCTTGAAAATATAATGATTGCCCTATAGGCCTGTCGATATATTCATCAGGATATCTCGAACCGGGGGAACACACCATGAGACTCTTACGCCGCACCTTCTTCAAAACCATCGCCGCAGCAACATCCTTCTGGGTGGCGGCATCCTTTGCGGTGGTTCCCGCCCATGCCGCCGAAAAAGTCACGGTGTTTGCTGCCGCGAGCATGAAAAACGCACTTGATGCGATCAATGCCGAATGGGCGAAGGAAAGCGGCAATGAAGCGACCGTGTCCTACGCCGCAAGCTCCGCACTCGCCAAACAGATCGAGCAGGGTGCACCGGCGGATATCTTCATTTCCGCCGACCTCGCCTGGATGGATTATGTTGCCGAAAAGAAGCTGATCAACGTCGAAAGCCGCTCCAATCTTCTTGGCAACCGCATCGTTCTCGTCGCCCCGGCCGACAAGGCCAAGCCGGTCGATATCAAAAAGGACTTCGATCTCGCCGGACTGGTGGGCGATGGCCGACTGGCCATGGGCGCGGTCGATTCCGTTCCGGCTGGTAAATACGGCAAGGCTGCGCTAGAAAAGCTCGGCGTCTGGTCATCCGTGGAAAAGAAAGTCGCCGGCGCGGAAAGCGTGCGCGCAGCGCTGCTGCTCGTGTCGCGCAGCGAAGCGCCCTATGGCATCGTCTACCAGACCGATGCGGCCGCCGATCCGGGCGTGAAGATCGTCGGCACCTTCCCGGAAGACAGCCATCCGTCGATCATCTACCCCGTCGCCATTCTCTCGGAAGCAAAATCTCCGACGGCAAAATCCTATCTGGATTTCCTGAAGTCCGCCAAGGCTACGCCCTTCTTCGAAAAGCAAGGCTTTACCGTTTTGAAATAAACTGCGTTTCGCGGTCCCACCCCGTATGGGACCGCGAGAGATGACGATTGTAGGATATGGCTTTGCATTGGTGGACACTAAGCCCTGAAGAATGGACGGCGATCAGGCTCAGCCTGTGGGTGTCCTCCATCGCCATGTTCGCCAGCCTGCCCTTCGGCATTGCGGTTGCCGTCGCGCTGGCGCGCGGGCGCTTTTGGGGCAAGTCGCTGCTCAATGGCATTGTCCACCTGCCGCTCATTCTGCCGCCCGTCGTCACCGGCTTTCTGCTGCTCGTCCTCTTCGGCCGCAGAGGCGCCATCGGCCATTTTCTCGACAGCTGGTTCGGCATCGTCTTTTCCTTTCGCTGGACGGGGGCGGCGCTCGCATGCGCCGTCATGGCGTTTCCGCTGATGGTGCGCTCCATCCGCCTCTCCATCGAAGCGGTGGACAGCAAGCTGGAAGAGGCGGCCGGAACCCTGGGTGCAAGCCCCCTATGGGTGTTCCTCACCGTCACGCTTCCCCTGACCCTGCCCGGCATCATCGCAGGCATGATCCTCGCTTTTGCCAAGGCCATGGGCGAATTCGGCGCGACCATCACCTTCGTTTCCAATATTCCCGGCGAAACCCAGACGCTGTCCGCTGCCATCTACACTTTCACGCAGGTTCCGGGCGGCGATGCAGGCGCATTGCGGCTGACCATCGTTTCCGTCGTGATTTCCATGTCGGCCTTGCTCGTCTCGGAGTTTCTGGCCCGCATCATCGGCAAACGGGTGAGCATGGAATGACGCTTTCCGTCTCCACCCGCCACCGCCTCGGCTCCTTCGAACTCAACGCGTCATTTACCTCTGATGGCGGCGTCACGGCGCTTTTCGGGCGCTCCGGCTCCGGTAAAACGTCGATGATCCGCATCATCGCAGGTCTGCTGCGGCCAGATAGTGGTCAGGTATCGCTCGATGGCGAAGTGCTGGCCGATAGCGGAAAGCGCCTGTTCCTGCCGGCGCACAGGCGCCATTTTGGTTTTGTTTTTCAGGAAGCGCGGCTGTTTCCTCATCTCAGCGTTGCCCAGAACCTGAACTACGGCAAATGGTTCGCTACGGAAAAAGCTGAGCGGGCGAATGAAAACCGCATTATCGACATGCTTGGCATCGGCCATCTTCTCCAGCGTCGTCCGAACAAGCTTTCCGGCGGTGAAAAACAGCGGGTCGCCATCGGCCGCGCACTCCTGTCATCGCCCAGACTACTGTTGATGGACGAACCTCTCGCCTCACTGGACGAGGAACGAAAGGCCGAGATCATCCCTTATCTGGAACGGCTGCGCGACGAGACGAAAATCCCGATCGTCTATGTCAGCCACTCCATCCAGGAAGTCGCCCGCCTTGCCGACCGCATAGTTGTTATGAAGGACGGCAAGGTGGAGGCACAGGGAAAAGCGGCCGACGTGCTGTCACGGTCGGATTTCAGCGCACATCTTGAGCGACGAGAAGCGGGCAGCATCCTTTCGGGACACATCGAAAGCTTCGATGAAAGGCACGGGCTTGCTGCCGTAAGGCTCTGCTCGTCGCTCCTGCAGGTTCCAGCAAAAAGAGGAACACCCCGCACCCCGGCACGCGTGCTGATACCGGCGCGTGACGTCATGCTTGCCACGGCAAAACCCGAAGGCCTGAGCGCACTTAACATCCTCGAAGGCCATATTGCCGGTATCTCCGCCAGCGAAGATGGCATGGTAACCGTTCAGGTTAATTGCGGCGGCGATATTATACAGTCGCGCATCACCGATCTGTCGCGCGAACGTCTCCAGCTGGAACCCGGGAAACCGGTACACGCGATCATAAAGTCGGCGGCTCTCGATCCATATTAGTGATGGCGGCATCCGGATTGCGGTTGGCCTCAAGCCAGTCGATATCCTTGCGCAGGGCCTCATCCATCCGCTTTTCCATGCTGCGATAACGTTCAAGCAATTCGGCACCGAATGCGGTCAGCGCGGCCCCACCACCCTGCTTGCCGCCCCGCTGGGACTCGATCACCGGCTGTTTGAACATATGGTTCAGCGCATCCACAAGCAGCCATGCACGGCGATAGGACATGTCCATCGCTCGCCCGGCGGCCGAGATCGAACCGGTCTCGACAATCAGCTCCATCAACTCGATCTTACCGTGGCCGAGACGATCTCCGGGCGGAAAATCGATGCGGAGAACGGGCTTCAGTGGCTGATGTATATTGCTCATCGGCTAGAAACCCCGGCCATGAAGATCGTGATAGGCTTTCTGCGCACCGTGCTGCGGCAGAGCCGTCGCCTCGTAAACACCGCGCGCCACTGCGCGCGCCATAACGATGGTAGCGAGATGGCAGAGTTCCGCGAAATGAGCGCCGCCCTCAAGCGACTTCTCACCGGTCGCAGCCGAAAACATGGTGTCGCCGTCACTCGGCAGGTGGGCGGGCAGCACGGCGCGCGCCAGCCCGTCATGCGCCATGATGGAAAGGCGGTGCGCCTGCGCTTTGGTAAGGACGGCATCGGTGACCACGGCGCCGATGGTCGTCGCGGTGAGGTTGACGCCCTTGAGACGAAGCGCGGTATGATCCGGTTCGAAACGATCAGGAAAACCGCAGTCGCCGAACTCGCCCTGCTCTTCAAAAGGCGCAGACCAGAAATGGCGGCTGGTGCCAACGGTTGCCGAGCCAAGCGCATTGACGGCGACGATGGCCGCCACCTTGTAACCGCCGGAACTGACAGCGCTTGCCGAACCAAGTCCACCCTTGAAGGTGGCGGTGGTCGCCCCCGTTCCCGCGCCGACTGTTCCAAGCCCGAAGGGCTCCGCACGCGCCGCGCTGAAAGCTGCATAGCCCATCTCGCGATAGGGCGAATGCAGCCCCCACTCCTTGTTGCCACCATTCAACAGATCCATGAGGATCGCCTGCGGCACAATGGGAACACGGGTGGAACCGACTTGCAGGCCACGCCCGATCTCGCGCAGACCGGCCTGAACACCACCCGCCGCATCCAGCCCGAAGGCCGAACCGCCTGAAAGTACGAAGGCATCCACGGTTTCCACCGTCATCGCCGGGTCGAGCAGGCCGGTATCACGACCACCGGGCGCCCCGCCAAGAACCGAACCGGAGGCGATTACGGGTTTTTCGAAAACGATTGCGGTGACGCCGGAGCCGAGTGCAAGATCGGTGATATTGCCGACCAAAATCCCATTGATATCCGTCAGAAGATTATTGCGTGCCGCCATGCCGTTCCCCTTTTCTCCCGGTATCCCGCCGCCACGGGGCACTGTCAACGCAAAAGGTGAATCAGGAAAATACCGCCGTGCCAATCACCGGTGTCGAGGGAATGGCCATATCTCTCGGCTCCAGCGGCCCCGCCACAAAAGCCTGATGCCCTGCCTCAATGGCGCGGGCGAAAGCTTCCGCCATTGAGGCCGGGTCACCCGCCCCCGCGACCGCCGTGTTGAGCAGAACGGCATCGTAACCAAGCTCCATCACCGTCACCGCATGTGACGGCCGGCCGATACCGGCATCGACGATCAGTGGCACATCCGGAAAACGCGCCCGCATGGATTTCAGAGCCATCAGATTAAGCGGCCCCATGGCGCTGCCGATCGGCGCGCACCAGGGCATCAGCACCTTGCAACCCGCATCCAGGAGCTTTTCCGCCACGACAAGATCATCAGTCGTATACGGAAAGACTTCGAAACCATCGTCGCAGAGAATTTTCGCCGCTTCGACGAGCGCAAAGACATCGGGCTGCAAGGTGTCGTGATGGCCGATGACCTCCAGCTTGATCCAGTTGGTGTGAAAAACCTCACGCGCCATCTTCGCCGTCAGCACCGCTTCCTTCACGGTATGGCAGCCAGCCGTATTGGGCAGAATGTAACGATCCAGCTCGCGGATCAGCTCGAAAAACTGGCCACCCTTCTTGCCGCCTGCCGTTTCCCGACGCAGCGAAATCGTCAGAATATCCGTGTTGCTGGCCCGCGCTGCATCGGCAAGCACGGCGGGAGACGGATAACGCGCCGTGCCGAGCAGGAGGCGCGACGAGACCTCACGGCCATAAAGCGTCAGCATGGCCTCAACCTCCCTGCATCGGCGAGAGGATTTCGACACGGTCGAAGGCCTTCAGTTGATAATCGGCGCGCTCTTCCGAATGCACCAGATCGCCATTGACCGCCGTCGCCAGCCACTCGCCTTCATAATCGAGGCTGGTGAGTAACCCGGCCAGCGTCTCGGTGGCGAGATCAAGCTCGTCGCCATTCACCAGAAGTTTCATGATCCTGTTCCTTTCCAGAGATATCTTGGCAGACGATTTCAGCCGCCTGCCGCGCCATCGCCGGCGACAGCAGGAAGCCATGCCGGTGGGCGCCGTTGATGAAGACGGTCCGGCCGTCCTGCGTAACTTTCGGCAGATTGTTGGGATAGGCGGGGCGCACGCCCGTTCCGGTCTCGATGATTTCCGCTTCGCCGAAGGCCGGATGTACGGCATAGGCGGCGTTCAGAAACTCCATCATCGAGCGCGCTGAAATGGCTCCGGCATCCTCTGTCTCGATCATCGTCGCCCCCACCATGAAGCGACCCGGCTCACGCGGCACAATGTAAAGCGGAATGCGCGGATGTAAGAGCCGGACGGCGCGCGACAGGGAAACCTCTGACGTGGCGAGATAGAGCATTTCTCCCCGCACGCCGCGAAGATTGGCAATCTCGCCCACCGCCGCAGCGCCCGTGCAGTCCACCACCCGATCGAACGGCTGCTCATCCACCGGAATACCCATATGAAACCGCACGCCCAAGCCGCAAAGCCGCGTATGCAGCGATTTGAGCGCAAGGCGCGGATCGAGATGCCCCTCGCCCGGGAAATAAAGCCCGGAGCGGAACCGCCCGGCAAGGTCAGGCTCCAGAGCGGCGATGTCACCCTCATCCACCCACTGGTATCCAGTTGTTCTGGATGCGAAACGCGAAAGCTCGGCTTTGTCGCGGGCGGGCGCGACGACCAGCGTGCCGTGTCTGATGACAAGGCCGGGGGTCGCCTCATCCCACCAGTCGAGAGCCGCCTGGCCGAGTGTTAGTACCGCCTCGTCCGCACTTTCACGCTCGCACCAGGGCGCCAGCATTCCGCCCGCATAAAAGGATGCGCCGCGCGAGGCTTCAGCATTGCGCTCCGAAACCTCCACGGTTGCGCCGCGCCGCGCCAGTTCGAAGGCCGCCGTCAGACCGGCGACCCCCGTTCCCTTAACAAGGACACGCATGCTACTGGCCGTCTGCCGGGGTCGCGAGCGGCATGTAAAGCTCGCCACCTTCCTTGAAGCGCGCGGCCATGGCCTCCAGCCCTTCCTTCTGCGCCTCGGCGCGGATGTCGTGGGAAATCCGCATCGAGCAGAATTTCGGCCCGCACATGGAGCAAAAATGTGCGACCTTGTGCGCCTCCTTCGGCAGGGTCTCGTCATGGAAGGAGCGCGCCGTGTCCGGATCCAGCGACAGGTTGAACTGGTCTTCCCAACGGAACTCGAACCTTGCACGCGACAGCGCATCGTCCCGCACCTGTGCTGCCGGATGGCCCTTGGCGAGATCGGCCGCGTGAGCCGCGATCTTGTAGGTGATGACACCGACCTTCACGTCGTTACGATCAGGCAGACCGAGATGTTCCTTCGGCGTGACATAGCAGAGCATCGCCGTGCCAAACCAGCCGATCATCGCTGCCCCGATGCCGGAAGTGATGTGGTCGTAACCGGGGGCGATATCGGTCGTTAGCGGCCCAAGGGTATAAAAGGGCGCCTCACCGCAGGTCTTCAACTGCTTGTCCATGTTCTCCTTGATCTTGTGCATCGGCACATGGCCGGGGCCCTCAATCATGACCTGGCAATCCTTCGCCCATGCGATCTGTGTCAACTCACCGAGCGTCTCCAGCTCGGCAAATTGCGCGGCGTCGTTGGCGTCGGCAATCGAACCGGGCCGCAACCCGTCACCCAGCGAGAAGGAAACATCATAGGCACGGCAGATGTCGCAGATCTCGTCGAAATGCTCATAGAGGAAGCTTTCCTTGTGATGATGCAGACACCACTTGGCCATAATCGACCCGCCGCGCGAGACGATACCGGTGACACGGTTGACGGTAAGCGGAATGTAATGCAGCCGAACACCGGCATGGATGGTGAAATAATCCACGCCTTGCTCCGCCTGTTCGATCAACGTATCGCGGAACACTTCCCAGTTCAGGTCCTCGGCAATGCCGTTGACCTTCTCCAGCGCCTGATAAAGCGGCACCGTGCCGATCGGTACCGGCGAATTGCGGATGATCCATTCGCGGATATTGTGGATGTTGCGCCCGGTCGAAAGGTCCATGACGGTATCGGCACCCCAGCGGATCGCCCAGACCATCTTCTCCACCTCTTCGGCCATGGAGGAGGTGACCGCGGAATTGCCGATATTGGCGTTGATCTTGACCAGAAAATTACGGCCGATGATCATCGGCTCAAGCTCGGGGTGATTGATGTTGGCCGGGATGATGGCGCGACCCGATGCGACTTCCTGACGGACGAACTCCGGCGTCACATAATCGGGTATCTGCGCACCGAAACTCTCGCCATCACGAGCCAGCTGCTCCTTCGCCGCTTCGCGCCCT
This sequence comes from Agrobacterium sp. SORGH_AS_0745, assembly GCF_030818995.1. Taxonomy (NCBI): domain Bacteria; kingdom Pseudomonadati; phylum Pseudomonadota; class Alphaproteobacteria; order Hyphomicrobiales; family Rhizobiaceae; genus Agrobacterium; species Agrobacterium sp. SORGH_AS_0745. The sequence continues at coordinate 411,845 of NZ_JAUTBI010000003.1, forward strand.
AGATTTTCGCGGATGGCGATGAACTCCATTTCCGGCGTGATGATGCCTGCCCGCGCATAGGCAAGCTGCGTTACGGCTTTTCCTTCCGTGGCCCTCAGCGGCTGGTGGCGCACGGCAAATTCAGGCGTCAGGCGCTCGCCAGTGGCAAATCCGTTATCCTCCGGTTTGACGTGCCGACCGTCGTAAGCCGCGACATCGCCGCGCGCTACAACCCAGTCGTGACGCAGGCGCGGCAGACCCTTTTCGATCAGAACGTTATGCAATGGATCGGTATAGGGGCCTGAGGAATCATAGACCGTGACCGGCGGTTCTCCCGCCGTCGGGTGGACGGTGATTTCGCGCATCGGCACGCGAATATGCGGATGCAAAATTCCGGTTTTGTGGATTTTCGTGGAGGCGGGATGCGGCCCGGTTGTGACGACAAGCGGGATATTCTTGGCAACGATATTCATCATGAGGCTCCAAAGTTTGACAGTGGAGACCCAGTTCGAGCCGGAATGATGGAAAATACCGACGCGTCGGCAGCGCAAGTTACACGCATTCCGACCTTCGGTCTTTGCACCGTCCCTACGCCAGTATGAACTGGATCAGGTTCAACGGGTCACTGCGCATAAAAGCAGAATCTCAGCCCCTTGACGGGACACCCCTGGTGAATGGACACAAGAGAAAACACCGCCCGACATTTGTCAAGGGTGCTGCTGATGGCTGGCAAAGGTGGACGAACAACAAAAGCGCCGTTAGTGGTAATTAACCTAACGGTTTAGGCGAATATTATCGTTTTCAAATTAACGATAAGCACAAACCATCCTGATGTTAAATTCATGGGAGATAAGTCGGAATGAATGCGACTATTCGTGAAATACTGGCAAAATTCGGCCAGCTTCCTACCCCCGTCGATACGATTGAAAACGAAGCAGATCTTTATGCAGCAGGTCTTTCTTCCTTTGCCTCGGTGCAATTGATGCTGGGTATCGAGGAAGCTTTCGATATCGAATTCCCCGACAACCTCTTGAACCGCAAGTCCTTTGCCAGCATCAAGGCCATTGAAGACACCGTTAAGCTCATTCTGGATGGTAAAGAGGCAGCCTGATGAATGTGACCGTTGCGCCGCAGGATGAAACGCTGTCCGCGCGCGCAAGCCGCGTCGCAGCAATTGCCGCCAAACACGCGGACGAGGTGGACGTCACCGGTCGCTTCCCGGAGGAAGCCGTCAACGCGCTGAGACAAGAGCGCCTTCTCGGCATTCAGGTCCCGTCCTCTCTTGGTGGCGAAGGCGCATCCATACAGCAAATCGCCGATATCTGCGCCCGGCTTGGCCAAGCCTGTTCGGCAACCGCGATGATTTTCGCCATGCACCACATCAAGGCATCGAGCCTTGTGGAACACGGCGAGACAAGCCCATGGCATGCGGGCTTCATGAGCCGCATCGCAAGCGAACAGCTTCTGCTCGCATCGGCCACGACCGAAGGCGGAATCGGCGGCAATCTGCGCAATTCCATCTGCGCGATTGAGGTCGAAGGAGACATCTGCCGGCTGGAGAAGGACGCCACCGTCATTTCCTACGGCAGCAATGCGGATGCCATCCTCATCACCTCGCGCGCCCACAAGGATGCCGCCCCGGCCGATCAGGTGATGACCGTCTTCCTGAAAGATCAGTACAAACTCGAGAAGACCCATGTCTGGGACACACTCGGCATGCGTGGCACCTGTTCGGACGGTTTCCTGTTCCGCGGCGAGGCACCGGCGGTGCAGATATTCCCAAAACCCTTTGCGGAAATCGCCGCGCAATCCATGCTTGCAAGCTCGCATCTTCTGTGGAGCGCCGTTTGGTATGGCATCGCGTCGGATGCGGTGCTGCGCGCGCAATCCTTCGTCAGGACGGCTGCACGCAAGTCGCCCGGTGTCACACCGCCAGGCGCTATCCACATTGCCGAAATTTCCACCAAATTGCAGGTGGTCAAATCCAACGTCATTGCGGGCGTAAAGGCTTACGAAGACACCAAGAGCGACCCGGACAAGCTGATGTCCATGGCGTTCGCGGTTGCCATGAACAATGTGAAGATCTGTTCTTCGGAAACCATTCTGGAGATCATCGACCAAGCGATGCTGGTCTGCGGCATCATGGGTTACAAGAACGGTACGCCCTACAGCCTTGGCCGACACCTTCGCGACGCGCATTCCGCGCGCCTGATGATTTCCAACGACCGTATTCTCGGCAATTCCGCCAATCTCCTGCTGGTTCACAAGCAGGACACCAGCCTCTTGGGATAAGACCATGGATATGCAAACATCGTTTCTCGATCGACTGTTCGAAGAAGGCCTGCTGATTGAAACGGGTGTCGATGGTCTTTACGGACGCAGCGGCCAGTTCGAGGACGTCATTGCCGCATTCGAACGCCTGATCGACCGCACCGGCGGCCCGGACAGTGCAGAGGCGATCCGCTTCCCGCCCGGCATCAACCGCGCCTATTTCGAAAAGAGCGGTTACATGAAAAGCTTCCCGCAGCTTGCGGGCACGGTGCATTCCTTCTGCGGTTGCGAACTTGACCATGTCAGCCTTCTCAAATCCATGGATGAGGGCGGCGACTGGACAAAGGACCAGAAAGCAACCGATATCGTGCTGACGCCGGCCGCTTGCTACCCTCTTTATCCGACCATCGCCAAGCGCGGCGCATTGCCTTCCGGCGGCGGTCTCTACGACATCCAGTCCTATTGTTTCCGCCATGAACCCTCGAAGGACCCGGCACGTCAGCAGCTTTTCCGCATGCGGGAATATGTGCGCATGGGCACGGAGAGCGATGTGACCGAATTCCGCCAGACATGGATGGATCGCGGCGTGGCGATGATGGAAGCCGTGGGCCTTGATGTGACCATCGACGTGGCCAACGATCCCTTCTTCGGCCGCGCCGGCAAAATGCTCGCCAACAACCAGCGCGACCAGAACCTGAAATTCGAACTGTTGATCCCCGTCACATCCGCCACCAACCCGACGGCCTGCATGAGCTTCAATTACCATCAGGACGCCTTTGGCCAGAAATGGGGATTGAACCTCGACAATGGTGATGTGGCTCACACCGCCTGCGTCGGTTTCGGCCTTGAGCGCATTGCGCTGGCACTTTTTGCGCATCACGGACTGGATGTAAAAACTTGGCCCGAAAAGGCCTTGAAAACACTCTGGGGCTAACCATTCATGCGGCAGATTTTCCCCGGTCTCGATCCCAAAAACTATGTGCAGCACCCGCTTCATTCTTCGGAAAGAATGTGGCCGGAGACCAATTGCTACATCGATTTGTGGATCGAGGTGCTGGCCTCGAAAGGGTTGCCGCCTGAGGCCATGTTCGGCTTCACACTGACGCAGGATTTCGAGGGCGACCAGTTCACCTTCTTCAAGGTGCCGCTGGAAGATCTGGAAGCACTTTATGGCGTTCGCGCCACCGAACTTGCGATCTTCGACCGGGTTGAAAACCATATCGAAGCGCAGCTGGAGCGCGGCCGCATCTGCCTGATCGAGATGGACAGCTTCTATATGCCCGATACCCACGGGGTGGGCTACCGGAAGGAACATGGCAAGACCACCATCGCCATCAACCGGATGGACCTCGCAAACCGGGAACTCGATTATTTCCACAATGCCGGCTTTTTCCACCTGTCGGGCGAAGATTTCGACGGCCTGTTCCAGCATCACCTGTCAGAGAGCGAGCCGCCCTTTCTGCCTTATACGGAATTTGCGAAATTCGCAGACAGCAACCCTTCGCCGGCGCATATCCGCAAAACGGCCGAACGGCTGCTGAAGTTTCATTTTTCACGGCGACCATCCGACAATCCGGTCAGGTCTTTTGCAGCCGTGTTTCCGGCTCAGGTCGAGAAGGTGGCAGACCGGCCGTTCGGCTTTTTCCACAAATATGCCTTCAATACGCTGCGCCAGCTCGGCGCCAATTTCGAACTGGCTGCGAGCCACCTCGAATGGCTGGACAAGAGCGAATTTGCTGAAGCGAGAGACCACGCGCTGCGCATATCCGAGGTCGCCAAGACCGTGCAGTTCCAGCTAGCTCGCGCCGTCACGCGCCGTAAATTCGACGCGCTCGCCTCGGTGCTCGATCCGGCTGCGGAAGCATGGGATGGTGTGATGGAAGCCCTTGCGGCAAAATTGTCGAACACCAGCGAGGCCGCGTGAGGACTTATCTTCCGCGCGAAAGCGAAAAATTACTAAGCGAAGGCTGGACGCTGACACTGACGTCCGCCAATGCCTGCGAAACGCCCTCGGAAATTCCCGCAACTCTTGAAAGCCTTCACGTATCCGTTCCCGGAACAGTGGCGCAAGCTCTGGAACTGGCCGGGAAATTCGACCGTTTCAATCCGACACCATTGAACGACAGGGATGCCTGGTACCGTCTGACGATGATTTCCGATGTGCGGGAGCGGGCGATCCTGCGCTTCGATGGCCTGTCGACGATTGCAGAAATCTTCCTCAACGGCGAACTGATCGCCGCCAGCCAGAGCATGTTCGAAAGGCTGGAAGTGCCGGTTGAACTGACAGGCGCGGACGAACTATCGATCTGCTTCCGGGCACTTTCGCCAAGGCTCGAAAAAACCGGTCCCCGCGCCCGCTGGCGTCCGCAGATGATGAACACCCAAGGTCTGCGGCTGATCCGCACCACGGCGCTCGGATATATGCCAGGTTGGTGCCCGGAAATCCATGCCGCCGGACCATGGCGACCCATCAGCCTTAGAAGACAGGCAGGCGTGCTTTGCACAGTCCGGTCCTCGCTCGACGAAACCGGGACGGGAACGGTCAACATCGCCCTGGAGGCGAACCACGACATTCCATCCGCACGGCTCACCTGCGCCGGTTACAGCACCGATCTTTCCAGAGGTGAAAACGGCGAATTCTTGGGCGAACTCCGGATACCCGATGTCGAGACTTGGTGGCCGCATACCCACGGCAGACCGGCGCTTCATGAAGTCGTTCTGGAACTGGATGGTAAGCAACACAGGCTCGGGCGCACCGGCTTCAGGCGCGTTGAGGTGGATTACGGCGAAGACGGCAACGGTTTCGGCATCCAGATAAACGGGCACCCCGTTTTCTGCCGGGGCGCAGTCTGGACGACCGCCGACATCGTGCGCCTGCCGGGAACAAGACCGGACTATGAGCCTTGGCTTCGAAAAGCTGCCGAAGCCGGTATGAACATGATCCGCATCGGCGGCACGATGGCCTATGAAACGCCGGAGTTCTTCACGCTGTGCGATGAACTCGGCATCATGGTTTGGCAGGACGCCATGCTTGCCAATTTTGATTATCCAGCAAAGGATGAGGCGCTCAGCCAGCACATCGTTACGGAAATCTCGCAGTTCCTCGAGACGACCGCCCTTTCCCCTTCGCTGACCGTTTTTTGCGGTGGTAGCGAAATGTACCAGCAGGGCGCGATGCTCGGTCTGCCGGAACAGATATGGAAGGGAACACTCACCGAGACAATTTTGCCCGATGTTCTGGCCGGAAAACGGCCGGACGCGGCCTATGTGGCGAATTCCCCTTCAGGCGGCGCCTTGCCCTTCTTTCCCAATGCCGGAGTTGGTCATTATTACGGTGTGGGCGCCTATTGCCGTCCGCTGGAAGATGCCCGCCGGGCCAATGTCCGCTTTGCTGCAGAGTGCCTGGCCTTCGCCAATATTCCCGAACAGGAAACGCTGGACAGACATCTTCCCGCTCTGGCGGTGCATGATCCGCGCTGGAAGGCGCGCACGCCACGCGATCGCGGCGCTTCCTGGGATTTCGAGGATATTCGCGACCATTATCTGAAACTGCTTTACGACGTTGAGCCGGACGTGCTGCGTCGGGAGGATGGCGGCCTCTATCTCGACATGTCTCGTGCCGTCACTACCGAGGTCATGGAAGCAACCTTCGCCGAATGGCGTCGCGACGCGTCCTCTTGCCGGGGCGCCCTGGTCTGGACCTTGCAGGATCTCGTTCCCGGCGCTGGCTGGGGTATCATCGATGCCACCGGCAGACCCAAATCCGTCTGGCATGCGCTGAAAAGAGCGTTTCGTCCCATCCAGGTCAGCCTTTCCGATGAAGGCACCAACGGGCTGGACATTCATGTCATCAACGAAACCGGCGACAACCTTGACGCCATGCTGGAACTGACCTGCCTGCGCGATGGCACGCAACCCGTCGTCCATGCCAAACGGCCGCTCACGCTCTCGCCGCGACAGAGCCAGACCATCGCCGCAACCGATTTGTTCGGCGCCTTTTTCGATACGACCTATGCCTATCGTTTCGGCCCGCCCTCCCATGATGTGACGGTAGCCCGGCTCCGCGATGTCGCGACCGGATCTGTCATCGCAGACGCATTCCATTTTCCTCTCGGTCGGAAAAAAGCACTGCACGCCGCCAACCTTCAGGTGGGGGTGAGCGAGGCGAACGGCATCTGGTCGCTCGAGATCGGCACGGACCGGCTGGCGCAATCCGTCCATATCACGGCGCAAGATTACCGCGCCTCGGAAAGCTGGTTCCATCTCGCACCCGGTGAAACCAGAAAAATCGACCTTATGCCGGAGACAGCAACATCCGAAACGCCCCCTTCCGGCGATGTCGTCTCGCTAGGCTCCAGCCGGCGTTTTTCCTTTTAGAGCCATTAGCTTCACCGCATCGATGTAGGCTTTTCTGGCCTCCGGCGTTGAAAGATTATGGTCGGCGTCAGGAATAATCGTCAGCGACACATTCCGATAGGCCGACAGGCCCCTGCCATCGGCGTTGAAATAATACCGGAAATGCTCAAGCCCGTCGTCATTGTCGCTGTAAAGCAGGCTGATGGACACATCCCTTGTCTTGAGCTTGTCGAAAGCACCGTAGACGGCACGCCCTTCCTCGCTCCCCCGGCGGGAAAGCCTTGCCGTTTTTATCGAAAGCTTCTTGAGCGTCGCCTTGGCGATATTGCGACCGGCGCTCACCACATCGACATCGCCGCTGACGAGACGCTTGAACGTGGCGCCCTGGCGAAAACGCTGGCTGTATTCCCCAAAGGAACGTGGCGGTTTGTGCAGCGCTTCATCGACCGAGCGGCCTTTCCGCCAGTGGAACACAACCGGATTAACCGCAACCACCCCGCTGATCCGGTCATCGGCAAGCGCGCCATTGAAGGCGAGGTAGGCGCCACTGCAGCGCCCAGCAGCAACGACGGGTCCTTTGCCACGCCGACTGAGAAAATCGAGCGCGGCGGCCACGTCATCATTCTGCGCCGCATCGTAAAGAACCTGATCGGGCGCGTTTTTGACCGGGGGGCTGTCGGCAATATTGGCCGCGTCGAACCGCAGCGAAGCGATACCCTCCCGTGCGAGCAAACGGGCCGTTTGCACGGAAAGCCTGCCCCAACCCGCATGCCGGTCGTAGGCCGCGCCCAGCAGAAGGACCGAGGAGACCGCCGGCCGATCGTCAGGCTCGCAAAAAACACCGAAAAGCCGGCCGGCTTCGCCAAATTGCACCGGCTGTTCCAGAAAACCGCGACCGCGCTGCGGAGCGTTGACGATGAAATTCTCCTGCGGACCCGCCGCATCCGCGGCATGAGTTTGGGACAGGACCCAATCCCGAAGCCGCTTCACCACATCGCCGGGTATTTTCGAGAGTGTGGGACTGGATACGAGATCGTCATATCCCTCAAATTCCGCCTCCCCCACCTCGGCACCAATCGCGGCGAGTTGTTTGGCAAAATCGCTGTCGCTCGCCCGGCCCGGTCTCGACAGCACCAGAATGCTACGCGCAGGAGCGGTATCCAGCTTTGCAAGATTGACCTTCTTGATAGCATCAGCAACACCCACCGGCATGGCCATGCCTGCAATTGCCCCCGCCTCCGCCATGCGCTGCCCGGGACGAAGACCAAGGCCATCGTCAATCATGGACGACCACATCGCCAGTTCGCGAAGATAGCTCCGTCCAGAGACGACGGGCGCCAGAAGCGCCATGGAACCGACGGCCGCCGCATCGGCGAGCGCCTGTATGGCGATCAGACAGCCGAGACCCTGAGCGATGACGACCACACTGGAACAGCCGGAAAGACGTTTTAGATAATCGAGCGCCGCTCGCGTGTCGGAAAGCCAATCCGCCGCACGGTCGACATCCTCCGGATCGAGCGCATCCCCAGCGCCATGATAGTCGAACCGCAGGCTGGCGACGCCGGCCGCCGCCAGCCGTTCAGCCACAACCCGCTGAAACTTGCGAGTGCACAGTTCCTCCATGCCCCAGGGGCTGACGAAAAGAACCGCATGATCCTGTTTGACCTCTTTGCGCGCCGGGTGAAAAACACCCGTGCATCCTTGAAAAGAAACCGGATGTGCGATCGACCCATCGGATGCAATGCCCGAAAGCGACAACATGTCAGGGGACGGTTCACCGCTTGCACGCTCTGAAATATCTATCGCCATCGACCTTGCAATCACTACGCCTTTGTCGGCTCAACCATTTGCGGGATAACTATACCGGAGCGTCCTAACGTCCTGTTCTACAGTAAAACCAATAACATTAGGGAAGTCTAAAAATGTAGTCGTCTCAATATCGAATGTGGAATGCACGTTACAAAAACAAATATCGGGGATCGTGGGCCAGCCTCGGCACGGGCGCTATTTTGCTCGAAACCGCTTGAATATGCTGATAAATAGCGAGTCACATACCTATTTGCAGGAGGGAATCCCGCCACCCGGCAGCCTGACCGTCTTGACACCGCGCAAACCAACACGCCGGGCCCTGCCCGACAGGTCATAGAAGTTTTATATGGAACAAAGCCTTACGCGTTATATCTGGTCGCATACGAAGCGGCAGCAGCTTTTCATTCTGCTGATCGTCGCCCTGTCCATGATCCCCTATTTCCTCGCCTTCGATCTGCCCAAACAGATCGTCAACGGGCCTATTCAGGGAGACGGCTTCGAAGGGGCAAACGCGACCCAGCTTTTCATGCATCTCACGGTCGATATTCCCTATTGGGGCACCGTGACGCTCTTCCCCGGGCTCGAACTCAACCGCATGTCGATGCTGATGGCGCTCAGCCTCACCTTCCTTGCGCTTGTCGTCATCAACGGGCTTTTCAAATATTATATCAACACCTTCAAGGGCCGCCTCGGCGAGCGGCTTCTCAGGCGTATCCGTTTCGAACTTATCGATCGGATCCTGCGGTTCCCGCCCACGCATTTCAAGCGGGTCAAGGGTGCTGAAATCTCCAGCATGGTGAAGGACGAGGTCGAGCCGCTGGGCGGATTTACCGGCGACGCCTTTGTGCAGCCGGCGCTTCTGGGCGGTCAGGCGCTCTCGGCACTCTTCTTCATTCTCGTGCAGAATTTCTGGCTGGGTCTGATTGCGGCTTTCATGGCCGCCATCCAGGTCGGCATCATCCCCAAAATGCGCCGTCGCCTCATCGAACTCGGGCGCCAGCGGCAGCTGAGCGCACGCCAGCTTGCCGGGCGCATCGGCGAAATGGTCGACGGCATCGGCACCATCCACGCCTATGACACCTCCAATTTCGAGCGTGCCGATGCCTCGCACCGGCTCGGCGACATCTTCAGGATCCGCTACGATCTCTACCAGTGGAAGTTTCTGGTCAAATTCATCAATAACTTCCTCGCGCAGCTCACCCCTTTCTTCTTTTATGCACTCGGCGGCTATCTCACGCTCAAGGGCAGCCTCGATGTCGGGCAGCTGGTTGCCGTCATCAACGCTTATAAGGAACTGCCAGGACCGCTGAAGGAGCTGATCGACTGGGATCAGGCGCGTCAGGATGTCCAGGTAAAATACGAGCAGGTCTTCGAGCAGTTCGATGCGTCGAACATGATCGATGACAAGGTGCAAAAACTGTCACCGGGAGCAGTCGCGGCAATTGCCGCACCGATCGTCGTCAGCAATCTGACGCTGGAAGACGATAGCGGCAGCCGGCTTCTGGAACAGGCATCGTTGAAGATCGAGGCAGGCGAGGTGATCGCCATCGTCGGTGGATCGGGAGCAGAGGCGCTCGCGGATGCTATCGGCCGCACGCTCTGGCCGACCTCCGGCAAGGTGAGCATCAACGACGTCGACATATTGGAATTGCCTGAATCGCTGACGGGCCGTCGCATCTCCTATGTGTCCTCGGACAGCTATTTTTTCCACGCCAGCCTGAAGGACAATCTGCTTTACGGTCTCAAGCACGCACCGCTTGTCGAAAAGCAATACGAAGGTGCAGCGCTGGAACACCGCAAATGGGAGATCCGCGAAGCCAAGCTTGCGGGCAATCCGACGATCGACATCAACAGCGAATGGATCGACTACGCTTCAAGCCCGGCCGGTGACGGCAAGCCGGAAAACCTCATCCAGGCCGTTCTGGCTGTGCTCGACAGCGTGGAACTTTCACAGGATATTCTGGAATTCGCGTTGCGCTCGACGATCGACCCTTTGACCGACCTGCATCTTGCGGCCCGCATTGTGGAACTGCGACATGTCCTGCGCGCCGAACTGGAAAAGGAGAACCTGAGCGGCCTCATCGCTCCGTTTGAGCTGGAGAGCTACAACAGCGAGGCTACCGTGGGCGAGAACCTGTTGTTCGGTACCATGCGCGACTCATCACAGTCGATCAGGACCGTCATCGAAAGCGAATATTTCCGTTCGCTGATGCGCGAAACCGGCCTCGTCAAAACCCTGTTCGAAATGGGGTATACGATTGCCGAAAACATCGTGGAAATCTTCGCCGACCTGCCGGGTGACCACCCCTTCTTCCAGCAGCTGACATTCATGACGCCCGACGATGTTCCGGTCTATCAGCAAATGCTGCAGCGTCTTCAGAGCCGGAGTTTCGACGAGGCCAATGAAAGCGAAAGACGCGCGATGCTGCGGCTGAGCTTCTTCTACATTGAGCCCCGGCAGCGTTTCGGCCTTCTGTCACCGGAAATCATGAACCGGATCGTTGAAGTCCGGCACATGTTCCATGAAAACCTGCCGGACAGCCTGAAGAACGTGATCGAAATCTACGATCCGACGAAATACATGAGTGCCACCAGCCTTCTGGACAATATTCTCTTCGGCAAGGTCAGCCATCGTTATACCGACGCATCACGGCGCATCACCCACATCGTGGCCGAGGTCATGCGCAAGCAGGGCGTCTATGAGCGTGTGCTTGCGGTGGGTCTGGATTTCAACCTCGGCGCCGGCGGCAAGCGGCTCGGGCCACTCCAGCGGCAGAAGCTCAATCTCGCAAGGGCGCTGATCCGCAAGTCCGACTATTACGTCTTCAATCGCCCCCTTCCCGGCCTCGATCCGCGGCAACAGGAGGAAATTGTCGAACGGGTCATCACATTCCTGAAACAGAACAATAATAACCCGGCGATCGTGTGGGTTCTGTCGAATGCGACGCTCTCGCGCATGTTCGACCGGGTCATCGTCGTCCATCAGGGCCTTATCAGCGCTGATGGAAGTTACGAGACTCTTGCGCAGGAAAACGGTACATTCAAGGATATGGTCGCAACATAAATCCAAGAAAGTGACCGAGGTGGAACAAGAACAGGGTAAGGCAATGCTTTTCAAAGACGAAATTCAAATGCTGAAACGCGTCCCGTTTTTTTCGGAAATGGAACCGTCGAAGCTCAAACTTCTCGCATTCGCATCCGACCGCGTGTCCTATCACACCGGCGACATGCTGTTCCGGCAGGGAGATGTCGGCGATGCGGCTTACGTCCTTTTGACCGGCAAAGTGGATGTTCTGGTCGATTCTCCGTCGGGCACGTTAAAAGTGGCCGAAATGACCGGCAATGCGATCGTCGGTGAAATCGCCATTCTCTGCGACAGCGTCAGAACCGCAACCGTGCGCGCCTCTACCAACGTGGAAGCCCTGCGTATCGGCAAGGAACAGTTCTTCAAGCTCATGTCCGATTTCCCTGACATTACCATCAAGGTCATGCGCGTTCTTGCCGAACGTCTCACCCAGACGACGACGGAGCTTAGCAAAGCGCGTGCAAACGCGAGAACATGAGCCGCAATTTCTTGCTACCGTGGATGGCGATGTTGGAAAAATAAATGTCGCACCATTGCAATATAAATGAAATGCTGACTGAATAAGGGTAAGGGCGTCCGCCAAAAGAGAGCGGATATAATAATCTGTAGAGACAACGGGCTTCATGGGAGGAAGCGTGCAAGATTCCGTTGTAATCGGGGTGTGTCATGGCGTTCGATTCCGACATAGTAAGTCGGGAAGGTAATAAAGATTTTCGGGTAAAGATCTGGGGTGCGCGGGGAACGCTTCCTGTTTCAGGTGAAAACTTCCGAAAATATGGCGGGAATACCATCTGCATCGAGGTACGATGCGGAGATCATGTTCTTTTGTTCGACGCGGGCTCGGGGTTACACCCTGCTGGTCTGGCGTTGCGGGCGGAAGGTATTACCGACGTCAACCTGTTCTTCTCTCACTGCCATTACGACCACATCGTCGGCTTTCCCTATTTCAAGCCGTTCTACAATAGCTCCAACGATGTCGCCATCTGGTCGGGTCATCTTGCCGGCACCATGACGACGCGGGAAATGCTCAAGGACTTCATGAGCCCGCCATGGTTCCCCGTACCGCTGGAAGTCTGCTGCGCAAAAATGGCAACCCGTGACTTTATGCCGGGCGACGTCCTGGATGTTCATCCGGGCCTCTCGATTCGAACTGGAATGCTCAATCATCCGGGCAACGCCATCGGGTATCGCCTGGACTGGGCGGGAAAGTCATTCGCCATCATCACCGATACCGAACATGAACCGGGCAATATCGACAAGAACGTGCTTGATCTGATCAAGGACGTCGATCTCTTCCTCTACGACGCCATGTTTACCGATGAGGAGATGGGCCTTTATCGCGGTTATGGCCATTCGTCCTGGCAGGAGGCGATCCGCCTTGCCAAACTGGCAGGCGCAAAAAATGTCGGCTTCATCCACCACGCCCCAAGCCGCAGCGACGATGAGCTGGACGATATCGAAAAACAGGCAAAAGCCCAGTTCAGCGGTGCATTCGCGACAATGGACGGCCAGATCATCGACCTCTGATCGCGGTCACCAATCTCGTGTTGCTGGCCTGCGTTTGACGCTTTTTCGAAGCCTGATTTGTATCATGCGGCGAACCGACGTTCGAACACGCACAATTGACCATCGCCGGCCCATTGCTCCACGATATTGCCACGAGATACCCTGCATTAAAGACACCAGAGCACACTTAATGATGATTCTGCGCCAAATGACCGCATGATGGGATTTGCATGATCCGTTTCTTTTCGGAAACCAATTTGAGACGCGCCCGGATCTTGTCCGGCCTCATCATTTTTGCCTTTGTATTTTCCCATCTTTTCAACCATTCGCTCGCTCTCATCTCCATCGATACCGCCGAGCGGGCGCGAAAATGGTTCAGCCTGATCTGGCTCAATCCCGTCAGCAGCCTGCTGTTTTATGGGTCGGTTGTGGTGCACGTCTGTCTTGTCCTGCGCTCGCTTTATCAGCGCCGGACATTGCGCATGCCGCTTCGCGAAGCGCTGCAAGCCATACTTGGCCTGTCGATCCCGTTTTTGATCATCAGCCACGCCGTCAATATTCGCGTGTCGCACATGATCTACAACATCGACGTGGGATATTACTCGGTCGTTCGCCGGCTCTGGATCAACAACCCGATGGCCGGCGCGTGGCAAAGCCTCGCATTAATCGTGATCTGGACCCACGGGTGTATCGGCCTGTTTTTCTGGTTACGGTACCGGGACTGGTATCCCAAAATTGCCGGGATATTCATGACTGTGGCGGTGATGCTGCCTTTGTTGGCGCTTCTGGGCTTCAGCGATGCCGGCCGCTGGCTGGAGGAGGTGGACAGAAAATACTCACTTCCTCCCGGGCTTGCAGATACCACCGTTCAAAGAGACGACATACCGTTACAACGGGAGATGGAGACGCGTATCCGTTTCGTTACCGACGCAACGGAAGCGATTTTTGTCGGCGCGGTCATGCTGGTGTTCGTCTTGCGCGGGGTACGCAGCTGGCGACAGAGATCGACGGCTATCGAAATCCGATATGAGCATGGCGCGCAAGCGCGCGTCCCTGCCGGGCTCAGCATTCTGGAGGCCAGCAGACTGGCGGGCGTACCGCATTATTCCGTATGCGGCGGCAAAGGACGCTGTTCGACCTGCCGGGTCAGGATTGTCGAAAGCAAAGGCCCGCTTCCGCCTCCCGGAGATATCGAACAAACCACTTTGAGGCGCATCCATGCCGATTCAGATGTGCGGCTCGGCTGCCAGTTGCGGCCCACCCAGGATATTGGAATAGCGCTTCTGGTATCGCCGCCCCAACAGAGCGACCTGCCAGCGGATGCGCAACCGGCACGGCCGGGCAAGGAAGAGGAGATCGCCATCCTCTTTTGTGATATCCGCAATTTCACCGCGCTTTCCGAGGCGAAACTGCCATATGACGTCGTGTTTCTTCTAAACCGCTACTTCACCATCGTCGGGCAGGCCGTAGAACAGGCCGGAGGACATCTCGACAAATTCATCGGTGATGGCGCCATGGCTCTTTTCGGACTTGGTGACGATGCAGAAAATGCCTGCCGCAACGCCATGAAGGCCGCCGCTATCATATTGCGGGAGCTTTCAATCCTGAATGAGGGACTGGAAAAACAATTTGCCGTCCGGCTGGAAGTGGTAGTAGGCATCCACGCCGGCCCGACGATCGTCGGCGTCATGGGCTATGGCGCAGCGAAAACCCTGACCGCCATCGGCGACACCGTGAATGTGGCGAGCAGGCTGGAATCCAAGGCCAAGGAATTCGGCGCCGCCATTGTCGTTTCCGAACCCGCCATCATTCAGGCGGGACAGGAGATTGCCGATTTGCGAAGCGAAAAAATCGCCATTCGCGGGAGAAACTCGCAAATGAAAGTTTTCCTGCTCTCGAAAGAAGAGAGCGAGCGCTACCTATAAGGCAACCCCGGCGCTCTCTCTGACGGGCCATCCGGCCTCAAATCTTGCGATAGAGAAAATAACGGTCGGTCGGCACGCTTTCCGGCACCGGCAGAGGCTTCAGCATGGGATGATCCAGAGGCAGACCGCTGACCGCAACGCCGCCTTTTGCCAGCATGCCCGCGGCAAGGTCCGGCAGCCATGTCAGGGTAATGGCATCCTTTTCGGGGTAGCCCGTGCCGATATCGGCATGCACCATGGCCGCCTCCACACCGATGAAGGCCGGAGCGGTTTCCGATATTTCACCGATGACGAGATCTTCCTGCGCCGGAACGGAAGAGGCGTGTGCACCCATGGCCCTGTCGAAGGCAACGATACGGCGTTGCGGAAACAGTTCGCGCAAATGATTGAACGTGCGCCCGTTTCCAAGGCCTATTTCCATGATCGCGCCTTCGTCAGGCAGATCAAGATCGGCCTTGACGTGGTTGAGGATATCGCGCTGCGCGGTCAGCCGGCGAATGAAACTGTCCAATCTGCTCATAGTCCGTCCGTTCATGAATGCCGGGCATTTTCAGTAAAAGCGTATGGCGATTTTGCTGGAAATGCCCGGGAGAAGGCGATCAGGCCTTGATGATGTGTTTTGCGGCGATATCCCGACGTGCGAAGACGTTTCGCGTATCGATAATCAGCGGCGACCATTCGCAAAGAGCGGCATAGTCCACACTGTCGTGATCGGTCGCGACCAGAACAGCGTCAAAGGCGCTGACGGTCTGCTTGTCCCAAGCCACGGATTTCATGCCCATCAGGTGGCTATATTCCCGGGTTTTCGGGATTTCTGCCACGTGCGGATCATAATAGGCCGCTTCGCCGCCGCGCTCCTGAATAAGTTCTATGAGTTTCAGCGAAGGACTTTCACGAATATCGGGCACATTCTTCTTGTAGGCGAGACCGACCACCAGCACCTTGGAGCGGCTGAGCGCCTTGCCGGAACGGACGTCGAGGGCTTCCGCAACCCGTCCGATGACATGACGCGGCATGCCGGTGTTGATCTCGCCGGCGAGCTCGATGAACCTCGTCGGCAACTCGTACTCCCGCGATTTCCAGGTGAGATAGAAAGGATCGATCGGTATGCAGTGGCCACCAAGACCCGGGCCGGGATAAAACGGCATGAAGCCGAACGGCTTGGTTTTCGCCGCGTCGATCACTTCCCAGATATCGATGCCCATGGCCTCATAGACGACCTTGAGTTCATTGACGAGCGCGATATTGACAGCGCGGAAGACGTTTTCGGTGATTTTCACCGCCTCGGCCGTGGCGTTTGTCGAGACCGGAACGATTTTCTTGACCACTGAGCCGTAGAATGCCGCCATCAGTTTTCCGGCAGTCTCGCCATCGCCTGCAACGACCTTCGGAATCGTCGAGGTCTCGAAATCGCGATTGCCAGGATCTTCCCGCTCGGGCGAAAAACCGATGAAGAAGTCGACGCCGGAGACAAGTCCCGTACCTTCCAGAATGGTCTTCACAACTCCGTCGGTCGTGCCGGGATAGGTGGTCGATTCCAGCACCACAAGCTGCCCCCTGCGCAGATGCGCGGCAATGTCCCGGCAGGTCTTTTCGACATAGGAGAGGTCCGGCTCGCGATATTTCGTCAGGGGCGTCGGCACGCAAATGGCAATCACATCGCATTCAGCCAGTCTGGAAAAATCAGACGTTGCGATGAAGCCATCATCGCGCCTGACGCTTGCCAGCACCTCGTCCGAAACCGCCTCGATATAGCTGCGGCCGGCATCGATCGCGACCATTTTACCGGGATCGATATCGAAACCGACGACCTTGAAACCGGCCTTGGCGATCGTGATGGCTAGAGGCAGGCCGACATAGCCAAGGCCGATCACCGCCGCTTTGGCGCTTTTGTTTTCGATGCTGGAAAGCAGGTTCTGGGAAACGACTGGGGAAGTCAAAGCGTGTCACGCTCCGCGCATGTGCAAAAGATGCCTTTCAGTTGGGCAAGAATGGTCAGGCTGTCAAGGCTCGGCCCTCTCAAATTCCGGTTGACGCCAGAGCCATGGGCGACGCACAACCATCCGGATGAGGATCGCTTTTTATTCACCGCTCAAATCGCCCAACCATCCCGTTCCCTCCGGAGACCGGCTGATGGCCCGCCTGCTGATGAAGGCGATGGCGATGGGCGGCCACGATGTTTCCGTCGCTTCCGAGCTGCGCAGCTTTCTCAAACAGGCTGACGATCCGGCGCGGTCCTTGCTTGCCGATGCGGCGACGCGCGAAATCGAGACCATCACGGAGCGCTGGCAGCGGGAAGGCGCGCCGGATCTGTGGTTTTGTTATCACCCCTATTACAAGGCCCCGGACTTGCTCGGGCCGGAAATAAGCAGACGTTTCGGTATTGCCTACGTCACCGCCGAGGCCTCCTATTCCCCCAAGCGCAATGGCATGGGCTGGCAGGCGGTTCAGGACGAGTTACTGGCCGCATTGAACGCTGCCGCCATCAATATCTGCTTCACCGCGCGTGATCGCGACGGGCTTGTCCGCGCCTCTCCCGCACTCCGCTCGGCGATGTTGGCGCCCTTTATCGATGCCAGTAATTTTCTTGAAATTGCTCCGCGCCCCACACCGGGAAAACTCATCACCGTCGCCATGATGCGGGCGGGCGACAAGTTTGACAGCTATCGCGCGCTTCGCGAAGCGCTTGCGCTGTTGCCGCAGGACTTGAACTGGACATTGGATATCATCGGCGACGGGCCGGAACGCGCTGCCGTGCAAGCCATGTTCAGCTCTTTCCCCGATCGCCGTCTTGTCTGGCACGGAGAAAAAAACGCAAACGAAATCGCAGAACTTCTTTCAAAAGCATCGGTTTACGTCTGGCCGGGGCATGGCGAAGCCTACGGTCTCGCCTATCTCGAGGCACAGGCTGCGGGCCTGCCGGTTATCGCCGAAGCGGTGGCCGGCGTCCCCGAAGTGGTAAAATCCGGAACCACCGGATTACTGACACCGGAAAATGATACAGCCGCCTATGCTGGAGCAATCGAAACTCTGCTCGGCGATGACAAGCGGCGTGAGGACTTGGCAAGGGCAGCCCGCCAGTTCGTAAAAAATGAACGATCTCTGGAAAACGCCGCAAGAGAACTGAACGATATCCTGTTGCGAGCAAAGGCACGAACATCATGAGTCTGGAAAAACTCGTAGCGGCACTGGATGAATGTGGACGACGCGGCATAACGGCCGATCTCTGGCTCAGGGACGACGATGCGGTGGAACCGACACCGGCGCTCGACACGCTGCTCGATCTTTGCAGCAACTTTTCCGCGCCGGTCACGCTTGCGGTTATCCCCGAGATGACGACGGACAAGCTCGCGCAGCACCTGGATACGACTGACATTGCCCATGTCGCCGTGCATGGCTGGTCCCATACGAACTATGCCACCGAGAAAGAAAAGAAACAGGAACTCGGATCACACCGTGACCTGTCCATTGTTCTCGACGAGTTGCAATCCGGGCTGGAAAAACTGCACGATCTGCATGGCAGGCGTTTCGTGCCTGTGCTCGTTCCGCCGTGGAACCGCATAAATGCCAATGTGGTGCAGGGACTGGCGGACCTCGGATATCGAGCGCTTTCGGTTTTCGGCCCGGAGAAAGACGCCGTGCCACCTTGCCTGAACACCCATGTCGACGTGATTGAGTGGCACGGCAGCCGCGGTGGGCGCGAACACGAGATCCTTTTCGCCGAGACCGCCGCCCGCATCCTGCAGACTGCGGAGCACGGCGGCACGACCGGCATCCTCACCCATCATCTCGTGCATGATGACAACGTCTGGCGTTTTCTGAAACGGCTGTTCGAAATTACCGGCAAACATCCTGCCGCGCGCTGGCGCTCCTCGGCGGAACTCATCAACCAGATATCACCATGACTTCCAGGCAATAAGCAAACCACCCGTCTTGGTGGCAATTTCGCGCCTGACAGCTTCGACCTCCTGCAACGCGGCGCGATCGGCAAGAGAAGCGGCAACAAACCCCGCCGGCGCAAGGCTGATGCTCCCAGCCCGAGCGATGACGGTAAAGATCAGCGGACCCGTCGACCACCAGGCTGGCGCACGCGGCATTTCCTCGAGAATTCTCGGAAACGCCTCCAGCATCCTGCGGAAGACCGGATGGCCGGCAGGTGTCGCAATGAAAGAGTTGGCAAGAAGCATGCTGCCCTGCCCGGTATCGCGCGGCGTTTCTTCATCGAACGCCGTCAGCCCTACCAGTGGCAGGAAAGCATCGAAACTCGCATCATCCCGCGCCGGATACCAGTCGCAATCAAGATAGATGCCACCAAAACGCTCCAGCACGACATAGCGGGCCACATCGACAGCGCCGGGATAATCGCCGTCTTCCAGCATCGTCCTGAAGACGTCATTCGAAAACACGCCTTCCCGCTCAAGATCGGCCTCCCGCCAGAGGTGATATTCGTAACCATGCGAGGCGGCATGGGCGGCCCAAGCCTTGACCGATACGGGCGGGGCCTTGTCTCCGATCCAAATCTGGTGGATGCGCCTCGGCACGTCCTCCCTGCTTTTCAGATTGATAGCGCGGTGCTCCTCCGGGGAAAAATGCGCATATTTTGCAAGCACCTGCGGCGGCGGAACCAGCGTGTATTGATAGCCGATCCTCGCGACCACATCGCCTTCAGCCTTGGCAAGACGCAGCCGTGCCGCATGCAGCCTGCGCGGCAGACCGAGCACTGTCCGCTCACCCATCAGGTGCCCGTCTTTTACTGCAACCAGCGATAAGAGAAGCGCATGCGCTTCCGCATATTGTCCTTGGTTTTGCAACTGCCGGGCTCTATCCAGCTGGGCATCGTAATATTTCTTGTCGGACATGGATCCTCACCCGGGAACGTTCGTTAACATATCGCCAAACACAAGCCATCAGGCAAGCCATTGCAATTTGGAAGCCGGCTTTGAATTTGCTAAACAATTCGATGTTTCAGAGGCATAGACAGACAACAAACCCTACGATAACGTGCCTTTAAGCCCTTCTGAGCAAATTGTCACAAGACAACGATAAAGAGAGACGGCAAGGAACCCTTTAGCATGAGCGCAGGCGCAGATTTGCTCCGTATTGAAAATCTGCGGGTCTCGTTTTCTCTTATGGGTGGCACGATTGACGCCGTGAGGGGTGCCAGCCTTCGCATTCTTCCGGGAAAAGTGACGGCGCTTGTCGGAGAATCCGGCTCCGGAAAATCCGTCATCGGCCAGACGATCATGGGCATCCACCCCAAGACGGCGCGCGTGAACGGCCGCGTGCTGTTTACCGATCCCGCAAATGCCGCAGCCGGCCCCGTCGATCTGCTGCAACTGCCGAAGGACGGCCGGGAAATCCGCGCTATACGCGGAAATCGCATCGGGCTGATTTTTCAGGAACCCATGACGTCTTTTTCGCCGCTGCACACGATCGGCAACCAGATTGACGAAGCGCTGAGAATCCACAGCATCCTGTCGCCGGCCGAGCGCGCGGAAAAAATGTATGAGACGCTCGACCTTGTAGGGTTTTCCAACCCGAAGAAGGTCGTGAACATGTATCCCTTCGAATTGTCGGGCGGCATGCGCCAGCGCGCCATGATTGCCATGGCACTGATCTGTCGCCCCGCCCTTCTGATCGCCGACGAACCGACGACGGCTCTTGATGTAACCATACAGGCGCAAATCCTCAAACTCCTGCGCGATCTCCAGAGCCGGCTGAACATGAGCATGCTGCTCATCACACACGATCTCGGCGTGGTGGCAAACATCGCCGACGAGGTTGCCGTGATCTATCAGGGCGAGATCATGGAAGCCGGAACGGTCGACGATATTTTCAAGGCACCGAGCCACCCCTATCTCAAGGGCCTGATGGCCGCCGTGCCGCATTTCGACATGAAGCCGGGTGAGAGGCTGAAGGCGCTTCGTGAGATCACCGTCGACCACGAAAGCCTTGTCGGCAAGAAGACCGCCGCAGTGAACAAGACCCCCGGCCCGCTCTTGACCGTGGAGAATATCAGCAAGACCTTCACGACCCGGAAGTCCAGCTGGTTTAGCCGCCGCGATGCCAATGCCACCAAGGCGGTGAACAGCGTCAGTTTTGAAATCCGCCGAGGAGAATGCCTTGGCCTCGTCGGCGAAAGCGGCAGCGGCAAGACAACCGTCAGCAAAATCCTCATGCGCGCCGTTCGCCCGGATGAAGGCTCCGTGACCTTTCACCGGTCGCAGGGCGATATCGACGTCCTCAATGCTAGGGACGGCGATCTAAAGGAATTGCGGTCGAAGATACAGATGGTCTTCCAGGACCCGATCTCATCGCTTTCACCGCGCATGACCGTGCGCAATATTTTGAGCGAGCCGCTTGAAATCCATGGACGGGGCGATGCGAAATACCGCGCGGAAAAAGTCCGTAATCTCGTCAAGGCCATCGGCCTTGGAGAAAGCGCGCTGAACCGTTATCCGCACAGTTTCTCAGGCGGCCAGAGGCAGCGTATCGGCATTGCCAGAGCCCTGGCGTTGGGTCCCGAACTGCTGATCTGCGACGAACCCGTTTCTGCCCTAGATGTCTCGGTGCAGGCGCAAATCCTCAACCTGCTCAAGGATTTGCAGAAGGACCTCGGACTTACCTACCTCTTCATCTCGCACAATCTGGCAGTGGTGGATTACATGGCGGACCGCGTGGCGGTGATGTGCGAGGGCCGCATCGTCGAGTTGGCGCCGCGGGAAATCATGATGCGCTCTCCGGTTCACCCCTATACAAAATCGTTGCTGGCGGCCGTACCTTTTCCCGATCTCGACCGTCCGCTCGATTTCCGCACCATCGGCAAGATCAGCGCGACGGGCAAGTTCGACTGGGGCAAGCAATTTCGCGACGAGGGTGACGGCGAAATGATCTCTGCCGATCTTGGCGATGGCCATTTCGTTCTCGCAAATGGCAATGCCGACATCAGGGAGCTTCGCTCGTGATTACGCGCCGCACCACCCTTGCCTTGATGGCCTCCGTCTTTTTGCCGACCTATGCGCGCGCTGCCTATACCGACCCCGCCTACTTCAAGGAAAAGCGGGAAAAAGGTGAGCTGCCTGATATTGCCGAGCGCTTGCCGAAAAACCCGCGCGTCATCGATATGAAGGCGCTTGGCCGGGAGCCCGGAAAACACGGTGGTTCCGTGCGCATGCTGATAGGCGGCCAGCGCGATATCCGGCTTATGCCCATCAGCAACTATGCCCGCCTGGTTGGTTACGACGAAAAATTCGAGCTTCATCCCGACATTCTGGAAAGCTACGACGTTCAGGACGAACGCATCTTCACCTTCAAGCTGCGAGAAGGCCACAAATGGTCCGACGGCAGCGATTTAACCTCCGAGGATTTCCGGTATTTCTGGGAGGATGTTGCTCTCAACAAGGAAATTCACAAGGGCGGCCCGCCAATCGAACTGCTGGTCAACAACAATCCTCCCCAGATCGAAGTCATCGACCGGCTGACGGTGCGCTATACCTGGGAAGGCCCTAACCCCGATTTTCTGGCGAAGCTCGCAGCAGCATCGCCTGCTCGGCTTTTCCTGCCCGCCGCCTACATGAAGCAGTTCCACGTCAAATATCAGACCGCGGAAAACCTCGCCAAGCTCATCAAGAAGAACAAGGCGGATGACTGGAGCGGGCTGCATATCAAGATGTCGCGGCAGGTCCGTCCGGAAAATCCCGCTCTGCCGACGCTGGACGCCTGGCGCAATACGACTTCGCCACCGGCCGAACAGTTCGTTTTCGAACGCAATCCCTATTATCACCGTGTCGACGAAAACGGCCTTCAACTGCCCTATCTCGACCGGTTCCTGCTGAACGTCACCTCCTCCGACATCATCTCGGCCAAGACGGCGTCGGGTGACAGCGATCTGCAATATTTCGGCCTCGATTTCGCCGACTACACCTTCCTGAAGGATGCCGAAAAACGCTTTCCTCTAAAGGTGAACCTCTACAAACGCTCTCAAGGTTCGCGCATTGCGCTTCTGCCCAATCTGAACTGCGCCGATCCTGTATGGCGGAGCTGTTTCCAGGACGTGCGCGTGCGCCGCGCAATGTCGCTCGCTATAAACCGGCACGAAATCAACATGGTCTGCTTTTACGGGTTGGCCAAGGAAAGCGCCGACACCGTCTTGCCGGAAAGCCCGCTTTACCGACCGGAATTTGCCGAGGCCTGGAGTGCCTTCGACCGGGCGATGGCCAACAGGCTGCTTGACGAAGCAGGTCTCGATAAGCGCGACAGCGCCGGCAACCGGCTTTTGCCGGACGGCCGTCCAGCCTATATCATCGTCGAGACCACAGGCGAAAGCACGCTCGAAACGGACGTGATGGAACTGGTGACGGACCACTGGCGGCATATCGGCATTGCGGTTTCGGTCCGCCCGACCCAGCGCGATGTCTTCCGCAAGCGCGCCATGGGCGGCGAGGTGCTGATGTCGGTGTGGATGGGCATGGACAATGGCGTGCCGACCCCCGACATGTTGCCTTCGGGCCTTGCGCCCACCGGCGACGACCAGTTGCAATGGCCGGTCTGGGGCATCCATTATCTGTCCGGCGGGCGCGAGGGCAAGGAGCCTGACCTGCCGGAAGCAGCGCATCTGCTCGATCTCCTGAAAAAATGGCGCAGAAGCGTCACCGAGGAAGAACGCGAGGCCATCTGGCTGGAAATGCTTGGTATCTACACG
This sequence comes from Agrobacterium sp. SORGH_AS_0745, assembly GCF_030818995.1. Taxonomy (NCBI): domain Bacteria; kingdom Pseudomonadati; phylum Pseudomonadota; class Alphaproteobacteria; order Hyphomicrobiales; family Rhizobiaceae; genus Agrobacterium; species Agrobacterium sp. SORGH_AS_0745. The sequence goes on from NZ_JAUTBI010000003.1 coordinate 435,477, forward strand.
CAGCAGGTATTTTCCATCGGCATCGTCAACGGCGCGCTGCAACCCGTCGTCCATGTCAAACGCATGCGAAACGTGCCGGAAAAGGCGCTTTTCGGCTTTGAACCCACATCGTATCTCGGCATCTACATGCCGGATGCCTTCTGGTATGACGGAGACGCCTGATATGCTGCGGTATATTCTCAAGCGCATCCTCGTCATGATCCCCACGCTGATCCTGATCTCGATGCTGGTCTTCACCATCATCGAATTGCCGCCGGGCGATTATTTCGAAAGCTACGTCGCCGAACTGCGCGCCATGGGCGAGACCGCAAACCTTGCCGAAATCGAGGAGTTGCGCGTCCGCTATGGCTTCGACCAGCCGGCGCCGATCCGTTACTTCCGCTGGGCAACCGGCATGCTGGTTGGCGATTTCGGTTATTCTTTCGAATATCAGCTCCCGGTAAACGAGGTTGTGGGAGACCGTCTGTGGTTGACGGTTCTGGTGTCCTTCGTCACCATCATCGTCACTTGGATTCTTGCCTTCCCGATCGGCATCTACTCCGCCACGCACAAATATAGCTGGGGCGACTACGGCCTGACCTTCCTAGGTCTGCTTGGCATCGCCATCCCCAACTTCATGCTGGCGCTGATCCTGATGTATTTCGCCAATATCTGGTTCGGCATCTCCATCGGCCATCTGATGGACCGGGAATATCTGAACCAGGCGATGAGCTGGCCAAAGTTCAAATCGATTCTCGAACATATCTGGATACCCGTCCTCATCATCGGAACGGCCGGAACCGCCGGCATGATCCGCCGCCTGCGCGCCAACCTCTTGGACGAGTTGCAGAAACAATATGTCGTAACCGCCCGCGCCAAGGGGCTTCACCCTTTCAAGGTGCTGATCAAATACCCGCTGCGCATGGCGCTGAATTTCTTCATCTCGGACATCGGCTCGATCCTGCCGGCTATCATATCAGGCGCGGAAATCACCGCCGTCGTGCTGTCGCTCGAAACAACCGGTCCGATGCTCATCCGGGCGCTGCAAAGCCAGGACATGTACCTGGCCGGCTCCTTCCTGATGTTCCTTGCTTTCCTCACGGTGATCGGCGTTCTTGTGTCGGATATCGCCCTTGCCATACTTGACCCGAGAATCCGCTTCGGAGGTGGTAACGTCAAATGACTTCATCCATCCCGACATCCGGCGAAGCACTGCCCCACTACGTTTCGACGGCGCCGTTCGACCCGTCGCTCATCGAACCCAATACGTCCGGAATGGCGGCCTTCAGCAAGGCGTCGCAGCTGCGGCTCATGTGGTGGCAGTTCCGCCAGCACAAGATCGCCGTCTGGTCCGGCGCCTTTCTGGTGGTGCTTTATCTTTCGATCCTGATCAGCGAGTTCCTCGCGCCTTACAATCTTCACACCCGCAATATCGAGCATATCTACGCCCCACCCCAGGCCATTCACCTTTTCAATGACGGAAAATTTGTCGGGCCTTTCGTCTATGGTCGGGAAATGACGCTCGACATGGACAATCTGCGGCGTGTCTACCGGGATGTGCCGACGGATATCCAGCCGCTGCGTTTCTTCTGCAAGGGCGATGCCTATCATTTCTGGGGCATGATCGAGGCTAGAACCCACCTCGTATGTCCGGCCGAAGGTGGTGAAATGTTCCTGCTCGGCACCGACCGGCTTGGACGAGACGTGCTGTCGCGAATCATCTACGGCGCGCGCATCTCGCTGACGATCGGCCTTCTCGGTGTCGCCATGAGCTTCGTTCTCGGCATTGTGATCGGCGGTCTTGCAGGTTATCGCGGCGGCACTTTCGATCTCATCGTCCAGCGTATCATCGAAGTCCTGCAATCCATTCCGAGCATTCCGCTGTGGCTCGCACTCGCAGCAATCATGCCGGTGACCTGGAGTCCGATCCTCGTCTATCTTGGCATCACCATCATTCTCGGCATGCTGGACTGGACGGGACTGGCGCGCGCCGTGCGCTCCAAATTGCTGGCATTGCGCGAGGAAGACTATGTTTTGGCTGCACAACTGATGGGCGCCGGCACGCCGCGCATCATCGGCAGGCACCTTATCCCCGGCTTCATGTCACATCTGATCGCCTCGGCGACGCTGACGATACCGGGCATGATTCTCGGCGAAACCGCGCTGAGCTTCCTTGGTCTCGGCCTCAGGCCGCCGATCACAAGTTGGGGAATTCTGCTCACGGAGGCGCGCAGCGTCAGCGTCATTGCGCTATATCCGTGGCTTCTCATCCCGACGATTCCGGTTGTTCTCGTCATTCTGGCCTTTAATTTCTTCGGTGACGGACTACGTGATGCTGCGGATCCCTTCAGATAAAATGGAACACGCCTTGATAAACTGCTCTTCCGCCATCGCCTTTTTTGGGAAAGGCAAAAAGAGGTGTGGCCGATGACCTCCCGTCTGAACGACGCACGCATCCTCATGTACAGCCACGATTCTTTCGGCCTCGGACATCTGCGGCGCTGTCGCACGATCGCTCACGCGCTGGTGGAGGATTATCGCGGCCTCAACGTGCTTATCATTTCGGGTGCGACTATCGCCGGCGCCTTCGATTATCGCGCTCGTGTCGATTTCGTGAAAATCCCGAGCGTCATCAAGCTGCGCAACGGCGAATACACCTCCATGGACCGGCATATCGATCTTCAGGAAACACTGAAGATGCGCCGCTCCATCATCTATCACACCGCCGAAAGCTTCCAGCCGGATATCTTCATCGTCGACAAGGAGCCCATGGGTCTTCGTGGCGAGGTGGAGGAAACGCTTGCGTATCTCAAGGGACAGGGGACCAAGCTTGTCATCGGCCTCCGTGACGTCATGGATGCACCGCAGCTGCTTGAAGCGGAGTGGAAGCGCAATGACGTGATGACCAAGATCGGCAAGTTCTATGACCACGTCTGGATTTATGGCCCGCCGGACTTCCACGACCCCTTGACGGGGCTCGACGTTCCCCAGACCGTTCGCGACAAGATGGATTTCGTCGGCTTCCTGCAACGCTCCAAAACGCAGGCGGAAACCGTGGCGCACCGGCCGGAGGGCGACTATCTTCTCATCACCACTGGCGGCGGCGGTGACGGCAGCGAATTGATCGATGACGTCATCAACGCCTACCGTCATGATAGCGAACTGACGCACAAGGCGCTCGTGGTGCTCGGCCCCTACATGCCGGCAGACCAGCGCCAGCGATTCATGAGCAGTGTTGCCGATATTCCGTACATCGAGATCATCGAATTCGACAACCGCATGGAAGACCTCGTTGCCGGCGCTCAGGCCGTCGTGTCGATGGGCGGCTACAACACCGTCTGCGAGATATTGTCGTTCGACAAGCCTGCCCTCGTCGTGCCGCGCACGGTGCCGAGGGAGGAGCAGCTTATCCGCGCAAGCCGCGCGTCGGAGCTCGGCCTTTTCGACATGCTTTTACCTGAGGATGCCGAGAATCCGGCGAAAATGGCGGCAGCTCTTAAAGCGCTGCCGAATCGCGCGCCGCCTTCCGTCAATTCGCAGGACCTGAAGCTCGATGGTCTGGAAAACATTTCGAAACGGATAGCCGAATGGCTGCCGCCCGAGGGCGACAAGGTGCCAATAACGCTGACGGCGTGACCGGCTCCCCGACAACCACCACTTCAAAAGAGACACGCGCAACGTGACCGACACAAAAAAAATCGTGGTGCTCCTCAAGGGCTATCCGCGCCTGTCCGAGACTTTCATTGCCCAGGAACTTCTGGGGCTTGAAAAGGCTGGCCTTACGCTGGAACTCATGTCCATGCGCCGCCCGACGGATAAAAAACGCCACCCCGTTCACGATGAAATCCGCGCACCCGTGACTTACCTGCCGGAATATCTGCATGACGAGCCCATCCGCGTGCTGAAGGCCCTGTGGGCATGCCGCAAAAAGCCAGGCTTCACCAAGGCGCTGCGTCGGTTTTTCAGCGATCTGCCGCACGATCTCAGCCGCAACCGCTTCCGCCGTTTCGGGCAGGCGGCCGTGCTGGCGCACGAATGGCCTGTAGATGCCGGTTGGCTGCATGTCCACTTCATTCACACACCTGCCTCGGTCGCCGCCTATACCCATCTTATCACCGGCACGCCTTGGACGATTTCGGCTCACGCCAAGGATATCTGGACCTCCAGCGACCGGGACCTTGCCGCAAAGCTGGAAAGCGCGCGGTGGGCCGTGACCTGCACCGCAAGCGGCTTTCAGCATCTTCGCACCCTTTCCGGCGTGAAACAGAATGTGCATTTGAGCTATCACGGTCTCGATCTCACCCGCTTCCCGCATTTCGACACGCCGCGTCCGCAAAGAGATGGATCGGACGCTCATGATCCGGTCAGGATTTTGACTGTTGGACGGGCCGTCAAGAAAAAGGGCATCGATATTCTGTTGCAGGCTTTGGCCTCGCTTCCACAGGACATCCATTGGCGTTTCACCCATATCGGTGGCGGCGACGAACTTGCCGGGTTGAAAAAACTCGCCGACGAGCTTGGCATCGCCGACAGGATCGTCTGGACCGGCGCCATGGACCAGAAACAGGTGCTGGAGAATTACCGCGAGGCCGACCTCTTCGCCCTTGCCTGCCGCATCACCAGCGATGGTGACCGAGACGGTCTTCCCAATGTGCTGGTCGAGGCCGCCAGCCAGGCGCTGACCTGCATTTCCACCAATATATCAGGCATTCCGGAATTCTTCGTGGACGGTGAAAACGGCCTGCTGACGGAGCCCGAAAATCCGGTTGCCTTCGCCGAGGCTCTGCGCACGGCGATTACCGATCCGCAATTGCGTGAGCGTCTGGGTAGTGCGGCGGAAAACCGTGTGCGAACCGCCTTCGACAACCGCACCAGCATTGCCGAGTTGAAGACGCTGTTCGAAACCGAGTGGGAAAAAACGCCATGACCGATACGGAAAAGCGCCCTTCCGTTTTCTTCTACGTCCAGCACCTTCTGGGCATCGGCCATATCGCCCGCGCCAGCCGAGTGGCCAATGCCCTTCAGGCAGATGGTTTCGATGTCGTTCTGGTGACAGGCGGCACCCCGGTTCCCGGCTTTCCGGGCGAAGGCATCCGCCATGTCGAATTGCCGCCGATCGCCGTTAGCGACGGCAGCTTTTCCGGCCTTGTCGATAGTTCCGGCAAACCGGTCGATGACGACTTCAAGAAGCTTCGAACGGATATGCTGATCGGCGCCTATCACGGTGCAAAGCCAGATATCGTCATCATAGAGGCCTTCCCCTTCGGCCGCAGGCAGGTGCGTTTCGAATTGCTGCCGCTTCTGCACGAGATCGAGGACAGTGAACCACGCCCGCTCGTCATGACGTCGCTGCGCGATATTCTGCAGGAAAAAACCAAACCCGGCCGGGACGAAGAAACCGTGTCGCTGGTGAAGAAACATTTCGACGCGGTGCTGGTCCACGGAGATCCGGATTTCGTCCGGCTGGAGGAGACCTTTCCCCTTGCCGGCGAAATCAGCCAGCGCGTTGTCTATACCGGCCTCGTCGCGCCGCTGCCATCGCCGGAACCGGCGGAAAAGTTCGATATCGTCGTTTCCGCTGGCGGAGGTGCCGTTGGTGCAGCCCTTATACGGGCCGCACTTGAGGCATCGCCTCTGCTGGAAGAGATCAAAAGCTGGTGTCTCATAACCGGCCCCAACATGCCGCAGGCAGATTTCGATGCGATCTCGGCGCAGGCGCCCGAAAATGTGTCCATCTTCCGCTTCCGCAAGGATTTCGCAAGCCTGCTTGCCGGCGCGCGGCTTTCGGTTTCGCAGGCCGGTTACAACACCGTCTGCGATATTCTACAGGCAAAATGCCGCTCGCTTCTGATCCCGTTTGCGGCCGATGGCGAAACGGAACAGAGCGCCCGCGCCGAACGGCTGGCGCGGCTGGGACTGGCACAGGTTCTGGAAGAGAAGGATATCTCTGCGCAATCCATGGCCGATGCCATCAGGGCGGCATTGGCCCTGCCGGGACCGGACGTGATCCACCTCGATCTCGATGGCGCCGCAGGAGCGGCTAGAGCTTTGCGCCGCCTTTTTGATGAGCGGTGAGGATCGCCTTTAACTCTCGAACGGCCTCTTCATCGGTGCCCTTGCGCCCCGCGCCGGTGAAACCGAGTTTCGCCACCCGGCTTTCCGGATCGTAAAACGGAATGGCGGAACAGGATGCGTGGATCTCCGTAATGGGAAAGCGGTCCAGCAATGTCTGCACGACTGGTGGACGCACCCCGGCCCCCGGCATGATGACAATTCGCCCGGCGGCAAGCTCGGATAATCGGGCCAAGGTCTCGATGCCCTCAAGCGCCGAACGCGCGCCCCCGGAGGTCAGAATTCTCGGGAAGCCCAGCGCGATAGCGGCCTCCAAGGCTTCATCCATGTCGGGAACAACGTCGATCGCCCGGTGCAGCGTCATATCGAGACCGTCGGCGTGGCGGCACAGCTCTTCGAGCAGGGGAATATCGAGCGAGCCATCGCCAAGCGAGGCACCGAGCACCACGCCGGAAAGCCCCGCCGCGCGCGCCGCATCGATATCGCGTTTCATCACATCGGCTTCGTCGCGCGTGAACACAAAATCCCCGGCGCGCGGCCTGATCATCACGCTCACCGGCAGGGCGTAGGCCGCCGCCCGGTGCATGAAACCCGCAGATGGCGTCACACCGCCACCGGACAATGCCGCGCAAAGTTCTATTCGGTCGGCCCCACCCCTGACCGCCGCTTCCAGACCGGCCACGTCGTCCACGCAAATCTCGAGAATCATCGTAACCTCTTTCTTTTGAATGTGCCGTGTTTTCGCGCCGGCTTATCCGAAAACCGCCCACACTTTTCGGTCCGACGCTCTACCTGCGGCGGCCCTTCCCATCAAGCGCGTAGAGCATGTAAACGCCGCCGAGACCCACAACCGCTCCCAGGATTGAAGTGCCTGAATAGCTCGTGACGAGCGTGCCGACGGCAAAAATCAGCGCACCCAAACCCGCGCCGAGGAAGATGTTGACGGCAATCAGCGAGCTTCCAAGCCCCGGCCGATCCGCAATCAGTTCCTGCAGATAGGTGATCGGGATACTAATGATGGCGGCTGCGCCGAGCGCGCTGATCAAGGTCTGCGCGTAGATATGCCAAGGTGCCGTCGCGAGCCCCTGCAGGATGAGGTAGATGGCATAAAGCCCCGCTCCCGCCGCAAGGGTCAGCGTTTGCGGCACCTTTTTTTCGATCCAGCCCCACAGCAGGATGAAGACGATTTCCAGCGCGGCAACGATGCCAGCGACGATACCGATATCCGCGACCGTTCCCTTTGCCTGACCCGTTATGATGAGCGAGCGGATGGAATCATTGAGATGCAGCATCGAGCAGATGAGCGCAATGGCGATGATCCGCAGCAGCACCCGTCGCTCCCCGATTTCCGCAAGTGAAGCGCGGACACCGAAGCGTGCCTGCGTGTTCACCGATGCCGGCGTCGCCGTGCGCGGCAGGCAGAAAGCGACAAGCAGAAAGCAGATAAGCGCGCAAATGCCTGAGAACAGGAAAGCCATCAGCATATTGCCGGAGTTTACCAGAAAAATACCGACGATGCCCGGCACCAGCACCCATGAAAGCGAAATCGTGGCCCGCATGATCGAATTCACGGCGATCATGTCGCCCGTCGAAAGATTGCGGGCATCGGCGCGCACATGCGCGAAAATCAGAGAGTTCATTGCCCCGAAAATCGGCAGGAGCAGCAGCTTCGCGGTCACGAAGGCGGTGGCATTACCAACGAGATAAACCAGCAGATAGCCGCTGACGCCGAAAAGCGCGATCAGCAACATGGGTTTGCGATATTCGCCGAGCCGGTCTGCAACGATGCCCATCAGCACGCTGGCGCTGACATTGATGATGGCGGCAAACAGCATCAGCAGGGAATAGACGGTGTTGCTGAGCCCGATTTCGCGAATGCCGATCACCGCCTGATAGGGGGCGGTGGCGGCATTCGAAAATCCGAAGAACAGGATGGCGAGCGCCCCGATGCGGATCGACGGATTGTTGAAAACGATGGAAAGAGCCGACGGCATGAAGGTTCGCCTGAGATGATCCGGCACCGCCGGATCGCTGAATGAAATGCTATCGAACCGCTGTCATCGCCAGCGGGCCGAAAGGATGGGTTTCGGGATATAGTTGAAATGCGGTTTCCATGGGTAAAAATCGCCATCCCGGCGGCGATTGGGGAGGTTTTCGATATCCTGATTGATAACCCCCTCCGTCAACGCCATGAGATTGGGATTGGCGATGGGCGCAAGCTCCGGCGAAAGATAACCTGACTTGACGACCAGCAGCCTTACCGCCTTCGGATCGAAGCCCAGACGGGTGAAATCCGCGATCATGTGATAGGGCCTGCGCCTTGCAGCCAGAATGACGGTAATGCCATCGATGACGACGACCGCCTGCCGCTGATCGGAAGCACCTGGATCGTCCAGTTTCAGGACCTTGGCTTCGACGGTGATGGAAGGGCTTTCGGGATCGAGACTGCCGCCGATCTTCAGGGAAAGCGCCGCGCCCTCGCCCGCCGCAAAACAGGCCTCGACCGCCGGCCTGTCGGTGATGCCGCCGATCAACGCGCCCTGCCAATTGCGCGAAATCAACGCCGCCAGAACATCGGCGCGATCGCCCACCCCGCCGCCGGTCGGATTGTCGCCGGAATCCGCCAGAATGATCGGCCCGGTTGTTGTTTTTTCCGCAATATCCATGATGACCTCGAGCGGTTCGGTCACGGGACCGAAACGGAAATCCTGTCGGGCATTCCAGTAGGATTGCGCAATCTCCGAGGCGACCGCCTGCGCGGCCTCCCTGTCCGTCCCGGTCACGACAGCGCAGGCCGTCGCCCTTGGTTCATCGGCCCAGACGTAGCCGATCATGAAATTCGCATCCCAAATGCCGGGCCGCGCGTCGTAGTCCGGCAAGACGGCATAGAGGCTTTTGGCCGGTTCATCTTCCGTGGAGGTTTTTTCACCCGGCAGTAGAACGGGGATTTTCGCCCATGCCACACCGGGCTTCTCGCCCGTTTTCAGAGCCTTGATGAGCATAGTCCACGCCCGCACCATCGTCTCGCGCACATCGATATGCGGAGCAGTTCGGTAGCCGGCGAAAATATCCAATTGGTCGATGATCGACTGGCTGACATTGCCGTGCAGGTCGTAGCTGGCGGAAATGATCACATCCGGTCCGACTACGGCGCGGGCGCTGGAAATCCAGTCCCCTTCCGCATCGTCCATTCCCTCGACATTCATCGCGCCATGCATAGCGAGATAAAGCCCGTCGAGCGGCAGGCAAGCCTTGAGACGCTCCAAGAATTCCTGCTTGAACACATCATAGGCCGCGCGCGACACGGGACCACCCGGCACCGCCCGCGCATGCAGAAGCGGCAACACCTCCGCCCCGCCTTCGCCGAGGAAATTGAAATATTCGGCTTCCAGCAACTCCGTCCCGCGAAAGACGCGAAAATCTTCCTGACGCATCAGCACCGGCGAATAGGTGCTGCATTCGGTATGAATTCCACCAACGGCAATACGCATCTCGCCTTCCTCTCAATAGACCGGGCTCAAGCGGACGATGGCGGAGAAACGCAGCCAGTCCTTCTGCGCTTTCGGCGTCCACGCCGCCTCGGCAATGGCGGGCAGTCTCGGGAAAACCAGATGGTTGAAATAGGCGCGATTGAGGAAATGCTCGGACCAGATGCAGGCCTGAACGCCTTTCATCCGCTCCTTCAATTCCTCGGGGAACTCACCGACTGCCTCGTAAGCATATGTATGCGACGGCGGAACGGTGCCGGCCCAGCTTGCGCCCGGCTCCTGCCAGGCTTCATCCTGCACCATGTCGAGATAATAGGCCTGTCCCGGCGTCATCACGACGTCGTAGCCCTGCTTTGCAAGCTCCAGGCCAACTTCCGGCTTCTGCCAGGCCATCAGCAATGTTCCCGAGGGATCGACGCCGCCGCCGTGCGAAACTTCGTCCCAGCCGGCAAGCTGGCGGCCGCGCTCATGCAGCATCCCCTGAATACGTTTCATGAAATAGGACTGGATACCGAAGGTGCCGTCGAGGCCTTCCTTTTCCATCAACGACTTGGCAAGCGGCGAGGCAAGCCAGGAGCCATCTGCTACCTCGTCGCCGCCGATATGGATCAGCCGCGAGGGGAAAAGCTCCACCATCTCGTCGAATATCTTGCCAAGGAATTCATAGGTCGGCTCGATGGCGGGATTGAGCGCATTGTTGGGATAGCCCTGTACGGAGCGATAGCTGTCCGGCGCTTCCTGCCCATCCGTCAGCTCCGGATAGGCAACGAGAGCCGCCGTGCTGTGGCCGGGAATATCGACCTCCGGCACGATTTCGATGTTCAGTGCCGCCGCATGCGCGACGACCATGCGAACATCATCCTGCGTGTAATAACCGGAAACCGGCTCAGCCCCATTGCCGAGCTGCGGCAGAAGCGGCGCATCCGGTCCGCGCGTCGCGCCGACTGTCGTCAGCAGCGGGTAAGCCTTGATTTCGAGACGCCAAGCCTCGTCATCCGTCAGGTGCCAATGGAACCGGTTCATGCGCAGCCATGCAAGAATGTCGATCAGCCGCACGACATCACCGGTCGGATAGAATTGTCGCGAGACATCCAGATGGCAACCGCGCCAGCTGTAACGCGGCGCATCGGCGATGGTGCCGGAAACCGGGAAACGGAATTTGGTATCGGTGCGCGCGCCGTGCAGCAATTGCGCAAGCACAGTCAGGCCGTATTGCAGACCTGCAGCGGCCGAATATTCCACGACGACGGCGTCATCAGAGAAAGACAGGCGATAACCTTCCGCTTCCAGACCGCTATGTTGCTTGAAACGAAGCTGTTTGCCCTCATGAACAGGCGCGAGGCTGAAAGGCACGTGACCAACGGCAAAAAGCCTGCGGAACAGCGACGAAACAGTTTCCACCGCAAGCACCTCTTCCTTGCCTGCCTCTTCCGTCGGGAAGAGTGCGACGGGAAAGTCTTCGCCCGGCGCGGCATCGATTTCCGCAGGCCAGGGCTGGATGGCGAAGGGCAGATCGAGCTTTCCTTCGGGAAGCAGGGCTGGCGCCGGCTCGCTATGGCGCCCGTCAAGCATCAGGTCAGCGACATCAACCGCGCGATGTGTGCCGTCGGCAAGGCTGATATAGGCGGATTTCGCACCGTCTGTGCGATGGCGGGCAGGCCTGAGCAGGCCGTCAACGGTGAAACGCCACGATTTCCCGGCTTCCAGCACGAAACCCCGTGGCGGCGCAAATTCATGGAAATTGGCATTGCGGCGCAGATAGACGGCATTGCCGCAGACGGGCTTGTCGATGGTCCGCGTCAGCGACGTATAGACGATCCGGAAATCCTTCACCGGCTCGCTGGAAAGATTGAACAGGGTGAAGGTGAAGCCACCCGATGCGGAATCTTCGAGCGGATGCCATGAGTTTTCGAGACGAAATTGTGCGAGCGCCATGATGCTCCCCTTTATTGTGCTTCAAGCCCGAGAGGACTTCGGTCAGTAGTGTTCGGATTGTGAGAAAGTGCGGGCGAGCGGCGCCTGCCCTGCCGTCAGGCCGCAATCCACCGGCAGGCACACGCCGCTGATGGCCGCTGCCTGTGGCCCGGCTAGAAAAGCGACGGCGTTGGCGACATCCTCAGGCCTCACGATGCGCTGCAACGGATACCAGTGCTTCGCTTCCTCGAAGACCTGAGGATTGACTGCCGCCCGCGCTTCCCAAGCCTGCGTGCGCACGGTTCCTGGAGCAACAGCATTGGAACGAATGCCGAATTTTCCGTATTCGACAGCGATCAGCTTCGTCAGATGGATCAAGCCTGCCTTTGCCGCGCTATAGGCGGGATGGCCGAACACAGCCATGCCGTTGACGGAGGTGATATTGATGACAGACCCTTGCGTGCGCTTAAGCGCGTCCTCGAAAGCCCTGAAGCAGAGAAACGGTGCTTCCAAGTTAAGGGCATTGTCCTTGCGCCATATCTCTGCGGTCGTGTCGTGCAGGCTGACGGCCCTTGCAGCACCGGCATTGTTGACGAGGGTCGCGACATCACCCAGCTCCGCAACCTCCAAGGCCAGCCTTGCAAGATCCTGCGGATCGGTGACGTCGCAGGTTTTCGAAACGAAGGCGGAACCGGAAAGCAGGGAAAGCGCATTGGAAAGGGCGTCGGGATCGATATCGACCAACACCACCTTCGCGTGGCTTTCAGAAAGCGCCGCGGCAATCGCCCGGCCGATGTCGCCCGCCGCGCCCGTTACGACGGCGACCTGGTCTTTCCTGTCCTGCATGTCATGCTACTCCTTCGAAGCTTTCCAGAGCGGGTTTTGGGGTCAAGCCGCTCTACATCTTTGTTTTTACGCATTTTCCGGGCGTGAAACCGCTACGCGGGCTCACTGGAAATGCTCTAGTCACCCAGCAATTGCCGGTCGTCCGGATCACGATGCTCCACAAGCTGCTGCTTGATGTGCCGCAGGGTCACCATCGACCGCTGCCGGTGGTGATAGGCAGCTAGCGTCGCCAGAACATCAACCGCCGCCAGATAGGCATAACGCGATGATGTTGGGCGGAAGATATTGTTTCCCTCAGGCACGTTGACGGCCACCACCATATCGGCGGCCAAGGCGACGGGCGTATCGCTCTGGGTCAGCGCGATGGTGGTGACCCCCATTTCCCGCGCCAGCCTGAAGCACTTCACCAATTCCATGTTGCGGCCGGAAAAGGAGGATCCGATGATAACGTCTTCCTTCCGCGCAGCGGCAGTCATCATCAATTGCATGCTGTGATCGGCGCTGGTCGAAACGCGCAGGCCAAGGCGAAACAGCCGGTTCTGAATTTCCGAGGCGATCATCGAGGAATTACCACCGGCTCCAAACGCGTAGATCATGCCGCTATTGGCAATCCGGACGGCCGCTTCGTCGGCCAGGGCGGGATCGAGCGTCTTGTGCAGCAGGAAAAGCGCCTCCTGCGCCTTGGCAAGCACTTCCTCGGCGACGTCCGACGGGCCCGTGCTTGTCGGTTCCGAGGTGAGGTAGCGGATGCCGACATAAGCGGTCTTGGCAAGGCTGACCTTGAAATCCGAAAAGCTCTGGCACCCCAGACGGCGGCAGAACCGCGTCACAGTTGGCGGGGAAACCTCGGCGCGGGCGGCAAGCTCGATGATCGATGCATTGACCGCAAACTCGAAGTCCGAAACCAGAATATCGGCGATCCGCCGCTCCGATTGCGAGAACTGTCCCCTGTCGTCTTGAATCTTTGCGAAAATATCCATGCTCACCGGTCTCCGTTCCGCCAAAACTTAAGGCTTGGCCCCGTTTCCGATGCACCCTAATCCGAGACGCCCGTCAACCGTACACACCCATGAATCGACCATGTTTCGCCCCGTTGACGACACGCCGGACACCTTTGATTTGAAAATTATTTTCTCTGTTGATTGCGAGATGAGCATATGCCAACAATCTTCGCCAGAGAAATATCCAAATCTTGAAAATAATTTCAACAACGGACCTAAATCATGCGCGACCCATTCAAAAACCCTTTTCCCGAAACAGACGTCGCCCGCCACTCCATCTGGGACATGCTGGTAACGCGGGATATCGACGCCTTCCTCACTGCCGACTGGTCGAAAGTCGCGGATGATTTCGTAAAGGACGGCTTTCTCGGCATCAACGCCAACCGGGATGCAAACCCGGACAACTGGCGCCTGTCCTTCCCCTCGCTTGACGCCTATCGCGACGAATGGCTGCGACAGGCGCAGGATTTCCAGACCCAGCAATTCGCTGAAGACCCGCGCAATGCGATCTTCACCACCACCACGCTGGAAGAAATCGAAGTGGAAGGTGAGACCGCGCTGGTTCGCAAGAAGTTCGACGGCGGGCTTCGCAAGGCCGATGGCAGCTTCGACGTCATGAAATGGCAGACGCTCTATTATTGCCGACTGCATGAGGGCCGCTGGAAAATCAGCGGTTTCACCGGATACATGCCCAATCCCATGCCGTGATCCAGCGGACCTGCCAGACCGTTTTGAACGCCGGGCCGAAAGCCCGGCGTTGCTTTTTCGTCTGCAGGACGAAGACCGCTGAAAACCGATAGCGTCGCAGAAAACCGGGCATGGCGAGACAGATTTCATGGCCCGGTTCCCGCCCTTTATTGTATCAGTTTGAGGACAGAAAGGTCGACACGCCGTTCGAGCGATGTGCCGCTTTCATCAAACAGATGGCAATCCGACGCCTTGATACCGGTGACGATGGTTTCATCGACGACAACAGGCGCAGAACCGGAAAGAAGCGCGCAATAATTTTCACCCGTGGGCGCGACGCCATAAGCGATCGTATTCACACCCAGCCGCTCGATAACGCTGGGCGCGACCTTGATATTCAGGTCGGCCGTTTCGAGACCGGTGTGTTCCGGGCGAATGCCGAGCGTCAGTTGCGTGCCTTCAAGACCGGCGCGCGGCTCCACCGGCACGGTGATTGTCTGGCCCTCATACTCCACGGTCACACCATCGGCGCTGACGGATTTGCAGGTGACCTTCAGGAAATTCATTTTCGGATTGCCGATGAAACCGGCGACGAACAGGTTTGCGGGCTTGTGGTAAAGTTCCAGCGGCGCGCCGACCTGGGAGATTTCGCCCGCATTCAGCACCACGATGCGGTCGGCCATGGTCATGGCTTCCACCTGGTCATGCGTCACGTAGATCATCGTCGCCTTCAGCGTCCGATGCAGATTGGTGAGCTCGATACGCATGTCGGCGCGAAGTGCGGCGTCAAGGTTGGAAAGCGGCTCGTCGAACAGGAATATCTTCGGCTCGCGAACGATGGCGCGGCCGATCGCTACACGCTGGCGCTGGCCGCCGGACAACATGCCGGGACGCTGCTGCAGGCGCTGGTCGAGTTGCAGGATCTTCGCGACGGCCTCGACCTTTTCCTTGATCTTGCCCTCTTCCATCTTTTCGACACGGAGGGGAAAAGCGATGTTTTCAAAAACCGTCATATGCGGATAGAGCGCATAGGACTGGAACACCATGGCGATGCCGCGTCTAACCGGCGGCAAGTCATTGACCTTCACGCCGTTGATGACGATGTCGCCGGCGGAAATATCCTCAAGGCCGGCGATCATGCGCAGCAATGTGGATTTACCGCATCCCGAGGGACCGACAAAAACGACGAACTCGCCATCCCTGATGTCGAGCTGAACGCCCTTGATGACTTCGAAATGTCCATAGTTCTTGCGGACGTTGTTGAGATAAAGCTGACCCAAAACTTGCCTCTCCCGTCACCAGCCGACATCAGGCTGCGTTCAGAGACGTTCCGCGACACGGAAAAATCGCGCCTTATCGGAACCGTTAAAACACACGAGAAGCTCCTGCCGTCATAGCGGCGGGTATTCTCGCAACGAATTATGAGGTTGCGGGCGACGTGCGCCCGCAACCGTATAAATGTGGATTACTTGTACTGCTCGAGAGCGGCAGAGGCCTTCTTTGCGGCATCTTCCGGTGTCGCCTTGCCGGTAACGACAGACTGCACCATCTCAATCATCGTGTCCTGGAAGCCCTTGTAGTCAGTGAAGAGCGGCTCGGGACCGCCATAGGCGATACCGTCGATCAGCGGCTTCCAGAAGGGGTCCTTGGCGATGAACTCATCAACCTTCGGCGACGGACGAAGCGGGGTCAGGCCAGCGCCGCCCTGCAGTTCGTATTCGCCCTGCGGGCCGGGAGAAGTGATGAACTTGGCGAATTCGGTCGCCTTTTCTTCGACACCGGTTCCCTTGAAGATCGCGAGGCTGTCGGTGATGAGCAGCGTGCCGGGACCCTTGGCTTCAGGGCCGAGCGGCAGGGTTGCGATACCCCAGTTGATCTTGGTTTCCTGCAGGCGGGTTGCAGCACCCGATCCCGCCTGGATCATGCCAACCTTACCATCGAGGAAGATGGCGCGGATTTCGTTCTGCTCGTAGGCCGTCGGACCCTCGACGGAGTAAGGCGTGATGTCCTTGTAGGCCTTCAGAGCTGCAAGAACCTGCGGGCTGTCGACGGTGATCTTGTCGCCGTCGATGACCTTGCCGTTATTGGTGTAAACCCAGTGCATGAACTGGTGCATGGTGTTGTCGAAGGTCTTGGCGGGCAGACCATAACCGGCGACGCCGGTCTTTTCCTTGATCTGCTTGGCAAAGGCGATCTCTTCAGCCCAGGTCTTCGGCGGCACTTCCGGATCGAGACCGGCCTGCTTGAAGAGGTCCTTGTTCCAATAGAGCGCCTTGGTCGAGAAGGCGACGGGCACGCCCCACTGCGTATCCTCGAAGGTAACCGTGTCGACGATGTTAGGGTAATAGGTCTTCTTTTCTTCTTCGGTCATCGGCACCGGAACGATGAGGTCGTTCTGTGCGAACTGCTTCAGCGTGCGCGAACCGACATAGGCCATGGCGACCGGAGTGCCGGCGGCAGCGAGCGTGGTTGCCTTGTCCTGGCACTGCGCCCAGCCGACGACTTCCGGAACGACCTTCCAGCCGGCATTCTTGCCTTCCCATTCCTTGATGTATTTTTCATGGATGGGGTCCATCTTGTCGCCGCAATAGATCCAGCTGATCTCCTTGTCGGCGGCGTGTGCCGCCACCGTGCCAAGGGCAGTGGAACCGGCAAATGCGAAGGCGCAAAGCGCCAATCCGTAATGTTTCAGTGCCATAGATAGTCTCCCGTTTTCTGGTGGTCGTTCCTATTGTTGATTATTTCACCGCGCCGGCGGTAAGCCCGCTGACGAGATAGCGTTGCATGAAGAAGATGACGACCATGGCCGGCGCAATGCCGACGAAACTGGCCGCCATCAACTCATTCCAGACGACTTCCTGACGACCGAAATAGGCAAACAGGCCGATGGGCAGCGGCATATATTCGGTCTTGGAATTGAAGGTGAGCGCGAAGATGAACTGCTGCGCATAAGCACCGATGAAGGTGGTGATGGAGACGACGGCGATGCCAGGCATCGCAAGCGGCAGGATCACCCGGCGGAAGGTATAGAAATAGCTCGCGCCGTCCACATAGGCCGCCTCTTCCAGTTCGCGCGGAATGCGCAGCATGTAGGTTCGCAAAAGCCAGATGGCAGTGGGGATCAAAAAGGCGGCGCCGGGAATGATCATCGCCAGATAGGTGTTCAGGACGCCCATATTGCGCATCAGCCGGTAAAGCGGGATCAGAAGCACCGCACCGGAGAACATGTTGATCGCCAGAAACGCGCCGAGCAATTGCCCGCGACCGCGAAACTGGAACCGCGCGAAAGCATAGGACGCCGGCACCACCAGAAGCAGAACGATGATCGTCGATATCGTCGAGATGAAGAAGGAGTTGAAGACGTAGCGGGCAAAGCCGGGAACGCTGACCCACATGGTCCGGTAAGCTTCGAAGGAGCCGTTTTCCGGCCAAAACTTATACGGTGACGAAAAAAGCAGGCTGAGCGGTTTCAGCGAAACCAGAAACCCTTCGACAAACGGCGCCAGCACGAAGGTCAGGAATACGGCGATGCCGCAATAAATCCCGACGATCTCATACCATCTGTAACGGTTGATCATCGCATTTTTGTCGGTCATCGGCTGGTCTCCTGCGAGATACGGCTGGTGATGCGGAAGTAGAAGTAGGTGAATATGGACAGGAAGATGCAGATCAGCACTGCACGCGCCGCGCCCTCACCGTATTTGTAGGAACCGATCGCCGTCTTGTAGGTGTCGATGATCATGGTCGTCGTCTGGCCCGTCGGTCCGCCCTGTGTCAGGATCCAGATGATGTCGAAGGAATTGAAGGTCGAAATCAGCGAGATCATCGACATGGTAATCATGGCCGGCAGCATCAGCGGCAACGTGATGCGGCGGAAGCGGTAGGTGCGGCTGGCGCCGTCGGTCCAGGCTGCCTCGTAAAGATCTTGCGGAATGGCCTGAATTGCCGCCAGCAGATAAAGCGTCACCATCGGCACGCCGATCCATACGTCGGTGATGATGGTCGCCCAGAAAGCCGTGCTGCCATAGGCGAGGAAGGCGACTGGACCGTCCACCAGGCCAAGGTTCTGGAGAACACCGGAAATCATGCCGAACTGGCCGTTATACATCCAGCCCCACATGAAGATGCCGATAGCCATCGGCACGATCCATGGCGGCATCGTCAGGATGCGAAACAGGGCCCGACCGGGAACGGCCGAATTCAGCAACACCGCACCGAAGGTGCCGATGATCATCTTTATCGAGACGGAAAAGAACGTCCAGATAAAGGTCCGCGTGATGACCCCGGCGAAAGTCTCGTTGAAGATCTTCTCGTAATTGATGAAACCCACCCAGTTCGTCGTCTTTTTCAACGACGCGTCCGTGAAAGACAGGATGAAGGTATCGACGAGCGGATAAGCAACAATAACAGTGATGTATAAAAGCGCCGGCAAAAGAAGAAGCCAAGCAAAGATAACCGCGCTGCGTTTCGCATCCATCGCAGCGCCCCCTTAAGCCGATTTCACGGCGGGCGACTTCAACTGCCCGTGGAGTGCCAGATCATATTCCTCCCACACCGGCTTGAGATCGACCACCTTGCGGCCATGGCGCGCCTCGTCCATGGCGAGCGCCAGAATACCGGCCTCGATCGCGTCGAGCGCGGAAACCGGCAGGGGCGTCCCCTTGACGACATGGTTGATCACGTCCTCGGCCATCTGCTCATCAGCGCCATAATGCTGGGAGAGCACGGTTGCCGCCGAATAGGTCTTGGCAACGGTCTTTTCGTTGGTGCGGGCATTGTGCACGTTCAGGAAGCCGCGCACGAAATCGCCCTCGGCCATGCCCTTGGCGCCGATGACGCAGAAACGGCGGAAATCGTCGGGAACGTTCAGATTGGTATGGAAGGCGAGCGATGCGCCATTTTCATATTCGACGATCGCGGTCTGGTAGTCGATGATATCACCGTCGCTGTCGAAAACCTTGTCGGAACCCATCCAGCCGCTAGGCTTGCGATGGTAGACTTCCATGTCGTTGATGCCGTCATTTTGAGGAGCATTTGCAGGCGTGAAGCTCTTGCGCCCGCCAAAGCTCGACACGAAACGCGGCCGGGCACCCACCACGCCATTATAGAGATCGAGGTCGTGGCAGCATTTTTCCAGCATAAAGGAGCCGGAATAGTTCTCGTAACGCCGCCAGTCGCGCATGAAGAACGCGCCATGATAGGGCGGGATATGTTCCGAAGCCTCGATGGAGACGACGTCACCCAGCTTGCCTTCGGCCTGCGCGGCGCGCAGATCGCGGTAAAGCGGCGAGTAACGCAGGACCAGACCGACCAGCAGCCGCTCATGTCCATGCTTGTTGAGCAACCGGGCGAGTTCGAGGCTTTCCTCGATGCTGACGACGATGGGTTTTTCCGAGAAAATGGTGCAACCGGCTTCAAGCCCGATGCGGATATGCTCCAGATGCATATGGTTCGGTGAGCCGATCATCAAAAGGTCGAATGTCTCGCCGGCAATCAACGCCTCGGGGCTGTCATAGGCCTTGCCAGCCGAAATGCCCTTTTCCTCAAGACCCGGCAGACCGGCCGGGGCAGGATCGACATAACCGACGATCTCGAAATCCTTGTCGATCTCGTGAAAAACGTAGCCCAGATAACCGAGACGGAATCCGAGTCCGATAATTCCCACCTTCATGAACTTTGTTCCCTGTTCATTCGTAATTCATTTTCGCAGAAGCAACCATTTCTTTGCTGGTTATCTTGATATCTGCGATAATTTTCCGCCACGATGAAATTAATTTTCATAACGGTCAAGTTAAATTCGATCTCGCAAATCCTAGTGAGGACCGGAGACCGATTTCCCCAGCGGAGACAGGCGCAAGATAGAGCGCCGTCAGCCACTGATACAAAAACAATACCAAAAAAATGCCAATCGTCTATAGCAATTCCAATTGCCGGAAATTTTTTTTGGTTAATGCGGAAATTTCAAGCATGAGGCCTTATTATTCGGCAAATGATCGAAAAAACCACCGATTAGTCGTACAAATCCACTAATGGTTCTATTTTGGTATTGCCGATTGTGACGCATATGGTATAGCCGGAATTCGCCACATCGATTGTGACAGAGGTTATGGATGAACGGGGCAGTGCTTATTCTGGACGACCTGCAATCGGGAGGCGGCGGCCCGCTTTACCTGAAACTGCGTCAGACGATTGAAGACGCCATCAATGGCGGCCGCCTCAAACATGGCGATGCCCTGCCGCCCGAGCGCGACATTGCCGAAAGCGCCTGCGTCAGCCGCGTCACGGTGCGCAAGGCTGTGGACGATCTCGTTCGCGACGGACTTCTCGTCCGCAGGCATGGGTCGGGCACCTTTGTCGTCAAACCCATCACCCGTATGCAGCAGCCGTTGACCAAGCTTACCTCGTTTACAGAGGATATGCGCCGCCGGGGAATGGTGGCGAGCACGCGCTGGCTTGAAAGAGGCCTGTTTTACCCGACCGGTGACGAGATGATGGCTCTCGGCCTTTCCCAATCCGCCATGGTTGCCCGGTTGACGCGACTGCGCCTTGCCAACGACCAGCCGATCGCGCTCGAAGTCACGAGCCTGCCGGGTGATATTCTGCCGGACCCACAGCTGGTGGAAAACTCGCTTTATCAGGAGCTTGCGAAAAGCGATATTCGCCCCGTCCGCGCCATCCAGCGCATCTCCGCGCGCAACCTTACGGATGAGGAAACGATGCTGCTTGGAGTTCCCCCCGGGTCTGCTGCACTTTCCGTCCAGCGCATGGCCTATCTCGAAAGCGGCCGCCTCATGGAAATATCGCGCGCCCTTTATCGCAGCGACGCCTACGACCTCGTCGCCGAACTGACGATGACCTCCGACTGAAACACATCGACCAAGGACAGAAAACGATGACAACCCTGATGCGCCAGGAAATCAACGAGATTCCCGATGCCGTCGCCCGTCTGCTGGACAATACCAGTGCCGACTTCCGGCAGGCCGGAGACAAGCTGAAAGCCCGTGACCCGGCCGTTATCGTCACCATTGCGCGCGGATCGTCCGATCACGCCGCGCATTTCCTGAAATATGCGATCGAGTTACAGACGGGGCTTCCAGTCGCCTCGCTCGGCCCTTCGCTCGCCTCGATCTACCAGACGAAACTGCGGCTGGAACGGGCGGCAGCCTTCGCCGTATCGCAATCGGGCAAAAGCCCTGACATCGTCGCGTTGGCGGAAAGTGCCCGCAAGGGCGGAGCGCTTACCTTCTCCCTCGTGAACACCCTGCCCTCCCCCCTTGGAGACGCCGCCAATCACGCCATCGACATCCAGGCGGGACCGGAAAAGGCAGTTGCCGCAACCAAGTCCTTCGTCAACTCCATTGTCGCCGGTCTGGCCATCCTTGCCGAATGGACGGAAGACAGCCTGCTCGCGAAGGCCGTCAGCACCCTGCCGCAGAATTTCGCCAAGGCGATCGCGCTTGACTGGAGCCATATTGGCGAGGCTGTGAAGGGTGAGGATTCACTTTATATGCTGGGCCGCGGCCCCGCCCTTGCGATTGCCGCGGAAGCCGCGCTGAAATGCAAGGAAACCTGCGAGCTGCACGCGGAAGCCTATTCGTCGGCAGAAGTCATGCACGGCCCGGTTTCGCTGGTCGCACCGAAATTTCCGGTAATCGCCTTTGCCGCGCGCGACCGCGCCGAGACCTCCGTTACGGATATTGCCGCAAGCCTTGCCCATAAAGGCGCCAATGTTTTCGTCACATCTGCCAAGGGTAGCCCGGCCAAGCCCTTGCCCTTCGTGGAAACAAACCATCCCCTGACCGATGCATTGCTGCTTATCGCGCCGTTTTACGGCTTCATCGAGCAACTGTCGCGCGCAAGAGGCTTCAACCCGGATGCTCCCGTGGCATTGAAGAAGGTGACTGAAACCCAATGAGCGGCATAAAGGCATTTGTCGGCGCCCGCATTTTCGATGGCGCCGAATGGCATGATGACAAGGTGCTCCTGATCCGCGAAGGGCGCGTTGCCGCTGTCCTGGACAGCGTGCCTGCCGACGCCGAAGTGATCGATACAGATGGGCTGTTGATCGCGCCGGGCTTCATCGACCTTCAGGTCAATGGCGGTGGTGGCGTCATGTTCAACAACCAGCCGGATGTGGCTGGCATTGCCCGCATCTGCTCCGCCCACGCCCAGTTCGGCACGACGGCTTTGATGGTGACGCTCATCACCGACCGGTCGGACGTGACTTCCAGGGCGGCGCAGGCGGGGATTGCCGCGGGCAAGGAGCATGTGCCCGGTTTCCTCGGCCTGCATTTCGAGGGGCCGCATCTTTCCGTCGCGCGCAAGGGCACGCATGATCCGGCGTTGATCCGCAAGATGGAGACAGACGACCTCGCGGTCCTGACCGGCTGCAGGGCGGAACTCCCCTTCGTGCTGACAACCATTGCCCCGGAAAATGTTACTGTCGAGCAGGTTGCAGCACTCAGCGACGCCGGCATCGTCGTCAGCCTCGGCCATACCGACACCGGTCTCGATGTTGCGACGGCCTATGCTGATGCAGGCGCATCCATGGTAACGCATCTCTTCAATGCCATGAGCCCGCTTGGCCACCGCGAGCCGGGGCTGGTCGGGGCCGCACTTTCGTACGGCAAGTTGCATTGCGGGCTTATAGCCGACGGATTCCATGTCGATCCGGCCGCAATCGGCATTGCGCTGCGCGCCAAGAATGGCCCGGCCCGCATCTTCCTTGTCACCGACGCCATGTCCACCATCGGCACGGATGATGACGGTTTTGAACTGAACGGCCGGCGCGTCTATCGCAACGGTGGACGGCTAACATTGGCCGACGGCACGCTGGCGGGAGCGGATATAGACATGCTCTCCTGCATCCGCTTCATGCGTGAGAAGATGGAAATGCCGCTGGAAGAAGCTTTGCGAATGGCATCCGCCTATCCCGCGCAGGCAATCGGCGCATCCGGCAAGGGAAAACTCCTGTCCGGTTTCGATGCTGATTTCGTGATGCTGACACCAGACCTCCAGATGCATTCAACATGGATTGGCGGAGAAAAAATCTACGATGCCACACGTTCCGGAGTCTGAACCATGATCGTTTGTTTCGATATCGGCGGAACGACCATCAAGGGCGCGATTGCCCATGCCCCGGACGATATTCGCCCCGTGCCGCGTATACCAACGCCCAAAACCAGCTTCGAAGACTTCGCTGCCGGCTTGAAATCCGTCATCGACAACAGCGGCGGCACACCCGACTGCGTATCACTGTCGATCGCGGGCGTCATCGATCTTGATACGGGAAAGGCGACAGTCGCCAATATTCCCAGCATTCACCGCAGAACGTTAAAAGACGATCTGGAAAAAGCCCTGAACCTTCCTGTTATCGTTTCGAACGATGCGGATTGTTTCGTGATCGCCGAATCGGAAATCGGCTCCGGACAAGGACATCGCGTCGTCTTCGGCGTTATCCTTGGAACAGGTGTCGGCGGCGGGCTGGTGATTGACGGCAAGCTCATCAACAGCGACGGCGGCTTCGCTGGCGAATGGGGACATGGGCCAGTGGCCGCGACATTGGCCGGCAATCCACCGGTATCGCTGCCGCGATTCGAATGCGGTTGCGGCCTCACCGGCTGTGTCGACGCGATCGGCAGCGCGCGCGGCATGGAAAAGCTGCATCTGCATCTTCACGGGCAGGATATGACCAGTGAGGATATTATTGCCGCCTGGCAGGCAGGCGATGCGCAAGCCGCAAGAACCATCGATGTACTCATTGATATTCTCGCCTCGCCGCTGGCGATGGTGATCAATGTCACCGGCGCAACCATCGTGCCCGTCGGCGGCGGGCTTTCGAATTCAAGGGAACTCGTGACAGCTCTGGACGAAGCCGTCAGGGGCCGCATTCTCAGGCGCTTCGACAGGCCGCTCGTCGTGCCTGCCATTTGCCGGATCGAGCCGGGGCTGATCGGTTCCGCCGTTATCGGGCTGAAATATGCGAAGGAAATCGTGAATGCGGCTTAAGCCGCGTCACACCGTCTCGATCTTTTCCCGACGAAAGCCCAACCCCACCAGCCTGCCGGTCAGATGGGCAAAAAGTGGAAACCGCATGATCGCCCGCACGATGGCGGGTGGGCCTTTCGGCTTTTCCGCCGTTTCCGCCTGCTCTTTCTTGCGACCGACACGCATCATCCGCTGCAAGAATTGCGTGGCCTTGGTTGGAAAGGATCGCCGTTTCTCTATGGCGGCGAGGTCATCATCGGCAATGGTCCGGCCGGATGTGAATACCGGCACCAGAACATTGGCCGCAGCAACCGCATCCTGAATGGCAAGATTGATGCCGACACCGCCGACGGGCGACATGGCATGGGCCGCATCGCCGATGCAGATCAGGCCGGGCTTCCACCAGCGCTTCAACCGATCGATACGGACGGTGAGCGGATGCACGTCATCCCAGCTCGTAATTTCGTCGAGCCTCTCGCGCGGGAAAGGGCAGATTTCCGCAACCCGGTTCCTGAAGGCTTCAAGTCCCTCAATCTTCATGTCAGCGAAAAAGCCCTTGCGCACCACGTATCCGCATTGCCAGTAGTCACCGCGGTTGATCATCACGAAACCCTGCCGCGAACCCGCATGGCCCATGGTGTCGGCCGGATCACCCGGCTGTCTCGAAAGACGCATCCAAAGCACCTCGGTCGGGATGCCGAAGCGCTGTACTTCAAGCCCCGCCGCCTCGCGGACGATGGAGTTGCGGCCATCCGCGCCCACCACCAGATCAGCGGCGATCTCGATTGCGCCTTCCGGCGTATTGACCATGAGGCCACCAACACGCCCGTCGCGCTCGATCAGGCCGGTTACCGGCGCATTCATCAGCAGCCGAAAATTCTCATATTGCCCGGCCTTGCCGACGATAAAATTGAGAAAATCCCATTGCGGCATGAAGGCAATGAAACGATGATGGACCGGCAGCCGCGAAAAATCCGCGATCGTGATACGCTCGCCGCCGATGACTGCGTTCAGCCGTGGCGCACGCGTATGCGGGAGGCTCAGGAACTCCTCGGCAAAACCCAGCTGCTCCATCAGTTCAAGCGTGGAGGGGTGAATGGTGTCGCCGCGAAAATCGCGCAGAAAATCTCCATGTTTCTCGACAACCGTTACGTCTATACCGCTGCGGGCAAGCAAAAGGCCGAGCATCAGGCCGGCCGGCCCGCCACCGGCCACGACAACGGACGTGCGGATGTGCTGAACGGCCCTGCCGTCATTCTTCGGCACGACTTTCGCTTCTTCCATCACCGCCCCCTGTCCGTTAAACGTCTCTATCGTGCATCCGCCGCCGGCAGGTTTGCATTTTTCGGCTGTGGCCAACCATGTGCATCGAAACGGAAAAGCATTTCGGACCGGGCAAAGATAAAGGCGAAGGCCATGGCCGTCCACATGCCAAGCAACAGCCCGGCGGCCACATCGCTTGGATAATGCGCGCCGACTATGACGCGTGAAACACCAATGACAAGCGCAAGCAGCAGGAACGCCCAGCGGAAGCGCGGCATCAGCATGGCGAAAACACCGAAAAACGCTCCGGCAGCCGTCGAATGGCCTGACGGGAAGCTCTCATAAAGATTGTCACCGGTAAAAGGCGTGAGGCTATAGGCACCCATTTCCAGAAAAAGCTCCGGCCGCGCCCGCCCGATCAGGAATTTCAGCGTGTGGACCAATATGCTCGCCGTTCCGATCGTCAGGAAGAAGTAAGCGAGAAGCCGCCATGCCGTCCTCAGCCGGCCGGAATAGGTCCGCGCCTGCAGGACACGCGCGCCGACATAGGCGAGGATGGCAAGAGCGCCAGTGGAATAAAGCATCCAGCTGAACGTACCGAAATCGGTAATGGAACGATTGAAGGAAACTATCCTTCCCGGCAGGGCTTGAGCATGTTCCGAAAGGCGTGGGTCGAAAGGAATAAAGACCAGAACCAGCACAAGGCTTGCCGCAAAAATCCAACCGCTGGAAACCAGAAAACGTCGCATCAATATTCTCTCATCCTTTTTCTTGCATATGGCTTTGCCATCCGCAAAAACAATAGCCCGGCTGTGTCCTTGTTATGACGGGTTTTCACGAGTAGAGGCTAGTGCATGTCGCCAGAAACTATGCATCGGTTTCGGGCAACCGGAAACGACCGACGGACGGAAGATGACAGATACCAGTGAAATGCCACGCAGGCTGACGATATTGGGTTCGACGGGTTCGATCGGTACGAACACACTGGATGTCGTCCGTCAGCTGGGTGGTCGCAGACAATTCGAGGTTTTGGCGCTCACCGGCGCCGGAAACATCGATCTTCTGGCGCAACAGGCGCGTGAATTCGGCGCGCAGCTCGCGGTAACCGCCGAGGATGGCAAATACGAAGCGCTGAAAGCGACCCTTGCCGGCACCGGCATTGAGGTTGCGGCAGGCAAATCCGGCCTCGAAGAAGCGGCCTCGATGGAGGCCGGCTGGGTAATGGCAGCGATTGCCGGAACACCTGGTCTTGCCCCGACATTGACAGCCGCACGGCGCGGCGCAGACATAGCGCTTGCCAACAAGGAATGCCTCGTTTCAGCAGGCGATGTTTTCCTGCGCACGGTCAAACAGGGCGGCGGCAGGTTGATCCCGGTCGATAGCGAACATAGCGCGATCTTCCAGTGCCTGACGGGCGATCACAAACAGGCCGTGGAGCGCATCGTACTCACCGCATCCGGCGGACCCTTTCGCACCTGGTCGCGTGAGCAGATGGCCAATGTCACGGCAGATATCGCCCGCGCACATCCCAACTGGTCGATGGGGTTGAAGGTATCGATCGGCAGCGCCTCGATGTTCAATAAGGGGCTGGAAATGATCGAGGCGAAATATCTCTTCGATCTCAGGCCCGAGCAGGTGGAGGTGATCGTTCATCCGCAGTCGATCATACATTCGATGGTGGGTTATACGGATGGCTCCTATATCGCCCAGCTCGGCTCGCCCGATATGCGAACCGCCATCTCTTATGCCCTCACCTATCCTGAGCGCGGCAATCTCAATGTGGAACGCCTGGATTTCGCCAAACTGGCGCGGCTCGATTTCGAAGCTCCTGATGAGGCCAGGTTTCCGGCGCTCCGACTGGCGCGCACGGCGCTGGAGCGCGGAGGCTTGCAGGGCGCGGCTCTGAATGCCGCCGAAGAAACCGCCTTTCACGCCTTCGTCGAAGGCGGCATCGGTTTTCTCGATATGGCCGAAATCGTCGAAACGGTCATGGACCGCATGCATGACGGCCGATCAGCCAACAGCATTGAAGACGTATTTTCGGCGGACGGGGAAGCCCGCAATCACGCGCGGGAACTCATCGCCAGCAAAGAAAAGGCCGCGTAAACGCGGCCAGATTTTCTCTTGTTTGAACTGCGGCCTTAAGCCACGGCACGCGCCAGCGCACAATGCGACCAGAGCTGGTGCAACGCGCCCACCAACTGTTCGATGTCGGCATCGGTGTGCAGCGGTGTCGGGGTGATGCGCAGACGCTCGGTCTTGCGCGGCACGGTTGGATAATTGATCGGCTGCACATAGACGCCGTGATTGTCGAGCAGGATATCCGAAATCCATTTGCACTTGGCGGCATCGCCCACCATGACCGGTACGATATGGCTGGGATTGTCCATGTGCGGAATGCCGCGTGCATCCAGAAGCCCCCGCAGCTTGCGCACCCGGTCCTGATGGCGGGCGCGCTCAAAGGGGCTTGCCTTCAGATGCTGGATCGAGGCGATTGCGCCGGCAGCGAGCGACGGCGGCAGGGCCGTCGTGAAGATGAAACCGGAGGCGAAAGAACGGATAAAATCACAGACCGCCGTGGACCCGGCAATATAACCGCCCATCACGCCGAAAGCCTTGCCGAGCGTTCCCTCGATGATAGTCAGGCGATCCATCAGGCCTTCGCGCTCGGCAATGCCGCCGCCGCGCGGTCCGTACATGCCAACGGCATGGACTTCGTCGAGATAGGTCATGGCGCCATAACGATCGGCAAGATCGCAGATTTCCTTGATCGGGGCGATATCGCCATCCATCGAATAGACGGATTCAAAGGCGATGAGCTTCGGCGCGCTTGGATCGGCTGCCTTGAGCTTTGCCTCGAGATCTTCGAGATCATTGTGTTTCCAGATCACCCGCTCGCAACGGCCGTAACGGATGCCTTCGATCATCGAGGCATGGTTGAGCGCATCGGAGAAAATGATGAGGCCCGGAATTTTCTGGCCAAGTGTGCCGAGTGTCGCCCAGTTGGAAACGTAACCCGACGTGAAGATCAGCGCCGATTCCTTGCCGTGCAGATCGGCAAGTTCCTGTTCCAGCAGGACGTGATGATGGTTGGTCCCAGAAATATTCCGGGTGCCTCCCGCACCCGCGCCACAGTGATCGATGGCGGCTTTCATGGCTTCGATGACTTTGGGGTTCTGGCCCATGCCCAGATAATCGTTGGAACACCAGACGGTTACGTCCTTGCGCTCGCCATTGGCGTTGTACCGTGTCGCGCGGGGAAAATTCCCCTGCTGGCGTTCGATATCCGCAAAAACGCGATAGCGTCCCTCAGAATGCAGGCTCTGCAGTTCCGTCGTAAAAAATGCCTCGAAGTCCATGCCATGCTCCAGAATTGACCAGATCGTTTTCTGCCTCGACACCGGGACCGTCAACCCTTGCGAGCTGCTTTAACCACGTCTGCGTCAATTCGCCGTTGTTTTGAACCATTCCAATAAACCGTTTATAGACGCCGATGAAAAGTACAAAATTGATTCACATCAAAAAACCCGGAAATTTGGAACCTTTTTCAAACGGCGCCGTTGTTTGGGACGCAATCGATTTACGCGCGGAAGAACGCCTGAAAGAGGAGGCTTCCCTAAACGGTATCGAATTGTTAGTTATCTGTGGCGGTCGGAGGTAGCAGTCGCCGCAGATAAATATGGGACGCCTACCGAGCCGAAGAGCTCATTGTAACGTTGGAGAGAGTTTCATGAAAAAGGCAATCATATTTGCGCTGGTCGGCCTGTCGCTTGCAAGCTGCACGCAGACTGAAAAGGGTGCTTCGATCGGTGCCGTTTCCGGTGCGGTCCTGGGCGGCGCTATCACGGGCAACGTTCGTGGCGCGGCAGTAGGCGCGGCGATCGGTGGCGTTGGCGGCGCGTTGATCGGCAATGCATCCGAACCTGGCTATTGCTATTATCGCGACCAGTACGGTCAGCGTTACACGGCGCGTTGCCGTTAATAGCTGCACGAGATACCGTTGCACAGAAGCCCCGGTCATCCGGGGCTTTTTGCGTTAAGGCGGGCAAAACACAGTCCGAAGGGTCCTCAACGCCGTTTATTTATGATTAAACTGCACTGTTAACGGACAGGAAACGGGTCAGAGCCATAATAAATGCTCAACCATAAAGCAGCTTATGCGAAGAACACGGACTAACCCGAAGACAGGTATTGCGTATCGGAAAGCTGGCACCGCTCTTGCGGTTGCCGTCACGTTCGCCCTGTACCCGGCGTTTACTCGCGATGCTTTTGCTTTCAAGCTGTTCGGCGTGCGTCTCTGGGGTTCGGAAGAACCGGAGATCGAAGTTATAAATCCGGTCAAATATGCCGTGACGCTGAATGCTGCCGATGCAGACAAATCTCTCAAAGGCAGCCTGGAAAACAGCTCGCTTCTTCTGGCCGACAAGGACAAACCGGCCTCCGGCGATCTCGGCCTTCTGATCAAGGCGCGTGATGACAGGGACAGGCTGATCGCAGCGCTTTACGAAAACGCCCGATATGGCGGCATCGTCAAGGTCACGGTCGCCGGCAAGGATGTGGACGATCTGCCGCCCAATCCGGTGTTCGATCACTCCGCTCCGGTGCCCGTGGTCATAACCGTCACCCCCGGCCCGGTCTTCACGCTCGGCAATATCAGGCTCGAGGGCGATGTGACGGGCCGCAACCTTGAAGAATACGGTCTCGTCACCGGCGGCGAGGCCGGATCCCTGGCAATCATCCGCGCCGGCAACAAGCTGATCGATGATCTGAAAGCCGAAGGCCGCCCGCTTGCGAAGCTGACGAAACGCGAGGCCGTTGCAAACCACGCGACGAACACGGTCGACATTACCATGGCTGCCGAAGGTGGCCCCGTGGCACCCCTCGGCGCGGTCACCGTGACCGGCGAAAAAACCGTCGACGGCGACTTCATCCGCCGTTATTCGCGCCTCAATGGCGGCGAACCCTACTCCCCGGAAAAACTGCGCAAGGCCGCAGACCGGCTACGCCAGCTCGGGGTCTTTTCCAGCCTGACAATCAAGGAAGCAGGAACACTGTCACGCGATGGCTCCATTCCGCTCACCATCGAGGTGTCAGAGGGCAAGCATCGTTATTTCGGCGTCGGCGCACAATATTCCACCACGGAAGGCATTGGCCTCCAGGGGTATTGGGGCCACAGGAACCTGTTCGGGCAGGCGGAATCGCTGCGGATCGAGGGTTCGGTTTCACGCATCGCCGAAGCATCGAGCGTTGAAGGCATGGACTATTCGGCGGGCATCACCTTCACAAAGCCCGGCATGTTCAATCCGCGCACCACATTCAAGACCAGCCTGATCGCCAAGACCGAACATCCCGATACCTATGAGGCCAAAACCATAACGGGAGCCGCCGGTTTCAGTTATGAGCTGAACGACACCGATACCGCAGCCGCCGGTCTCGAGGTGCAGTGGGCAGATACCGAAGACGCATTCGGCAAGAACAAATATCTGACCACCTCCATACCGCTGGAATTCGTTCGCGATACGCGCGACGACAAGCTCAACCCCACTGAAGGCTTTCGTGCATCGGTGGCCGCCAAGCCCAGCTACGAAGCGTTGAACGGCACTTTCTTTTCCTCCTTTGAAGGCTCTATTTCGGGTTATAAGGGACTCGGCGCCGAAGATCGCTTGATCATGGCCGGAAAGCTTTCCGGCGGCGTGCTCGTCGGCGGCAGCAATCTGCAGGACATACCGACCACAAGGCGCTTTTATGCCGGCGGCGGCGGATCCGTCCGCGGCTATAGCTACCAGGAAATATCGCCCTATAATGCAGCCGGTGATGCAACTGGCGGCCGCTCTTACGTGGTTGGCTCCATCGAAGCCCGCATCAAGGTCACCGATACGATCGGAATCGTGCCCTTTATCGATGCGGGCGTGGTATCCGACAGCGTAACCCCTGATTTCTCCGATATCCGGGCTGGCGCCGGTATTGGTTTGCGTTACGCAACGCCCTTTGGGCCTTTGCGTCTTGATGTCGCCATGCCGCTTGAAAAATATGATGGTGGCAACAATTTCGGCATTTATGCTGGCATCGGCCAGTCTTTTTAAACGCCGCCATCGAACACCCTAGCAACAGAGTGTAGATTACGCTTGATGACAACGTTGATTCGATTGCTGAAATGGCTGGGCTACGCTGCTCTTTGCGGCGTGGTGCTGGTGTTGCTTGCGGTTCTGTTCGTCAGTCTTACGCCGATGGGTGCAAGAATTGCCGCAAAGCAGATTTCATCGCTCGTTTCCACGCCCGACCAGACAATCGAAATCTCTCCACCCAGCGGTCTTTTGACCGGTCGCCTGCGGCTCGACAATGTCACCCTTTCGGATCGGCAGGGACCTTACGCCCGTGTGAACCAGATCGCCGTTGACTGGTCGCCGCTCTCGCTTCTTGCCGGAACCTTCCACGCCGACCGGGTGTCGGCCGGATCGATTGATGTCGATCGCAAACCGCTTCCCGCTGAGCAAACATCGACCAAAAGCTCCGGCAGTTCGTCCCTGCCGATTGAAATCGACATCGACAGTTTCGATTTCCCCGATATTAGCCTCGGACAATCCCTTCTTGGCCGCGACTTCGAGCTGACCGCCGAGGGCAATCTCAAGGCCGCGCAGGACGATATCAGGCTATCGCTCACTGCCCACCGGCAGAGCACGCCGGACGCTGCGGTCAATGCAGACATCGCGTTTCTGCCGAATGAAAATGTCTTGAAGTTGAAAGCGGAGATGAAGGAGCCCGAGGGCGGGCTTCTGGCCACGCTGCTCTCGCTTCCGGGCACACCCGCCGTGGCGATCGATGTGAACGGTGAAGGTCCGCTTTCTGACTGGACCGGCACTCTGCGCGGCAACGTCGCCGGCAACCCCGTGCTCAACGTCACCGGCCACCATCTACTTGGAGACGACGGCACGCGGCGTATCGAGGTCGCAGGCGGCGGCCAGCCCGATCTGCTTCTGCCCCCCGCTTTCCGACAGCTTTTCGCCGGCGAGACGAAACTTGATGCAAACGCCACGCTCTCACCACAGGGCCGCATCGAAATCGGCAGCAGCACACTGGAAACTGGCACATTGCTGCTGACGGCCTCGGGCACCGTGGATCCGAACGGCCAGAACGATCTTAGTGCCAACCTCATCGGCACCGCCGGGCCAGTGGATTTCCGCTGGCCGCTGAACAATGGCGAGATCCAGGCCCTCATCAATGGCATTGATCTTTCCCTGAAAGGCAACGCTGATGCCGCTCATCTCAACACCACGGCATCGTTGCGCAGCCTTTCCCTGCCACAGGGTAGGCTTGATGATGTCAAGCTGACGGCCAGGAGCGGCAATCTCAACATTGCCGATCGCAGCGGCACCATCGACACCATTCTCTCCGTGGCACAATCGTCCTTCGTCAGCCCGGATATCGACCGGCTGGTGCGTGCGCCGGTCACCATCAAGGCGCCGGTCAGCCTCACCTCGTCGACCATCGGCTTTGACGGCGCGACGCTGGAGAGCGCCAGCGTCGGCGGAACGCTGAACGGCAGTTTCGACCTCGCCAACAATCGCCTGACATCCAGCGTGCAGCTCTTCGCGTTGCCCGCCACCCTGCCGCCAGCGCTGGCGGAAAAATTCGATACCACCATCGCTTTGCAGGGCGACATCGACCTGATCATTGGCGGGCGCACAAGCGTTCAGAACCTCGTGGTCAAATCCGGAACAATTGAAGCGACAGGTGATGTCAGTCTCGAAGACGACGTGTTGAGCGCCAATCTGACGGGCAAGTTTCCCGCTCTCGAAAAACTGACGCCACAGGCAAAGGGCGTTGCCGATTTTGCAATTGAAGCCAGCGGCGCGCTTGCCGCGCCCGACTTCAATGTCACCTTAAGCTCCGAAAGTGCCACTCTTGCCGGACGGAAGCTTGAAGCCCTGAAGGTCAATGCCGCAGGCAAGGCCGATCCGGCCGCACCGCAGGCAAAACTGACCGCCAGCGGCAGCCTCGACCGGCAGAAGATCGACGCCAACGCCAATGTGGTGCAGACAGAAAACGGCACGGCAATACCCGAGCTTCATGTGGCAGTGGGTCGCAACATCTTGAACGGCAAGCTGCAATTCTCGCAACAATTCCTGCCATCTGGCAATCTGTCGTTCAATTTCCCGGACTTGGCCCTGCTGGCGGCACTTGCCGCGCAACAGGCAGATGGCGATATTGCCGGCGACATCGTACTCAGTAACGATAACGGCCGGATTGCCGCGACGATAAAGGCGAATGGCGGCAGCATCCGCCAGGGCACAACGGTTATTTCGAAGCTCGCTGCCGATATCTCCATTGACGACCTTCGGGCGCTCGCCATCAACGGCAAGGTCAGCGCCGACAGCGTCAATGCTGGCACCGCGGCGATTTCGGCGCTTAATGCGACCATTGGCCATTCCGGCACGACCACCAACTTCGATGTCAACGGACGCTACGACAATGCGCCGCTCGTGGTAAAGGGCAGTGCCAATACCGCAGGATCGCCGATGACCGTGCGGCTCGATGCCTTCTCGGCCGCCCCCAAGGGCATTGCCGTACGGCTTGAAAAGCCGAGTACAATTGCGATCGAGAACGGCACGGCCCGCATCTCCGGTCTGACTATCATCACCGGCGACGGGCGGGTCGAGGTAAACGGCACGGCGGGTTCGACACTCGACATCAACGCCAATATCCGCTCGCTTCCCGCGAACCTCGCAAATGCCTTCGCCACTGGGCTGGATGCGGCGGGGAGTATATCCGGAACGGTCAGCGCCAAGGGCACGGCTTCAGACCCGGCGGTCGATTATAATCTGAACTGGACGAATGCCGAGGTTGCCCAGACGCGTGCGGCAGGGCTTGCAGCGCTCGGCATCAAGGCAAACGGCCGTTTCGCCGGCGGCACCCTGCAGATCGATACGAATGTAACCGGTCAGGGCGGCATGTCGCTTTCGGGCGGCGGCTCCCTCGGCATTGCCGGTAACCGTCCGCTTTCCATGGCCTTTTCCGGGAGGTTGCCCTTCTCCGCCGTTGCCGCACAAACCGCAGCACAGGGCCTCGATGTGGACGGCACCGCCGCCATCGATGTGAAGATTTCCGGCAGCGCTTCCGCGCCTGTCGTTACCGGCAGCATCACCACCGATGGTACGCGCCTGACCGATGTGCGCCGTAACCTCACGGTCAACGGGCTGGCTGCAACGGTCACCTTCGATCGTGATCGCGCCGTCATCTCCCGGCTGACGGGAAAGCTTGCCGGCGGCGGAACGATCTCGGGAACGGGTAGCGTCGGTATAACGGGCGGTTCGGGCTTTCCAGCCGACATCACGATCACGTTGGACCGCGCCGGTTACAATGATGGCACGCTGGTGACGACCATCGTGAGCGGCACGCTGACGCTGAAGGGTCCGCTTCTGAATTCGCCCGTGCTTGGCGGCAAGCTGACGCTGGACAGAAGCGCCATCACCATCCCGGAGAAACTTCCGGCCTCGCTGACGGAAATCGACGTCAAGCACAAGAACGCCCCGCCGCAGGTGCGGGCGCAGGTAAAGGCACTCGGCAACGATCAGGGTGGCAGTGGCAGTTCATCCACTATCAATCTTGATCTGCAGGTAAACGCACCAAGCGGCATCTTCGTGCGCGGACGCGGCATCGACGCAGAACTGACCGGCAATCTGACCATTCGCGGTACGGCAGCTGTTCCCGTCATCTCCGGCGGTTTTGAAATGCGCCGTGGACGGCTCGAAATTCTCACCCGCCGTCTCGATTTCAATACGGGCAAGATAACCTTCGGCGGCGGCCTCGTGCCGGTTCTGGATATGGAGGCGCAGTCCACCGCTGGTTCCGCCACCATCACCGTTGCGGTTTCCGGCAATGCCAACGACCCGACATTCGCCTTCTCCTCAACCCCGGCTCTGCCGCAGGATGAGGTTATGGCACAGCTGATCTTCGGCCAATCCATGTCCAAGCTCTCGGCCTTGCAGATCGCGCGGCTGGCGGATGCGGCAGCACAGCTTGCCGGTGGGCGCTCCACCTCGTTGTTCGACAAGCTCCGAAGCAATCTCGGTGTCGACGATCTCGACATCTCGACGGATTCGGAAGGCCAGGCCCGCGTTTCCGCCGGCAAATATCTCAACGAGCGAACCTATCTCGAACTGCAGCAAAGCGGCGATTCCGGCGCAAAGGCCATCATCAACCTCGATGTCGGGCGCGGCGTGAAGCTGCGCGGTGAAGCGGGCGGTAATGGCGAAGGTGCAGCCGGTATATTTTACGAGAAAGAATATTGAAGTCTTCGCATTTAGGTTTGCGAAACCATCTCATGCTACGAATCTTCCATTGAAGGCGGAAAATATTGTTTCCGGCTGTTCAGGCACCAGGCAGAACGCCAAATTCGCATATGCAAGTGTCGGTGCACTTGCGCTGGCCTCCACAGCGAGCATTGGGAAGAATTCTGATGGCAATGATAAACTCTACCAACTTTGGCGGCGAGACGCTCGAAATCATCGCATTCCGCCTGCATGATCAGGAATTCTGCGTGAAGACGACGACTATCCGCGAAATTCGCGGCTGGGCGCCTTCAACGCCCATTCCCCACGCGCCGAAAGACGTCATCGGCGTCATGAACCTGCGCGGTTCGGTTATTCCGATCATCGATCTCGCACACAAACTCGGAATGAAAAGCACCGTCGCAAATGAAAGAAGCGCCATCGTGGTGGCCGAAGTGCACAACATGGTCATCGGCATGCTCGTCGACCGCGTTTCGGACATTCTGACGATCCCGGCAAATCAGGTCCAGCCGGTTCCGGAAATCTCGGCCTCTTTCGACAAGTCCTACTCCGAAGGCATCATTGCCAACGAACATGGCATGATCTGCTTCCTGAACCTTGCAAAGATGTTCAAGGGAACCGAAGCGGAAGATCTCGCCGCCTGATCGTTGCAATTCCTTTGCATGACGGCCGGTTCGCGTTCTTAGGCAACCTAAGAACAAAGGCTCAAATACGAGACTATTGACCATTGAACCAAACCGCCGGAGCACCTGCCCGGCGGTTTTTGTTTTCATGACCGTCTCTTTTATTAAATAAGAACATTTTAATATTATAGATATCTAATATTAAAAGCCGACGAACAGTACCGCGCCTACATCACATCACGCGGGGTCCGATACCTGACCGAGGCTGACAAGTCGCAAGTGCCTGCATTGCTGCCTTTGGCGGCAGAACCTGTTCGTTGTTCAACATGATACGGCGCCGACCACACCTCCTGTGCGGCAGCGCGCGCCGAGGCCGCTATTTGGGGGACGTTAATGCTGGGGTTAGGGAAAAGCGCAGACAATCGAAATATGCTCGATGCGATATCCAGATCGCAGGCAGTCATAGAATTCGATCTTAAAGGCAATATTCTTACGGCAAACAGCAATTTCTGTGTGACGCTGGGCTATGATCTCGCAGAGATCGTCGGCAAGCATCATCGTATCTTCTGCGACCGGGAATTTGTCGCATCGCACGCATACCAGGAATTCTGGGAATCTCTTGCGCGCGGCGAATTTCAGGGCAAGGAATATCGCCGCATACGCAAGGATGGATCGACCATATGGATCGAGGCCTCCTACAACCCCGTCTTCAGGTCAGGCAAACCCTATAAGGTTGTCAAGATAGCGACCGACATCACAGCCAAGAAGATTAAGGCTGTAGAAGATGCTGGCAAACTCGAAGCGCTTTCACGCTCCCAGGCCACCATCGAATTTTTGCCGGATGGCACGATCATTACCGCCAATCCGAATTTCTGCGCCACTGTCAACTACGACCTCAAGGAAATCGAAGGCCGGCACCACCGTATGTTCTGCGATCCGGCCTATGCCGCATCGCCAGCCTATGCCAATTTCTGGCCGCGGCTGGCATCCGGAGAATTCATCTCGGACGAATTTGTTCGTTATGGAAAGAATGGCAAGGAGATATGGATCCAGGCCGCTTACAACCCGGTATTGGATGAGACGGGCAAAGTCGTGAAGGTTGTGAAATTCGCAACCGACGTGACGCCGCGTATGAGCGCCATCACCCTTCTCGCCGATGCCTTGCAGGCACTGGCCGAGGGTGACCTGGTGCAGCGTCTCGATAGCAGCTTCGTGCCCAGCATGGAGAAATTGCGCCAGGACTTCAACGACGTGGTCGGCAAGCTTCAGTCCACCATGCAGACGATTGCTCACAATGCCTCGACAATCGCATCCGGCTCGGGTGAAATCCGCATAGCCGCCGATCAGCTCTCGCAGCGAACCGAACAGCAGGCCGCCTCGCTGGAAGAAACAGCAGCGGCGCTGGAGCAAATCACCACCACCGTGACCGATGCCAGCCAGCGCGCCGGCGAGGCCGGGAAACTGGTGCTGCGCACGAGAGAACATGCCGAACATTCCGGTGAAGTCGTTCAGCAGGCAATTTCCGCCATGGACGCGATTTCGCGCTCCTCCGGTGAAATCACCAACATCATCGGCGTCATTGACGACATCGCATTCCAGACCAATCTTCTGGCGCTGAATGCGGGCGTGGAAGCTGCCCGTGCCGGTGAAGCGGGCAAGGGTTTCGCAGTGGTCGCCCAAGAGGTGCGGGAACTCGCGCAACGATCCGCCGTTGCTGCCAAGGAAATCAAGTCCCTCATCAACACCTCCCGCGAACAGGTCGCCAATGGCGTCGATCTGGTTGGCAAAACCGGCGGTGCACTGCGGGATATTCAATCGCAAATGGGCGAAATCGATGCCAACGTCTCGGCCATCGTCGAGGCCTCGCGCGAACAGGCCAACGGTCTGAGAGAAATCAACCAGGCCGTCAACGTTATGGATCAGGCGACCCAGAAAAACGCCGCTATGGTGGAAGAAACCACTGCCGCCAGCCACGGCCTCGCCAATGAAGCGGACAACCTGCACGAATTGCTGCGGCAGTTCAAAATATCCCGCGAAGGACAGATATCATCCGCCCAGCCGATCGATAAAAGAGCCGCTGCAATAACGAGGCTGACAGCACCACAGCCGCGATACGCAACGGCAAGGTCTCATGGAAATGCTGCGCCCGAATGGGCGGAGTTTTAGTATGCTTCGAAGCCCGGATGCCAATGCCGGCCGGCAACTGGCATTATAAAATGACGCGGTCCGCACGGGTGAAGATTTCGAAGTCTTCACCCCGCACCAGCGCAACAAGCGTGATGCCCGCACTCTCGGCGGTTTCGATGGCAAGCGCGGTAGGAGCCGAAATTGCTGCCATAACCGGACTACCAAGGATCGCTGTCTTCTGAACCATCTCCACCGACAGGCGACTGGTGACGGCAACAATGCCTGTCTTGGCGGAAATACCGGCATTCACGACAGCACCGGCCAACTTGTCCAGCGCATTGTGGCGACCGACATCTTCGCGCACCGCAAGCAAACCATCTTGAGGACTATAAAAACCCGCACCGTGAACGGCTCTCGTTTCGCGGTTGAGGCTTTGTGCGTCGCTCAGTGCTTTCACCGCGGCAACGATATCATCACCGTGGATCGACATTCTCGCGCCGCTGAGATCGGGGACCACGCGAACCGCCTGTTCTATGGATTCGATCCCGCACAGACCGCAACCAACCGGACCTGCCATATGCCGCCGTCTCGCCCGCAGGGCATCAGCCTCGGCATCCATCAGATCCACCTGGACATCATAGCCCTGCCCGGCTTCAATGACCTCTATCGCCCGGATTTCGCTGCGTGCCGATATGATGCCCTCTGTCAGGCTGAAGCCGACGGCGAAATCGACAAGATCAGCGGGACTAGCCATCATCACGGCATGGGTGCTGCCGCCGTAAGAAAAGGCAACCGGCACCTCCTCCGGCACGGCGCGCTCACCCGTGCTAAGGGCGCCCTGTCGCAGCGCGGATCTTGCGACCCTTCGATAACTGGCTTCTATCGACACGGCGATCATCCCTCCATGACAAGAAACATGACTTCTCGTCTGCTCTCGATCGACAACAGCGATGTTACTTTTCACCCTCATGTCTAGCCTATCGCCCTGAAAATCGGAATCGATTTCCGCAAACGTAATGAGCGGACCGAGACGCTTTTACTGGAACGAGAACTCAGATTTTTCTGCCTGCTTAAGAAAACAGGCAGTGGCCGAAAACAAAAAAGCGACCGAAACGGCCGCTTTTTTGTTTTCGGTATTGTGTGGACAGTCATTCTTTCGAACCCGCCCGGTGCTTTCAAGCGGCGACGAGAACCTCATGCAGGTTCGTCAGTTCGTAGAGATGCTTTTCAAGCTTGGTCAGATGTTCGTGGTGATGATTGCCTTCCTGGATTTCGGCCTTGGCCAAATCGATGCGCTTCTGCAGCGTGTCAGGGGACATATCGTCAGCCGAAACAGCGGATTCGGCGAGAAGCGTGCAACCTGTCGGAAGAATATCGGCAAAACCACCGAAAACGACGTATTTATGGGTTTCGCCAGAGGCGAATTTCACCGTCACCAGGCCCGGCTTGATCGTCGTCATGGTAGGCGCGTGATTGGCCAGAACCGTCATCTCACCCAGCGTAGCCGGAATGACGACTTCCGTAACCGTTTCGGAAACGAGCAGACGTTCCGGGGAAACGAGATCGAATTTGAAACTGTCAGCCATGGCTATTCACTTCTTTTCAATTACGCGGGCGTCACGGACTTGTTTATTAAAACGCCGGCAAAGCCGTTCCGGTTTCACCGTCATCGTGTGCAAGGCGCGTGGTCGAACCACGCGCCCGCCAATTCATAATCAGGCAGCTTCAGCAGTCAGCTTCTTTGCCTTTTCGATGGCTTCTTCCATCGAACCGACCATGTAGAAAGCTGCTTCCGGCAGGCTGTCGTATTCGCCGTTGACCAGGCCCTTGAAGCCCTTGATCGTGTCTTCGAGTGCGACGAGCTTGCCCGGAGAACCGGTGAAGACTTCGGCAACGAAGAACGGCTGCGACAGGAAGCGCTCGATCTTACGGGCGCGGGCAACCGTCAGCTTGTCTTCTTCCGACAGTTCGTCCATGCCGAGGATGGCGATGATGTCCTGAAGGGACTTGTAGCGCTGCAGGGTCGACTGAACCTTACGGGCAACCTCGTAGTGTTCTTCACCGACGATCATCGGGTCGAGCATGCGCGAGGTGGAGTCGAGCGGGTCAACAGCCGGGTAAATACCCTTTTCTGCGATCGAACGCGACAGAACCGTCGTTGCGTCAAGGTGCGCGAACGAAGTGGCCGGCGCAGGGTCGGTCAAGTCGTCGGCGGGAACGTAAATCGCCTGAACCGAGGTGATCGAACCCTTGTTCGTGGTGGTGATGCGTTCCTGCATCTGGCCCATGTCGGTTGCGAGCGTTGGCTGATAGCCCACAGCCGAAGGAATACGGCCGAGAAGAGCCGAAACTTCCGAACCAGCCTGCGTGAAGCGGAAGATGTTGTCCACGAAGAACAGAACGTCCTGGCCTTCGTCGCGGAAGTTTTCAGCGATCGTCAGACCGGTCAGAGCGACGCGAGCGCGGGCGCCCGGCGGTTCATTCATCTGGCCGTAAACGAGAGCAGCCTTGGAACCTTCGCCGCCGCCAAGCTTGTTGACGTTCGACTCGATCATTTCGTGATAGAGGTCGTTACCTTCGCGGGTACGCTCACCCACGCCGGCGAATACCGAGTAACCACCGTGCGCCTTGGCGACGTTGTTGATCAGTTCCATGATGAGAACCGTCTTGCCAACGCCAGCGCCGCCGAACAGGCCGATCTTGCCGCCCTTGGCGTAAGGAGCCAGAAGGTCAACGACCTTGATGCCGGTAACGAGGATCTGGCCTTCCGTCGACTGCTCGACGTAAGACGGTGCGTCCTGGTGGATGGCGCGCTTCTTGGCCGTTACGATCGGACCTGCTTCGTCAACCGGCTCACCGATGACGTTCATGATGCGGCCGAGCGTTTCCAGACCGACCGGAACCTCGATCGGAGCGCCCGTATCAGCGACGACCTGACCGCGGACGAGACCTTCGGTCGAGTCCATGGCGATCGTGCGTACGACGTTTTCGCCGAGATGCTGAGCGACTTCCAGAACGAGGCGGTTGCCGTTGTTATCGGTTTCGAGCGCGTTGAGGATCGGAGGCAGTTCGCCTTCGAACGCCACGTCGACAACAGCGCCGATAACCTGGGTAACCTTGCCCGCGCCGTTCACCGCTGCGGTTTTCTTGGGGGTAGCTGCCTTAGCCATTATCCTTACCCTCTTTCCTTACCTCAGAGCGCTTCCGCGCCCGAAATGATTTCAATGAGTTCCTTGGTGATCTGAGCCTGACGCTGACGGTTGTAGGAAAGCGTCAGCTTGTTGATCATATCACCGGCATTGCGCGTTGCGTTGTCCATCGCGCTCATCTTGGCGCCCATTTCACCGGCAACGTTTTCGAGCAGAGCCCGGAAAACCTGAACCGAAATGTTGCGCGGAATAAGGTCTTCCAGAATAGAAGCCGCATCAGGCTCATATTCGTAGACGGCGCTCTGCGTTGCCTCAACCTCTTCCACAACAGGGACTGCGGCAGGAATAAGCTGCAGACCGGTCGGGATCTGGCTGATGACGGACTTGAATTCCGAGTAGATCAGCGTGCAGACGTCAAATTCACCCGCATTGAACAGGGAGATCACCTTCTTGGCGATCTGGTCGGCGTTTTCGAAACCGACCTTCTTCACTTCGCGCAGTTCGATGCGCTCGATGATATTAGCTGCGAATTCGCGACGAAGGCTGTCGTAACCCTTCTTGCCGACCGTGATGATCTTGACCGTTTTGCCTTCGGAAATCAGCTTGCGGGCTTGATCGCGGGCAAAACGGGAAATCTGCGAGTTGAAACCGCCGCAAAGACCACGTTCAGCCGTGCAGACAACGAGCAGATGCACGTTGTCCTTGCCGGTGCCGGTCATCAACGCCGGAGCGACGTCCGCCTCTACCGCCTTGGCGATGTTGGCAAGAACGGCGCCCATGCGCTGAGAATAAGGCCGGGCGGCCTCCGCAGCTTCCTGGGCGCGCCGAAGCTTCGCCGCGGCGACCATTTTCATCGCCTTGGTAATCTTCTGCGTCGCCTTTACGGAGGCAATGCGGTTTTTCAGATCCTTTAGTGAAGGCATCCGTTATCCGTCCGAGTAAAAGAGCCCTAATTACGAGAAAGACTTCGCGAAGCTATCAAGAGCGCCCTTGAGCTTGCTCTTGGTATCGTCGCTGATTGCCTTTTCCGTGCGGATGGTGTCGAGGATCGCCTTGCCTTCCGATCGGAGGTAGGAGAGCAGACCCTGCTCGAACTTGCCGACCTGCGCGACCGGGATCTTGTCGAGATAACCGTTGACACCGGCGAAGATCACCGCGACCTGCTCTTCCGTCTTGAGCGGAGAGAACTGCGGCTGCTTCAGAAGCTCGGTCAGGCGGGCACCGCGGTTAAGCAGGCGCTGCGTAGAAGCGTCAAGGTCCGAGCCGAACTGGGCGAAGGCGGCCATTTCGCGATACTGGGCAAGTTCACCCTTGATCGAACCGGCGACCTGCTTCATCGCCTTGATCTGGGCGGCAGAGCCAACGCGCGAAACCGACAGACCGACGTTAACGGCCGGACGGATACCCTGGTAGAACAGGTCGGTTTCGAGGAAGATCTGGCCGTCGGTGATCGAGATCACGTTGGTCGGAATGAAGGCCGAAACGTCGTTGCCCTGGGTTTCGATGACAGGCAGAGCCGTCAGAGAGCCAGCACCCATTTCGTCGGAGAGCTTTGCAGCGCGCTCCAGAAGACGGGAGTGAAGGTAGAAGACGTCGCCCGGATAAGCTTCGCGGCCCGGAGGACGGCGCAGCAGAAGCGACATCTGACGGTAAGCAACGGCCTGCTTGGAAAGGTCGTCATAACCGATGAGGGCGTGCTTGCCGTTATCACGGAAGTATTCGCCCATGGCGCAACCGGCAAACGGTGCAAGGTACTGCATCGGAGCCGGGTCGGAAGCCGTGGCAGCAATGATGATCGAATACTGCAGGGCGCCGCGCTCTTCCAGAACCTTTACGAACTGGGCAACGGTCGAACGCTTCTGGCCGATAGCAACGTAGACGCAATAAAGCTTGTCGCCTTCCGGACCATTGTCGTGAATGGCCTTCTGGTTCAGGATCGCGTCGAGAATGATCGCGGTCTTGCCGGTCTGGCGGTCGCCGATGACGAGCTCGCGCTGGCCGCGGCCAACCGGGATGAGGGCGTCGATAGCCTTGAGGCCGGTCGACATCGGCTCATGAACCGACTTACGCGGAATGATGCCGGGAGCCTTGACGTCAACGCGCGAACGCTTGGCGGCGTTGATCGGGCCTTTACCGTCGATCGGGTTGCCGAGGGCGTCAACGACGCGGCCGAGCAGTTCCGGACCGACCGGAACGTCAACGATAGCGCCAGTCCGCTTTACGGTGTCGCCTTCCTTGATGGCACGGTCGGAACCGAAGATAACCACACCGACGTTGTCGGCTTCGAGGTTGAGCGCCATGCCGCGAACGCCGCCAGGAAACTCGACCATTTCGCCGGCCTGAACATTGTCGAGACCATAGACGCGGGCGATACCGTCACCGACGGAAAGCACCTGACCGACTTCCGAGACTTCCGCCTCGTTGCCGAAATTTTTGATTTGATCTTTCAGAATTGCGGAAATTTCCGCGGCGCGGATATCCATCAGCCAACCTCTTTCAGTGCAAGCTTAAGGGTGGAAAGTTTGGTGCGAAGAGACGTATCGATCTGGCGAGAACCAACCTTGACGATCAGGCCACCGAGGATCGAAGGATCAACGGTAACGGAAACCGTCACATCCTTGCCGGTAACGCTCTTCAGCGCCGCCTTCAGTTCAGTTTCTTGCGCTTCGTCGAGCGCATGTGCCGAGGTGACCTCGGCGGTAATTTCGCCGCGATGGGCAGCAGCAATGGAGCGATAGGCGCGGATCATGCCGGGAACGGCAAACAGACGGCGGTTATTCGCAACGACCTTGAGGAAATTGACAGCAAGACCGGCAATACCGGCCTTCTCGCAGATTGCGGTGATTGCCTTGAACTGATCCTCGGCGGAAAACACCGGGCTCGCAACCAGACGCTTCAAATCGTCACTTCCATCGAGAAGTGCGCCGAACCTGTCCAGATCGGCTCCAACTGCCTCGACCGCACCCGCTTCCAAAGCAAGCTCGAAAAGCGACGATGCATACCTTTCGGCTACACCGGATGTTCCATGGGAGGTATCTGCCACGGGCACTTTTTCCCTGCTAATCGTCCAAGAACATCAGCGAGGGGGATCCTCCGCATCAAATTCTTGAAATCGTTTCAATTTCCCCGAAAAAGACCGGAATTCCCCCCTGCCTTTTCCCAATTTCGCGGTCCGTCTAGCATAGGACGCCGGGACTCGCAACACGCGTAATAGCGGAAAGCGCCGTTTGGGCAAGGGGGAATGCGTTTAAATTTTCCGATTCCGCCCAGGATGCGCCGCAGGTGCGGCACAAAAGCCAAAAAGCCCGTCTCAGACCAGTCCGAACACGTAGCTCAACGACAGTGCAGACAACAGAAGGTGTACAACCAGAAGTATGAAATTCCGCACTGTTGCGCCTCCATCCGAGAGAATGGAGAGAATGCCGCCGAACACGCTGAGACCG
Organism: Agrobacterium sp. SORGH_AS_0745; assembly: GCF_030818995.1. Taxonomy (NCBI): domain Bacteria; kingdom Pseudomonadati; phylum Pseudomonadota; class Alphaproteobacteria; order Hyphomicrobiales; family Rhizobiaceae; genus Agrobacterium; species Agrobacterium sp. SORGH_AS_0745. The sequence continues at coordinate 480,345 of NZ_JAUTBI010000003.1, forward strand.
AAAGCCGCACCGAAGGCGAGATAGACCATGGGCTGCGCCAGAAGCAGGGCGGAAGCACCGAGGCCGAGATAAAAACCGGCAAGCGACGAGCGCACAAGCGCGTAACCATCCCGGCGCTCGCCGATCGCCTGCAGACCGAAGGCACGCAGAGTAGCGCCTGGTGCAAACATGAAAAAGAGGCCGATCACGACCGACACCACCGCAGCGCCGAAGGCCAGCTGCTCGCCTAATTCGGCGGGAAAATAAAACTCCATCTCGTTCCCCAAATCATTTTTGCCTGCTGCGTTATGACACGGTCATGACAGCGGGAAAACGTCCCCATTGATAAAGTTCAAAGGAAACTTTGCGGATCGATATCGAGCTGCACATGCACGCTACCCCGTTCCTTCGGGCCATTGGCCAGAAGCGTTCGAAGGAAGGATTGCATGTCGGAATTGCGCCGCCCATGCACCAGCAGGCGAAAACGGTGCCGGCCACGGATAAGCGCCAGCGGCGCTTCCGCCGGGCCGAGCAGCATGATGCCCGTAACCTGCGGTGCTGCTGCCCTTAAACCCCGCGCATGGGTTTCGGCCTCCGCACGCGTATCAGCGGAAACGATGATTGAGGCAAGCCGTCCGAAAGGCGGAAGAACGGCTTTTTCCCGCTCCACGATCTCCCTTTCGTAAAAGGCAGATGCATCACCGGACACGATTGCCTGCATGACAGGGTGTTGCGGCTGGTAGGTTTGCAACAGGCCGTGGCTTTTCAGCCCGGTTCGCCCGGCGCGACCGGTCACCTGCGAGAGCAGCTGGAACGTTCGCTCCGCTGCGCGCGGATCGCCATTGGCAAGCCCGAGATCGGCGTCGACAATACCGACAAGCGTCATAAGGGGGAAGTTGTGCCCCTTGGCAACCAGCTGCGTGCCGATGACGATGTCCGCCTCTCCCTTGACGATCGCCTCCAGCTCCAGACGCAGCCGCTTGACGCCCATCAGGTCAGAGGAGAGCACGATGGTGCGGGCCTCGGGAAAGTGTTTCTCCACCTCCTCGGCGATCCGCTCTACCCCCGGCCCGCACGCCACCAGATGATCGAAGGTGCCGCATTCCGGGCAATGGTCCGGCGTCGGCTCGTTGTGACCGCACTGGTGGCATTGCAGTTGATTGCGGAACCGGTGCTCCACCAGCCAGCTCGAACATTGCGGGCACTGGAAACGGTGACCGCAGACCCGGCAGAGCGTCAGCGGCGCGTAACCGCGACGATTGAGAAAGAGCAGGGACTGCTCGCCCTTTTCGATGGTTTTGCCGATGCCGCGCAGGAGAACCGGCGAAAGAAACCCTCCCCTTTCCGGCGGATGGCGACGCATATCGATCAGATGCAGATCGGGCATCGCCGCATCGCCGAAGCGCGTATGCAGATGGATGGTGTTATAGCGGCCAGAACTGCCGTTGACCTGGCTTTCCACTGACGGCGTGGCGGAGACCAGCACCACCGGGAAATCCCCGATCCGGGCTCTAACGACCGCCATGTCGCGGGCATTGTAAAAGACGCGGTCTTCCTGCTTGTAGGCCGGGTCATGCTCCTCATCGACGATGATGAGGCCGAGATTGTCGAAGGGAAGGAACAGCGCCGAGCGCGCGCCGGCCACCACCTTCACCTCACCCGTCACCGCCTGTCGCCAGACCTTTTCGCGCATGCGCGGCGACAGGTCAGAATGCCATTCCGCCGGCTTAGCGCCGAAGCGGTCGTGAAAGCGATCCAGGAAGGCCGCCGTCAGCGCGATTTCCGGCAACAGGATGAGGACCTGCTTGCCTTGTCGCAGCGTTTCCGCCACCGCCTCGAAATAGACCTCGGTTTTGCCGGAGCCGGTCACACCATCAATCAGTGAAACATGGAAACCACCCTTGCGCACATCCTCGAGAATTTCCGATGCCGCCTGTTTCTGCGGGCCTTCCAGTCGCGGCTCGGCATAGTCAGGATCAGGCTCGGCCACAACGGGCGGCGCGGGCAGAAAAACCGTCTCGAATACGCCCTGCTTGACCAGACCATCGACAACGCTGGTAGAAACGCCGGCGGCATGGGCAAGGCCACTCTTCGTCCAGCCATGGCCCTCGGCCGCCAGCTCCATCACTCTCTCGCGGGCGGGAGTAAGCCGCTCCGGCCTGCCTTCGGTCAGCCGCAGCCCCTCGATCATGGGTTCGGGATCGAAGGCGGCGGGCGCGCGTAGGGCCATGCGCGCCACAAGGCCGGGCGGAGAGAGCGTGTAGGCGGCAACCCAATCGATGAAGCGCCGCATTTCCGCTTTCAGCGGCGGGCACTCGAAACTCTTGGTGATGGGCCGCAGCTTTTTCGGATCGACGCTCTTCTCTCCTGCATCGTCCCACACCACGCCGAAGACCTGCCGTGGTCCAAGCGGCACCTGAACGATGGAGCCGGTCTCCACCACCATATCGTCAGGCACGGCATAACTGTAGGGTCCCGGCGCCGGCATCGGCACGAGAACGGGCACCGTGCGCGTGAGCGACGGCGGGTCGAACAGAGCCCCAAACAGATCGGACGAATCTTTTGCCATGATGTGGCGAACATGCCCCGGCGGAATGAAAAAGGAAACCGCCCGGATGTAATGGCAGACCCCGGTAAAGTCCACGCCAGATGCAAAGCCCAGGCGCAAGCCTTAACCAAATACTGACCATAAGGGCATAGCGTTGGGAGAGGAATGGAGCGCCCCGTGACCGAAATTCTGACTTTTGCCACACCCGATCTCTTGAACGAGCGCCAATCCTGGCTTGCCGCGATTGCCGGTGAACGCCGCCTTGCGGACAATACCGTCGAGGCCTACGAGCGCGACACTCGCCAGTTTTTGACATTCCTCACCGGCTATATCGGCAAGCCAGCTTCAATCGCCGATATCGCCGATCTGCGCCCGGTCGATCTTCGCGCCTTTCTGGCCAGTCGTCGCAGGGAAGGCGCCGGCGCACGCTCGCTGGGGCGGCATCTGGCGGGCCTGCGTTCCTTTCTGCACTATCTGCAAAAGAAAGGTCTGGTGAATGCGGCCGGGGCCACCGCCATGCGCTCGCCGAAACAGCCGAAATCTCTGCCGAAACCGCTGACGGACCGGCAGGCGCTGAAAATAACCACCACCGAGGCGCAATTGAATGAAGAGCCGTGGATTGCCGCCCGTAACGCTGCGGTTCTCTCGCTTCTTTATGGCTGCGGTCTTCGCATCTCCGAGGCGCTCGGGCTGGCTCCGGCCGATTTCACGCCCGACGCCCGCAGCCTTCGCATCACCGGCAAAGGCAACAAGACCCGGATGGTGCCTTTGCTGGCGGTGGTAACGGAAGCGGTTGAGGCCTACAAAAAGCTCTGCCCCTATCATCTGGCTGCCGACCAGCCGCTATTCCTCGGCGCGCGCGGCGGCAAGCTGCAACCTGCCATCATCCAGCGCGAGATGCAGAAGTTGCGTGGCGCTTTCGGCCTGCCGGAAAACGCCACACCGCATGCGCTGCGCCACTCATTCGCCACCCATCTACTGGCCGGCGGCGGCGACCTGCGCACCATTCAGGAACTGCTCGGCCATGCCAGCCTCTCCACCACGCAGATCTATACCGGCGTCGATACCGCAAGATTGCTGGAAATCTACGATAATGCCCACCCGCGCGCATGAAGCAGGAAATGCTTAACCATAGTCATTAATCAGACGTCCAAGCCGCCGTTCTATAAGTGGACTAGAACCGGATGGTACCTATGCAAAGCCTGATAAAGCCACAAAATCTCACCGCCACCCTGATGGGCAAGACCGGCGACACCCTGCTCTGGTTGCTCGCCGCGCTGCACGTCACTGCTGTCGCAATCCTCTTCGCGACGTTGCTATCGTTGGGTGAAGCGCAAGCCGCCGAACAGGAGATAAGCTGCACGGGCAGCGATATTCTCGTGGAGATGCGCAAGAGCGACCCGCGGGGCTTCGCGAAGATCGAACAGGAAGCGGCAGCTATCCCGAACGGCAAGGGCAACTTCTGGCGCATCGAAAAAGCTGGAACGGCGCCGTCCTTTCTTCTCGGCACCATGCATGTCACCGATCCACGTGTTCTTGGCATGCCAGCCGCCGCAACACCCGCGTTTGAAAAAGCCGCGACGGTCATCGTGGAATCGGACGAAATCGTCGATGACAAGAAAATTGCGGCATCGCTGCTGACAAGACCCGACCTCACCATGTTTCTGGACGGCAAGTCGATCACCGACATCCTGTCACCCGAAAATGTCGCACGCCTTGAAAAGGGTCTTAAGGAGCGCGGCATTCCGCTGAGTGCCGTTTCGCGCATGAAGCCATGGATGCTGTCGAGTTTCGTCGCCCTTCCCGCCTGCGAATTTGCCCGCAAGGCCACTGGCCTGTCTTTCCTTGATAAGAAGCTCGCTGAAGATGCAGTCGCGGACGGAAAGCATCTTGTCGGGCTGGAGACCATGGTGGAGCAGCTTGCGGCCATGTCTGAGCTGCCAATGGAATTTCATCTGCAGGCGCTGATCGAAACGCTCGAATTGGGCGACCGCATGGACGACATCATGACGACAATGACCGATCTTTATGTCAGCGGTGATATCGGCATGACCATGCCCATGCTGAAGAGCATCGATCCCAAGAAAGCGTCTGAAAATGACCAGGGCTACGCCGCCTTCGAGCAACGCATCATCACCGATCGCAACCACGTCATGGCGGAGCGATCGGCCCCTGAGCTTGCCAAAGGCAATGTCTTCATGGCCGTCGGCGCTTTGCACCTGCCGGGCGAAGAAGGCGTAATTGAACTCCTGCGTGCGCAGGGCTTTACCCTCACACGGGTCGACTGATCCACTCGTCTCCGGTCTTGACGGGGCGGACATTGGCGCAAAACGGCCGCATCGTCGCCGGCACGATGCGACGATGAAACGGCCCGACGACGAAAAGATAGAGACGCCCGAACAGGTTATTGCGCCGGACGATAGTAGTGACCTTCACGATCTGCCGACCAGGCTCCTGTTCCACATCGACGACGATACGGAAATCGAGATGGTTGTCGTCAAAGCCGAGCACGGTCCGGTCCGCAGTAGACGACAGCACTGGAAATCCGCCCGCCGAAGTACCCGCCGCCAGCTCGACCGTTCTGAGACCGAAAAGCGATACGAGACGGTTTCGAAGCGCCATAAGGCCGCTGATCCATGCCGGAGGATGATCGAGGAGTAGTCTGCTCACATCGAGTGAACTCGATGCGGCCGTCACCATCTCTCCTTCAAAGCAATCCCGCCAGTCCGCGCCCGGCAATATGTCTTCGCTATCCCGCATCCCATAACCTCATTGCCGCCTTGTGTGGCGAGGCTCATCATCACTATTTCCAATCATCCGGGAACGTGACAAACCGCCGCTAATGGCGATTCGAGCGGGTTTAGCTTCAGAAAATACGAAAAGACAGAGAGATAGAGCGTCTTCGCTTTTGGAAAAGCGGGAATGCGTTAGCCGTGCGTCATTCGCTTCAGAACATTGGTGCGCCAGTAGAACTGGTGAACCAGAACTGCGGCGACGTGGCCGGCGATCAATACCCACATCAGCCCCTTGAACGGCCCGGAATGCAATTCTCCTGCCACTCGCGCGCCGAAATAATAGGCCGCAATGCCCGACAATGGCAGGGCAAAAAACAGCGTGTAAAAGGTGAAATGCGCGACCTTCGCGGCGATTTGAGAAGCGCGCGGTTCATTGGCGGGATGCGGCGGCACACCCTGGAAAAACCGCAGACAGAGGCGCAGAACCGCAAGGGACAGGACGGCAAAGCCGACATACGCGTGAATATTGGCCGAGGAGATCTGTTCCGGCGTCAGCGTTTCACCCCGCCGCATCAACCGATACGCATGGGCCATGCCATCTGGAAACAGAAGGTTGAAAAAGATCAGAAGCGCCATCGTCCAGTGAAGGATACGCTGCGGAACGGAGAAGGAAACTTGAGTGGAGGACGCCATTTTATTGCCTTTTATCAAAAGGTTAGACAGGCTATGGCGCAAATATGCTGAACCCCGGCCTGCATTGCAAGCCGGGGTTCGCTTTATGGCTGAAATTTAATATTGGCTAAAATCACATATGGATCGGCTTGAAGAAAGTTGCCAGCGCCGCTTCCTTCACCGCTTCCGACATGGTCGGATGCGCATGGCAGGTACGGCCGAGATCTTCCGAGGAACCACCGAATTCCATCAGCACGGTGATCTCGTGGATCATTTCGCCAGCGCCGAAACCAACGATATGGCCGCCGAGAACCCGGTCGGTTTCCTTGTCAGCGAGGATCTTCACGAACCCATCAGTCACCTGCATGGCGCGGGCGCGACCATTGGCGGTGAAGGGGAACTTGCCGACCTTGTAGGCGATACCAGCGGCCTTCAGTTCTTCTTCCGTCTTGCCGACGGAAGCGACTTCCGGCTGCGTATAGACCACGGCCGGAATGACATCGTAGTTCACATGGCCGCGCTGGCCGGCAAGAATTTCCGCAAGAGCGACGCCCTCGTCTTCCGCCTTATGTGCCAACATCGGGCCCTTCACCACGTCGCCGATGGCGTAGATGCCATCCACATTGGTCTTGAAGTGGCCGTCGATTTCGACACGGCCGCGGCTGTCGAGCACGACACCGGCTTCCGCAAGGCCGAGACCCTCGGTGTAGGGCTTGCGACCGGTGGAGATCAGCACAACGTTGGCTTCCAGCGTTTCAGCCGCGCCACCCTTGACCGGCTCGAACACCACCTTTGCGCCGGTTCCCGTCTTTTCAACGCCCGTCACCTTGGCACCGAGCTTGAAGTCGAGACCCTGCTTGGCGAGCAGACGCTGAGCCTGCTTGGAGACTTCGCTATCCATGCCGCCGAGAATGGTGTCGAGATATTCGACGACGGTGACCTTCGCGCCAAGACGCGACCAGACCGAACCAAGCTCGAGGCCGATGACACCGCCGCCCACCACGATGAGCTTTTCCGGAACCTTGGAGAGCGCAATCGCGCCGGTGGAGGAAACGATGACGCTTTCATCGATATCCACCTGGACGCCGGGAATACCAGCAACATCAGAACCGGTGGCGATGACGATGTTCTTGGCTTCGATTTCCTGGCTCTCGCCCTTGTCGTTGGTGACGGAGACCTTGCCGGCGGATACAACCTTGCCCGTGCCCTGGAAAGCATCGATCTTGTTCTTCTTGAACAGGAAGGCAACGCCGTCGACATTGGCTTTCACCACGCTGTCCTTGTGCCCCATCATCTTCTCGAGGTTCAGCTTCGGAGCGGCGACTTCGATACCAAGCGTATCAACGCCATGGGCCACATGCGCGAAGGTTTCGGAAGCGTGCAGCAATGCCTTGGAAGGAATGCAGCCGACATTGAGGCAGGTGCCGCCATAGGTCGCGCGCTTTTCGATCACTGCGACCTTCAAGCCAAGCTGTGCCGCCTTGACCGCGCAAACATAACCGCCGGGACCCGTACCGATTACCACTACATCATATGCCATGTTTCTGTTCCTGATTGATTGCGGGCAGGATTTTGAACCGCCCTGCTTCCGTTTGACCTGAAACTCAGGCCGCTTTTTCCGTTGCGAGTTTTATACCGAGAGCGATGAAGACCACGCCACTGGTGCGGTCGATCCATTGGCTGGCGCGCTGAAAAGCTGCGCGCATGCGAGGCGTCGTCATGAACAGGCTGACGCCGACGAACCACAGGATAAGGCAGCTTGCCATGACGAGCCCATATCCGAACTTGATGCCAACAGGCGTATGCGCGTGAACCACCGTCGAAAAGATCGACAGGAAGAAAAACACCGGTTTGGGGTTGAGCGCGTTGGCGGCAAAACCGAGCGTGAAGGCCTTCAATGCAGTCTGGCCGCTTCTGGCCCGAACGCCATCTTCGCCTTCCGCAGCCGGCAATTCGGTCTTGCCGGCGCGCAGCGCCCTGATGCCGATATAGATCAGATAGGCAACACCCAACCACTTGACGATGTTGAAGAGATAGATCGACTGGGAAATGATGAGACCAAGTCCAAGAATCGTATAGGTGACGTGAAACATCAGGGATGTGCCAACACCGAAGCTGGTGATGATGGCCTGCTTGCGCCCATGCACCATGGCCTGACGCATGACCATCGCCAGATCGGCGCCGGGAGAAACGATCGCGAAAAAGAAGATCGCCATCAGGGATGCAAGTTCGATCAGATACTGATGCATGGGAAAATCAACCTCTAAAACATCAACACGAAAAGCATCAGCCCAAGACCGAGCATCGAACCGAGCCAGACCAGCGAGCGGATATAGGGCACACCGGCGAGATAAAGTGGAATATAGACCACCCGGCAGATCAGCCAGATCAAAGCGCCGGCGAAGGCCAGCCCGGACGGATCGCCGGCCATGATGACACCGAAGGCGAGCGCGATGAAAGCGGGATAGGTCTCGCGAAAATTCGCCGAGGCACGCGCGGCGCGTCCGGCAACCCTGCCCTGCGGCTTCTTTTCAGCATCCCGCGGACCGGCATTCCAGTCCAGCCCGAATTCACGCGTTGCCGTCATTCCCTGCAGCGCAATGTGGGCGGCCAGCAGCAGAACGCTGAGCCCGATCAGCGGCAAAAAGGGTGACGCGGCAAGAAATGTCGGCTGCACTTTCGCTCTCCTGATAGCATTTCAGCGGGATCGACTTGAAACCCCGCTGAAACGAAAAGCAAGACCGATCAGAGATCGAGAACCAGACGTTCCGGATCTTCGAGGCTTTCCTTGACGCGAACGAGGAAGGTCACGGCTTCCTTGCCGTCAACGATACGGTGATCGTAGGAGAGCGCAAGATACATCATCGGACGGATGACGACCTGACCGCCGATGGCGACCGGACGCTCCTGGATCTTGTGCATGCCTAGGATGCCCGACTGCGGCGCATTGAGGATCGGCGAGGACATCAGCGAGCCGTAGACGCCGCCATTGGTGATGGTGAAGGTGCCGCCCTGCATGTCGGCCATGCCGAGCGAACCGTCGCGCGCTGCCTTGGCGAGACGGCCTAGTTCCTTTTCGACACCAGCGATGGAGAGCTGGTCGGCATCGCGAATGACCGGAACGACGAGACCCTTGTCGGTGCCGACAGCCATGCCGACGTGACAATAGTTCTTGTAGATGATGTCCGTGCCGTCGATTTCAGCGTTGACGGCGGGCAGTTCCTTCAGCGCGTGGGTCACGGCCTTGGTGAAGAAGCCCATAAAGCCGAGTTTGACGCCGTGCTTCTTCTCGAAAACGTCCTTGTAGCGGTTGCGCAGATCCATGACGGCGCTCATGTCCACCTCGTTATAGGTGGTCAGCATGGCGGCCGTGTTCTGTGCATCCTTGAGGCGACGTGCGATCGTCTGGCGCAGGCGGGTCATCTTGACGCGCTCTTCGCGAACCTGATCCTGCTCGGCCGAAACCGGACGGGGAGCAGCAGCAGCGACTGGAGCGGCGGCAGGTGCCGAAACACCCTTGGCAACAGCGGCGAGAACGTCGCCCTTCAGAACCTGGCCACGCTTGCCCGAACCGTCGACCTGATCGGCGGAAAGGTTGTTTTCAGCAAGCAGCTTGCCGGCGGCCGGTGCCGGCGGCATGACGCTTCCAGCCGGAGCGGCGGCAACGGCTGCGGCGGGTGCCGGTGCAGCAGCAGGCGCAGCAGGCTTTGCCGCGGGTGCAGAAGTTGCAGCGCCGGCAGCACCTTCGGCGATCTGGCCGAGAAGGGCGTCGAGACCGACGGTTTCGCCGTTCTGCACGACGATTTCGGTCAGCACGCCGGAGGCGGGCGCCGGAACTTCGACGGTAACCTTGTCGGTTTCGAGTTCAACGAGAGGTTCGTCGGCCTTGACGGTATCGCCGACCTTCTTGAACCAGGTGCCGACGGTCGCTTCGCTGACGGATTCGCCGAGGGTTGGTACGCGGATTTCAGTGGCCATGATCTAGTTCCGTTATTCGGGTGTCTTTTTTGCGGGGCGATGCGGGAGAGTTATCACTCTCCCAGCGCGTCTTCCAGGAACGCAGCAAGCTGCGCCAGATGCTTGGACATCAGGCCGGTCGCCGGAGAGGCGGCAGCCGGACGGCCCGTGTAACGGACCTTCTGGTACTTGGCGTCGATATGCGCCAGAACCCATTCAAGGTAAGGATCGATGAACGACCACGCACCCATGTTCTTCGGCTCTTCCTGGCACCAGACCATTTCCGCGTTACGGAAACGGGAAAGCTCGTTGATGAGCGCTTTGGCCGGGAACGGATAGAGCTGTTCGACACGCAGCAGGTAGATGTCGTCGATACCGCGCTTTTCACGCTCCTCGAGCAGATCGTAATAGACCTTGCCCGTGCACATGACGACGCGGCGGATCTTCGAATCCTTCTGCAGCTTGATCGGACCATCCTTGATGACCTCCGCATCGTCCCACAGGAGACGGTGGAAGGAGGACTCGCCTGCAAGCTCCGCAAGCGACGAGGTGGCGCGCTTGTGACGCAGCAGGGACTTCGGCGTCATCAGGATGAGCGGCTTGCGGAAGTCACGCTTCATCTGGCGGCGCAGGATATGGAAGTAGTTAGCCGGCGTCGTAACGTTGGCAACCTGCATGTTGTCTTCGGCGCACATCTGCAACCAGCGTTCCAGACGGGCGGACGAATGTTCCGGACCCTGACCTTCATAACCATGCGGCAGGAGGCAGACGAGACCGGACATGCGCAGCCACTTGCGTTCACCCGAAGAGATAAACTGGTCGAACACTACCTGGGCGCCGTTGGCGAAGTCGCCGAACTGGGCTTCCCAGAGCGTCAGTGCATTCGGGCGGGCAAGCGAATAGCCATATTCGAAACCGAGAACCGCTTCTTCCGAAAGCATCGAGTTGATGACTTCGTAACGGGCCTGCGTCGGCGAAAGATTGGCAAGCGGGATGTAACGCTCTTCTGTCTCCTGATCATAGAGAACCGAGTGGCGCTGCGAGAAGGTGCCGCGTTCGCAGTCCTGACCGGACAGACGGATCTTGTGGCCGTCTACGACCAGCGAACCGAAGGCCAGAGCCTCAGCCATCGCCCAGTCCAGCCCCTCGCCGGTCTCGACCATCTGGGCACGGTTTTCCATGAAGCGCTGGATCGTGCGGTGTGCGCTGAAGCCTTCCGGAATGGTCGACAGCTTCTTGCCGATTTCTTTCAGCTGCTTCATCGGCACGCCGGTCTTGCCACGACGCTGCTCATCGGCATTGTCGGCGGCGCGCAGACCGGACCACTGACCATCCAGCCAGTCGGCCTTGTTCGGCTTGTAGGACTGGCCTGCCTCGAACTCCTGCTCGAGATGGGCGCGCCAATCGGCCTTGATCTTCTCGAAATCGCCTTCGGTGATCAGGCCTTCTGCAATCAGGCGGTCAGCATAGATGCGGGCGACAGTCTTGTGGCCACGGATGACCTTGTACATCTTCGGCTGCGTGAACGCAGGCTCGTCGCCTTCGTTATGGCCGAAGCGACGGTAACAGAACATGTCGATGACGACAGGCTTGTGGAACTTCATGCGGTATTCGGTTGCAACCTTTGCCGCATAAACCACCGCTTCCGGATCATCGCCGTTAACGTGGAAGATCGGCGCCTCGATCATCTTGGCAACGTCGGACGGATAGGGCGACGAGCGCGAGAAGGCCGGGTTCGTCGTGAAGCCGATCTGGTTGTTGATGATGAAGTGCATGGTACCGGCAACGCGGTGACCGCGCAGGCCGGAGAGGCCGAGAATTTCGGCAACCACGCCCTGACCCGCAAAAGCGGCATCGCCGTGCAACAGGAGCGGCAGCACCTTGGCGCGTTCCGACAGCGGAATGATGTCACCGTCCCATGTCTTGGCAAGCTGGTCCTGCTTGGCGCGGGCCTTGCCCATGACGACAGGGTTGACGATTTCAAGGTGCGACGGGTTGGCCGTCAGCGAGAGGTGAACCTTGTTGCCGTCGAATTCGCGGTCTGAGGAGGCACCGAGATGGTACTTCACGTCACCGGAACCTTCGACGTCATCAGGCTTGAACGAACCGCCCTTGAACTCGTGGAACACGGCGCGGTGCGGCTTGCCCATCACGTTGGTCAGAACGTTCAGGCGGCCGCGGTGAGCCATGCCGAGCACGACTTCTTCCAGACCGTCCTGGCCGCCGCGCTTGATGATCTGCTCAAGTGCCGGGATCAGCGATTCACCACCATCGAGGCCGAAACGCTTCGTACCCTTGAAACGCACGTCGAGGAACTGCTCGTAGCCTTCGGCTTCGACGAGCTTGGACAGAATGGCCTTCTTGCCTTCCGGCGTGAAGTCCACACCCTTGTCCGGACCTTCGATGCGTTCCTGGATCCAGCCTTTTTCTTCCGGGTTGGACATATGCATGAATTCGACGCCGAGCGTCGAGCAATAGGTGCGCTCGAGAATATCGACCATTTCGCGCACGGTCGCGTATTCGAGACCGAGGACGTTATCGATGAAAATCTTGCGGTCGTAGTCGCTTTCCTCGAATCCATAGGACTTCGGCGAAAGCTCGTTATAGTCCTCAACGGCGCTGGCGATGCCGAGCGGGTCGAGCTTGGCGTGCAGATGGCCACGCATGCGGTAGGCGCGGATCATCATGATGGCGCGGACGCTGTCACGGGTCGCCTGAAGCACTTCGGCCGGGCTGACGGCCTTGCCGGTATCGGCGCTCTTGGCCTCGGCTTTCGCCTGAACCTTCTTCTCGATGGCCTTCTCGACCGTAGCCCAGTTGCCATCAAGCGCGGATACCAGGTCGCCGTTTGCCGGGATCGGCCAGTTGGAGCGCTTCCAGGAGGCGCCCTTGGCTGCCTTCTTCACGTCTTCCGGATTGTCGGACAACGCCTTGAAGAAGCTCTGCCACTCCGGCGACACGGAAGAGGGATCCTCTTCGTACCGGGCATAGAGCTGCTCGATATAGGCTGCATTCGCGCCGTCCAGAAACGACGTGATCTGAAACTGCTCGTTCGCTTCTTGCCTTGCCATTGTGTTCTTGCGGACTTGTCCGTCCGCCTCCTCGATGCCGTTAGGGCCGTTTATCGGCCTGCCGCTTGATTATTGCTGTCTGCCGCCGGGGCGGTATGCCGTCTGTCTGTCGTTCTTTGCGGCTTCGGGCAGCGTGGCGTTAAAGCCGCACCGCCCGTTACCGGTCTCATGTGGTCTCAGCCCTTGAGGACTTCAACCAGCGTCTTGCCGAGGCGCGCCGGGGAAGGCGATACCTTGATGCCTGCAGCTTCCATTGCTGCGATCTTCGATTCCGCATCACCCTTGCCGCCGGAAACGACAGCTCCGGCGTGGCCCATGGTGCGGCCCTTCGGAGCCGTACGGCCCGCGATAAAGCCAGCCATCGGCTTCTTGCGGCCCTTCTTGGCTTCGTCGATCAGGAACTGTGCCGCATCTTCTTCAGCCGAACCGCCGATTTCGCCGATCATGATGATCGACTGCGTGGCTTCGTCGGCCAGGAACATTTCCAGCACGTCGATGAACTCGGTGCCCTTGACCGGGTCGCCGCCGATGCCGACAGCCGTCGTCTGGCCGAGGCCTTCGTTGGATGTCTGGAATACGGCTTCATAGGTCAGCGTGCCGGAGCGCGAAACGATACCGACCGAACCCTTGCGGAAGATAGAGCCCGGCATGATGCCGATCTTGCATTCTTCAGGCGTCATGATGCCCGGGCAGTTGGGGCCGAGCAGGCGCGAGTTCGAACGGTCGAGGCGAGCCTTGACGCGCACCATGTCCATCACCGGGATACCTTCGGTGATGCAGGTGATGAAGGGGATCTCAGCCTCGATGGCTTCGATGATGGCGTCGGCTGCACCTGCCGGCGGAACATAGATCACGGATGCGTCTGCACCGGTCTTTTCCTTGGCTTCGGCAACCGTTGCGAAGATCGGCAGGCTTTCGCCCTTGGAGCCGGTCCAGGTTTCGCCACCCTTCTTCGGGTGAATACCACCGACCATCTGCGTGCCGTAATAAGCAAGCGCCTGTTCGGTGTGGAAGGTACCGGTCTTGCCGGTCAGACCCTGAACGAGGATCTTGGTGTCTTTATTAACAAGAATAGACATTATTTCCGGTCCCTCAATTAGCCGTTGATCGCCGCGACGATCTTCTTGGCTGCGTCGTCCAGGTCGTCAGCAGCCGTAATCGCAAGGCCCGATTCGTTCAGGAGCTTCTTGCCAAGTTCGACGTTGGTGCCTTCGAGGCGAACAACGAGCGGAACCTGCAAACCGACTTCCTTCACCGCGGCGATAACACCTTCGGCGATGACGTCGCACTTCATGATACCGCCGAAGATGTTGACGAGGATACCCTCGACCTTCGGGTCAGCAGTGATGATCTTGAAAGCTGCAGCAACCTTCTCCTTGCCGGCGCCGCCGCCGACGTCACAGAAGTTTGCCGGCTCCTTGCCGTAAAGCTTGATGATGTCCATCGTCGCCATGGCGAGACCGGCACCATTGACCATGCAGCCGATGTTGCCATCGAGCGCAACGTAAGCGAGGTCCCACTTGGAGGCTTCGATTTCCTTGGCGTCTTCTTCGGTCTCATCGCGCAGCGCCTTGACGTCGTCATGGCGGAACAGCGCGTTGCCGTCGAAGGACATCTTGGCATCGAGAACGCGCAGATGACCGTTTTCCATGACGATCAGCGGGTTAACCTCGAGGAGAGCCATGTCCTTCTCGTTGAAGGCCTTGTAGAGGATCGGGAACAGCGCCTTGGCGTCTTCCGCAGCAACACCCTCAAGCTCGAGCGCCTTGGAGATCGCAGCAACGTCGGCGTCGCTCACACCCTTTTCCGGGTCGATGGCGATGGTGTGGATCTTCTCGGGCGTGTCGTGGGCAACAGCTTCGATATCCATGCCGCCTTCGGTGGAAACCACGAAAGCAACGCGACCGACCGAGCGATCGACCAGCAGCGAGCAGTAAAGCTCGCGAGCGATATCCGCACCGTCTTCGATGTAAAGGCGGTTGACCTGCTTGCCGGCATCGCCCGTCTGCGCCGTTACCAGCGTGTTGCCGAGCATATCCTTGGAGTGGGAAACGACTTCTTCGATCGTCTTTGCGAGACGAACGCCACCCTTGGCGTCGGGGCCGAGTTCCTTGAACTTGCCCTTGCCGCGGCCGCCGGCGTGAATCTGGCTCTTGACGACGTAGAGCGGGCCGGGAAGCTGCTTTGCGGCGGCTTCGGCTTCTTCGACCTTGAGGATGGCGACGCCTTCAGCGACCGGCGCACCATAGCCCTTCAGAAGAGCCTTGGCCTGATATTCGTGAATATTCATGGAATAATCCCTGTTTGGAGCCGCTTGAAGCGCCCTGCATCCTTATCTGACGCAGGGCGCTTCAAGCTGTTGAATCTACGCATCGTGCCTTGCAAAAATCCAATCCGGTTTTGCGCCGATGCGTCAGGCTATTACTTCAGCGACGGAGCGATGTTGATGCAGGCTTCGCAAAGACCGGCAACAGCGCCGACGGACTTCTGGAAGGCGGCTTCTTCATCCTTGTTCAGCTCGATCTCGATGATGCGCTCGATACCACCGGCGCCGATGATGGTGGGCACGCCGACATACATATCGTCCACGCCGTACTGGCCCGACAGATGGGCAGCCGCAGGCAGAACGCGCTTCTTGTCCTTGAGGTAGGATTCAGCCATTTCGATCGCCGAAGCGGCGGGCGCGTAATAGGCCGAGCCGGTCTTCAGCAGGCCGACGATTTCCGCACCGCCGTCGCGGGTGCGCTGGATGATCTCTTCGAGACGCTCGGCGGTGAGCCAGCCCATCTTGACGAGATCGGTCAGCGGAATGCCGCCAACGGTGGAGTAACGCGCCAAAGGCACCATCGTATCGCCGTGGCCGCCGAGAACGAATGCCGTTACGTCCTGAACCGAAACGTTGAACTCTTCGGCGAGGAACAGGCGGAAGCGAGCGCTGTCGAGAACGCCGGCCATGCCGACGACCTTGTTCTTCGGAAGACCGGAGAACTTCTGCAGCGCCCAGACCATGGCGTCCAGCGGGTTGGTGATGCAGATGACGAAAGCGTTCGGGGCATATTTCTTGATGCCGGCGCCGACCTGCTCCATGACCTTGAGATTGATGCCGAGAAGATCGTCGCGGCTCATGCCGGGCTTGCGGGCGACGCCTGCGGTGACGATGCAGACATCAGCGCCTTCGATGGCAGCGTAGTCGGAAGCGCCAGTGAGCTTGGCATTGAAACCTTCAACCGGTCCGGACTGGGCAATATCCAGACCTTTGCCCTGCGGGATGCCGTCGGCAATATCGAAGAGGACGATATCGCCCAGTTCCTTCAGGCTGGCGAGATGCGCCAGCGTGCCGCCGATCATGCCAGAACCAATAAGTGCAATCTTTTTGCGAGCCATCGAATGCTTCCTCTAGAGCTTCAATTCAATTTCACCACGCCACCGGCAGCCAAATTGTCGCACTTCGATTAGCCCCATTGACCAAAATTGGCAACAGATTCTTTTGGCATGAATATTTTCAATCGTTTAGATCATTATTTTCTTACGTAAACGTAAGATAATGCGTCACGAAAGTGTCAAACTTTCTGCCGTTTTTCATGGTGGAGCACCAGATAATCTGCACTGCGCATCTCAAACAGGCGCGAGGCGGTGCGATCGAACTCGAAACCTTCGGTGCCCTTGCGCTTGCCGAGCAGGTCTTCGGGCATGGCCGCAGCGGAGGCGAAGAGGCGGACGCTGTGATCGTACAGCGCGTCTATGAGAATGATAAAACGCTTGGTTTCGTTCCGCTTGTCGGCATTGAGAAACGGGATGTGGTCGATGAAGACTGTATCGAAACGATTGGCTATCGCGAGAAAATCAGAAGCGCCGAGCGGCTTTTCGCAAAGGTCGGAGAAGGAAAAGCGGGCCACACGGCCGCTGGCGCGCGGCACCAGAATGGAGCGGCCCTTCATCGGTATTTCGGTTGGCGCGACAAGGTGGCCACCGGTCATGTGCCGCCATGCCATATCCATGGCCTGATCCGCCGCACCGTCGAGTGGCGTGACATAAACCGGCAGGCTTTCCAGCTTTTCCATGCGGTAATCGGTGGGACTGTCCAGCGTCACCACTTCCACATGCTTCTTCAGCAAATCGACAAAGGGCAGAAACAGGCCGCGATTAAGCCCGTCCTTGTAAAGATTGTCGGGCACAACATTGGACGTTGTTACCAATGTGCAGCCATTGGCAAAAAGCTCACTGAACAGCCGGGCGAGGATCATCGCATCGGCAATATCCGTGACGGTGAACTCATCGAAGCAAAGAAGCTCCGCTTCCGCCAGAAGCTGGGCTGCCACAGGAGGAATGGGATCGGCCTGCTTGGTTTCGCCATTCTTGAGCTTCTGCCGATGCGCGTGCACGCGATTATGGACATCAGCCATGAATTCGTGAAAATGGCAGCGCCGTTTGGAAGAGACGGGCGCCATCTCGTAGAACATGTCCATCAGCATCGTCTTGCCGCGGCCAACGCTGCCATGGACATACAGTCCCTTGACGAAGGCGGCCGGGCCAGCCTTGCGAGCAAACATCCAGCCGAGTGCGCTTTTTTTCCTGGCGGGTTTGCGCGCTTTCAAATCGGCAAGGATACGGTCGAGGTGGGCCGCAACGCCGCGTTGTGCGGCATCCGCCTGCAAGGTGCCAGCTGCCGTCAATGCGTTGAGCTGTTCAACGACACTATGGTTGTAGTCAGGCAATGGCTTCATGGAAAAGCGCCCCGGTCGCGGACGGACGCCCGCGACGAATGGAATGGCTTGAAACAGGCGAGGCGATCCGGATGCACCGGAGATGCTCTATCGGCTGAGGCTCAGCGGCTGGCCGCTATTCGTCGTGCCGTCAAAACGCGCATCGGCGCTCTTGTAGACGCGGCCGATCGTATCGCCGGAACGGTTCTTGAAGAGGACCATCTTGCCGGACACTTCCCATGACCCCATCGCCGTGAGTTCGCCGGAGCAGCCACGCGTGCCGCCACGAGAACCGCTGCCGAGATTGGTAAGCGTCAGGAACATGTCGCAATTGGCGCCGCCATTGGAAACGCGCCAGTTGCCGACCATGGATTCCTTGGTGACATCAAGCGCCGTTGTCGGCGGAGCGGCCGACGCCATATCAGTGCCGCCAGGCGTCGCAGAAGCGGGTGCCGACGGGAACTGACTGCCGGAAGCACCACCGGGTGGCGGCAGGGCGCCAGACTGAACGGAGGGAACCGGCTGTGCCTGCAACGGCGGCGTATAACCGGGATTGTTGCTGGTGTTGTTGTTGTAATCGTAGGAGGTACGTTGGCAACCGGCCAGGCTCATTACAACCGCAAGACCCGTCACCACATATCTGAATTGCATATCAAGCTCCCGATTCTCTCGCTTCCGGAAAGACCATGATCAAACAAGAAGGCTGAATTATTACCAAAGCCTTATCTTGCGCAAGCGATGGCTGGGATAATTACCATTTCGGTCGATTTTTACCGAAATTTCCCGCGCCCGGTTGTAAAAAAGGGCCGCAGTCCAAACCGCGGCCCGATAGATTTTCTGTCCAAACGAATCGTCTTCAGACGCGACGCTCGACCATCATCTTCTTGATTTCCGCGATCGCCTTGGCCGGGTTGAGACCCTTCGGGCAAGCCTGCGCACAGTTCATGATGGTGTGGCAGCGATAAAGACGGAACGGATCTTCGAGATCATCAAGACGTTCGCCGGTCGCTTCGTCGCGGCTGTCGATCAGCCAGCGATAGGCTTGCAGCAGAACGGCGGGGCCGAGGTAACGGTCGCCGTTCCACCAGTAGCTGGGACAGGAAGTGGAGCAGCAGGCGCACAGAATGCACTCGTAGAGACCGTCGAGCTTCAGGCGGTCCTCATGGCTCTGCTTCCATTCCTTGGCAGGCGCCGGCGAAACCGTCTTCAGCCACGGCTCGATGGAGCGGTGCTGCGCGTAGAAGTTCGATAGGTCCGGAACGAGGTCCTTCACCACTGGCATATGCGGCAGCGGATAGACCTTCACCGTTCCCTTGATCTCTTCCATGCCCTTGGTGCAGGCGAGCGTGTTGGTGCCGTCGATGTTCATAGCGCAGGAACCGCAAATGCCTTCACGGCAGGAGCGGCGCAGCGTCAGCGTCGGGTCGATATTGTTCTTGATGTACAGCAGCGCATCGAGAACCATCGGCCCGCAATCGTCGATATCGATATAATAGGTATCGATGCGCGGGTTCTGGCCATCATCCGGGTTCCAGCGATAGATCCGGTATTCGCGAACGTTCTTGGCACCATCCGGCTTCGGCCAGACTTTGCCTTCGCTGATCTGGGAATTCTTGGGGAGAGCGAGTTCAACCATATCCAGTTCCTCAAATCAGTAGACGCGAGCCTTCGGCTCGATCTTTTTCGGATCGATGCCGTCGGCAATCAGGTCGGTGTGAACAGGGCGGTAGTCGAGCTTGACATCACCTTCAGGGCTGACCCAGGCAAGCGTGTGCTTGCGCCAGTTCACGTCGTCGCGACCGCCGAACGGACCATCGACGAAATCCTCGCGGGCATGCGAACCGCGGCTTTCCTTGCGCGCTTCCGCGCCGTAGACCGTGGTGATCGCGTTGGCCATCAGATTGTGCAGCTCGAGCGTTTCCACCAGATCGGAGTTCCAGACCATCGACCGGTCGGTGACCTTGACGTCAGGCAGTTCCTTCCAGATGGCGGAAATGCGCTGGCAACCGCTTTCCAGCGATTCCTGTGTCCGGAATACGGCGGCATCGTCCTGCATGGCGCGCTGCATCTTGTCACGCAGCACCGCCGTCGGCGTCGAGCCGTTGGCATAACGCAGGCTGTCGAAGCGATCCATGATCTTGTCGCAGGCAGCCGTGTCGAGAGCCGGAACCGGCGCATCGCGGTCGATGACCTGGGCTGCACGGATGGCGGCAGCACGGCCGAAGACCACAAGGTCGATCAGCGAGTTGGAGCCGAGACGGTTCGCGCCGTGAACCGAGGCGCAACCGGCTTCGCCAACGGCCATCAGGCCGGGAGCGATGCGTTCCGGGTTCTCGGCGTTGGCGTTCAGCACTTCGCCCCAATAGTTGGTCGGAATGCCGCCCATATTGTAGTGAACGGTCGGCAGGACCGGGATCGGCTCGCGCGTCACGTCAACGCCGGCGAAAATCTTGGCACTTTCGGAAATGCCCGGAAGACGCTCATGCAGGATCGCCGGATCAAGGTGATCGAGATGCAGGAAGATATGGTCCTTGTTCTTGCCGACGCCACGACCCTCGCGGAT
Organism: Agrobacterium sp. SORGH_AS_0745; assembly: GCF_030818995.1. Lineage (NCBI taxonomy): Bacteria > Pseudomonadati > Pseudomonadota > Alphaproteobacteria > Hyphomicrobiales > Rhizobiaceae > Agrobacterium > Agrobacterium sp. SORGH_AS_0745. The sequence goes on from NZ_JAUTBI010000003.1 coordinate 500,573, forward strand.
TTCCATGGTCATGCAGCGAGATACCACGTCACGCGAAGCAAGGTCCTTCGCCGAAGGAGCATAACGCTCCATGAAGCGCTCGCCTTCGGAGTTGACGAGATAACCGCCCTCGCCGCGCGCGCCTTCGGTGATCAGGCAGCCAGCGCCGTAAATGCCGGTCGGGTGGAACTGAACGAATTCCATATCCTGAAGCGGCAGGCCGGCACGTGCGATCATACCGCCGCCGTCGCCGGTGCAGGTATGGGCAGACGTTGCCGAGAAATAGGCGCGGCCGTAACCACCGGTCGCCAGCACCACCATCTTGGCGGAGAAGCGATGGATCGTGCCGTCATCGAGGTTCCACGCCACGACGCCGGTGCAGCGGCCATCGGGCGCCATAATGAGGTCGAGCGCGAAATATTCGATGAAGAATTCCGCATTATTGCGCAGCGACTGGCCATAAAGCGTGTGCAGAATGGCGTGGCCGGTACGGTCGGCAGCGGCACAGGTGCGCTGCACCGGCGGGCCTTCGCCGTAGTTCTGCATGTGGCCGCCAAACGGGCGCTGGTAGATCTTGCCTTCGGCATTGCGCGAGAAGGGCACGCCGTAATGCTCCAGCTCATAGACCGCTTTCGGCGCTTCCATGGCGAGATATTGCATCGCGTCGACGTCGCCCAGCCAGTCGGAGCCCTTTACGGTGTCGTAAAGGTGCCACTGCCAACAGTCGGGTGTCATGTTGGTGAGAGAAGCGGCGATACCGCCCTGCGCCGCGACCGTGTGGGAGCGCGTCGGGAAAACCTTGGTGATGCAGGCCGTGCGGAACCCCTGTTCCGCCATGCCGAGCGTTGCGCGCAGACCCGCGCCGCCGGCGCCCACCACGATCACGTCATAGGAGTGATCGACGTAGGTGTAAGCCTTGCCATTCTGGGAAGGTGAACTGATCGATGCCATGGCCGATTTATCCTGCGAATGCGATTTTCAGAATGGCGAAGATGCAAAGACCGCCAATGAGAACCGCGAAAAACGTATTGAGCATCAGAAGAACGAGCTTCGAAACCTCGCCGTGAACGTAGTCTTCGATGATGACCTGCATGCCGAGCTTCATGTGAATGAGGCCGGAAACCAGCACCAGACCCATGATGACCGCAACGAGAGGGTTGGAAAGCGCCGCCGCAACTTCCGGATAGGGAGCGCCGGCATATTTGATGAGAAAGACCACGAAGAAGATCAGCAAGGGCACGTTGGCGACGGCCGTAAGGCGCTGGCGCCAGAAATGGTCGGTGCCTTCCTTGGCGGAGCCGAGGCCACGAACCTTTCCGAGAGGTGTACGCATATCCATGACAGGCTATCTCCTTAGCGCACGATCAGGGCGATGACCCAGATCAGCGCGGTCAGACAGATCGACGCTACAAAGGTCGCCTTGGCGAGTTTCGTGTTGAAGTTCTTCTCGAAGCCATGGCCGAGATCCCACATGAAGTGGCGAAGGCCGCCCAGCATGTGGTGAACGAGAGCCCAGGTATATCCGATCAGGATAAGCTTGCCGATGATCGTATCCATTGCCCAGCTGACCCAGTCGTAATAGGCAGGGCCGGAAGCAAGTGCGATAAGCCACCAGGCGACAAGAAGCGTTCCGAAATAAAGCGCCGCACCCGTGATGCGGTGCACGATGGATGCAACCATCGTCGGAATCGGCTTGTAAATTTGAAGATGCGGCGACAGAGGCCGGTTATTTGTCACGTTCGCCATCAGAACCTCGCGGCGTTTTCCCGTGCACCCGTCAGATCGGGCGCCCCCAAGCAACAGCACATGACGAAAGAATGTGCATTGCACCAACCGCGACGTTTAATCACATGGGAGCATCACGACAAGCACATTTCATGACCGATTCCAATTTAATCGATTGGTTCACGAATTTTTTTTGGAATTTTTTTGCTCGAAAATAAAAAAACGAGCATTTCCAAGATTTACGCCTTCAAAATATTTACCTTTACGTAATTTCGAAATCATGTAATTTACTATTCGTTAACCGAAAAAAATCCGGAGAATGAGGCTCATGTTACAGCGTCGAATCGCAGCTCTTGCGGTGATGACTGCAGGCATTATTTTCACGGCACTGCCTCCTGCTGCGGCAGGTGATTTTTATAGTCGCCACCATTATCAGCATCGTCAGTCACAGTTGAGCTTGTCCACGGACGGACTGCCCTCCACCCTTTCCGGCGGCACTTATGTGGGTGGAATATCCGCCTTGAGGGTCCGTGGGAACGGCAATTATTTCGCGATCAATGGTGGGCTTTCGCGACAAGGCGCAACCGTCAATATGGGCGCGCAGCTGGCACCGAAGGCGAAAATCATCAACGTCCGCGCCGAAACGACAGGCGACGCCTGCGATTACCAGCACGGCGTCTGCATCATCAGGCCCTGATATAATCAGACAAAACGCCAGACGGTGGTCTTTTTGACTTCACTGTCTTCCAGAGCCCGCGTCACCGGCACCTGATAGGTTGCCTCGGCGTATAGGCGCTGTTTGGGCAGGTAGGCCCGTCCCGGATCGCCGACGAGAACGGTCACGCCCCTATCCGCCAGCTCCAGAAACCAAGCCACGAGGAGATCGGCAAAGGCGCGATCATAAAACACGTCGCCCGCCAGCAGAACATCCGCCTCAACCGGCGTCCCAACCAGATTGCGGCCGGTAAAATCGATGGCCACACCATTAAGAGCCGCATTAAGCCGAATGGCCGTTTCCGTCCACGGATCGATATCGGCGGCTAAAACAGCCGCGGCGCCCGCCTTTACGGCGGCAATGGCGACCAGTCCGGAACCGCTGGCAAAATCCAGCACACGCTTGCCGGAGACACTTTCAGGATGATCGAGAACGTAGCGGGCAAGCCCCTGTCCACCAGCCCAGGCGAAAGCCCAGAATGGCGGCGGCAGGCCGATCTCCTCCAACTCCTCCTCCGTCTTCAGCCACAGCTCATGCGCTTCGGTCGCAAGATGAAGGCGCAATTCCGGCACATGTGGTGGATGCATGATGCCGGTATTGTCGAGAATGAAGCGTTCAGGATCGGTCCTCACCGAAAGCTCAGTCCGGAGATTTCGGTGGATTGGAAAGGCCACCCATGCGGCAGACTTCGAGATATTCCTCTTCCGTCACCGGCTGCACCGAAAGCCGCATGGAGGTGACCAGCGACATCTTTTCAAGTTTCGGATTGGCCTTCACATCCTTCAGCGAAACCGGTTTCGGCATGTCGCAAACAGCGCGGATATCCACGCAATCCCACTTCAGATCGCCCTCTGCGGTCGAATCCGGGTGCGAAAGGGCGCAGACTTCCACGATGCCGACGACATCAAGCCCTTCATTCGAGTGGTAGAAAAAACCCTTGTCGCCGATTTTCATGGCGCGCATGTTGTTGCGGGCCTGATAATTGCGCACGCCGGTCCATTCTTCGCCAGCCTCGCCCTTGGCCTTCTGCATTTCCCAGGACCATTTGAACGGCTCAGACTTGTAAAGCCAGTAATTCGCCATGGCCGGTCACGCCCCCGGATTGTTGAAGACCCAGTTATAGGGCTTCACATCCACGCTTTCGAACAGGCCGGCCTTTGCATAGGGATCGGCATCGGCAAGGGCCTTGGCCGCATCGATGTCGGCAGCTTCCACGATGACAAGGCTGCCATTCGGCTTGCCTTCGGCATCCAGAAACGGTCCGGCAATCTTCAGCGTGCCTTCGGCGTTCAACTTGTTCAGGTGCTCCAGATGAGCCGGGCGCGTGTCCATGCGCACGTTCAGATGGCCGGGCTTGTCCTTGCAGATAAAGGCAAACAGCATTTTCGTCTCCTCGCTGGCGCATGCCTCCCAAAAGTGTAAGCGGTTTTGGGACCAAGACATGCGTAAAAACTATTCGAAGGCCACACTCATTCAGTGGTGATGGGCCTTGTCATCAATTGTTGCATGGCGCTCGCCACGTCCAGATTGCCGTCGATGATGGCCGCAACCGCCTCGGTCACCGGCATGTCGACAGCGTGATGTTCGCCGAGCCGGGCGGCAACGGCTGCCGCAAAGGCGCCCTCCACCAGCCCGCCGGACATGTCCTTGCCTTCGCCCCGGCCAAGCGCGATGCCGAAACGCAGGTTTCGCGACTGGTGGCTTGTGGCGGTCAGCACGAGATCGCCAAGGCCGGAAAGACCGCGCACCGTATCGGCCTTGCCGCCCATGGCAACGACCAGACGCGACATCTCGGCAAGCCCCCGCGAAATCAACGCCGCCCGTGCGGAATCGCCGAGGCCCGCACCTTCAACGATGCCGGCGGCAATGGCGAGCACATTCTTCAGTGCGCCGCCAAGCTGCACGCCCGTGCGGTCGGTCGAGGCATAAAGCCTGAACGTTCTGCCGGAAATCGTGGTCGCCAGCCGCTCGGCGATGACAGCGTCTTCCGCCGCTATCGCCATCGCCGTCGGCAGTCCGCGCGCGATATCGGCCGCAAACCCCGGACCGGAGAGAACGGCGATTGGATGATGCGGCAGTTCCGCTTCCAGAAGTTCCGTCAGCAGCCGGCCGGACACCCGGTCGATGCCCTTGGCGCAGGTAACGATGATACAATCATTAGCCAGATAAGGACCGTAATGGCGCGCCGCATCGGCATGGGCCTGAGAGGGCATGGCAAACAACACGATGCCTGCATCGGCCAGCGCATCCGGCTCAACGGAAAATTCCAGCGCATCCGGCAGGTCTACACCCGGCAGGACAGCCTCGTGAATACGATCAGCCCTAAGATCGGCCATCAGGGACGCATCACGGCCGAGCAGGGTCACGTCATGCCGGTTCTCCAGCGCGATGACGACGGCGAGCGCGGTTCCGAAGGCGCCAGCGCCGATGACGACGATTTTCTCCCGCTGCATCAGGCCTTGGCTCCCCTTTTGCCGAAACCGATCAATGTCTCCGCGCTGCCATCAAGCGGCCAGCGCGAGCGCGGCGCGATCTCCAGCGCATCGGGTTCCCGGCCGCATGCCATCCGCTCCAGCCCGGCCCAGGCAATCATCGCGGCATTGTCGGTGCAGAGCCGGTGCGGCGGTGCGACAAAGCGGAACCCGTGGGCATCACAAAGCGCCTGGAGGGTCTGGCGGATTTCCGTATTGGCGGCAACGCCGCCGGCCACGACCAAAGCGGGCTCCGTCTCTAGATGCGGAAACTCTTCCTTAAAGCGGGCAAGCCCACGGCCGATACGGTCCTTGAGCGTGCGTGACACCGCCTTCTGGAAGGAGGCGCAGATATCGGCAATATCCTGATCCGAAAGCGGAGCGATCGCGGTTGCCGCCTGCCGCACCGCTGTCTTCAGACCGGAGAAGGAAAAATCGAGTCTCGTCTCGCCGACCATCGGGCGCGGCAGTGCAAAACGGTCAGGGTTGCCTTTCGCTGCTGCCTTTTCAACCGCAGGCCCGCCGGGATAGGGCAACCCCAGAAGCTTCGCAGTCTTGTCGAAGGCTTCCCCAAGCGCGTCATCAATGGTCGTACCCCAGCGCTCGTATTCACCCACACCGCGAACCAGCACGAGCTGGGTGTGGCCGCCGGAGACCAGCAGCATCAGATAGGGGAAGGAAAGACCGTCGGTCAGACGCGCCGTCAGCGCATGGCCTTCGAGATGGTTGATGGCGTAAAGCGGCTTGTCTGCAGCCTTCGCAATCGCCTTGCCGGTCATCAGGCCCACCAGCAGACCGCCAATGAGGCCGGGCCCGGATGTGGCCGCGATGGCATCGACGTCGGCAAGGGTGACACCCGCCTGTTCCAGCGCTTCTTCCACCAGCGTGTCCAGCGCCTCGACATGGGCGCGGGCAGCAATTTCGGGCACCACGCCGCCATAGGCGCTGTGTTCCTCAAGCTGCGACAAAACGACGTCGGACACGATCTCGCCACGTCCATCCGCATGCCGAACCACAATGGATGCAGCGGTTTCGTCACAGCTTGTCTCTATGCCGAGGATACGAAGAAAGGGGGTCATCAATTCTGTTCGTTCATTGCGATCATGCGCTGAGTTGGTCTAAGACAACTCCGGTAACAATGGATAGACGCGGATGCAAACAAAACCTTTCCGAATCGGCACGCGCGGCAGCCCTCTGGCGCTCGCACAGGCTTACGAGACCCGTAACCGGCTGATGTCGGCACACGGTCTGCCGGAAGATATGTTCGAAATCGTCGTGCTTTCCACCAAGGGTGACCGGATAACCGACCGCGCTTTGTCGGAGATCGGCGGCAAGGGTCTGTTCACGGAAGAACTGGAGAGCCAGCTTCTTTCCGGCGAGCTCGATATTGCCGTGCATTCCTCCAAGGACATGCCGACCGTTTTGCCGAAGGGCCTTTATCTTTCCGCTTTCCTACCGCGCGAGGATATGCGCGACGCCTTTATTGGTCGCACCGCACCAAAGCTTCTGGAACTACCGCAGGGCGCCGTTGTCGGCTCCGCATCCTTGCGCCGCCAAGCGCTGATCCGCCGCCTGCGTCCGGACCTGAGCGTCATCATCTTTCGCGGCCAGGTCGAAACCCGCCTGCGCAAACTGGAGGAAGGCCAGGCGGATGCCACGCTTCTCGCCTTTGCCGGCCTGAAACGGCTGGGCATGGAGAACGTCCCGACGGACATTCTCGACCCGAAGGAATTTCCACCAGCCCCCGCGCAGGGCGCGATCTGCGTCGAGAGTCGTATTGGCGACACACGCATGGACGAGTTGCTTTCACCTATCAACGACATACCCACCTACGATGCCGTTACCTGCGAGCGCGCCTTTCTGGCCGCCCTTGATGGTTCCTGTCGCACCCCGATTGCAGGCTTTGCTACCTGCCACGGCGAGGAACTTCATTTCTCCGGCCTGATCCTCACACCGGACGGACAGACGAGCCACAGCGTCGAGATTTCCGGTGCTCGCAAGGATGCCAAGGACTTGGGTCGCAAGGCCGGTGAAGACGTGCGCGCCAGGGCAGGCAGCAACTTCTTTGACGGCTGGAGCTGAGCCGATGCGGATCGTCGTCACCCGGCCGCTTCGTTCGGGCGAAAAGACGGCCGCAAAGCTTGAAGCCCTCGGTCACGAGCCGGTGCTTCTTCCGCTGTTTCATCCCGTCCACCACGGCGAGCGCGCAATATCAGCGCTATCGGAGCCGCTGTCGGCCATCGCCGTGACCAGCGCCGAGGCCTTGCGGGCGCTTAGAGATTTCCGCCACCGACTTGCGCCCCATCTTTCGAAACCGCTTTTCGCCGTCGGCGAGGCGACGGCGGAAGCGGCGAGGGAAGTTGGCTTCCAAAACGTCCTCACCGGATCTGGCGATGCGGTGGCTCTCGCGGGGCTTGTCTCGGAGCATCGCCCCCTAACGGAGAGCACAGATCCATTGCTCTATCTTGCCGGCACGCCGCGAGGCGCCGTGTTCGAGGACGGCATTGCCGCTGCGGGAATTTCCTTCCGAACCGTCGATTGTTACGAAATGCAGCCGTCAGATCTTTCAGACGATATGCTCGAGACAGCGCTTGTGAAGACAGCTGCCGATGTGGTCCTGCTCTATTCGTCGGAAGCCGCACGGGCCTTTTTCCGCCACGCATCGTCGGAAAAATATGTGGCGGCGCTGACCACCACACAATTCGTCTGCATCAGCCGCAATGTGCTTTCACTGGTTCCGGAAATCTTCCGCGCGAACGCCGCAGCCGCCGAAGGGGCAAACGAGGCAGCCATGTTTGAACTTCTCCACCGAAAGTCTGGAACCTAATTCAGGCTCGCCTCTTTCCTTTGCCGCCGTCACTGACTAGGTTTAGACTATTGCAGGCAGAAATGAGGTTGTCATGGTATCGGGAAAGCCGCCACGCCACTCCAAGTCAAACGCCGAACCGGTCACCATCGACCTGGACGCAAAAGACGTGAAAGCAATTTCCGCCGACGTGGATGCTGCGAAGACTGATGACAAGACCGGCGAGACGACACCGGCAGCAGCTCAGCCAAACGTTCCTCCCAAGCCAGAAGCAGCCGAAACGTCCAGCCCGGCTCCCGTCTGGGAACAGACGCATAAAACACCCATGGAGCCTGCACCGAACGTTCACAAGGCAGAACCGGCAACCGGCAAGCCCCAGGTGGAAAAACCTGCCGACAAACAGCCCGAGACAACTTCGCCAAAAGCCGAAGCGAAACCGGTGACCAGCGCGACTGACGCAAACGCTGCTTCCGCTTCCGCGGCGGGCGCAAAGCCTGCGACTTTTGCTTCCACATCGTCGTCCGCAGCATCCGGAAGCGCGACTACTGGTGCAAAGCCATCGACAGGCGCGTCATCCTCCGGACCGGCCAAGCCATCCACGCCACAGCACCCCGAGCGCAAACAGGCGGCAACCTCCGGTGTGATCGCAGCGGGTATCGTGGGTGGCCTTGTGGCGCTCGCAGCTGCCGGCAGCATGCAATATGCCGGCATTCTGCCCTCGTTTAATGTGAGCAAGACCGGAAGCGATGAGATTGCCGCATTGAGAACCGAGCTAGGGAGCCTGCGTCAGCAGCTCGCCAATGTTCCCGCGGCAGGAGGGGATACCTCGGCGCTGGAACAGCGCATCGCCGCTCTTGAGGGCGCAAAGGGCGAAGCCCCGCAGGTGGACGCACTTTCGGAAAAAATAACCGCGCTGGAATCCGCGCTCACGTCAGAGCGTTCCGCGCAGGCCTCAGCAACGGCGGAGCTGACACGCCGCCTGACTGACGCGGAAACCAAGATCAATGAACCGCGCGACGATATAGAAGTCGCCCGCGCCATTGCGTCGGCCGCACTGAAAGCCGCGATCGATCGCGGTGGGCCGTTCCTCACTGAACTCGACACATTGTCCAAGGTAACCCCGGACGATCCGGCAATCGCATCCTTGCAGTCTTTCGCCGCAACCGGCGTGCCGTCGCGCTCGGAGCTGATGCAGAAATTCCCCGACGTTGCGAATGCGATGCTCTCGGCGATCAATCGGCCCGACCCCAATCAGGGCATCATGGAACGTCTGACGGAAAGCGCCTTTTCGCTGGTGAAGGTCCGCCCCGTCGGAAACATCGAAGGAGAGACCCCCGACGCCATGATCGCGCGCATGGAAAACAAGTTGCGCAACGGAGATCTGCAGGGTTCGGCACTTGAATGGAATGGGCTTCCCGAGGCCGCCAAGACAGCATCCGCCGACTATAAAAAATCTCTGGATGCGCGCATCGAGGTCGAAAACCTGGTGGGAGGCACGTTAAACCGCGCCATCACCAGCACCGGCAAGCAGGGGTAAGGCATGACCAGAATTCTGACTTTCGTCCTCATCGTTCTGGCGCTCGGTTTCGGTTTCTCCTGGCTGGCGGACAGGCCCGGTGTCCTCTCAATCGTCTGGCAGGGCCAGCTGATCGAAATGAGCCTGATGGTCGCCGCCTCCATAGTTGCTGCATTGGTTGCGGCCGTCATGCTGGTCTGGTGGGTCGTCAATGCCATATGGACATCGCCGAACGCGGCACGACGCTATTTTCGCGCCCGCAAGCGCGACCGTGGTTATCAGGCGCTCTCCACCGGCCTCATCGCCGCCGGCGCCGGCAACGCCATTCTGGCCCGCAAGATGACGGCCCGCACGCAGGGGCTTCTCAGTGCTGATCAGGAGCCGCTGATCCACCTGCTCGATGCGCAGGCCGACCTCATCGAAGGCAAATATGACGAGGCGCGGCGCAAATTCGAGGCGATGGCCCGCGATCCTGAAACCCGCGAACTTGGCCTTCGCGGCCTTTACATCGAGGCGCGCCGACAGGGAGCCCATGAAGCAGCCCAGCAATATGCCGAGGACGCAGCCGAAAAAGCCCCTTACCTGCCCTGGGCAGCACAGGCGACACTGGAAACCCGCTGCCGCAACGGCGAGTGGGATGACGCGATCCGCCTGCTCGACCAGCAAAAAGCAGCAGGCGTCATCCAACGCGGCGAGGCGGAGCGGCTGAAAGCTGTGCTTCTTACCGCAAAGGCCAGTGAAAAACTGGAGAGCGACCCGGTGGGTGCGCGCGAAGACGCAAAACAAGCCCTCAAGCTTGCAAAAAGCCTTGTGCCCGCAGCATTGATCGCAGCAAAATCCTATCTGCGCGAAGACAATCTGCGCAAGGCCGCAGCGGTTCTGGAACCGGTATGGAAGAACGATCCCCACTCGCAGATCGCCGATCTCTATGTTCGGGCGCGCAGCGGCGATACGGCCATTGATCGCCTTAAACGTGCCGAACGGCTTGAGAGCCTGAAACCCAACAACATCGAATCCCTGTTTGCCGTGGCGCAGGCAGCTCTCGACGCCAAGGAATTTGCCAAGGCGCGTGCCAAAGCGGAAGCCGCCGCCCGGATCGAGCCGCGTGAAAGCATCTTCCTGCTGATGGCCGACATCGAGGAAGCCGAAACCGGCGATCAGGGACGGGTGCGTTACTGGATGGCGCAGGCGCTGCGCGCACCGCGTGATCCCGTCTGGGTGGCAGATGGTGTCACTTCGGAAAAATGGCTTCCGGTTTCGCCCGTGACGGGCCGTCTCGACGCCTTCGAGTGGAAGGCGCCTTTTGGCCAGCTTGAAGGACCTGTCGAAGACCTGACAATCGAAAATGCGATTGCAGCAGCACCGGCAAGGACCGAACAGGCTCCGACTCCGATCGTTGTTGAAGTGGCACCTCAGCCCATTGTTGTGACGAAACCCGCACCCATCGAGGTCAAGCCGGACGTATCTGCCCCGAAGGAGAAAAAGCCGGCAACAAATGAAGTTCCGGTGGAAGCCAGGCCAGCGGATGCGAAGACAGAACCGGTGCCATTTTTCGGTGGTGCACCGGATGATCCCGGCGTCAAGAAACCCGGCGTGGAAGCCGAACCCAAAACCCGGCTAAAACTCTTCTGACAGGCTATCGATGTTCAACCAGATCCAGTCGTTTATTCAAAACCTCGTTGGCCAGCATGCGGATGAATTCAGCCCCGATGATCTGAGGGTCGCGGTGGCCGCCCTCTGTTTTCAGGTGATGGAAGCGGACGGCACGGTCTCCAAAAGCGAGCGTGATCGCCTTCGTGAGATCCTCCACGACTATTATCATCTCGATGCCGGCAAGCTGGACGCGCTTCTTGCCGCCGGCCAGGAGGCCGGCAAGGAAGCCGTAGACTATTATCGCTTCACCACCGATATCCGCCGCCATCTCGATGAAGAGCAGCGCGTGGAGCTTATTGGCATCCTCTGGGATATTGTTTACGCTGACGGCGAACGAAGCGAGATGGAAGATCATGTGATCTGGCGCGTGGCCGATCTACTCGGTGTTTCCGTGCGCGACAGGGTTCTGCAACGTCAGCAGGCCGCCACCAGGTCCGGACCCGCTGAAGAAAGCGAAAACGAAGACGATGCTGTTTGACCCCTCCAGGCAACAGAGAAAACAACCTTCGCTGCTCGTCATCCTGCATCAGGAACGTTCCACGCCCGGCCGCGTCGGCCAGATGCTGGTGGAAAAAGGCTATCGGCTAGATATAAGGCGCCCCGCGCTTGGAGACGATCTGCCGCAAACGCTGGAGAAACATGCGGGCGCCATTATCTTCGGCGGCCCGATGAGCGCCAACGACCCGCATGACTATATCAAAGCCGAAATTGACTGGCTGAAAGTGCCGCTGAAGGAAAACAAACCCTTTCTCGGTATCTGCCTCGGCGCACAAATGCTGTCCAAACATCTGGGTGGTAAGGTAGAGGCCGACCGTGAAGGCAAGGTGGAAATCGGCTGGTATCCGCTTCATGCGACCGAACACGGGCGATTGCTGATGCCGCATTGGCCGAAGATGGTCTATCATTTCCACCGCGAAGGGTTCGATTTGCCGCGGGGAGCGGAGCTTCTGGCATCGGGCGAAACCTATCCCAACCAGGCTTACCGATACGGAAAAAACGCCTGGGGCCTGCAGTTTCACGCAGAACTGACCCGCGCGATGATGCACAGCTGGGTGGTGCGTGGCGCACAGCGTTTCGGCATGCCCAATGCGCAGGTCGGCAGCCAGCATCTGGAGGGGCGCATGTTGTTCGACACACCGCTCCGGTCCTGGCTTGGCAATTTCCTTGATCTGGTTTTCGAAGGCAAACCGCAGCGCTGAGGCGCGTCAGCGTCAGCGTGGTGCGTCGAGATTATCGATCCTGCGCAGCTTCGAAAAGCCGAGTGCCCAGATGACCGCAACCGCAAGCGTGCCCGCCCCGCCGATGACGACTGCTGGCACGGCCCCGACGACATGGGCCATGGTGCCGGCGCGGAACTCACCCAGCTCGTTGGACGCCCCGACAAACACCATGTTCACCGCATTCACGCGTCCGCGCACCTCATCCGGCGTCCAGAGCGCAATCAACGTTTCCCGCACATAAACCGACACCATGTCCGATGCGCCCATGACCACCAAAGCGGCAATGGACACCCATGCGGTTTGAGAAAGTCCGAACACCACGGTGGAAATGCCGAAAAACCCGACACCGACGAACATCAGCAGGCCGGCATGGTGGCGGATGGGCCTGAAGGCCAGAATGACCGCGACGGTTATGGCGCCGATACCGGGTGCCGCGCGCAGAAGCCCAAGCCCCCAAGGCCCGAGTGTCAGCACTTCCTTGGCGAAAATCGGCATCAGGGCGACAGCGCCGCCGAGCAACACGGCAAAAAGATCGAGCGAGATGGCGCCGAGAACCACTTTTTCCTGCGAGATGAATTTGAACCCGGCCAGCATGGTCTCGAGGCTGATCGCTTTTGCAGGACCCCGTTGCTCCGGTTTGCGGATCGTCACCGCCAGCATAGCGGACACGATGAACAGCACGAGCGCCACGCTATAGGCCACGGAAGCGCCGAGACCATAAAGCAGGCCACCGGCGACAGGGCCAAGAATGGACGCCATCTGCCATGAAGAGGAGTTCCAGGCGATGGCGTTCGGCAAATCCTCGACAGGCACAAGATTGGGAGCCAGCGATTGCACCGCCGGCCCCATGAAAGCCCGCTCTATGCCGAACACGACGAGAATGGCAAAGACCGGCCAGGGAGAAAAGCTGTGTGCCAGCGTCAGGCCAAGCAGAGCCGCCGCGCAACCGGCCGCGATCAGAAGGCATACGGCCATAATGCGCCGGCGATTGTGCCTGTCCGCCACCGTTCCAGTGACGAGGATCAAAAGCAGCGATGGCAGAAACTGGAAAAGACCGATCAAGCCGAGATAAAAGGCATTGCCGGTGACCTCATACATCTGCCAGCCCACGGAAACGCTGACGATCTGGATTGCGAAGGCCGAAAAAAACCGGGCGCTGAAAAAACGGCGATAGGAACTATGCCGGAATGCACCGAAGCGGTTTTCGGCAGAAGGCAGGGACATCGGCTGGGTGCTCTCGAGACAATATGAGAAGTCTGCAATAGAGCGATACGACAAGAATCGCCAGCCCTATAGGCGCAACACTTGCCGGTTCACGAGCGAATGTCTAAATGTCTTGCAATCAAGATACGGAGATATTGATGCTTGCCCTGTTTCAGACTATCGATCTGGCTTTGAACCTCTATACGTGGGTGCTGATCGCCAGCGCCATTTTTTCCTGGCTTTACGCCTTCAACGTCATCAACTCCCGCAACCAGTTCGTGAATGCCATCGGCAGCTTTCTGGTCAACGTCACCGAGCCGGTCCTGCGCCCAATCCGTAGCATTCTGCCTAATCTCGGCGGCATCGATATTTCGCCGATCATCCTGCTGCTGATCATCTTCTTCATCCGCTCCTTCATGTGGAATACGCTCTATCCCATGGTCGCTTGAGCGACCTCTGGCAAAGACACGGCGATCACATACGCCTGTCCGTTCGCCTCACCCCGAACGGGGGACGCGATGCCATTGACGGCGTGGAGCAGGACGCTGACGGAAATGCCCATCTGAAGGCCCGCGTCAGCGCAGTGCCTGAAGGCGGCAAGGCGAACAAGGCCCTGGTCATTTTGCTGGCGAAAAAATTCGGCCTGCCCAAATCGTCCATCACCTTCATTTCAGGTGAAACAGCGCGTAAAAAAATCCTCCGGATCGATACCGACCCGGAGGATTTCGAAAAGCTTTTTAGAAAGCTGGGTGTCTAAAGCAACGGCTGAAATCAGCCCTGCGTCTTGTAACGCTCGATGGCTTCGACGATAAGCTTCTTGGCAACGTCGACATCCTGCCAACCGCCCATCTTCACCCACTTGCCGGGCTCCAGATCCTTGTAATGCTCGAAGAAGTGCTCGATCTGCTTCAGCGTGATTTCCGGCAGGTCGGTGTAGTTATGGACCTTGTCGTAACGGCGCGTCAGCTTCGGAACCGGGACGGCGAGGATCTTCTCGTCCTTGCCGCCGTCGTCTTCCATGATCATGACGCCGATGGGGCGCACATTGATCACGCAGCCGGGAACCAGCGGGCGGGTATTGCAGATAAGAACGTCGATCGGGTCGCCATCGTCGGAAAGCGTATGCGGCACGAAGCCATAGTTACCCGGATAGGTCATCGGCGTGTAGAGGAAACGATCGACGATCAGCGCACCGGCGTCCTTGTCCATCTCGTACTTGATCGGCTGGCCGCCAACCGGCACCTCGACAATAACATTCACGTCTTCCGGCGGATTCTTGCCAATGGAAATTGCATCGATACGCATTCGCTTCCCTCATTCGACGGGGTTGGATTTGGTTTTCGATACTGGGAAAGTCGCCGTATTGCAACATGGCTTTAGGCGGATAAGGCAGAATGCCGAATTTGAGGGCATCGGGATTGTGAATGGCCGACCGGAAAAAATGAAACCGGCGTGAAATCACCCGGCTGCGTACTTAATTCCAGACGAAACCGATCTTGCGCAGTGACCTGCCGCCGAAATCTTCCATGCCCTCGGCGATGTCCCGGCCGCCATGCGAACGGAAAAACCGATTGGCGACCTCGCTATCTTCGAGGCACCAGACCACAACACCATTGCAGCCGAGCGAGGTCAGCAGCCGGCGAGCTTCCGTGAACAGCAGCGAGCCAAGACCGATGCCCTGATATTCCGGCCGCAGATAAAGCTCGTAGATCTCGCCGTCATGCGGCAGCCCACGCGCACGGCTTAAGCCCAGCGTGGCATATCCGGCAACCACGCCCTTCACTTCCACCACCAGCATGGTTGCGGAACCCCGAGTCGCCTTCTTCCACCAGATTTCGCCGCGGCGCTCCAGCATCTGCGTCAGCGGTCGGTGCGGGATCAGCCCGGCATAGGCCTGTTGCCATGACAGACGGTGCGCTTCGGCTATTGCGCGCGCATCTTGCGGTTCGGCTCGGCGAACATCTATGGATAACGTTTTCATAACGCGATTCTGGCCCCGACCATGAAAACTTGCCAGCCATAAAGGTTAACGACAGCAAGCTTACCCACAGCCTATTCATGTGGACGACCGAAAAAAATTAACGCATCCTTAACCTTTGACACAAGGGTCTTTCGACTCATGCACAAATAAAACATGCGCATAAAAAAACCCGGCTCGCGGCCGGGTTTTTTCAAATTCTTGACGGGAAGCCGCAATCAAACTGCGAGCTTCGCCTTTTCGAAACGCTTGCGATCGTTGGCGTCGAGGAACATCTTGCGCAGACGGATGGACTTCGGCGTCACTTCCATCAGCTCGTCGTCCTGGATCCAGGAAAGCGCGCGGTCGAGCGTCATGCGGATCGGCGGCGTCAGCTTTACGGCTTCATCCTTACCGGCGGCACGGATGTTGGTCAGCTGCTTGCCCTTCAGCACGTTCACTTCGAGATCGTTATCGCGAGAGTGAATGCCGATAATCATGCCGGCATAAACCTTCTCACCCGGCTCGATGATCATCGGGCCACGATCTTCCAGGTTGAACATGGCGTAGGCGACAGCTTCGCCCGAACCGTTCGACAAAAGAACGCCGTTAACGCGACCAGCAATCGCACCCTTGTACGGCTGATAGTCGTGGAACAGACGGTTCATGATCGCCGTGCCGCGCGTGTCGGTCAAAAGTTCCGACTGGTAGCCGATCAGGCCGCGGGTCGGAGCGTAGAACTTCAGACGAACGCGATTACCGCCGGAGGGACGGAGCTCAGCCATTTCAGCCTTGCGCTCGGACATCTTCTGAACGACGACGCCGGAATGCTCTTCATCGACGTCGATCACGACTTCTTCGATCGGCTCCATCATGGCGCCGTTCTCATCCTTGTGCATGACAACGCGCGGACGCGAAACTGCAAGCTCAAAGCCTTCGCGACGCATGGTTTCGATGAGAACTGCCAGCTGCAATTCGCCACGCCCGGAAACGAAGAACGAGTCCTTGCCTTCAGCCTCTTCAATCTTCAGCGCGACGTTGCCTTCGGCTTCCTTGAACAGACGGTCGCGGATGACGCGGCTCGTGACCTTGTCGCCTTCGGTGCCGGCAAGCGGGCTGTCGTTGACGATGAAGGACATGGTAACGGTCGGCGGATCGATCGGCTGTGCGGTCATCGCCTCGGTGACGGAAGGGTCACAGAAGGTATCGGCAACAGTGCCCTTGGAAAGACCAGCGATGGCGACGATGTCACCCGCATGGGCTTCATCGATGGATGTGCGCTCAATGCCGCGGAATGCGAGGATCTTGGAAATACGACCGGTTTCGATCGTCTTGCCGTCCTGGCCAAGTACCTTCACGGCCTGGTTTGGCTTGATCGAACCGGAAGCAATACGGCCGGTGATGATACGGCCGAGGAAGGGGTTGGCTTCGAGGATCGTACCGATCAGACGGAACGGACCTTCTTCAACCGTAGGCTCCGGAACATGCTCCAGAACCAGATCGAGCAACGGTGCAAGACCCTGATCCTTCGGACCTTCTGGGTTGACGTTCATCCAGCCGTCACGGCCGGAACCGTAAAGGATCGGGAAGTCGAGCTGCTCGTCGGTAGCATCGAGATTTGCGAAAAGGTCGAAAACTTCGTTGATGACCTCTTCATGGCGGCCATCCGGACGGTCGATCTTGTTGATCGCGACGATCGGGCGAAGACCAACCTTCAGCGCCTTGCTGACGACGAACTTCGTCTGCGGCATCGGGCCTTCGGAACTATCGACCAGAACGATCGCGCCATCCACCATCGACAGGATACGCTCAACTTCGCCGCCGAAATCGGCGTGGCCGGGGGTGTCGACGATGTTGATGCGAACACCCTTCCACTCCACCGAAGTCGCCTTGGCAAGAATGGTGATGCCGCGTTCCTTTTCGAGATCGTTGCTATCCATCACGCGTTCCGCAACGCGCTGGTTGTCGCGGAACGAGCCGGACTGCTTCAGAAGCTCGTCAACGAGCGTCGTTTTTCCATGGTCAACGTGCGCGATAATCGCGATGTTGCGAATTGCCATTGTTCAAAATCTCTGAGGTTGGGCGCTACCGTCGTGAGATGCGCCAATTTAGTTTGGCGCGCTCATAACCTTTTTTTTGCAAATGCGAAAGGGGGGCATTGTCATATGCCCCCTGCGCTCAGGTTCTAGCTCAAGAATATGACAGTCTTTTATACGAGGCCGCGCTTCAAAAGCATGGCATCGGGACTTGGCATCTTTCCGCGAAAAGCAAGATAGGCCTCCTCCGGATCGATCGAGCCACCGACTGAATAGATATTCTCTTTCAGCTTGCGCGCCATTTCACCATCGAAGGCGTTGCCGGTTTCCTCGAAGGCAGAAAACGCGTCGGCGTCCAGCACCTCCGACCACATGTAGGAATAATAACCGGCCGAATAACCATCACCGGAAAACACATGCTGGAAATGTGGCGTCGCATGCCGCATGACAATGGACTTCGGCATGTTCAGGGCGGAAAGCACCTCACCTTGCACGACCATGGGATCGCCGACGCTGTCACGGGTATGGAACGCCATATCGACGATGGCCGAAGAAGTGAATTCCACCGTGCTGAAACCGGCATTGAAGGTCTGTGCTGCCAGAACCTTGTCCAGCAGCGCCTTTGGCATCGGTGCCCCGGTTTCATAATGCAGGGCATATTTCTCCAGAATTTCCGGCACGGTCAACCAGTGTTCGTAAAGCTGCGACGGCAACTCGACGAAATCGCGCGACACACCCGTTCCGGAAACTGAAGGATAGGTGACATCAGATAACATGCCGTGCAGGGCGTGGCCGAATTCGTGAAACAGCGTGCGCGCATCATCGAGCGAAAGCAGCGCAGGCTTTCCCTCTGCCGGTTTTGCAAAATTGCAGACATTGTAGATGATCGGTATTTCACCGACAGTGCCGTTCTTCAAAGGCAGCTTGTGCTGCGACTGGAACGAACTCATCCACGCGCCGGAACGCTTGGACGGGCGGGCGAAATAATCGCCGAGGAACATTGCCTTCAGGTCGCCCTTGTCGTCGCGGATTTCAAAAACCCGCACATCGGGATGATAGGCGGCGACACCCTTGATCTCGACGGCACGAATTGCAAAGAGCCGGTTGGCCACATCGAAACACGCATCGATGATCTTTTCCAATTGCAGATACGGCTTCAATTCAGTCTCGGAGAAGCTGAATTTCTGTGCCCGCAGCTTTTCGGCGTAATGGCGCCAGTCCCAGGGCATCACCTCGTGGTTCTTGCCCTCCGCGGCGATGATGGCGGCAAGTTCAGCCTCCTCCTCACCTGCGCGCAGCACGGCCTTTTCCCAGACCTGGCCCAAAAGACCGTTCACGGCATCCGGCGTTTTTGCCATCGTGTCGTCCAGCTTGTAGGCAGCAAAATTCTTGTAGCCGAGAAGCTGTGCCTTTTCCTCACGCAGTTCCAGCGTACGGCGGACGGTTGCGCGGTTGTCGGTATCGCCACCATTTTCGCCGCGAGCCGCCCAGGCCTTGAAGGCTTGCTCGCGCAAGTCGCGGCGTTCGGAGAAGGTCAGGAATGGCTCGATGATGGAGCGGGAAAGGGTAACGGCAAATTTGCCGTCTTCGCCATGTTCGCGCGCGGCGCCTGCCATGGCATCACGCAGAAAACCGGGAATGCCGGAAAGCTCGTCATCGGTGGAGAGCAAAAGTTTCCAGCTCTTTTCATCCGCCAGAACATTCTGCCCGAATTTGGCACCGAGACCGGCAAGCTCTTCATTGATGGCCGCCAGACGCTCCTGACGGTCCTTCTGCAACTTTGCGCCGGAGCGCACGAAACCCTTCCAGTGCCGTTCGAGAACGCGTTTTTCCTCGCCGGTCAGGGAAAGCGAATCGCGCGTTTCCCATAGCGTGTCGATGCGTCTGAACAGCGCCTCGTTCATGCCGATCTTGGAATAGTGCCGTGACATTTTCGGCGCGATTTCCCGCTCCAGTGCCTGAATGACGCTGTTGGTGTGGGCACCCGCCTTGTTCCAGAACAGCGCCGAAATGCGCGAGAGTTCGTCGCCTGCGATTTCAAGCGCGGTCACGGTGTTTTCGAAGGTCGGCGCCTGCGGATTGCCGGCAATCGCATCGATTTCCTGTTCATGGGACAAAAGGGCGGCTTCAAAGGCCGGAGCAAAATCCTCATCCTTGACTGCATCGAATTTCGGCAGACCGTTCTGACCGTTCCAGGTAACGAGTGCGGGATAGGGCGCGGTCGTGGATGGCATTTCATCTTCCTTGTACAATTCCGGTTTACGCCCATATGGGCATGCCTTCACCGCCAATTCAATATGCCGGAATTTGGTGTGGAAGACATGATCGTCAACACCTCCAAGTATTGACCGGCATGGCGACGGCATGTTTTGATTTCTCGTAATAATATCCCATGATGGAGATATGTATTATGGAGATTTATTCTTTAAGGTCTGCCAATAGTTTCCTTTTCAGGGACAATTCCAAAAACATCAGACCCGTGGGAAGCCCCGATTTCGGCAAGGCAGCCCCATCCGACGCGGCCACCGGCTTTGAAGAAACGATAGACCGCATCGATTTCACCCGTGTCAGCCCCCGGCAATTGCGGGAAATCGCGCAGGAATATTACGATACCGGAAAAATCAGCCACAATACCTGGCTTGAGCTTTCGTCCGAACTTCCGGCACAGACGCTGAATGCCAATGGCGAGGTGATTGACATTGCCGACGTGACCGACGACACGGATTTCGACTTCGTGACGTATTTTTCTGACCGGATCGAGATTGCCCGTTCCATTGGCACGACGGATGAAGTGGAAAAAATGCAGGACGTATTGTCTTTTTTTGCTTCGACGTGACGATGACAGGCAATGTTGTTGGACGTCCCGCAATCAAACTGACGAATACTTTACGCAATTTTCGATAATATGATTTACGCGCCATTGCTTATCGTCCGAAACTTAGTAAGGCTGACTTACCAAAAGGCGAAGCATGGGCACACGCGAAAAAGATTCATTGGCATTTTTGCTGAACAGCGGCGCACGCCTGCTGAACAGTGCATTTGAGCGCCGTATCTCGGAAGCCGGACTGGGCCTTACCCCCGGCGAAGCAAGAGCATTGCTGACAGTTGCGGTTATCGATGGCAGCAAACAGGCTGACATCGCCGCCCGTCTCGGCATCGAACCCATGACGATCTGCGCCTATCTCGACAAGTTGCAGTCACTCAATCTGATAGAACGCCAGCAGGACCCGCAGGACAGGCGTTCCAAACGTATCGTCCTGACGAAAACCTCCGCCGACATGCTGGAAGCTGTCGGTCATGAAATCGACCAGCTCGTTCTTCAGGCCACACAGGGACTGAACGAAGAGGAAGTCGCGCTTTTCCGTAGCTTCCTGCAGACGCTTCGCAACAATCTGCAACCGGAACAGCAGGGCCAGAACGGCTGATCGCAATGTCGAAAACGATCATGTCCAGAAAACGCACGGCTTTGCTCGGAGCATTGCTGACAGCGCTGGCGCCCATTTCCATGTCGATTTACACGCCGGCCATGCCGGAGCTGACACGGGTTTTCGCAACCAGCGACTCCGCCATAAAACTCAGCCTGTCGCTCTATTTTGCCGGTTTTGCCTTAGCCCAATTGCTTGCCGGGCCGGCATCCGATGCCTTCGGGCGGCGCAAGGCGAGCCTCGTCTTCCTGTCGATCTTTCTGGGCGGTGGTGTGCTGGCCCTCTTGGCCCCAACCATCGAAGTGCTGCTGTTCGCGCGCCTCGTTCAGGGCATCGGCGCTTCCGTTGGCATGACTGTTGCGCGCGCCGTGGTGCGCGATCAGTTCACCGGCCCGGAAGCCTCCAGCATCATGAACCTCATCGGCATCATGCTGGCGATCGGCCCTGCGATGGGGCCGACGATCGGTGGTCTGTCGCTTGCGGCTTTTGGCTGGCAATCGGTATTTTTCCTCATGGCCGGTCTCGGAGCTATCGCCATCCTTTCGGTGGTGCTTTTTCTGCGTGAAACGACGGTGCCTGACAAAACCAGGATCCGACCCCGACACCTTCTGTCGGCCTATGGCACATTGCTGAAGCAGCCGCGTTTTCTTCTGGCCGCCCTTGTGCTCGGCGGCTCCATCGGCGCACTTTATGCGCAAGCCACCATGCTGACCTTCATCCTCATCAACGAAGTCGGCATGTCCCCCACGGCCTTCGGTGTCGGCATGCTGATGCAAACAGGCGCCTATTTCTTCGGTTCGATTGCGTTGCGTTACATCGCGCCTAGACTGGGCGACCGGCGTTCCGTCGTGCTTGGCCTTTGTTTTTCCGGCACGGGCGGTCTTCTCATCATGCTGTCGGTTTTCCTCGTGCCGCCGTCCTTCCTCTCCATCATGGGACCCGTCGCGGTGGCGACGGTCGGGATCGCGCTGTTGACGCCTTCAATGGTCACGGCGGCCCTCGCCCCCTTCCCGCATATCGCCGGCTCGGCATCGGCCATGATGGGTTTCATCCAGATGGGATCTGGCTTTGCGGGTGGGGCAATGGCCTCGCTCATCGGTTCCCCGCTGACCAGCTTCGGCATCATCATTCCGGTTATGGAATTCGTGGCCGTTGCCAGCTACATCGGCTTTCGCGCCGTTTCCAGAAGAGAGACATGAAAAAACCCGCAGGCGTTGCCACCTGCGGGTTTTTCCAATTCATACTTCAGCAGATTTACTTGCCGAGATTACGCTTCGCAAGGGTGCGCAGGCGCAGGGCATTGAGCTTGATGAAGCCAGCTGCGTCCTTCTGGTCATAAGCACCGTGGTCGTCCTCGAACGTCACCAGCGCGTCGGAATAGAGCGACTTCGCGCTCTCGCGGCCGGTCACCATGACATTGCCCTTGTAGAGCTTCAGCGTCACTTCACCTTCCACATGCTCCTGGCTCTTGTCGATCAGGGCCTGCAGCATCTCGCGCTCGGGCGAGAACCAGAAGCCGTAATAGATGAGTTCGGCGTAACGCGGCATCAGATCGTCCTTCAGATGCGCGGCACCCCGGTCGAGCGTGATGGATTCGATCGCGCGATGCGCAGCCAGCAGGATGGTGCCGCCGGGCGTTTCGTAGACGCCACGCGACTTCATGCCGACGAAGCGGTTCTCGACCAGATCGAGACGGCCGATGCCGTTTTCGCGACCATAATTGTTGAGCGTCGCCAGAAGCGTGGCAGGCGACATTTCCACACCGTTGATGGAGCAGGCATCACCCTTGCGGAAACCGACCTTGATAACGGTTGCCTTGTCAGGCGCCGCTTCCGGGGAAATGGTGCGCATGTGCACATATTCCGGAGCTTCCTTAGCCGGGTCTTCCAGAACCTTGCCCTCGGACGAGGAGTGCAGCAGGTTGGCATCGACGGAGAACGGCGCTTCGCCCTTCTTGTCCTTGGCCACGGGAATCTGGTTCTTTTCGGCAAATTCCAGAAGGTCGGTCCGGCTCTTGAAAGTCCAATCGCGCCATGGGGCGATGATCTTGATATCCGGGTTCAGCGCATAGGCCGAAAGCTCGAAACGGACCTGGTCGTTGCCCTTGCCGGTGGCGCCATGCGCAATGGCATCGGCACCGGTCTTCTTGGCGATCTCGATCAGGTGCTTGGAAATCAGCGGGCGGGCGATGGAGGTACCGAGCAGATAGACACCTTCATAAACGGCGTTGGCACGGAACATCGGAAAAACGAAATCACGCACGAACTCTTCGCGGACGTCCTCGACGAAGATTTCCTTGATGCCCAGCAACTCGGCCTTCTTGCGCGCCGGCTCAAGCTCTTCGCCCTGGCCGAGATCGGCGGTGAAGGTCACGACCTCAGCGCCGAGTTCCGTCTGAAGCCACTTCAGGATGATCGAGGTGTCGAGGCCGCCGGAATAGGCGAGAACGACTTTCTTAACGTCTTTCGGGAGTGCCATTATGATGTCCATCTGCATGATGACGGCATCGGGGTACCGCCATTTCCTTGGGATTTCGGCACTTTTACAGTGCAACCCGAAAACTGTGAAGCGATTTTCGGAAAAGATGCCCGACAAAACAACGAATAGGACGAAAGGGCAATAGGCATTTGCGAAAGGTCAGATCCCCGCAACAGCGCGTCATGACTGGAACGAACGAATTGTCACATGCATTATGCGATTTCGCGCTTTAACATGAAGCGGCGCGATCATCTTGAAGACCGTGAATGAAGCCACTCAGGGTTCAGGCAACGTTGCAAACGGCTGGAAACAGCACAAAACGACGCGAAAGGAAAACCTATGACGACCATCCACCCCGCATTCAAGGAAGATAATGTCGCTGTCATCACCGGCGCGGCCTCCGGTATCGGACTTGCCGCGGCCCGGAAATTTGCCGGTTTCGGCATGAGCGTCGTCCTCGTCGATCTCGACGGTGACAGGCTTGCCGCAGCGCATGCTGATATTCTGACCATCGCAAAGGACGGCGAAGCACAGATCGTCGCAATA
Organism: Agrobacterium sp. SORGH_AS_0745; assembly: GCF_030818995.1. Taxonomy (NCBI): domain Bacteria; kingdom Pseudomonadati; phylum Pseudomonadota; class Alphaproteobacteria; order Hyphomicrobiales; family Rhizobiaceae; genus Agrobacterium; species Agrobacterium sp. SORGH_AS_0745. The sequence continues at coordinate 524,303 of NZ_JAUTBI010000003.1, forward strand.
CCGACCGACGTGTCGAAACTCGATGAGCTTGAGGCGCTGGAACGCGCTGTCATCCAGCGTTTCGGGCGGGTTCATGTGTTGATGAACAATGCCGGCATCCAGCCGGGCAGCGCCATCTTCGGGGCTCAGGCCAACTGGGAAAAAGTCATCAACGTCAACCTGATGGGTGTCGTGAACGGCAGCCGGGTGTTTGGGCAGGGCATGGTCGCCCATGGCGAGGCCGCGCTCATCATCAATACCGGTTCGAAACAGGGCATCACCACCCCGCCGGGCGATCCGGCCTATAATGTCTCGAAGGCCGGCGTCAAAGCCTTCACGGAAGCGCTACAGCACGAGCTGCGCAATATTCCGAACAGCGCGGTTTCCGCCCATCTCCTGATCCCCGGTTTTGTCTTCACCGGCCTCACGGCAAATGGCAGGACGGAAAAACCAGCAGGAGCCTGGACCGGCGAGCAGACCGTTGATTTCATGATCGAGAGCATCGCCAGGGGCGATTTCTACATTCTCTGCCCGGATGGCGAAGTGGATCGCCCGACGGATGAGAAACGCATTCTGTGGGCAGCTCAAGACATCGTCCAAAATCGTCCGCCACTGTCGCGCTGGCACACCGAATATTCCGCCGCCTTCACCAGCTTCCTCAAAAACTGATCGCCCGACGCCGCCGCACTTTGAAAGTTGCGGCGGCTATCCACTTTTGATCATCCCCGGTTTTCGTATCAATGTCCCGGCGCGCAAAAACATTGGCAGAAACGCGAATTCGCGTTAAGCAACGGCAGTCTCCAGCTTTACGGGTGCCGCGATGGATTTCGTTCCGAGCCTGCCAACACTTGCCGCCTTCACCGTCGCCATCCTGCTTCTGGCGGTAACGCCCGGTCCTGACATGACGCTATGGATCAGCCGGTCAATACGCGAGGGCCGGGCAGCGGGTTTCATGACCCTTGTGGGCACCAATCTCGGTATTACCGTGCATACGATGCTGGTTGCCTTCGGCGTCGCGGCCCTCATCGTCGCATCGCCGACAGCCTTCCTCATCCTGAAGACCGGCGGGGCCGCCTATCTTGTCTGGCTCGCCATTCAGGCGATCCGCAAGGGATCGGATTTCGTGATGGTCAAGACCACGGGCGAAAAACAGCAATCTTCACTGAAATCCGCCTTGCTGAACGGTATTTGGGTCAATCTGCTCAATCCAAAGGTCATCATCTTTTTCATGACCTTCCTGCCGCAATTCGTCAGCGCATCCGATCCGCATGTCACCGGCAAGCTTATTTTCCTTGGGCTCTGGTCAATCATCGTGGCGCTGCCGATCGGCATCGGCATCGTCGTTGCCGCCGATGTGCTGTCGGCCTGGCTCCAGCGCAACAAGAAGGTTCTGCGCGGGCTGGATTATACGATCGCCGGTGTATTTTCGCTTTTCGCCGTCAAGATTTTCCTCACCCAGACGCGATGACGCACAAATAAAAAAGGCGCCCGCAGGCGCCTTTCGGATAACTCATCAGCCGATCAATAGCTCATCGTCATCAAGCGTCTGGCCGCGTATCTTGCGGAACATGTCGATAAGATCTTCGACCTGAAGACCCTTGCGGCTTTCGCCGGACACATCGAGCACGATTTCACCGGCGTGCAGCATGATCGTGCGGTCGCCATAGTCCAGCGCCTGACGCATGGAATGGGTAACCATCAGCGTCGTCAGCTTGCGCTCGGAAACCACCTTGCGGGTCAGCTCCATCACGAACTCCGCCATGCCGGGATCGAGTGCTGCCGTATGTTCGTCAAGCAGCAACACGTCCGAACCGGAAAGCGTTGCCATGACAAGCGAGACCGCCTGCCTTTGCCCGCCGGACAACAGATCCATGCGGTCCTTCAAACGATTTTCCAGACCGAGATTGAGCGAAGCGATACGCTCCCTGAAGAAATCCCGCCTGCCGCGCCCAAGCGCCGGCAACAAGCCGCGACGCTCTCCGCGAGACGCCGCAAGCGCAAGGTTCTCCTCAATTGTGAGCGCGCCACAGCTGCCAGCCAATGGGTCCTGAAACACGCGCGCCACCCGCCCAGCCCGGCTAGCGGTTGTTTTGCGTGTGACATCGGCGCCACCAACCATCACCTTTCCGGCCGTCGGCAGGACATCGCCCGCGAGAACGCCGAGAAGCGTGGATTTGCCGGCACCGTTGGAGCCGATCACGGTAACGAAGGAACCATCCTCGATGGTAAGATCGATCTTGGCCAGCGCCTGCTTTTGCAGCGGTGTGCCACGCCCGAAGATGACCTGAATGTCGGAAAGGGAAATCACGATGTTGCTCCCCCGCGGCGCAGTCGAGGCAGGATCAATGCAATGGCTACCAGTACCGCCGTAACGAAATTGAGATCGGAGGCCTTGAGACCCAGCACATCGCTCGACAAAGCGAGCTGGATGGCAAGGCGGTAGGCGATGGAGCCGAAAACACAGCCGATGAGCGCAATCAGAATGCCCCGCGAGCCGAACAGCGTTTCGCCGATGATGACGGCCGCAAGCCCGACGACGATGGTGCCGACACCGGCAGTCACATCGGCAAAGCCATTGGTCTGCGCAAAAAGCGCGCCGCCGAGCGCGACCAGTGCATTCGAAAGCGCCATGCCAAGATAGATCTGGTTGCCGGTCTTCACCCCTTGGGCGCGCGCCATCCGCGCATTCGCGCCCGTCGCCCGCATGGCAAGGCCCGCGTCGCTCTCAAGGAAACGCCAGACGAGAATGACAGCGAGCAATACCAGAACGCCGATAAAGAGTGGCCGCACGAGATATTCGGAAAGACCGAGACCGTAGAACGGCGAGATCATCGTATCCTGATTGAGCAGCGCCACATTCGGTTTTCCCATCACCCGAAGGTTCACCGAAAACAGCGCGATCATCGTCAGGATTGACGCAAGCAGGTTGAGTATCTTGAACCGAACGTTGAGCGTGGCCGTAACGATGCCAGCACCGGCGCCGGCAACCATCGCAATCGCCGTCGCGACCCAAGCATTGAGGCCGGCGATGATCATCACGGCCGCAACGGCTGCGCCGAGCGGAAAGGAACCGTCAACGGTCAGATCAGGAAAATCAAGTACCCGGAAAGCGAGATAGACGCCGATCGCCACGAAGGCGAAGACCAGTCCCAGTTCCACGGCACCCCAGAAAGCGATTTGGCTCACGGTAATGTCCTTGTTATTGCCGCCGCGTCGGCGGATACGGGCACCGTTGCGTGCCGCGCAAAGCGGGCGGCGAGTGACCGCCGCCCGAAGTCCGGTTTAGTCGATGACCTTGGTGGCGCGCTTCGTCACGCTTTCGGGGAAGGTGACGCCAGCTTTTTCAGCAGCCTTCTTGTTGATCACCAGATCGGTGCCGACGGCAACGGTTGCCGGAATGTCGCCGGGCTTCTCACCCTTGAGAATGCGAACAACGACAGCGCCGGTCTGCTTGCCAACGTCGAAATAGTTGAAGCCGAGAGCCGCAACCGCACCGCGCGCAACGGAATCCGTATCGGCGGCATAAAGCGGAATTTTCGCCTCACTCGCAACGCCAGCTGCCGCCTCGAAAGCGGAAACGATGGTATTGTCGGTCGGCACGTAGATCACGTCGGCCTTACCGACCAGTGCGCGCGTCGCGCCCTGCACTTCGGCGGATTTAGTGGCGACAGATTCAACGACCTTCAGGCCGGCCTTTTCAGCCTCAGCCTTCAGCGCTGCAAGCGTCGAGACGGAGTTGGCTTCGGCGGAGTTGTAGATAAAGCCGATGGACTTGGCGTTGGGCGAAATTTCCTTGATCAGCGCCAGATGCTCAGCAACCGGCAGCATGTCGGAAAGTCCGGTCACGTTGCGGCCGGGCTTTTGCATGTCCTTAACGAGCTGTGCGCCAACCGGATCGGAAACAGCCGTGAAGACAACCGGAATGTCGCGCGTCGCTGCAACGACAGCCTGGGCGGACGGTGTGGAGATCGGTACGATGACATTGGGGGCTTCGCCCACGAACTGACGCGCAATCTGCGCTGCGGTGCCTGGATTACCCTGCGCGGACTCGTAGAGGAACTTGAGGTTCTCGCCTTCCTTGTAACCGGCTTCGGCAAGCGCTGCCTTGACGCCGTCACGTGCGGCGTCAAGCGCCGGATGTTCGACAATGGCGGTGACGGCAACGGTGACGTTTTCAGCCTTGGCCGGCAGAACGAGGGCGCTCGCGGCCGCGAGCGCCAGAATGAATGCACGCATAGGTATCCTCCAGTTGGTTTCTTATTGCCGTCTTATTAGAAACAAGACCGCCCGAAATCAATCAAAGAACCGTAACGAACCAAGCTTTCTGCCGCGATTGGCGTCGATTCAGTCGTCCGCACCGTGGTTGGCAATCATCATCGCCTCGAAAGCCAGCCTTTCGGTTTTGCGCATGCGCTCGGATTCCGATTTCAGCTGGCCGCAGGCAGCGAGAATATCGCGGCCGCGCGGCGTACGGATCGGCGAAGCGTAACCCGCCTGATTGATGAAATCCGCGAACTTCTCGATCTGCGCCCATTCGGAGCACTGGTAATTCGTGCCTGGCCACGGATTGAACGGAATGAGATTGATCTTGGCTGGAACGCCCCTCAGAAGCTGCACCAGCATCTTGGCGTCTTCCAGACTGTCGTTCACATCCTTCAGCATCACATATTCGAAGGTAATGCGGCGGGCGTTGGAGACACCCGGATAATTGCGGCAAGCCTCGATCAGCTCCTTCAGCGGGTATTTCTTGTTGATCGGCACCAGCATGTCGCGCAGATCGTCGCGCACCGCATGCAGTGAAATCGCCAGCATGACGCCGATCTCATCGCCCGTGCGGAAGATTTCCGGCACGACGCCCGAGGTGGACAGGGTCACGCGACGCTTGGAGAGCGACAGGCCGTCACCATCGGTGGCGATCAGAAGTGCGGTCTTCACATGTTCGAAATTGTAGAGCGGTTCGCCCATGCCCATCATCACGATGTTGGAGACCTTGCGGCCTTCGCTCGGCACATAGGCGCCGACCGGCGTCGAACCGTCAGGAAAATCGCCGAGCCGGTCGCGGGCGAGCAGAAGCTGGGAGAGAATTTCCTCAGCCGTCAGGTTCCGCACCAGACGTTGCGTGCCGGTGTGACAGAAGGAACACGTCAGCGAACAGCCCACCTGGCTCGAAATGCAAAGCGTGCCGCGTCCTTCTTCGGGAATATAGACCGTCTCGATCTCGACAGGACGTCCCGCACCGCGCGGCGGAAAACGCATCAGCCATTTGCGGGTGCCGTCGTTGGAAATCTGCTCCTCGACGATTTCCGGGCGGGCAATGGTGAAGGCTGCTTTCAGCTTTTCCCTGAGTTCCTTGGCAACATTGGTCATGTTGTCGAAATCCGAGACGCCGCGCACATATAGCCAGTTCCACAACTGGCTGACACGCATCTTCACCTGCTTCTGCGGCACGCCGATCTCGGCCAGCGCCTCGCCCATTTCCTCCCGCGTCATGCCGATCAGCGACGGCTTGCCGGACATGAGATCGCTATTGGCGATCAGGGGAGTTTTGACTGCCAGACCGGCAGGGGCATGCAATACGGACATCACGCTATCCCATCATCCAATGCATCGCACGACCGGCCTTTAGGAAAGGCGGAAAATCGTCTGCATGTCGAGAAAATCAAAGGCGGAGCACTTTTCGCGCATCCGCCTGTCAATGTTGCCGCGCCTTTAGCATCAAACAAGCAAAAACGCAAATGGCCGGTCAATGACCGGCCAATCACAAAGCTGACGAAGCGTCAGAATTACTTGCAGCTTTCGATCTGCTTGAAAGCAGCCGAAATGCCCGAAAGCGAATAGGAATAGGAAGTCGCGGTGCCGCGGCCGGAGACCGCCTTCACCGTCATCGACTTGCCGCCCTTCATCGCGGCCACGAGAGCGGGTTCTTCGGCAGCATTTTCAACCCAGGCAGCCTTGTCCTTGGTAAACATCACGAAGTTCTTGTTGTCGATCGTGACATTGACCTTGGAGCCCTGCTTCAGCGGGTAACCCACCATGGCCTGCGGCTCGTAGGAAATATTCTGGCCCGGACGCTGCGACACGATGAAGAAGATATCGCCGTGATCGACGCTCGCCGGTTCCTTGGAAGTGGGGATGGAAAGAACGTAGCAGACGGTGCTGTTGCCCGATTTGTACGAATAGGCGCCCCATGCATTGAACTGCTGGATGCGCGTGGGCGACTGTGCAGATGCTACGCCGACGCTGGTCAGCAAAATGGCCACTGCGGTTGCTACACTTCTTACAAACATAGAATTTCCTGCCGGGTTATTGTCTTCCATTGGCCCGAAGCAGCGGCGGGCTCCATGTTTATGGATCGGCCACGTTCAGGTGCGGATCGTCTTTTCTCATTGTGGTCAGGAAGCGGTTACCAAACCGTCAACAACACGTATAAAATGCCGAAAACGTCTTGAAGTGTTACAGATCGGCTACGCCCGCACCCTGAGAAGAAAGGCGTGGCACGCCCTCCCCGTCATGTCTATGACACACAAATTCAGGCAACAATTTGTCACCTGCCCGGCTCCGAGGAGCCTCGTCATCACAGACGTGTTATTCGGCCTCCTGCTGCCGTTTCAGCATGGCATCCGCCGCATCGTAATGCTCCATCTTGATGTGGGCGCGGATCATCGCAAGCGCGGCCGTAATGACCGCGATGTCGTCGGTAAATCCAACGACCGCCAGCATGTCCGGTATGGCATCAAACGGCATGATGAAATAGGCGAGCGCGGCCAGAATGATGCCCTTGGCACGCAGCGGCGTATCCCGGTCGATCGCGCAATAATAGGCTGCTGCCGCATCGCGCGCGAAGGGCACTTTGGTCATCACACGCTTCAGCTTCGGCCAGAATTTGGCGCGCACGACGCGTTCGCGTTCGCCCTGGCTGCCCGTTTCCCCGGGCAAAAGAATTTCACCGATTTTCACATCATCCATGATCGACGGTCCTCCGGTCACGGTTATTATATGGGAGTTAAAGCCCGCCGTTCAATTCCCACGGCCCGTTGCCGCCTTCTGCATGGCCTCCGCGAGCAGGAAATCCCGCTCGGTCACGCCTTGCGAATCGTGGGTGGTGAGGCAGACCCTGACGCGCGAATAGACGTTGGACCATTCTGGATGATGATTGAGCTTTTCTGCCACGAGTGCGGACTCGGCCATGAAACCGAAAGCCTCCGCAAAACTCGCAAACTTGAACGACCGGACGATTGCCGCCCCGTCCTCGCGCAAGGACCAGCCTTCGAGTTTTAAAAGCGCCTGCCGGACGGCTTCCGGCTCAAGTCTGGGATATTTCATGCATCTTGCCTCCGCTTGACATGCGATCCGCTGTTTCGGAGAAACATTAACGCCTCAACGACCGGATCGACGCATATTCAATGAAACATACAGCCGTTCTTTTTGTCTGCATGGGCAATATCTGCCGCTCTCCGCTTGCCGAAGGCATTTTGACAAAACTTGCCGAAACCGAAGGCGTATCTCGCCAACTCACTGTCGATTCCGCCGGCACCGGCGGCTGGCACACCGGTACCGCCCCGGATCGCAGATCCATCGCAATCGCCCGCAAGCATGGGATCGATATTTCCCTGCAGCGTGCACGGCAGGTCAGCCAGGCCGATTTCGAGACCTTCGATCTCATCCTTGCCATGGACGGAGGAAATCTCGCGAAACTGCTCCGAAAGGCGCCCGAAAACCGGAAGCACAAAATCCACCTGTTCCTGGACTACGCTTCGGGACGCCACGAAAACGTGCCCGATCCCTACTTCGGTGGCGACGACGGATTTCTGGCCGTCTACAACATGCTTTTTGCGGGATGCAGCTCGTTGCTCGAGAAGATGGCGCTGGACCGCGCTTCGTGAAGCGGGAACACCTCTTCCACGATGTAGGGTCCGCCACCCACCGATTCCTTGGACGACATCAGCACGAAACGACCAACCGTGAAGGCCGATGTGCGGAAATTGCCGCGCCCGGAAAGATACTGCACCACATCGTCCAGCCGTGAAGAGCGCAACCGCGCCAGCGTCACATGCGGCATGAACTTGCGCGGATCCGGCGGCAGGCCGATCCTCTGACAGATTCTTTCGACCTCCGACTGAAGCGCATTCATTTCCGGCGAGGGGGAAACCCCCGCCCAGATCGAATGCGGTTTCTTGGAGCCGAAGGAACCCATCCCGTTGAGACTGAGCTGGAATTCCGGCCTGTCGATCCGGTCCAGCCTGTCAACGACCTCATCGGCGGTTCTCCCGTCGATATCGCCGATAAAACGCAGGGTTATGTGATAATTCTCCACATCGATCCACCGGGCTCCCGGCAGACCACCGCGCAACAATGACAGGCTCATAGCCGCATTGCGCGGAATTTCGAGGGCGATAAACAGTCTCGGCATGGCGAGCTCCCCGAATCTCTTGGCAGAACAAGCATAGCGAATCATGCAATGCAGGCGGGCGCAAGTGCTTATTTTTTTTGCGCACCGATTGTCTTGATGAAGCTTTCAACAGCCGGCAAAGATTTCTCCACCATCATCGCCACACCCTGCGTATTGGGATGCATCTTGTCCTCCAGCTTCAACTTATCATCCGTCACCACGCCATCCAGAAAAAACGGATAAAGCGGCAGGTTGTATTTTTCTGCAAGCTTCGGATAGATCGGGTTGAAGCGCTTGGCGTAATCGTCACCCATGTTCGGCGGAGCCATAATGCCGACTAGCAGCACCGCTATGTTGCGTTTCTGAAAGCCGGAAATGATGGCGTCGAGGTTCTTTTCCGTCTGTTCCGGCGCAATACCGCGCAACGCATCATTGGCGCCGAGTTCCAGAATGACCCCGTCCGTGCCATCGGGAACCGACCACTCCGCCCGAGCCAGACCGCCTGAGGACGTATCGCCGGACACACCGGCATTGGTGACGGTAACATTGATGCCCTTGGCCTTTAATGCAGCTTCAAGCTGTGCCGTATAGCCATCGGTGGGGGGTAACTGGTAACCCGCCATGAGACTGTCGCCCAGGCCAACCAGTTGCAATGTCCGCTCCTGCGCCATGGCCGCCGAGGCGGAAAAGGCGGCGGCGAAAATGACGATGAAGTGAAACAGGGCAGCTTTAAATCTCATCACGGCTTTCCTAACTTGGTTTGCATTGTCTGAAATACCGTGCGCATCGACACCGCCAGACTGTTTTCATCATATATAGGAACGAGAATTGTGACGAAAAGCATCATAGAGCTTAAGAAGGCCGACCTCACGCTCGGCAACGCCGCCGCCTCCGTTCACGTTCTCAAGAGCATCGATCTTGCCATTGGCGAAAGCGAGGCGGTGGGCATCGTCGGCCCTTCCGGTTCGGGAAAATCGACACTTCTCATGGTGCTTGCCGGTCTCGAAAGGCTGGATAGCGGCGAGATCGTCATAGCGGGCACGGAATTGCATAAGCTCGGCGAGGATGCTCTCGCGGATTTCCGCGGCAAGAATATCGGCATCGTTTTCCAGTCTTTCCACCTCATCGCCAATATGACGGCGCTGGAAAACGTAGCCGTTCCGCTGGAACTGGCCAACGTGCCGAACCCCTTCGAGATCGCCAAACGGGAACTCGTTGCTGTCGGTCTCGGCGAACGCCTCAACCATTATCCCGGCCAGCTCTCCGGTGGCGAACAGCAGCGTGTTGCGATCGCCCGCGCGCTTGCACCCTCCCCCGCCGTGTTGATTGCAGACGAACCGACCGGTAATCTGGATGCGGATACGGGCCAGCAGATCGCCGATCTTCTTTTCTCAAAACAGGCCGAACGCGGCATGACGATGATCCTTGTCACCCATGATCCGTCACTGGCCGCCCGTTGCTCAAGACAGATCAAAGTGCGCTCCGGCGAGATAGAGGGTGACAGCGCCGCTGCCCATATGGCCAGGGCGGTATCGGCATGATCGGCTCCATTCTCCCGTCTGTTGCCAACATCAAAAACGCATTGAGGCTCGCGCGGCGCGAAATTCGCGGCGGCCTTCGTGGCTTCTATATTTTCCTCGCCTGCATCGCGCTCGGAACCGGCGCCATTGCCGCCGTAAACTCCGTGTCACGCGCCGTCACCAGCGCGATTGCGACGGAAGGCCAATCGATACTGGCTGGCGATGTGCGCTTCGAGCTGCGCAACAGGGAGGCAACCGCAGAGGAACGGGCCTACCTCGATGGCCTCGGCAAAATTGCGGTTTCCACCGGGCTGCGCTCCATGGCGCGCCTTGCCGATGGTTCCGAACAGACGCTGACGGAAGTGAAGGCCGTAGACGGCGCCTATCCGCTCTACGGTGCCTTCGTAGCAGACCCAAACCGGCCTCTGAGCGAGCTTCTGGCTGCGAACGGCGATACCTATGGCGCCGTGGCCGCGCCGCTTCTCCTGGAGCGGCTGGGCATCAAGGTCGGCGACGACATCCTTCTCGGTAATGTGAAGCTGAAACTGACCGGCACGGTTGTCGACGAGCCGGATGCCCTGTCCGACGGCTTCGGTTTTGCCCCAAGGCTGATGGTCAGCCGCGATGCGCTTTTCGCCTCAGGCCTCGTTCAGAACGGAAGTCTGGTCGAACACGCCTACAAGATCATGCTGAACGATCCTGCAGCGCGGGCAACGATGACCGATGCGGCCAACAAGACGTTTCCCGATGCCGGCTGGTCCATCCGCACGAGTGACCGGGCAGCGCCATCGCTTACCGAAAACGTCAACCGCTTCTCGCAATTCCTGACGCTGGTGGGCCTGACCGCCCTCATCGTTGGCGGCGTCGGCGTTGCGAACGCCGTTCGCGCGTTCCTCGATTCCAAGCGCACCACGATCGCCTCGCTGAAATGCCTCGGCGCGCCGGCTTCCGTGGTCACCATGACCTATCTCTTCCAGATCGTGTTCATTGCCGCCGTTGGCATCGTCATAGGCCTCGCTGTGGGCGCCATCGCCCCGCTGATCGCCATGCGGTTTCTGGAGGGTGTGCTTCCGGTGCCGAAAGAGCTTGCCTTTTATCCGGCAGCACTTGGTCTTGCCGCCCTGTTCGGCATCTTGACGACACTTGCCTTCGCCATCGTGCCACTCGGCCAGGCGCGCGAAGTTCCCGCGACCGCCCTTTTTCGAGAGCAGGGGTTCGAGGAGGGCAGCTGGCCGTCCTGGCCTTATCTCGCAGTGACGGGCTTGTTGTTGGCTGCGCTGGCCATACTTGCCATCTTTTCGGCAGAAGAACGTTTCATCGCCTCGGTTTTCCTTGCCGCCATCGCCTTCGCGTTTGTGGTGCTGCGACTGGTGGCGTCAGGCGTCAAGGCCATTGCCAAACGCAGCCCGCGCGTTCATTCCGCCGCCCTTCGCCTGGCGATCGGTAATATTCACCGGCCGGGTGCGCTCACCCCCTCGGTCGTTCTCTCCCTCGGCCTTGGGCTGACGTTGCTGGTGACCCTGACGCTTATCGACGGCAATCTGCGCCGCGAACTGACCGACAGCCTGCCGGAACGAGCGCCGAATTTCTTCTTCGTGGATATTCAGGGCACCGAGTTGCAGGGTTTCCGCGATCTTCTCAGGCAAGAAGCGCCTCAGGGCACGCTGACCGAGGTGCCGATGCTGCGCGGCCGCATTCTGGCTCTTAATGGCGAGGACGTGACGAAGATAGACGTGCCGCCATCCGGGCGCTGGCTGCTGCGCGGTGATCGGGGCATAACCTATTCGCAGGATGCTCCCGAAAACGCCAAGCTGACCGAAGGAACATGGTGGGGACCGGATTATAGCGGCGAGCCGCTGGTCTCTTTTGCGGCGAAAGAGGCGCAGGAACTGGGCCTCAAGATCGGCGACACCGTTACCGTCAACGTGCTCGGCCGCAGCATCACGGCAAAGATCGCCAATCTGCGCAATGTCAAATGGGAATCGCTGTCGATCAATTTCGTCATGGTGTTTTCACCCAATACCTTCCGTGGCGCACCACATGCCTGGCTTGCCACACTCGCCGACCCCTCCGCATCCGCAAGCGAGGAGGGCCAGATATTGCGCGCCGTTACCAACGCCTACCCGACGATAACAAGCGTACGCGTGAAGGACGCCCTCGATGTGGTCAACCGGCTGGTCGGCCAGCTTGCCACCGCAATTCGCGCAGCAGCGGCCGTTGCGCTCATAGCCTCCGTCCTCGTCCTCGCCGGCGCTCTTGCCGCCGGAAACCGTGCCCGCACCCATGATGCGGTCATCCTGAAAACACTGGGCGGTACACGCAGCCTGCTGATCCGCGCCTTCTCCTATGAATATATGATGCTCGGTCTCGCCACCGCCGTTTTTGCGCTTTTTGCCGGCGGCGTCTCCGCCTGGTTCGTCATTTCCCGCATCATGAAGCTGCCCTCCAGCTTCCTGCCGGATGTGGCGATCGGCACGGTCGTCGTCGCCCTCGTCATGACGGTAGGCATCGGCCTCATGGGCACATGGCGAATTCTCGGGCAGAAGGCCGCTCCGGTTTTGCGGCAGGCGGGTGAATAATCTTCGGTTGTGCGCTGCTTAACTTTAACGATTAATTCTTTGTAATGATCGCTGAAACGTGAGCGCTTTTCGCGCATATGGTGTCTTTTCGACTGCGAAAGGCCTTGTATCGGACACGTTCTGCCATCATATTCTTGGGCAGGCTTGCTGAAGCTCCGCAGCGGCGCCCGGGAGGTATCCCGACACCGTAGCAATTACGGAGCTCAAAAGAGGAAACAATGGCTGACTTCAATAACTACCAGAACCGCATGGCCCAGACCCGTGCACAGACTGGTGCGATGATCGATGAAGGTCTTCGCGCCTACATGCTCAAGGTTTACAACCTTATGGCACTGGCTCTGGTCATCACCGGTGTTGCGGCGTTCGCTACCTTCACGCTCGCGACCACCAATCCGGCTTTCGCCCAGTTGCTCTATGCATCGCCGTTGCGCTGGGTTGTGATGCTCGCACCGCTCGGACTGGTGTTTTTTCTTAGCTTCCGTATCCAGAACATGAGCGTTTCTGCCGCCCAGATGACCTTCTGGGTCTATGCGGCGCTGATGGGCGTGTCCCTGTCTTCGATCTTCCTGGTCTATACCGGCCAGAGCGTCGTACAGACGTTCTTCGTGACCGCTGCCTCGTTCGGCGCGCTCTCGCTTTACGGTTACACCACGAAGAAAGACCTTTCGGGCATGGGTTCGTTCCTGATCATGGGTCTGTTCGGCCTGATCATCGCGTCCATCGTCAACATCTTCCTCGCCTCTTCCGCGCTTCAGTTCGCGATCTCCGCGATTGGCGTGCTGATCTTCGCTGGCCTCACCGCCTATGACACGCAGAAGATCAAGGAAATGTATTTCGATGGCGACGAAGTTGCCGTGGCTGGCCGCAAGGCGATCATGGGTGCGCTGACGCTCTATCTCGACTTCATCAATCTGTTCATGTTCCTCCTGCAGTTCATGGGCAACCGTGACAAGTAAGGGCAGCAACCCAACTGGCAAACATGCAAAAGGCGGCCATTCGGCCGCCTTTTTATTTACCGAAATTCGAGACTTGATCGCCTCTCCACCCGCGTGTCCGCACGAAGCTGCGGCAGGGTAGCTCGTCCCGTCTCATCTCACTCGATGAGCTTCAGGACCTTGTCGAAAACCTTGAGAACCTGCGGCAGCTCGTGGCCACGTTTGAGAATGCGGCCATCCGTATTCACCACGCAATAGGCCCCCTGTTTCGCCGCCAGCTTGGGGTTCTTCTCGATCCTGTAGAGCGGCATTTCACCCGAGCGTTTAAAGACTGAAAATACCGCCTTTTCCCTCAAGTGGTCGATGGCATAGTCGCGCCACTCGCCCTCTCCCACCATGCGGCCATAGATGCGCAGGATCGCATCCAGCTCACGCCGGTGGAATGTAATTGGCAGAGGGTCTTTATCTTTTTTGTACTCGCGGAGATCGACAACGGTGGAACTGTCGCGTGAAGCGGTCTGAACCTGCTGCACATCCGGTTGATCGGTCATCCAATACCTCCGATTCCACCCAAGTCGTCCGATTAATGTGAGCCGGAGAAGACAAAATTGCAAGTCTCGAACAGCCATTGAACATGAGATCGCAACTTTGGAGGCGGGTTTTACGGTCTTAGGACGGCAGCGAAACCCGGCGTCTGCGACGCAGAAAGACGCCCTCCGATGCCCATAAGGACGCTGCCTTAGAAAAAAGCAGGGGTAAAAAAGGTAACCATTTAGGCAGCCATTTTAGCACGGCCTGCCGTATTTCGGTCAAACCATGGCCCGAATTGAATGGAATAGTCCTATTGTCAATTGATGCCTAGGCACCAAGATGACCCGATCCGGTGCATTGACCCTTTACCCCCAGCCCCCAATGCCCGGATCGGATCTTCCATCGCCAGACAGGCGATCAGGGTGTTTCATTCCCCAGTAAAATACTTGCGCCGACGATTGCCGCCGGATCGCCGCTGGCATTTGCCGTTTGCAACAGCACGGCGCAGCCGCCCTTTTTCACCTTTGCCACCACGCTCGCCGGGAGCTTCACCGTCATCGGTGAACCATCCCACATTCCAACCGTTTGCACGTCATAGACGCTGTGCCAGTAGGACATTTTCTTCCCCTGGTTTTCGCCTTTCTGCACATCCACCGTCTGTTCGCGCGTGAAATAGGCGACCACGACATCGGCCTTGCCGCTACCGGCGCCAATATCGATCTCCACCTCGTCACCGGCAAATTTGGACGCGACCGGCACGTTCAGCCCCTGGCCCTCCCGCTTGAAAGCATCCAGCCTGTCGTAAATCCCGCGGACATCCGCACCCTTGACGTGGTCGCGACCGTTCAGGATGGCCTGCGGCGTATAGACACCGTTGCGGCCGAGGGCGCGCATGTAGCCATATTGCCGCTCTGTATTTTCCTTCGATGCCAGGGAATCTGTCCAGCCAAGATAATTCCAGTAGTCGACATGGTAGGAGAGGCCGACCACATCACCCTTCTGGATCATCTTGCGCAACGCTTCGTCCGCCGGCGGGCAGGACGCGCATCCCTGCGATGTAAACAACTCGACAACGCCCTTCACAGCTTCCTGCGCATGCGCGGATGTGACGAGGAACGTGCCGAGAAGACATATCGACAGGGGCAATTTCAGCGGCATTACAAGAACCTTTGTCCGGAGCAGATATCCAGACGAATTGATGCGATCAACCCAACCGGATTCAAACCGGAAAATAACGTCTATTCCACTTCAATAGAAAGTCACGAAGGGGTGAGTGGCAATCACAAAAAAAGAGATGATGAAACGCAAAGACGCCGGGAAAAATCCCGGCGTCCTTTGCTGGTCTGAGCTTTGTCAGGCAACCAGATCGCGAAGAACCGTCTGCAGAATGCCGCCATTGTTCATGTAGATCACTTCATCCAGCGTATCGATGCGGCAAAGAAGCGGAACTTCCTTCACCGAACCGTCGCTGTAGGTGATCTTGGCGATCTTCTTTTCACGCGGCTTGATTTCACCTTCGAGACCATCGATCTCGACGACTTCATCACCCTTGAGATCAAGGCTTGCCCAGGTCGTGCCTTCCTCGAAGACGAAGGGAACGACGCCCATGCCGACGAGGTTGGAGCGGTGGATACGCTCGAAGGACTGTGCGATGACTGCCTTGACGCCGAGCAGGTTGGTGCCTTTCGCCGCCCAGTCGCGGGAAGAACCGTTGCCATATTCGACACCGGCGAAGATGACGAGCGGAACGCCCTCCGCCTTGTACTTCATGGCAGCGTCGTAGATCGACATCTCTTCCTTCGACGGATAGTGGATGGTGTAGCCACCTTCCTTGCCGTTCGGGCCGAGCATGTGGTTGCGGATGCGGATATTGGCGAAGGTGCCGCGCATCATGACTTCATGGTTGCCGCGACGCGTACCGTACTGGTTGAAGTCGGCAACGCCCACGCCGTGCTCCGTCAGATAGGCGCCGGCGGGCGAAGCAGCCTTGATCGAACCGGCCGGGGAAATGTGGTCGGTTGTGATCTTGTCGCCGAAGAGACCGAGAACGCGGGCGCCCTTGATGTTCGTAAGGCCCGTACCAGTCTTGCCCATGCCCACGAAGTAAGGCGGGTTCTGAACATAGGTCGACTTGTCGTCCCAGGCATAGGTCTGGCCCGGGGGAACCTGAACGGCCTGCCAGTTCGCGTCACCCTTGAAGACATCAGCGTACTTCGATTCGTAAAGTTCGCGTGTGACGTATTTCAGGATGAATTCCTGGATTTCCTGCGAAGTCGGCCAGATATCCTTGAGATAGACCGGATTGCCGTTCTGGTCGTCGCCGATCGGCTCCTTCGTCAGGTCCTTCTGGACCGTGCCGGCAAGCGCGTAGGCCACGACGAGCGGCGGCGAGGCCAGATAGTTCGCCTGAACATCGGGCGAGATACGGCCTTCGAAGTTGCGGTTGCCGGAAAGAACGCCGGCCGTGATCAGGCCCTTGTCGTTGATCGTCTTGGAAATC
The DNA here is from genome assembly GCF_030818995.1 of Agrobacterium sp. SORGH_AS_0745. Classification (NCBI taxonomy): domain Bacteria; kingdom Pseudomonadati; phylum Pseudomonadota; class Alphaproteobacteria; order Hyphomicrobiales; family Rhizobiaceae; genus Agrobacterium; species Agrobacterium sp. SORGH_AS_0745. Next base: position 540,736 of record NZ_JAUTBI010000003.1, read on the forward strand.
GGTGCGGGCAGCGGGCCGGAGTTGCCGATGCAGGTGGTGCAGCCGAAACCGACGAGGTTGAAGCCAATCGCATCGAGATCCTTCTGCAGACCCGACTTGTCGAGATATTCGGCAACGACCTGCGACCCCGGCGCCAGCGAGGTCTTCACCCACGGCTGGGACTTCAGACCCTTGGCAACCGCATTGCGGGCGAGAAGGCCGGCAGCGATGAGAACGGAAGGGTTGGACGTGTTGGTGCAGGAGGTGATGGCGGCAATCGCCACATCGCCATGGCCGAGATCGAAGTCCTCGCCCTCAACCGCATAGCGGCTGTGGAGCTGACCGGGCTTCTTGTAGTCGTTCTCGAGAGCCGTTGCGAAATTCGGCGCAATGGTTTCGAGCGGCAGGCGGCCTTCCGGACGCTTCGGACCGGCCATGGATGGCACGACGTCGCCGAGGTCGAGTTCAAGGGTGTCGGTGAAGACGAGGTCGGAACCGTCGCCGGTCCGCCACATGTCCTGTGCCTTCGAATAGGCTTCGACAAGCGCGATACGGTCCTTGGTGCGACCGGACATGGTCAGATAGTTGATGGTCTCGCCATCAACCGGGAAGAAGCCGCAGGTAGCGCCATATTCCGGACCCATATTGCCGATGGTGGCACGGTCGGCCAGCGTCATCGAATCGAGGCCGGGGCCGAAGAATTCGACGAATTTGGAAACCACGCCCTTCTTGCGCAGCATCTGCACGACGGTCAGCACGAGGTCGGTCGCAGTCACGCCTTCCTTCACCTTGCCGGTCAGCTTGAAGCCGATGACCTCAGGCAGGAGCATGGAGACAGGCTGGCCGAGCATCGCTGCTTCAGCCTCGATACCGCCAACGCCCCAGCCGAGAACGCCGAGACCGTTGATCATGGTGGTGTGGCTGTCGGTGCCGACGCAGGTATCCGGGTAAGCGATCGTTTCGCCGTCCTCTTCCTTGGTCCAGACGGTCTGGCCGAGATATTCGAGGTTGACCTGGTGACAGATGCCGGTACCGGGCGGAACCACGCGGAAGTTCTTGAATGCCTGCTGGCCCCACTTCAGGAAGCGGTAACGCTCGCCATTGCGCTCATATTCAAGCTCGACGTTTCGGGCAAACGCCGTCGGCGTGCCGAATTCGTCAACGATAACAGAGTGGTCGATCACGAGGTCGACGGGAACGAGCGGATTGATCTTTTCCGGGTCGCCACCGAGCGACACCATGGCATCGCGCATAGCGGCGAGATCGACCACAGCCGGAACGCCGGTGAAGTCCTGCATGAGAACGCGGGCGGGACGATAAGCGATTTCGTTTTCGGTCAGGCCCTTATTGTTCAGCCACTCTGCAACGGCCAGAATATGCTCCTTGGTGACGGACTGGCCGTCCTCGAAACGAAGCAGGTTTTCCAGAAGAACTTTCATGGAATAGGGGAGCTTGGAAACGCCCTTCAGGCCGTTTGCCTCAGCCTTGGGAAGGCTGAAATAGACGTAGTCCTTACCATCAACGGTAAGGACGGAACGACAATGAAAACTGTCGAGTGATTTGGGCATGGATAAAAAACCCCGCTTACTCTGATAGCCAACACGTGCGTGCGGACACCTATGCACTCATGCACATCAGGATGCGGGTACGACCATTTCCGCTGTCCGCACGTGAAAATTGCTCCTCGCAATCGTCAAGTCCGGCGCAAGATGATGTTCACGCCGGCCGCTGGCGTGGTTGACACCCATATAGATAATTTCTCAGAAACGTGCCAGACCATTCAGGAAATCAAATCGATTTTTTTATGCGAGACGATGAAAATCTTATACGGAAACGCAGCATGGATTTGACGGCGGAAAATCTTGGCGTGCGACGCGGCGAAGATTTCATATTCATGAACATTTCCTTCAAGTTAAGTGACGGCGAAGCGCTGGTGCTGACCGGCCGCAACGGCTCGGGAAAATCCACTCTTCTGCGCACTGTAGCCGGCCTGCTGCGCCCCGAGCAGGGCTGGGTAAAGATAGCCGGCAAAGAAATAGAAACGGACATGCGTCCATCGGAGGCCTGCCATTATCTCGGCCATCGCAACGCAATGAAAACGGAACTGACGGTTTCGGAGAATCTGCGGTTCTGGAAAGACTTTCTCGGTGACTTCGCCGGCGGCGCCGGTGTCGATATCGATGAGGCGGCAGACATCGTCGGCCTTGCGGGCATCACCCACCTGCCCTTCGGTTACCTGTCCGCAGGCCAGCAGCGACGTTTTGCCATGGCAAAGCTTCTGATCGCGTGGCGGCCAGTGTGGATTCTCGACGAGCCGACAGCGGCGCTCGACAAAGCAGCGGACGGCATGTTTACGGATCTGGTCAAGAGCCACCTGAGGAGAGGCGGCATCGTCATGGCTGCCACCCATCAGCCGCTTGGGCTCGATAATGCGCGGGAATTGCAGATGACGGGCTTTGCAGGTGTGGAGGCTTGGGCGTGATGGGTGCGTGTGCGGGGTATGCCCGCCTACCGAGGCGCCTCCAATGACCGCCCTCTTCCTCCGCGACCTGAAACTCTCCATCCGCGCCGGCGGTGGCGCGCTGATCGGCGTCTTGTTCTTCATGACCGTTGTCGCCGTCATCCCCTTCGGTGTCGGGCCTGATCTCAATCTGCTTGCACGCATTGGCCCGGCCATCGTCTGGATCGGCGCGCTGCTCTCCACCCTCCTCGGCCTCGACAGGCTGTTTCAGGCAGAGCGGGATGACGGCTCGCTAGACCTCATACTCATGCAGGAAAACCCGCTTGTGCTGACCGTGCTCGTCAAATGCCTGGCACATTGGGTGGGAACGGGTCTGCCACTGGTCATCGCCTCGCCGCTCATCGGCCTGTTCATGAACATGGACGAAGTGGCGATCGGCGCGGTGATGCTCACACTCCTTGTCGGATCGCCCGCCATTACCTTCATCGGCGCGGTGGGTGCCGCTGTCGCCGTTGCCTTGCCGCGCGGCGGCCTTCTGGTCTCCATCCTTGTGCTGCCATTGGCCATTCCGGTCCTGATCTTCGGCGTCAGCGCGTCCTATGCGGCGGTGCAGGATCCGGCACCCTTTCTGCCGCCCTTCCTCATTCTCTGCGCGATCACGTTATTTTCAGCCGTGACCGGTCCTTTCTTTGCCGCTTTGGCATTGCGCAATGTTATGGATTGATGAAACCGCAATTGCCGATCTACGATTGACGGCGATCAATTGCGGGGCAGCCATTCTCGGGTTACACAAACGGCATGAACCAGCAGACTTTCACCATCACCAAATTCAGTGATCTCGCCAATCCCTCGCGGTTTCTGGCGCTCTCGGCACGCATTCTTCCCTGGCTTGCGGTCCTGACGGCACTGGTGCTGGCCGCCGGTCTCTATCTGTCTTTCACGACAGATGGCGACTACCAGCAGGGTTATACCGTGCGCATCATGTATGTGCATGTCCCGTCCGCCTGGCTTTCGATGATGTGTTATACCGTCATGGCGGTCTCAGCGATCGGCACGCTCGTCTGGCGTCATCCGGTTGCGGATGTCAGCCACAAGGCGGCCGCACCCATAGGCGCTGCCTTCACGCTGATTGCGCTTGTTACCGGCTCGCTCTGGGGTAAACCCATGTGGGGAACCTGGTGGGTATGGGACGCGCGGCTGACGTCCGTCTTCGTGCTTTTTCTGATGTATCTTGGCCTGATAGCGCTCAACCGCGCCATGGACGACCCTTCCAGAGCCGCCCGTGTCAGCGCCGTGCTCATCCTCGTTGGTTTTGTAAATATTCCCATCATCAAGTTTTCAGTTGAATGGTGGAACACGCTTCACCAGCCGGCAAGCGTCATCCGCATGGGCGGCTCGGCAATCGATGCGGAGTTTCTCTGGCCGCTTCTGACCATGGCGATCGGCTTTACGCTACTGTTCTTCACGTTGCACATCGCCGCAATGCGTAACGAAATCTGGCGCCGGCGCGTGGCAGCCCAACGGCGGCTTGCCGCCCGCATGGCAAACCGGGAGGCATGAGAACATGACACACGCCTTTTATATCGGCATGTCCTATGCGGCGACAGGCCTTGTTGTCCTCTGTCTCATCGCCTGGGTCATCCTCGATGGTCAGGCGCGCAAACGGGAACTGAAGGAATTGGAAGCATCCGGCGTGCGCCGCAGGGCAAAAGCCGGTTCCGCGGGTGAAACCCGATGACGCAGGCCAGCCAGGACCAGAACACCAAAGCCAAAAGCACGGGGCGCACGCGATATGCCCTGGCGCTTCTGCCGCTTCTGCTTTTCGGCGGTTTTGCCATTATCGCCGGCAAGATGCTCTACGATCAGGACGTCAACGGGCTGGATATCAGCGCCATTCCATCGGCGCTTATCGGAACCAAGGCGCCCGCACTGTCGCTGCCGCCGCTGGAAGGCTCAAACCTGCCGGCCCTCAACGATGCCGCCGTCAAGGGTAAGCTGACGCTGGTCAACGTCTTCGCCTCCTGGTGCATTCCCTGCCGTCAGGAGCATCCCATCCTTCAGGAATTGGCGAAAGACAAACGCATCACCGTCGTCGGCATCAACTATAAGGACAAACCGGACAACGCGCTTCGTTTTCTCGGCGAACTCGGCAATCCCTTTGCCGCGATAGGCGTCGACCCGAACGGCAAGGCCGCGATCGACTGGGGTGTCTATGGTATCCCTGAAAGCTATCTGGTCGGCGCCGACGGCACGATCCTCTACAAAAAGGTCGGCCCCTTCGATGCCCGCAGCGTCGAGCGGGATTTATTGCCGGCGATCACCGCTGCGGCCGGAAAGTAGCCCGCGCGCCGAACGGTATTATACCTTGGAAATCACCCTTAGCGACGGCCCTTCGGCTGTCGCCTGCAAACCCATCCCTTCAAGCACGACCTGATTGCGGCCACCACGCTTTGCCGCATACAGGCTGTCGTCAGCGCGTTTGATCGCATCGTGAATTGAATGATCTCCCCTCGCGACAGCTGAAACGCCGAAGCTCGCCGTGACCTTGGTGGCCACGCCACGGCTACGCCAATCCAGCGACAGAAGGTTCAAACGCATGGCATTGGCAAGGTGACCGGCCGCGGCGGCGGTGTGGCCGGGCAGGAAAACCACGAATTCCTCGCCACCGAAACGCGCCACCAGAGCGTCGCCACGCGCGCTTTTCCTGAGAAGGTCTGAAAGGCCGATGAGAACGATATCGCCGGCGGCGTGTCCATAGTCATCGTTGATACGCTTAAAATGGTCTATGTCGCACGCAATTACTGCGCCTATTGGTGTCCCGCTGCGAAAATCGGGAACGCGCCGGTCGAACCCACGGCGGTTCAGCACATCCGTCAGCGGATCGTGCTCAGCCGCTTGCAGGTGCCGGTCGACAGTCACGGAAATCTGGCTCGCGAGTACGGATAGCGCAAGCAGAAAGCCGAATATGCTCGCGGCAAGCTGCATGTAAAATGCATAATCCGACTCGAAGAACTCGCTGAGTTCGATCATCGAACCGTTCGGCGTCATCACCGCCAACATGCCGATGCGCACCAGCGTTTCGAGCACCACGAGTGACGCAATCGCCACCATCAGCCTGTCTGCAAGCGCCAGGGGCCGCTTCCGCACGATCCAGACCGGGATGGCGAGCAGCAGGGCGCAGACAAGATCACCGATGACCAGCTCACGTTTCAGATCCGGTGTGATGAAGACATGGAACGAGACCAGCAAAACCGCCGCAGCCACGATCGACAGTCGCGCCGTCGTATAAAGCGGCCGTCCGAAATGGGTAAGCAGCGCATGGCCGTAGAGAAAAAAGGCAGAGAAAAACAACAGGTTCGAGACGATCGCCTGTACTTCGAAGGGCAAGCCGCCAAGCACCAGAGGTGCGGCAAAACCAAACGCCGCCGAAAGATATCCGAAACCCCAGTATCGCGCCGAAGCGTGGCCGGTCCTCTGCAGGAACAGGAATACCACACCGAATGTCAGCATGATGAAGGGGAGAAGATAGGCGAAATTATCTTGCACAGTGTTCTGCCGGACGGAAAGACGAGCCTTTGAGCCCGGACACTACCGCAATGCCCTTAAGAAAACTTGCATATAACGCAGGGTTTTCGTGCCTTTCCGACGCACGTACGGGCAGATATCTTCACATTGGCGGGAGCGCGTTCTGCCATTGCTTGATCGCTTCGACGGGCCAGACAAGCATCACTACGTTCAGCGTCAGATTATCGCGGATCAGCCAGCCGGTGAAGATTTCAAAGAAGATGGCGATCACAACCGTCAGCCACACCGGCACGCGGGCGGCGAAGAGGAAACCCAGCGCCATGAAAACGGTGTCCATCGCGGAGTTCAGGATGCTGTCGCCGGTGTAACCCAGCGCCATGGTCGCCGTGCGGTAACGATCGATGATGAGCGGCGAGTTTTCGAGAATTTCCCACGCTGCCTCTATCAAAACCGCAAAAGAAAGCCGCATGGAAAGGGGTTTCTTGCGAAACAGCAGCCAGGCGAGCCCGTAAAACAGGAAGCCGTGGATAATGTGTGAGGGCGTGTACCAGTCGGCAAGATGCTGGGAATTGCCCGGCGTGTTCACACCGGGTTCGAACAGCTTCACATAACCGCATTCGCAAATGGGAATGCGGCCCATGGCATAGAGGATGACGATCTGCAGGAGAAGAAGTCCGGCAGCGACACCGAACCATTTGAACGAGCGCGGACGGGAAGCCGGCATCTCTGCAACTGTCATTTTTCGTCCTTGTTCAACGGTTCGAGCGAATGACGCATGACGAGCGGCATTTGCGCCATGGTGAAGATGATCGTGATCGGCATCGTGCCCCAAACCTTGAACGCAACCCATGCGTCGGTTGAGAACATGCGCCAGACCACCTCGTTCAGCACGGCGAGAAACAGGAAGAACACGCCCCAGCGCAGCGTCAGCTTGCGCCAGCCCTCATCGTTCAGCCTGAAGGCCGAATTGAAGACATAGCCAAGCAGCGACTGGCCAAAAAACAGGCCGCCCAGCAGAATGACGCCGAACAGCGCATTGACGATGGTTGGCTTCATCTTGATGAAGGTATCGTTCTGCAGCCACAGCGTCAGCGCACCGAACACGAGAACCACGATTCCTGATATCAGCGGCATGATCGGCAGCTTGCGCGTCAGCATCCATGAGACGGAAAGCGCAATTGCGGTTGCGATCATAAACAGGCCGGTGGCGATGAAGATCGGCCCGCCGAACTCCGTCAGTACCGGAAAAGTGGAGGCCAGCCATTCGCCGCGGGAATTGGCGAAAAAGAACACCATAAGCGGGCCAAGCTCGAGCACGAATTTCAGGAGCGGGCTGATTTCCGCCACCATCTTTTCGCTTTCCTTGGAATTGCTTTCAATATCCATACTCAAACTCCCGCAATGGCCTTGGCGAAATCTTCCGCCTCGAAGGGCTCCAGATCGTCCACGCCTTCACCAACACCGATAAAATACACCGGCAGCTTGTGTTTGGCGGCAATGGCCACGAGGATACCGCCCCGCGCCGTGCCATCCAATTTTGTCATAATCAGGCCCGAAACACCCGCAACATTGCGGAATATCTCCACCTGGTTCAAGGCGTTCTGCCCGGTCGTGGCGTCCAGTGTCTGAAGCACGGTATGCGGCGCATCGGGATCGAGCTTGCCGAGCACGCGCACGATCTTTTCCAGCTCCGCCATCAGCTCCGTCTTGTTCTGCAAACGGCCGGCAGTATCAATGATGAGCACATCGCTTTTTTGCGCACGCGCCTGCTCATAGGCGTCGTAAGCCAGACCCGAGGCATCCGCACCGAGCTTGGTGCCAATGAATTGCGAGCCGGTACGATCCGCCCAGATCTTGAGCTGCTCGATTGCCGCCGCACGGAACGTATCGCCGGCCGCGAGCATAACCTTGAGGCCAGAGCCTGAAAGCTTGGAGGCGAGCTTGCCGATGGTCGTGGTTTTGCCCGTACCGTTCACGCCGACGACGAGAATGACATGTGGCTTGTGTGAAAGATCGAGTTCCAACGGCTTGGCGACTGGTTTCAGGACCTTGGTGATCTCACCTGCCATGATGCGCGCCACGTCCTCGCCGCTGACATCCTTGCCGTAACGTTCCGAAGACAGGGCGCCGGTGATGCGCATGGCGGTCTCGACACCGAGATCCGACTGGATGAGAAGGTCTTCCAGTTCGTCGAGCGTATCCTCATCCAGCTTGCGCTTGGTGAACAGCGCCGAAATCTGGGTGGTAAGTTGCGAGGAGGTGCGCGCAAGCCCGGCCCGCAGGCGCTGGAACCAGCTGAGCTTCGGCTGCGGCGCTTCGGCGACAGGCTCTTCCCGCTCGCTTGCCGCCGCAAAACCTTTCGGCAAGATCGGCGAAACGGCAGAGGGCTCGACGGCACCGGCAGCCTCCGCCTCATCGAGCAGCGCATCCATCGCATCCGCATCGAGCACGGCATCGGCAGCTTCGGGCAAAACCTCGGCCTGTTCTTCGGCGGCGGCTTCGGCCTGCAACAGCGACAGCGGAACAACGCCGATGTCTCCGGCCTGCTGGGCACCGGGCAGAAGTGGCGCGTCCTCTTCCTCCTGGTCATCGGAAAGGGCCGCATCAGCATCCGGAGCAGGCCCACCGGCCGTCTCGATCTCCAGTTCGGAAACCGGGTCTTTCTCGACAATTGGATGTGCTTCGGCTTCGCTCAGTGCCTCATCGAAAGAGACATTTTCTCTGGCGCGTTCAAGCGCGGAATCCTCTTGCGGCTTGCCGTCAGTCCCGGCCTTGTCCTTGCCGAAAGAAAAGACTTTTTTGATGAAGCCGAGGGCCATGGTCGTTCCCGTGTCTTTTCCTGTGCCGCTTCAGGCCGCGTCCGCTGCGAGAAGCTTCATGTTCAGATGTTTGCCGTTGTGGCCGGTAATCTCAACCTGCGCAAGAGTGCGCGGGAGAAGATCGGGCGCCGCCACCAGCGTGAAATTGTCGGTATGCGCAAAACCGGTGTTTTCAACGAGGATCGTTTGCGTCGAACCAACCATATTTTGCAGATGCACGAGCCTGAGTGCCTCGCCACGTTCGCGAAGCCTCGCCGCCCGCTCCTTCACCAGCGCACGGTCGAGCTGCGGCATACGCGCCGCCGGCGTGCCGGCACGCGGGCTGTAGGGAAATACGTGCAGGCTGGAAATGCCGCATTCTTCCGCAAGCGTCGCGGCGTTTTCGAACATCTCTTCGTTCTCGGTCGGAAAACCTGCGATCATATCAGCACCGAATGCGATATCCGGCCGGAGCGACCGCACCTCGTGACAGAAACGGATGGCATCGGCCCGCAAATGACGGCGTTTCATGCGTTTCAGGATCATGTCGTCGCCATGCTGGAGGGACAGGTGAAGATGCGGCATGAAACGCGCCTCACCGGCAATCAGATCCATCAGATGGTGGTCGGCCTCGATGCTGTCGATCGAGGATAGCCGAAGTCTCAAGATTTCCGGCACCTGCTTCAGCAATGTTTTGGCAAGAAGCCCTAGCGAAGGTTCGCCCGGCAGGTCGGCACCGTAGCTGGTAGCATCCACCCCGGTCAGGACGATTTCGCAATAGCCGCTTTCCACCAGCCTGCGCGCCTGCTCGACCACAGCGCCCATCGGCACGGAGCGGGAATTGCCCCGCCCATAGGGAATGATGCAGAAGGTACAGCGATGATCGCAGCCGTTCTGCACCTGAATGAAGGCACGGACATGCCCGTCAATGTGCTTGACCATCTGCGGCGCCGTCGCCTTGATGCTCATGATGTCGTTGACGCGCAGCTTTTCTTCCGCCGAAACGCCGAAATCCGGCAGTGCGCGATAGGAGGCGCTTTTCAGCTTTTCCTCATTGCCCAGCACCGCATCCACTTCGGGCATCTCGGCAAAGGTCTGTTTTTCAGTCTGGGCAGCACAGCCGGTCACGATGATGCGCGCATGCGGATTGTCGCGCCTTGCCCGACGGATGGCCTGGCGCGCCTGGCGCACCGCCTCGCCCGTCACCGCGCAGGTATTGACCAAGACGGCATTGTTGAGCCCGGCCTTTTCGGCCTCCGCCCGCATCACTTCCGATTCATAGGTATTGAGACGGCAGCCGAAGGTTATGACCTCGACGCCGCTCATATGGCCCCCTGCTCAGCCACGGCATCGCGCGAAAAGGCGCCGCTGATGGGATCGACCATGCCGGACCATTCCCATTCGGCCGGCCCCGTCATGATGACGTGGTTGTCCTCGCGCCACTCAATTGTCAGCGGCACACGCACGGGGCTGGAGGCGACATCGATGGTGACTTTCCTGCCCGTGCGGCCGGTGCGCGCAGCGGAAACGGCAGCGGCACATGCGGCAGAACCGCAGGCGAGCGTCAGCCCGGCGCCGCGCTCCCAGGTGCGGGTGCGAAGCGCACTGTCGGAAATAACCTGCGCCAGCGTGATATTGGCCTTTTCAGGGAACATCGGGTGGTTTTCCAGAAGCGGGCCGAAGCGCTCCAGATCGAACTCCATCGGATCGCGATCCACCCAGAAAATGGCGTGCGGGTTTCCCATGGACATGACGGCGGGCGAATGCAGGATTGGCGCGTCGATCGGCCCGATCTGCAACTCGATGCGGCTCGTATCGTGGAACTCTTCAGAAAGCGGAATGTCGCTCCAGCGAAAACGCGGCAGGCCCATATCAACGGAAATCATGCCGTCTTCATGCTCAACGGCGTTCAGGATGCCCGCCACCGTCTGGAAGGTGAAGGTGGTCTTGCCGGTTTCAGAGGACAGCGCCTGCACCACGCAGCGCGTGCCGTTGCCGCAGGCCTGCGCCTTCGTGCCGTCGCAATTGAGGATATCGATGAATGCATCGGTGCCGCCGACACGCGGATCGTGGATTGCCATGATCTGATCGAACTGCGTGGCGGGATCGGCATTGAGCGCAATGGCTGCCGCAGGCGTCACCATATCCCTGCGGCCGCGCATGTCGACAACGAGGATCTTGTTGCCAAGCCCGTTCATCTTCGCAAATTCGACCGTATCCGCCATCGTACTGAACCTGAAAACTACCTGAAACCGGAATAAAGACGGGCTTTGCCCGCACTTTCGCTCTATATGGCGGAAAGGACGGCAAATTACCAGACTGTTGCGGCGCAAACCGCTGAGCCGCTCAGGCGGAAGGTACGTCGAAGACTTCGCCGGGCCGCATGGGCTGGAAGCGGCTCTCGTCTATCCCCTGCTCAGCAAGCGCTGCCTTCAGCGCGACAAGAGGAGCTTCGACCGCTTCATCGGTCAGTTGCACAGTGCCCCAATGGTGGCCGCAGACATGTGCCGCACCGCAGATCTTCATGCCTTCCACGGCTTCCGCAGGGTTCTGGTGCTGGCCCTTCATGAACCAGCGCGGCTCATAGGCGCCGAAAGGCAGGTTGGCGAGACGGAACTCACCGTGTTTCTTGCGCGCGGCGTGATAATTGAGGCCGTCGTGGAAGCCGGTATCGCCGATATGATAAATCTTGCCATAAGGCGTTTCGATGACGAAGGCCGCCCACAGCGCCATGCGCCGGTCGTTCAGCCCACGCGCCGACCAATGGTGGCACGGCTCGAAATGAATTTTGACCGAACCAATCTCAAGGACATCGCCCCAGTCCCCCACCTTGATGCGCGCTGCCTCGACGCCGGTGCGGATGATAGCGTCATTGCCAAGCGGCGTGATGAAAAGCGGCTTGTGCGCGACATGCAGGCGCTTCAGCGTTTCCATATCCAGATGGTCGTAGTGATTATGCGTCACCAGCACCAGATCGATCGGCGGCAAATCCTCAAAACGGATGCCCGGCGGGTTGACGCGTTTGGGACCGGCGAAGCTGAACGGGCTGGTACGCTGCGACCACACCGGATCGATGAGAATATTCAGCCCTGCCGTCTGGATGAGAAAGGAGGCGTGACCGACGAAGGTGACGCGAATGTCCTTGCCGTCGATGCGGGGCTCCGGCTTTGCGAACGGAAACGGGCTGGGATAGTTTTCCGGCCACGTGGCGCGCTCACCGTTGAAGCGCCATTTCAGGAGGCCCATGAAATTGCCGGGCGGCGAACCGCCGGGATTGAAGAAACGCACCCCGTCGAAATGATCGGAGACCGGCCCACTATAATAGGCGCTGGCGTTAGAGCGGCGCGCAAACAGGCCGCCGCCCGCAAGAGCAAGCAGACCAAGTGCGGAAAAACGAAAGAAGTTTCGACGTTTCATGGGAAAGGTATAAGAAGCCAGGCGACGCCGTTCAAGCACCGCCATCGCAGCTTTCGTCTGATCACGTAAAGATGACAAGGCATGCTTTGCCGCATGAAAACCGGCACTGTCTTGACTTTCACGGCACTTTCCTGTTTATCGCGGCCAATCAGCTGGCAGTTTCACGACTCCAAGCCGCCGACCGGGACCCGCAAAGGTATAAAGAGATCCCGGAGGTCAACACCCGACAGCGCGATGCGCCCTCGGGTGCTTTTTGGCTTTGCGTCTTGTTTTTGGCAGCGAAAGCACCGACGTTTCGGAGATCCCGGAACGAAGAAGGAAGAAACGATGTTTGAAAACCTCCAGGACCGCCTTGGTTCCATTCTGAATGGACTGACCGGCCGTGGCGCGCTGACGGAAGCCGATGTTGCCGCCGCCCTGCGCGAGGTTCGCCGTGCGCTTCTGGAAGCGGACGTTGCGCTGGAAGTCGTGCGTTCCTTCACCGACAAGGTGCGTGAAAAGGCTGTCGGCGCAGCCGTTCTGAAATCCATCAAGCCCGGCCAGATGGTCGTCAAGATCGTGCATGACGAACTTGTCGAGATGCTCGGCACCGAAGGCGTCTCGATCGACCTGCATGCGGCCGCCCCCGTCGTCATAATGATGGTGGGTCTGCAGGGTTCGGGCAAGACCACGACCACAGGCAAGATCGCCAAGCGCCTGACCGACCGCGACAAGAAGAAGGTGCTGATGGCATCTCTCGACACGCGCCGTCCGGCCGCACAGGAACAGCTTCGCCAACTGGGCGTGCAGACCGGTGTCGATACGCTGCCGGTCATCGCCGGCCAGTCCCCGACAGATATCGCCGCACGCGCCGTGCAGGCCGCCAAGCTCGGCGGCCATGACGTCGTCATTCTCGACACCGCCGGCCGCACCCATATCGACGAACCCTTGATGCTGGAAATGGCCGACATCAAGAAGAAGTCCAACCCGCATGAAATCCTGCTGGTCGCGGATTCGCTGACCGGTCAGGACGCCGTCAATCTGGCGCGCAATTTCGATGAGCGCGTCGGCATCACCGGTCTCGTGCTCACCCGTATGGATGGCGACGGGCGCGGTGGTGCGGCCCTCTCCATGCGCGCCGTCACCGGCAAGCCGATCAAGCTGATCGGTATCGGCGAGCGCATGAATGAACTCGACGAGTTCCATCCGCGCCGTATCGCCGACCGTATTCTCGGCATGGGCGACATCGTCTCGCTGGTCGAGAAGGCTGCCGAAAACATCGATGCGGAAAAAGCCCGTGCCATGGCCGAGAAGATGGCCAAGGGCAAGTTCGACCTCAACGATCTCTCCGACCAGCTTGCGCAGATGAAGAAGATGGGTGGCATGGGCGGTATCATGGGGCTGATGCCCGGCATGGCCGGCATGAAGGACAAGATGGCTTCCGCAGGCCTCAACGACAAGATGTTCGACCGCCAGATCGCCATCATCTCGTCGATGACCAAGGCCGAACGCGCCAATCCCGATATCCTCAAACACAGCCGCAAAAAGCGCATCGCCGCCGGTTCCGGCACCGATGCCGCCGAAATCAACAAGCTCTTGAAGATGCACCGTGGAATGGCCGACATGATGAAAGCCATGGGCGGCAAGGGCAAGGGCGGCATCATGAAGCAGATGATGGGCGGCCTTGCGGGCAAGATGGGGCTTGGTGGCATGATGGGCGGCGGCATGCCTGATCTGTCGAACATCGACCCGAAGCAGCTCGAAGCGCTTCAAAAACAGGCTGAAGCTGCCGGTCTTGGCAAGCCGGGCGCAATGCCCGGTCTCGGTGGTCTGCCCGGCGGGCTACCCGGTCTGGGCGGGACAAAGCTGCCGGGTCTTGGCGGCATGCCGGGCCTGCCCGGCTTCCCGAAAAAGAAGTGAGGGCGACGCCAGTGAACAACGCAGAAGTGAAAGCCCAGCTTTCCGAATACCGCCAGTCGATCGACAATATCGATGCCGCACTGGTTCACATTCTTGCCGAACGTTTCCGCTGTACCAAGGCGGTGGGCGTGCTGAAGGCAAAATACAATTTGCCGCCGGCGGACCCGGCGCGCGAGGAATACCAGATCGAACGCCTTCGCCGTCTGGCAAAGGATGCCAATCTGGATCCGGATTTCGCCGAGAAGTTTCTAAACTTCGTCATCAAGGAAGTCATCCGGCATCATGAAGCAATAGCCGCCGAACATGGCGGTAATGAAAAGACCGCCTAACCGGCGGACAAGCTATCTCAAGGAGTAAATAACATGGCACTTAAAATTCGTCTCGCACGCGGTGGTTCCAAGAAGCGCCCGTACTACCAGATCGTCGTTGCTGACGCCCGTTCGCCCCGCGACGGCCGTTTCCTCGAGAAGGTCGGTTCCTGGAACCCGATGCTCGCCAAGGACAACCCGCAGCGCATCGAGCTGAAGGCTGACCTCATCAAGGAATGGATCGCCAAGGGCGCACAGCCGACCGACCGCGTTCTGCGCTTCCTCGCAGAGGCAGGCCTTGCCGATCGCGCCGCTCGCAGCAACCCGGAAAAGGCACTGCCGGGCAAGCGCGCTCTGGAACGCGTTGCAGAAAGAGAAGCAGAAGGCTGAAGACGCAGCTGCTGCCGCAGCAGAAGCTTCTGCTGCAGAATAATCTGCAATAGAATTTTAGAGAACGGGTGGCGTGGTTTTCCATGCCGCCCGTTTTTTGTTTATTTTGGTATCAACAAACTTTAGAGCGTCAGGAACTATGCTCTAACGCGTTGGATCTGCGCATCGTGCCCTGTGAAAATCGATTCCGATTTTCACGCTGATGCTGTAAACCAGACGCAACCAACACCAGAAGACGGACGGCCCGATGGCAAAGCTGGAAAACCCGATACTCATGGCAAAGATCGGCGGCGCACAGGGATTGCGCGGCGAAGTCCGCGTCAGCACCTATACGGACGAACCGATGGCGCTCGGCGATTACGGCAATCTGGTGAGCGCCGATGGCCGCGTCTTCGAAATTCTGGAAGTCCGCGAGGGCAAGAATGTGGTTGTCGTCCGCTTCAGGGGTATCAACGACCGCAATGCGGCGGAAAGCCTGAACGGGCTCGAACTTTTCATCGAACGCGACAATCTGCCGGATGACGAGCTGGACGACGACGAATTTTATTATGCCGACCTCGAAGGGCTGGAAGCCGTCGATGCCGAAGGCAAAAGCTATGGCGCCGTCAGCGCCGTTTACGATTTCGGCGCAGGCGACCTCCTGGAGCTGAAAGGTGCGGGCCGCCGTCCCGCCCTCATCCCTTTTTCGGAAGCAGCCGTGCTTGAAATCGATCTGGAGGCGAGACGCATTCTCATCGATCCCATGGCTGCCGGCCTGATCGACAATCCGGACGACAAAGACGAAACCGGCGCATCGCCTTTCGGCAAGAAATAAGGCCATGACGTTCAAGGCTACAGTTCTGACGCTCTACCCGGAAATGTTTCCCGGGCATCTCGGATATTCGCTGGCGGGCAAGGCGCTGGAGCGCGAGCAATGGTCACTTGAGGCCGTGCAGATCCGTGAATTCGCCACCGACAGGCACAGAAGCGTGGACGACACCCCGGCAGGCGGCGGCGCCGGCATGGTGCTGAAACCCGACATTCTGGCCGCAGCCATCGACCATGTTTCAGATGGAGATACGCGACCGCGTCTGCTGATGAGCCCGCGCGGCAAGCCACTGTCGCAGGACCGAGTGCGCGAACTGGCGGCAGGCGACGGCGCGATTATCGTGTGTGGCCGCTTCGAAGGCGTCGACCAGCGGGTCATAGAGGCGCGCGGGTTGGAGGAAGTGTCGATCGGCGATTACATTCTCTCCGGCGGCGAGCCGGCCGCCCTGACGCTTCTGGACGCCATTGTCCGCATTCTGCCGGGCGTCATGGGCAACGATCTCTCAGGCGTGCATGAGAGCTTCGAGGGTGGGCTTCTGGAGCATCCGCACTACACCCGTCCGCAGGTCTGGGAAGGCCGCGACATCCCAGCCGTTCTCACCTCTGGCAATCACGCCGTCATCGACAAATGGCGGCACGAGCAGGCGCTGGCGTTGACGAAGGAAAGACGGCCCGACCTGCTGGAAAAGGCCAAGGTTTAAACCGAGACGAAATAATAGGCCGTCAGCACCAGCCCGACGGCAATGACCAGCCAGCGGATGATCCACTGCGGCACCCGCCTTGCCGTGTGCACCCCCACATATCCGCCAAGCGCGGCCGCCGGGAACATGATGAGGGCGGCCCACCAGGAAACCACGCCGCCGCTGACGAAGATCGTAATGGCGATGATCGCGATCACCACCGAGAGCAGGTTCTTCAGGGCATTCAGATGATGATAGCTGCCACCCGAGGTCATTCCGAGGATGGCCAGCATCATGATGCCCATGCCCGCCCCGAAAAAACCACCATAGATGGAGGCGAGCCCCTGAAAGAAGAGGCTCGGCACATTACCGGGTGAACGCTCGGCACTGGCCTTCGGTCGCAGCCACGGGCCAGCGGCGAAAACAACGGTTGCGGCCAGAAGCAACCACGGCACAAGCTGGCGGAAGGAGGGGTTGTCGAGCGACAGGAGCAAAAGCGACCCCGCCAGCCCGCCGACGATGGAGACGGCCGACAGGAGGATCGCCTCGCGCCAGTGGGCGCGGATTTCAGGCCCGTAGGCGATCACGGAGGTGATGTAACCGGGAAACTGCACGATCGCCGACGTGGCATTGGCGACAATCGGCGGCAGGCCTGCAAGCGTCATCGCCCCGAAGGACAAAAAGGTGCCGCCACCGGCGATCGCATTGACCACGCCAGATAGAAAGCCGGTCGCAAACAGCATCATGATAATAAGTACGGACATGGCCCCTCCCAAGGTTTTCATGCCATAACCGGGGAAACGCACCTTCGCAACAGCCCGTACGTCGCCCACAATTGATAAAATATTGTCATGAAGGGATGACAAATGGCGCTGCCTCGTGTATGTGCCCGCGTGGAATTGGGGTTTTCCCCTTTAACCGCAAGCAAAGAATGGCGAACCCGCTCCTGCCGCACGGCATGGTCTGAAGGCATTGACCGACAGACGAAACGTTGAGCGCTCTGGCTGTTTCAGAAGAAATCAGAGGTTAACATGACCAATATCATTCAGCAGCTGGAAGCCGAACAGGCTGCCAAGATCGAAGCAAAGCGCACCCTGCCTGAGTTTTCTCCGGGCGACACGCTGCGCGTCAACGTGCGCGTTACCGAAGGTAACCGTACCCGCGTTCAGGCTTACGAAGGCGTTTGCATCGCCCGTTCCGGCGGCGGCCTTTCCGAGAGCTTCACCGTTCGCAAGATCTCCTACGGCGAAGGCGTCGAGCGCGTATTCCCGATCTACTCCCCGCTGGTCGAAGGCGTTGAAATCGTTCGCCGCGGTAAGGTTCGCCGCGCGAAGCTCTACTACCTGCGCGATCGTCGCGGCAAGGCTGCCCGTATCGTTGAAAACACCGGTACGCGCGCCCGCAAGCTGAACGAATCCGAGCGCCAGGCAGTCGCCGAAGAAAAGGCACGTCTGGAAGCTGAAAAGGTAGCAGCAGCACAGGCTCTCGCCGCCGAAAAGGCGGCAGCCGAAGCAGCAGAAGCCAAGGCAGCAGAAGAAGCAGCAAAGGCTGCGGAAACTGCAGCGGAATAAGATTTCCATTTTGATGGATTTACGGAGAAGGCGGTCTTTGGACCGCCTTTTTTGTTGCATCGATGCGCCATAACACTCTGGTGGGCGACATAGCGTCACGTCCAGCCTTCGACCCCATCTCCGTATCGACAGATCAAGATCAAAGTCGTATTGCTACTTATCTCTTTGCCTAATTTATTTAGAACATTCTCTAATAGCATTGCCTAGTTTCACTTATTGTGCAATTTTCGCGCAGTTTTAGGTGTTGATATGTTTTTTTTTAATTCTTTTTTAACAAAAAATAAGCGCGCTTTCTTCGCTGTCGGCCTTGCCAGCGCACTCATGAATATTCTCAACCTTTCCGGCTCCCTTTTCATGCTGGAGGTTTATGACCGGATTCTGCCGAGCAAGAGTATTCCTTCTCTGGTCGCTCTCGTTGTTCTGCTGGTTATTCTCTATGCCTTTCTTGTGGGGTTCGATGCTCTGCGCGGCCGGATATTGGCTCGCATCTCGGACAATATGGACGACGATCTCAATCAAAAGCTCTTCAGGGCATCAATCAGCGCACCACTTGCCGCCTACGGCAAGGTAGACGGGCTGCAGATCGTCGGCGATCTCGATCAGATACGTCAATTCTTGTCCGGGCCGGGACCAGCAGCTTTCTTTGATATTCCCTGGCTGCCCATCTATCTGCTGATCTGTTTTGCCTTGCATCCCTGGATCGGTTTTGCCGTGCTTGGCGGCGCCCTGGTCCTTGTCGTGTTGACGCTAATAACCAACTGGCTGACCGAAAGGGCGACCAAACAGGCCTACACCGTGCGCGGACAGAGAAATGCACTCGTCGGCAGCAGCCAGCGCAACATCGAGTCCATAAGAACCATGGGCATGATGAATGCGGTGACGTCGATGTGGGACGATCTGCACTCCAATTACCGCGCCGTCACACTCTCGACGTCGGACACGGCGGGCATGCTCGCCGCGATTTCCCGAACATTCCGCCTTTTGTTACAGTCGGGTGTGATGGCAATCGGCGCCCTGCTGGTTATCGAGGGGCATGCGTCAGCGGGTAGCATCATCGCAGGCTCCATCCTCTCGGCCAAAGCGCTGGGCCCTGTCGAACACGCAATTGCAAACTGGCGCAGCTTCATGACTGCGAGACAGGGCTGGAAACGCATCAACGAGTTTCTTGAACTCGTACCGGAACCCGCACAGCCGCTTTCCCTGCCGCCACCGAAATACACCGTTGCCATCGATCGCGTGACCGGCGGTCCGCCCAATGGTGCGCGAGATACCGTGGCCGATATTTCCTTCACGTTGAACGCGGGCGATGGCCTTGGCATCATTGGGCCGAGCGCTTCCGGTAAATCCACGCTGGCGCGTTTGATAACTGGTATCTGGCCCTATGAGCGCGGCTCCGTGCGCTTCGATGGGGCCGCACTGAACCAGTGGGATTTCGAGGTTCTCGGTAAATCCATCGGATACATGCCCCAGCAGGTGGAGCTGATGCCAGGCACGGTCGCGCAAAATATCGCGCGCTTCGACCGTGACGCAACGGCTGAAGCCATCGTTGCGGCAGCCAAGGCCGCTCAGGTTCATGATCTCATCCTGAACCTGCCCAACGGTTACGACACCTATATCGGCGACCGTGGCGAGGCATTGTCAGGCGGGCAAAAACAGCGCATCGGCCTGGCGCGGGCGCTTTTCGGGGAGCCATTCTTTGTCATCCTCGATGAGCCGAACTCCAATCTGGACAGCGAAGGCGAGGCAGCCTTGCGCAACGCCATTGGCGACATAAGGGCGCGGGGCGGCATCGTGGTCGTCATTGCCCATCGTCCGAGCGCCATCGAAAGCGTCAATCTTGTGATGGTGATGAGCAACGGCCGCATGCTTCGCTTCGGCACCGAGGAAGAGGTGCTTGCGCAAATCCTTCGTCAAAATATTCGCCAGGTGCCGGAAACAGAAGAAGAAGTACGTAAGCTGGAAAGCCGGGTGGGTGAAAATGGTTGAGGGAGAAAAAACCGGCGTGACGAAAACATCTATCGTCAAACACTCAACCGCCGTAGTCGTTCTTGCTGCCGGCCTTCTTTTCGGCCTGGGTGGCTGGGCGGCTCTCGCGAAGCTTTCGGGGGCAGTCGTCGCCACGGGCCGGGTCGTTGTCGAAGGCAACTCCAAGAAAATTCAGCACCTTTCCGGCGGTATCGTCAGCCAGATCAATGTTGCGGAAGGTGACACGGTGGAGGCCGGTCAGGTTTTGCTGCGGCTGAGTGGCACGATCGTTCAGGCAAACCTGTCCATTGTCGAAAATACGCTCGCGCAGCTTTATGCACGCCGTGCGCGTCTGCGTGCCGAAATCTCCGACGCCACCTCTTTCACAACGCCGGAAGATCTGGCCGTCTTGACCAATTCGAAAGCTGCCAAAACATTCATCGACAGTGAGCAGAACCTTTTCAACAGCCGTCGCAGTGCACTGATCGGCATGAAGAAGCAATTGGTAACGCGCAAGGATCAGCTAGCCGATGAAGCGCGGGGCATGGATGTGCAGATTGAGGCGACCAACAATGAACTTGCTATCGTAAGGGAAGACGTCTCAAAGACACAGGAGCTATATGCCAAGGGGCTTGTAACGCTTCAGCGCCTCAACCTTCTCAAGCGGCAGCTTTCCAATCTCGAAGGTCAGCAGGGCCAGTATATGGCCGCGCGTGCGCAGACGGTAGGCAAGCTGAGCGAAATGGACTTGCAGTCGCTTCAGCTTGACGAGGACCGCAAGTCCGAGGTCACAAAAGATCTGACGTCTATCGAAGCCACCGTTGCGGAATACGAGGAACGGCTTGCGGCAACACGCGACCAGCTCGACCGCCTCGATATTCGCTCGCCGATTGCGGGGCGTATCTACCAGCTGTCTGTGCACAACATAAACGGCGTCATCCAGCCGGGCGAAGTGCTTATGCTGGTGGTGCCGGCAAAGGAAGATCTTGCAATCGACGCCAATGTTCTTCCAAACGACATAGACCAGATCTATGTCGGGCAGCCAGTGACCATTCGCTTCACGGCTTTCAATCAGAGCACGACGCCGGATGTAAGCGCTGAAGTCGCAGTCGTCGCCCCGGACTTGCAGACAGATTCCCGAAGCGGGGCGTCATTTTACGCACTGCGCATCAAGCCGAGCAAAACTGGAATGGACCATATACCAGGTGGACGGTTGTATCCGGGCATGCCGGCCGAAGTCTTCATACAGACAAGCGAAAGAAGCGTTCTTTCCTATTTTGTCAAACCGTTCCAGGACAGGCTTAGAAAGACGTTCCTGCAGGAATAAAAGACTTTCATTACATGCTTTCTTAGAAACGATTCGCAAATACACCAAGAGCGAGAATTTTTCCAAAAAAAACAATTTCTCATATTGTCTTGCCATTTATAATGTACTAATTATCACCCGCAATATTTATTAAATTTAATTTCGATACATCGAATTCTCAAAAATTTATAGGAGAGTAAAATGGCGTTAAAAGTAACTTTCGGTAATGGCGGCGCGGCATCGGTTTCGTCGCTCACCAGCCTGATCGATCAGGAAGCATATAAGCTCCTCACGGAATCCACAGCACAGGTCAAAAACGGCTCTACGCTCGATTCAGGCGCTGTCAGCGTTGGCGCTGTGGCGGTTGCCGGTACCGGTGCTGGTGGCACTGTCGATGTCGGCTACGACCCCAACGCAAACGGCTTCACATTTGACGTATCCTCGGCATGGAATTCGGTGAAGAACGCTCTCGCCCAGTCTGACACCTCTGAAAACCTTAAGTTCAAGGATTTCGTACAGGTAGACGTTCACCTCGGCGGCACCGGTTCGTCCACCGTTGAAGTTCTCAATGCCAAGCGCGGTAACATCACGACCGGCGCAGGCAACGACACGGTTACCGTATCTGTCGTTTCGAACGAAAAGACCTGGGTCAACAATTTCAACATCGACACCGGCGCAGGCAACGACACGATCACCGTCAAGGCCGGCGCTGCCTTCAATGACACGTCGGCTGCGGGCACGGGCGGTCTTGCCGCCAATACCGGCGCTGTGAATGGTGGTGCTGGTATCACCGACGGCAGCTACACCTCCGTCAAGATCGATGCCGGTGCGGGTAACGACTCTATCGACCTGAGCGGTGTAAAGCTCGCTTCGTCGCTGGTCACCGGTGGCAAGGGCATCGACCACATCATCGCAAGCGGTGGCGCCGATACCTTCGTCTTCAATCTGGGTGACATGGCGAAGAGCTTTGCCACAGATACCATCGAAGGCTTCAACGCCTCCATGGACAAGCTCAAGCTGGTCGGTACAGTGATCGATAACTGGGCGGTTTCGACCTATGATAACGATACCGTCCTCAGCTACAACGTTACTGGCGAGCACAAGGGTGAGAAGATCATTCTCTCCGGCGTTCACCTGACCGGCAGCGATTGGTTTACGGCGTAATTTCTCTCGAAGAGAATTTCATCGGTTACCGTTTAAATGGATCATGGCCCGGACATATCCGGGCCATGATTTTTTACATATGCGGCGGTTCGGAAATTATGCCAGCTGCCGCAATCTTGCAGATCAGGCGGCCTCGGCCTGATTGCCCATTTTTCGCGCCGCGATGATGACGAGCACACCTGCCAGCGCCAGGCAGAAGGCAAGGAAGAACATCGGCGCAATGGTGCTGCCGGTCTGGTCCTTGATCCAGGGCACCACGTTCTGCGCCACGAAACCACCGAGATTGCCGACGGAATTGATGGCGGCGATGCCGGCAGCAGCACCGGCTCCCTTGAGGAAGCGGCCGGGCAGGCTCCAGAACACCGGCTGGCCGGCAAAAATGCCCGCAGCGGCGATGCAAAGGAAGGCGAACTGCAATACCGGATCGCTGAGCAGCGCCGACATCAGCAGGCAAAACGCGCCGACGAAGGCAGGGCCGACGATATAAGGCGTTTTGTTTTTTGCCTTGTCAGCCGCCAGGGGCACGACGAAGAGAGCGACGGCCACGATCACCCAGGGGATGATATTGATGAAGCCGTTGGCGGTGTTGGAAACGCCGAAGCTCTTTACGATCGTCGGCAGCCAGTAGCTGAGACCATAGGCCGCCAGCGGAAAGCCGACATAGCAAAGCGCCATGAACAGCACGCGCGGATTGATCAGCGCCTTGAAGCCGTCCTCCGCATGCTCTTCCATGCCCTTGTTTTCTTCGGCCAGGCGGTTCTTCAACCAGTCCTTCTCGGCCTGCGTCAGGAACTTCGCCTTTTCCGGCGTATCGTCCAGATAGAAGAAGGTAACGATACCGGCGATCACGGCGGGAATACCCGTCGCCAGGAACACCCATTCCCAGCCAGCATAACCGAGGAAACCATCGAGATCGAGCAGCATGCCGCCAAGCGGTGCGCCGATGGCATTGGCAAGCGCACTGAAGATCATGAACAGGCCGATCATGCGGCCGCGATAATCGCGCGGGAACCACAGCGTCATCAGGAACAGCACGCCCGGGAAGAAACCGGCCTCGCAAAGCCCGAGCAGGAAGCGCAGGATGTAGAACATCGTCGCATTCTGCGTGTAGGCAAGCGCGATGGTGACGGCACCCCAGGACACCAGAATGCGGGCGAACCATTTGCTGGCGCCGAAACGGTTGAGGAAAAGGTTGCTCGGAACCTCAAAGAGGAAATAGCCGATGAAGAACAGCGAAGCGCCAAGTCCGTAGGCATATTCGCTGAGGCTCAGCGCATCGACCATCTGCAGCTTGGCATAGCTGACATTCTGCCGGTCGATATAGGCGATGAGATAGAGAAGGCCAAGAAACGGCATCAGCCGCCAGGTGATCTTCGAGATTAGGGATTTTTCCGATACCATGTGCTGTTCCCTCCCTTCGATTGCTCGTCGAAATGCAAATGATAAGGGGACCCATCTATATGTGCGCCGCAAGATACGCAAGTTGCATTGCATCATAACCAATGCCGAAAAGGCTGCGAAACCGGCATTTTAAATGCCCTGAGTGCATGATGCGGCGCACATCAAAGCCGCCGGGTCACCGTTTTACGGTCTGCGCGCATTCATATTGCCGCGAAACCGGCAATCTGCTATGAAGACCGCCATGGGATCTAAATTCGGATGTCTCGCGCAGAATGTTTATGTGCTGCAGGACCACAAGCGTCTGCCGGCACGGTTTTTTGCGCGCATTTCCGGGGCGCTCAACAGCCGACTTAGGCTCGCCTGACAGCACCCGCTGTCCACCGCCTTACTGAACCCTGATTTTACCTTTCCATGACAAGGCATAGAGCCATGAGCGCACCCCGCACCTTATACGACAAGATCTGGGACGACCACGTCGTCAATCGTGACCCGGACGGAACCTGTCTTCTCTATATCGACCGTCACCTGGTCCATGAGGTGACGAGCCCGCAGGCCTTTGAAGGCCTGCGCATCGCCGGCCGTCCGGTTCATTCGCCCACCCGCACGCTTGCCGTCGTCGATCATAACGTGCCAACCACAGCCGACCGGCTGGAAGGCATCAAGAACGAGGAAAGCCGTATCCAGGTGGAAGCGCTTGCGCAGAATGCCAAGGATTTCGGTGTCGAATATTATTCCGAGCGCGACAAGCGTCAGGGCATCGTCCACATCGTTGGCCCGGAACAGGGCTTCACCCTGCCGGGCATGACGATTGTTTGCGGCGACAGCCACACCTCCACCCATGGTGCTTTCGGCGCGCTGGCGCACGGCATCGGCACGTCGGAAGTGGAGCATGTGCTGGCGACCCAGACGCTGATCCAGAAAAAGGCCAAGAACATGCTGGTGCGTGTCGATGGCAAGGTTCCGGAAGGCGTCACCGCCAAGGACATCATCCTCGCCATTATCGGTGAGATCGGCACAGCGGGCGGCACCGGCCATGTGATTGAATTTGCCGGTGAGGCGATCCGCTCGCTCTCCATGGAAGGCCGCATGACGGTTTGCAACATGACCATCGAGGGCGGCGCCCGTGCAGGTCTGATCGCGCCTGATGAGACCACCTTCGACTACATTAAGGACAAGCCGCGCGCGCCAAAGGGCGAGACGTTGGAACAGGCCATCGCCTACTGGAAAACGCTGAAATCCGATGAAGGCGCCCATTACGACAAGATCGTGGTGCTGGACGCCGCCAATCTGCCGCCGATCGTCTCCTGGGGCTCATCGCCTGAGGACGTGACGTCCGTCGAGGGCATCGTTCCCAATCCGGATGATATCGAGGAAGAAAACAAGCGTACTTCCAAGTGGCGTGCGCTGGATTATATGGGCTTGAAACCCGGCACGCGCATCACCGATATCGCCATCGACCGCGTTTTCATCGGCTCCTGCACCAATGGCCGTATCGAGGATTTGCGCGCAGCGGCAAAGATCGTCGACGGCCGCAAGGTCGCGCCCACCGTCTCGGCCATGATCGTGCCCGGCTCCGGTCTCGTGAAGGAGCAGGCGGAAAAGGAAGGTCTGGACAAGATTTTCCTCGAAGCCGGTTTCGAATGGCGCGAACCGGGCTGCTCCATGTGCCTTGCCATGAATGACGACCGCCTCAAGCCTGGCGAACGTTGCGCCTCCACCTCGAACCGCAACTTCGAGGGCCGCCAGGGCTATAAGAGCCGCACCCACCTCGTCTCCCCCGCCATGGCAGCGGCGGCGGCCATCGCCGGTCATTTCGTCGATGTGCGCGAGTGGCGGTAATTATCGATAACGTCTGAAACGAAAAACCCCGGATCACAATCCGGGGTTTTTTGTTAGCATCTCATTCCGCAATGATCTTCACCCGCTGGCCGGGCTGAAGCGTGGCGGTGGCGCTCATCGCATTCATCATGCGGAACATGTCGAGCTTGCGGTCGGTCCCCATCATACGTGCGGCAATCGTTGCCACGGTTTCACCGGGCTTGACCGTCACCACGCGCACGCGCAGAGGTTTTAATGATGCGATCTCCTGCGGCGTCATCTTGCGGAAACTCGTTCGCAACACGTTGGCGATGGAATCGAGCTGCGTGTTCCCCTTCGGCACGGCCGTCAGGAAGCGGAATATCTGCTGACCGACACGGATGACGGTAACGTCAAAGTCCCATTTGTCCGCCGTCGCACGGGCTGTCGCAGCCTCCAGACCGTTGATCTGC
The DNA here is from genome assembly GCF_030818995.1 of Agrobacterium sp. SORGH_AS_0745. Classification (NCBI taxonomy): domain Bacteria; kingdom Pseudomonadati; phylum Pseudomonadota; class Alphaproteobacteria; order Hyphomicrobiales; family Rhizobiaceae; genus Agrobacterium; species Agrobacterium sp. SORGH_AS_0745. The sequence goes on from NZ_JAUTBI010000003.1 coordinate 566,677, forward strand.
GTTTCCTTCACGGTTTCCGGCATTAGGCCGGCAACCCAGCCGCTGGTCAAGTAATTGGCAAGAGTGGTCTGTTTCGGATCGGCCACGCCGTCGAAACGGATCGCCACATCGCCCGGACCCGTCGCAAGAACGGCCTCGACCTTGTTGTCGATGACGAAACCTTCCGGCACATCGAAACGGATACCGAGCGTTCCGTGCAGGAAGGTCTGGCCTCGGACATAACCCTCCTGCGGGCTGTCGCCGTAAAGCAGGCCATCTATGCCATCCAGAAACCAGTCGCGACCACGATCCCCGACCTGACCGTCCTGACCGAAGGCGCGGGCATGCCGGCGTGCAAGCTCGATGCGCTGCGGCGTGTTGGGGTGGCTGGAAAGAAAGTCGAGGCTCTGGTCATTTTCGGGATCAGCCGAGGAGAAACGCGCATAGGCTGCCATGGAATCCAGAAACCGCGGCGATGCGAAGGGGTCGTAGCCGGCCTCACCCAACATGCGCACACCAATCACGTCTGCCTGCAATTCCTGCTGGCGCGAAAAAGCCGCAAGCCGCAGCTTGCCGCGCGCAAGCGCCTGTTTGCCGGCGAGATCGCTCGACAGAACCTCGGCGACCACACGGCTTGCAATCACCTCCGCCTCTTCCCGGCGCTGACGCTCGATGCCGTGGTTTGCGGTAACGTGGCCCATCTCATGCGAAAGCACAGCGGCCACTTCCGAGGCATCGTTGGCGAGAGCCAGAAGCCCGCGCGTCACGTAAAGATACCCACCCGGCAGCGCAAAAGCGTTGATAGCAGGCGAGTTGAGGATGGTGATGCGATAGGATTGCTGCGGATTTTCCGAAACAGCCGTCAGCGCGCCGGCGATACGGGCGACAAGCCGCTCCGTCTTGGCATCACGATATTCGCCACCATAACTCGCCACAATACGCGGATGTTCGCGCGCGCCCATCTGCGCACGGGGATCGTTCTTCTGCACCTCTTCCACGGTCTGCGGATTGTCCGAAGGCCGCAAGGTGGACTGGTAGGCCGGGCTGAAGAGAGACTGACACGATGACAGGAATACGGCAGACGCCGTCAGCACGGAACACACGGCAGCCATCCTGCCCGAACGGCGAAGGCCTGAACGGGAGAAAAGCCTCCACTGCGCAGTCATGCTATTTCTCATTCTCTATGCCTGCCCCTAACGTTCCTGATCATCCGTTAATTGCAGACCAGAATAACAGATTCGCCCCAACGAGCCATGAATGTCGAAACGGTAAAAACGATCCATCAAGTCCGGAATATTCCTGAAGAACGCAATAATTCTCGTCATTTCTCGGGCAACGACTTGAAACTGGCAAGTGCAAATTAACGCCATTGAAGTTATCTAAAGCGATTGCCAGCGGCACGCGTCGAAAATAAGGCGATCAGCCGTTCAGAAAACTGTCGACCGCCTTCACATTTTGTGTGGCGAAGAAATCTATGGTCGAGCCCGCATAGACAACGCGGCCACGATCAAGAAAAACCACCCGCTGCGCCAGCTTTTTTATGTCGTCTGGATGGTGCGTGACAATAATCACCGTATTTTTTGTTTCAGCATGCAAGTCGAGAAGCAGGGAGGTCATGCCCGCCCGCAGCCCCGGATCTAGCGCCGCGAAAGGCTCGTCCAGCAGCATGACCGGTTTTTTCCGGACCAGCGCACGCGCCAGCGCCGCCCTTTGCCTTTCCCCGCCGGAAAGCGTGCCCGGCAAACGTTTGTCAAAACCCGCAAGACCAACGCGTGTGAGCGCCATGTCGATCCTCTGCCTGTCTTCCGCCCGCAGCTTCAGCCCGGGGCTGATGCCGAGCGCGACATTGGTGAAGATATCGAGATGGGCGAAAAGATTATTATCCTGGAAGATCGAGGAGACCGGTCGTTCGGAAGGATCGAGCGCCTTCATGTCCCGCCCGCCGATCAGCACGCGCCCGGAATCGGGCAATTCAAAACCGGCGATGAGATTGAGGAGCGTCGACTTGCCAGAACCGGAGGCACCGACAACGGCGGTCATCTGGCCTTGCGGGAATATACAATCGAGATCGAAATCCTGCGTTCCGAGCCGCAGCCTGACCTTGTCCAGCCCCACGGCAAATTCGTCACCCGTCATATGCTCGCCCTTGCTGATTGGGATTGCCGTGAAACGCCGCCCGCGGCAAGCAGCAGGCAGACGACGCCAAGGATGAACGCGTATCCAGCGGCATCATTGGTGCGGTAGCTGCCCATATTGCTATAGACCAGCCATGGCAACGTGACGAAATTTTCCGACCCGAACAGGGCAACCGCCCCAAGATCACCGAGCGACAGGGCCATGGCAAAGGAAAACGCCATCAGAAGCGGCCGCCGCAGAACCGGCAGATCGGCGAACCGCAGCCGCGTCAGTCCCTGAAGCCCAAGGCTGGCGGAGAGCCGGGACGTGCGTAAAAAATGGCTGGTGAAGGCTGGCTCCAGCACCCGCATGGCAAGCGGCAACGCCATCAGCATGTTGATGAGTGCCACGAGAACGGGAGCATAAAAACTGACATCTCCAAAGGGCCGCAGCAACAGGAACCACCCGCTTCCCAGCACGACGGGCGGCACCAGCAGCACTAGCGATGACCCCGCCCCGAGCGTGGCGGACAAAAGGCGCAAGGGCTGAGCCGCGTGCCGTCTGGAACCCACGGCCTGTCGCGCACCGATAATCGCAAAGCAGCAGAGCACGACGAGAGTTGCGGAGAGCGCAGCGATTGCAAGGCTGGTCGCCGCCGCACGCAGGAAGATCGGCGCTGACAAAAGACGCGGCAGATCGGCCCCCAAACCCGAGACGGTTATGGCAACAAGCGGCAGGCCGACCAGCAGAACCGCAAAAATGATTGCCGCTCCGTCCCACAGGCGCGCGCCAACACGCTTGCCGTCGAAACGACGAACAGGGCGGCCAAGTGAAGCAATTTCCGCCTCGGGCGATGGCAAAAAGGCAAGAAGGCCGAGCAGAACTGCTGTGACTGCAATCTGCAAAACCGAAAGCGCGATTGCCCGTTGCGGATCGAAATCAAACCGCAGCGCCTGATAGATTGCGACCTCAAGTGTCGTCGCCGCCGGTCCACCGCCCAGCAGAAGCACTAGCGTGAAGCTGGTGGCGCACAGCATGAAGACAAGCCCGGCAATACCGGGAACAAGCCGCGAGACGGCCGGCCACTCGATGAAGCGGAAAACCGAAACCGGCCCCATGCCAAGACTTGCTGCCATCCGCCAATATTCGCCCGGAATCCGCTCCAGCCCGGCCAGCATCAGCCGCACCGCAAGCGGCAGATTGAAAAACACATGGGCGGTGAGAATGCCGGAAAGGCCGTAAATACTGAAGGGCTGCTCCGCACCGGCAAAAACAAGGGCAGTATTCAAAACACCCTGCCTGCCCCAGATCGTGATAATGCCGAAGGCGCCGACGATGACCGGCAGCCCCATCGGCACAGCCATCAACCTGATAATCCAAATCCGCCCCGGAAAATCCTGTCTGCGGGAGAGCGCAAGCGCCACCGGCAGGCCGAGAACAATGGAAAGAACAGTGGACAACGTTGCCTGATAGAGCGTGAAGCGCAGGATGCGCAGCGTGTAGGCATCCACGATTCCGGCGGCGGATGTGCCGGCATCGAAAGACAGGAGTGCTGATACAGCAAGCGCCATGAACAGGAAAACGGCGGCAAACGCCGCCGTTCCGCCAATGATCGACCATCTGTAGTCGCGACGCAGCATCATGCGCGGGCGTGCCTCTTGCTCAGTTCATGCTCATGGCCGCAAGCCATTCGTCGATCCAGGCCTTGCGGTTCTTCGCCACCTCTTCCGGGTCCATCAGGAAGGTCATCTGCGGTACGACGAGTTTGGAAAATGCCTCGGGCAGGGGCGTGGACGTTGCCGCGACCGGCATCATCCAGTTGTTTTCCGGAATGGCATCCTGAAATCCTGATGTGAGCGTGAAAGCGAGGAACTGCTTCGCCAGTTCCTTGTGCGGCGCGTTTTTGAGAAGGCCGGAAACCTCGATCTGGATGTAGTGCCCCTCGGAAAAAGCCGCGGCCTGATAGCGATCCGTCTTTTCCGAGACCATGTGATAGGCAGGCGACGTGGTGTAGGAGAGCACCATCGGCACCTCACCCTTGGTGAAAAAGCCATAGGATTCCGACCAGCCCGGCGTGACGGTGAGAATGCGCTTCCGGAGCTTCGCCCAGGCTTCCGGTGCCTTGTCGCCGTAAACGGACTTCACCCAGAGCAGCAGGCCAAGCCCCGGCGTGGAGGTGCGCGGGTCCTGAATTGCGATTTTCTGTGAAGGATCGCCGTCCACCAGATCCTTCAGGCTCGTCGGCGGATTTTTTATCGTCTGCGTGTCATAGACAACGGCGAAATGACCGTAGTCGTAAGGGACGAAAATGTCGTCCTTGTAACCGCCCGGCACCTTGGCCGCCGATGCATCGATACCGCTGATATCGAAGAGGCCGGTCTGTTTCGCTTCCGCGACCAGATTGGTGTCGAGACCAACAACGACATCCGCCTTCGACGCCGCCCCTTCAAGCTTCAGGCGGTTGAGCAGCGCCACGCCATCCGCCACACCGACGAAATTGACCGTGCAATTGCACACTTTCTCGAAGGCCTCTTTCACCTTGGGGCCGGGACCCCATTCGGAAACGAAGCTTTCATAGGTGTAGACGGTTAGTTCCTGTCTGTCCTGAGCAGTGGCAAGACCGGGCAGAAACAACGAAACGGCAACGAGGGAATTCAGGAAAAGACGACGGCGCACGGGTATCTCCTCAAAAAACGAAAAGGGAAATAGCCGCTTGCCTTAAGCCGTCTAATCCCTCCGCCGGTATGAACCGGATCAGGTTCTTCGGGTTGGCAAGCCTCTCAGCCTTTTGCACGCAAGCACAAAAGACACCCCGTTAGATCAAGATGATGATGTAGTCCCGCTGTCTCTGATTGGCAAGATGGCTGCCGTCAGGCCTGCTGCACCATGTGCACCAGTTCCCAGACATGGCCGTCGGGATCCTGAAAACTACCGGCATACATGAAACCGTGATCCTGAACTGGTTTCCAGGTGTTGCCACCGGAGGCAAGCGCCGTTTCGATCATCCGGTCGATTTCCTCACGGCTTCCCGCTGTGAGACAGGTCAGGACCTCGGTGCTGCGTGTGGCGTCGGCGATATCGCCATTGATGAAATCGCGAAAACGCTCCTCCTGAAGAAGCATCACGAAGATGTTCTCCTCAACGATCATGCAGAGCGTGCGGTCATCCGAATATTCCGGATTGAAGGTGAAACCGAGAGCCGTGAAGAAGCTTCTCGATGTCTCGATATTCTTGACCGGCAGATTGACGAAGATCATGCGCATTTTCTGAACTCCTCCGAACCCGCACAGGAAACGGCAATTCCGCCTCCCTGTCAAAGGTGGATGAGACCTCAGTCAAGAAATCGCGACCAAGTCACCCTTCAATTTCCTCGCGCAGCATCTCCAACTCCAGCCATTCCTCTTCCATGGCTTCGAGCTTTTCGCGCAGCTTTGTCATTTCCTGCGCCAGCGTATTGAAGGTAGCCGGGTCCTTGGTGAACAGATTGGGATCGGCCATGCGCTGCTCACGCTTGGCGATTTCGCCCTGCGCCTTCTCCATTTCCTTTGGAAGGTTTTCGAGCGCAAATTTTTGCTTGAAGGAAAGCTTGCCCTTGGCCTTTGAAGGGTCCTGCGACGCGGAGGCGGAAGGGGCGGTCTTTGCCTTTTCCTGCTTCTCCGCCTTGCGCTTTTCTTCCGCAGCACCCTTGCGTTGCGCCATCATGTCCGAATAGCCGCCGGCATATTCGATCCAGCGTCCGTCCGGCTGGTCCGGATTGGCGGGCGCGATTGTGGAGGTAACGGTACGGTCGAGGAAATCGCGGTCGTGGCTGACGAGAATGACCGTGCCGGAAAAGCCCGCAACGATTTCCTGCAACAGATCGAGCGTTTCGATATCGAGATCGTTGGTCGGCTCGTCAAGGATCAGCAGGTTGGTAGGCCGCGCCAGAATGCGCGCAAGAATAAGACGGGCGCGCTCACCACCGGAGAGGTTGCGGATGGGCGTGCGGGCCTGTTCCGGCTGGAACAGGAAGTCCTTCATGTAACCCGTCACATGTTTCAACTCGCCATTGACCAGCAAATTGTCGCCGCGACCGTCGGTGAGGTAATGAGCGAGCGTATCGTTTGGATTGAGATCCTCACGCTTCTGGTCAAGCGTCGCGATTTCCAGATTGGTGCCGAGCTTTACCGTGCCGCTATCGGGCTGAAGCTGGCCGGTCAGCATCTTCAAAAGCGTTGTCTTGCCGGCACCGTTCGGCCCGACGAGACCGATGCAATCACCGCGATGCACCCGCAGCGAAAACGGGGCGATGATCACGCGCTCGCCGTAAGACTTGGTGATTGCGTCTGCCTCGATGACCAGTTTGCCGGATTCCCGCACCTCCGCAGCCGTCGCCTGCACGCTGCCCTGCGGTCCCTTGTGGCCGCGATAGTCCGCACGCATTGCCTGAAGCTCGCCCACGCGGCGCATGTTGCGCTTGCGTCTCGCGGTCACGCCGTAACGCATCCAGTGTTCTTCACGCTCGATGGCCTTGCCGAGCTTGTGCTGCTCCAGCTCTTCCTCTTCCAGCACCTTGTCGCGCCATTCCTCGAAATGCGCAAAACCGCGATTGAGACGACGGGACTGGCCGCGATCCAGCCACACGGTCGAGGTCGAAACCTTCTCCAGAAAACGCCTGTCGTGCGAGATCAGCACCAGCGCGCTACGCGTCTGCTGCAACTCGCCTTCAAGCCATTCGATGGTGGGCAAGTCCAGATGGTTGGTCGGCTCGTCCAGCATCAGAATATCGGGTTCAGGCGCCATGACGCGGGCAAGCGCCGCACGCCGCGCTTCGCCGCCGGACAGGCTATCCGGATGTTCCTGTCCCGTCAGGCCCAGATGCTCGAGAATATAGGTAACGCGATAGGGATCGTCGCCAGGTCCCAGCCCCGCCTCGGCATAGGCCTGCACAGTGTCGTAACCGGCAAAATCCGGCGCCTGTTCCAGATAACGGATGGTGGCGGAGGGGTGACGGAAAACCTCGCCCGACTGCGCCTCGACCAGACCGGCGGCGATCTTCATCAGGGTCGACTTGCCCGAACCGTTGCGTCCGACAAGGCAGATGCGGTCGCCCGGCTCCACCTGAAGATTGGCGCCGTCGAGCAGCGGGGTCACGCCGAAAGTCAGCTTGATATCATCGAGTTTCAAAATTGGGGGTGCCAAGGCGTCAGGCTCCGGTCAGATCATAAGGGCGGGCGAGCACGATGGCTTTTCCGCTTTTCAGCGAGAAATGCACGGGGCCGCCATTCGCGACATTGGAAATAGTGCGGGAAGAGCCGAAAGCAAGCGGGAAATCCTTGAGAGGATAACGCACATTGCCGATATCGAGCCCCACAAGGTCGGTAAACCCGGCAACGGAAAACAGCGCACCGGGAGGCAGATCAAGATCGAACGACCCTGCCAGCAGCGGGCGGGCCTCCTCTTCGCCGGAGGTCAGCGTAACGTTGAGACCACGCTCAGTAAGCGCCACGGCGTAAAGAAGGTGCTGAAGTGCGTGGTCGCTTCTCGCTCCACCAAGCGCGCCGGCAAGCACCAGAGAACGCGCGCCGCGGGCAAGTGCCTCCGACACCGCAATTTCGCCATCGGTCACAGCCTTTACAGCGGGATAGGGCTGTCGCACCACATCGGGCCAGGCGTCCAGCAGGTCCTTGTCGGTGGAATCGAAATCCCCCACCCAAAGCTCGGGTGTGAGCCCGAGCGGTGCGGCATGGCGCATGCCGCCATCGGCCGCAATCACACGGCTACCCTCAACCGCCGCTTTGAGGCGGTCGGTAACGGTGACATCGCCGCCAAGCAGAATGGTGAAGCGTTCTCTATCCATGCCCTGCCTTATCGCACCTCAGGCAAAAATGGAAAGGCAGAAACCCGATGAAATCAGCCGATATTGATTTTCGTCGGCTTCGGGATTATGAAACGCCTCAGTGGTGATTTGCCGACCGGCTTGCAGCCACTTTAAAGAAGTCGCTAAAGGGTCGAGGAAAAGGGTAATTTCCTGGGACCGGCTGCGATTTCGCTGCCGGTTTTTTTGTTTTCGCAACGTTCTTTACGTCATCCGAAAAGAGAGTTCGACATGCCGATCAAGATTCCCGATACGCTTCCCGCCTTCGACACCCTCGTTCATGAGGGCGTGCGGGTCATGACAGAAACGGCGGCCATCCGGCAGGATATCCGCCCGCTCCAGATCGGGCTTCTCAATCTCATGCCGAACAAGATCAAGACGGAAGTGCAGATGGCGCGCCTCGTCGGCGCATCGCCGCTGCAGGTGGAGTTTTCGCTGATCCGCATTGGCGGCCATCGTGCCAAGAATACGCCGGAAGAGCACCTTCTGTCCTTCTATGAGACATGGGAGGAAGTGCGCCACCGCAAGTTCGACGGTTTCATCATCACAGGCGCGCCCATCGAGATGCTTGATTATGAAGACGTGACCTACTGGAACGAGATGCAAAAGATTTTCGACTGGACGCGAACCAACGTCCATTCGACGCTGAACGTCTGCTGGGGCGCGATGGCCGCCGTCTACCATTTCCATGGTGTGCCGAAATACGAACTGAAGGAAAAGGCTTTCGGCGTCTATCGTCACCGCAATCTCTGCCCCTCGTCGATATATCTCAACGGTTTTTCCGACGACTTTCAGGTTCCGGTATCACGCTGGACGGAAGTGCGCCGCGCCGACATCGAAAAACACCCGGAACTCGAAATCCTGATGGAGTCAGAGGAAATGGGCGTATGTCTGGTGCATGAAAAAGATGGCAACCGCCTCTATATGTTCAACCACGTCGAATATGATTCAACCTCGCTTTCGGATGAATATTTCCGCGATGTGAACTCGGGCGTTCCAATCAAGCTGCCGCATGATTATTTTCCGCACAATGATCCGGAGCTTGCCCCGCTCAACCGCTGGCGCAGCCATGCCCATCTGTTTTTCGGCAACTGGATCAACGAGATATATCAGACGACGCCTTATGACCTCGAAGCAATCGGCAAACTAGCGGCGTAAATTGCGGGATTGCGAATTGCCGGAAAATGACGCAACGTCCGCCGGCAATTCAAAGATATCGGGAGAATGACGCAATGAGCGACGCGGCGGCACGGGAGAATTTCGGTTTCACGGCAACCGGCGAAAAGGTTGAGCGCGTCACCATCTCGAGGGGCGGGCTGACGGCCAAGGTTATCACCTGGGGCGCCGTCATTCAGGACCTACGCCTCGATGGGCACCAGCCGCCGCTCGTTCTCGGCTTCGATACATTCGAGGACTACAAATATTCATCCTATTTCGGCGCCACACCCGGCCGCAACGCCAACCGTATCGGTGACGGAAAATTCTCGATCGACGGGCACGAATACCAGCTGGAACTGAACGAAAAAGGCGTCAGCCACCTGCATGGCGGCAGCGACGGGATGGGCAAACGTAACTGGATGCTCATGGAACACGGCGAAAGCCATGCGGTTCTGCAGATCATCGATCCCGACGGCCGCGCCGGTTATCCCGGCAATTGCACGGTGACCGCGACCTATACGATCCGCGACGGCGGCGTGCTTTCGGTGGTCTATGAAACGGTGACCGACCAACCGACCATCGCCAATATCTGCCAGCATTCCTATTTCAACCTCGACGGTGCTGATACGGCACTTGGACATGAGATCAGCATCGCCGCTGACTTTTATCTGCCAACCAACGACAAACAGATCCCCACAGGCGAAATCCGCTCCGTAGAAGGCACCGTCTTCGACCTGCGCCACCCGACGCCGATGCGGCGAACGGAGGATGGCGAGCAGGTGCTCTACGACCATAATTTCTGCCTTTCGCCCGAGCGTCGCGCCAAGCGCAAGGTTGCCCGCGCCTATTCGCCCGCCTCCGACATTGCCCTTGAGGTTCACACCACCGAACCCGGCGTGCAATTCTATTCAGCCTTCAAGCTGAATGTTCCCGTTCCGGGCCTCGATGGCCGCCATTATGGCCCCTTTGCCGGTTTTTGTCTGGAAACGCAGATATGGCCGGATGCCGTCAATCATCCCGATTTCCCCTTCGCGATCCTGCGTCCCGGCGAGACCCTGCGTCAGGAAACCGACTATATTTTCAAGAAGGGTTGAGGCGGCGGGCTGGGCTCAGTCCAGCACGCATCCCACATAACCGCCCGATGCTCGGGCACGCCGTTCGATAAGGCCGGCAAGCCGTTGCAAACCACGCCCCGGCTTGCTGGCAACGCGATCGATGGGATTGGGTAGGGAAACGGCAAGCAGTGCCGCCTGGCGGGAGCTGAGCTTTGCCGCCGGTACCTTGAAATGGTGCTGTGCTGCGGCCTCGATGCCGTAAATGCCGGGTCCCCATTCGGCAACGTTGAGATAAATCTCCATCATCCGTTTTTTGGACCAGACGAAATCGGCAGCAATCGCCAGCGGCAACTCCAGCCCCTTGCGCAAGAACGAGCGGCCGTTCCAGAGGAACAGGTTCTTGGCCGTCTGCATGGGAATGGTGCTGGCGCCACGAGTGGACGCGCCTTCGAGCGCATTGTTGACCACGGATTGCATCTGGTTCCAGTCAACGCCGCCGTGGAAACAGAATTGTCCGTCCTCGGACATCATTACGGATTGCACAAGGCGCGGCGAAATATCCTCGAGCGGCACCCAGCGCCGGTCATAACCCTGAAGTGTCACCAGATCGGCAAGCATCAGCGTCGAGACCGGCCGCATGAAAGGCAGGGCGTAAACCGGGATCAGCAGATAGGGCAGGATCAGCAACGCCAGCAAGGTCATGATGATACGCTTTGCCAACGTGCGAAAATCCACCTTCGGACTGCTCCGGTCTTCCGCCAGCACGGCGTAATCTGCGTCGCTTTCAGGCGTACTGCTCAATATTCGTCAAAGCCCCGCACCAATCGAAGCCTTTCATATTCCATTGCCGCCTTCAAGGCGAGTCCGGTCAAACAGTTGACCTCAGGAATCACGAAAAGGTTGCCTGACCCCGCGCGCCATGCCAAAGAGCGCGGCATGGACGCTCAGATGACGAATTTCGAAACGAAGCTGCGCGATAACGCGGCACAGACCGAATCCCTGCTTGGTCGCCTGCTTTCCGCAGAGGCGCGTGCGGATGAGATTACGCGCCCGCAAAACCTGCTCGACGCCATGCGTCATGGTGTGCTGAACGGCGGCAAACGCCTGCGGCCCTTCCTGGTCATAGAAAGCACGGCCTTGCTCGGCGGAAATGCCGAAGCAGCCCATCATGTCGGTGCCGCGCTGGAATGCCTGCATTGTTACTCGCTGGTGCACGACGATCTGCCAGCGATGGATGACGACGACCTGCGCCGCGGCCAGCCGACAGTGCACCGCAAATTCGACGAGGCGACCGCCATTCTCGCGGGCGACAGCCTGCTGACACTCGCCTTCGACATTATCGCATCGGACGAAAATCCTCTCGAGGCAGACCGCAAGGCGTCTCTCGTTCTCTCCCTTGCCCGCGCCGCAGGCATCGGCGGCATGGCGGGCGGTCAGGCGCTCGATCTGGCTGCGGAAAAGAACGCACCTGATGAGGCCGGCATTATTACATTGCAGGCTATGAAAACCGGTGCGCTGCTTCGCTTCGCCTGCGAGGCAGGCGCGATCATCGCCGGCAGCGATGTTTCCGAAAGGCAAAGACTGCGCCTCTTCGGTGAAAAGATCGGCCTTGCCTTCCAGCTTGCCGACGATCTCCTGGATCTGACCGCCGATGCCGCCACCATGGGCAAGGCAACCGGCAAGGATGCCGCACGCGGCAAGGGAACGTTGGTGGCACTACGCGGTGAAGACTGGGCGCGCGTCAAGCTTCAGGAACAGGTGGCGGAAGCCTCCGAACTTCTGGCCCCCTACGGCGAAAAGGCCGCAATACTCATCGCGGCCGCCAGATTCATCGCCGAACGGAAAAGCTGAGCCGGTTTCCCGGCTCACCGTTTTTCAGCCAATCAGCCCTTGAGCGGCGAAATCAGCACTTCGACGCGACGGTTCTGGGCGCGGCCATCCGGCGTTGCGTTCGAAGCGATCGGCTGCGAGGGGCCGAAGCCAAGCGTCGAAATACGGCGCTGGTCGACGCCGCGTGCGCCGAGATAATTTGCAACAGACGCCGCACGACGCTCGGAAAGCGCCTGGTTGTGCTGCTGGCTGCCGGTGGAGTCGGTATGGCCGTTGATGTCGATGAGCGTGCGGTTGAACTTGTTCAGCACGATGGCGACGGAATCGAGTGTCTGATAGAAGGGCGGGATGACCTGATCCTGATCCGTCGCGAAGGTGATGTTCGACGGCATGTTGAGAACGATGCTGTCGCCACGGCGGGTAACCGAAACGCCAGTGCCCTGAAGCTGGGCGCGAAGCTCGGATTCCTGACCATCCATGTAATTGCCGATTGCGCCACCGGCGAGTGCACCGATGCCGGCGCCGATGAGGGCTGCGTTGCGGCGACCGACCGGCGAACCGCCGACAGCCAGACCACCGAGAGCACCGACGACAGCGCCGATACCAGCGCCGCCCGCCGTGTTCGACATCTTCTGCTCACCCGTATAGGGATCGGTGGTGGTGCACGCGGAAAGATAGGTCCCGCAAAGGGCAACGATCGCGATTTTTTTGATCATGTGTTTTGATGCTCCGAAGGGTTCAGGCGGTATGACAGTGGAATTTCGGCATTTTCACGGTAGTTTTTACTCCGCCGCATCTTTCCGGCCAAAACGCTTTTCGATGTAATCGATCACAAGCGCTTCAAAATCCGCGGCGATGTTGGGACCGCGCAGGGTGAGCGCCTTCTCGCCATCGATGAAGATCGGTGCAGCGGGGCTTTCGCCGGTTCCAGGCAGTGAAATGCCGATATCGGCATGTTTGCTTTCGCCGGGGCCATTAACGATGCAGCCCATGACAGCAACATTGAGCGCTTCCACACCGGGATATTTTTCACGCCAGATCGGCATGTTCTTGCGAATGTCATTCTGGATATTCTGGGCAAGTTCCTGAAAGACGGTAGAGGTGGTGCGCCCGCAGCCGGGACATGCCGCAACCACCGGAATGAACTGGCGGAAACCCATGACCTGCAGCAATTCCTGCGCCACCTGCACCTCGCGGGTGCGGTCGCCGTTCGGCTCCGGCGTCAGCGAGACGCGGATCGTGTCGCCAATACCGTGCTGCAGCACATAACCCATGGCAGCAGACGAGGCGACGATGCCCTTGGAACCCATGCCGGCTTCGGTAAGACCGAGATGCAGTGCGTGGTTGGAGCGTTCCGACAGCATCGAATAAACGGCAATCAGGTCCTGTACCTGGCTGACCTTGGCAGACAGGATGATGCGGTTGCGCGGCAGGCCGATTTCTTCGGCAAGCTCTGCGGAAATCAGTGCCGACTGGACGATGGCTTCGCGGGTGACCTGACGGGCAGAGAGCGGAAAACCCTCCTCCTTGTTCTTGTCCATCAGCGTCGTCAGCAATTCCTGGTCAAGCGATCCCCAGTTCACACCGATGCGAACCGGCTTGTCATAACGGATCGCCATTTCGACGATTTCGCCGAACTGCTTGTCCTTCTTGTCCTTGAAGCCGACATTGCCGGGATTGATGCGGTATTTCGCCAGTGCTTCGGCACAGGCCGGATGATCGGCCAGAAGCTTGTGGCCGATATAGTGGAAATCGCCAATCAGCGGCACGTCCATTCCAAGGCGCAGCAGCCGTTCGCGGATTTTCGGCACAGCGGCAGCGCTCTCATCGCGATCGACGGTGATGCGCACCATTTCAGAACCGGCCTGGAAAAGTGCCGCCACCTGCTGCACGGTGGCGTCGATATCCGCCGTGTCGGTATTGGTCATGGATTGTACGACGACAGGCGCACCGCCACCCACGATGACGCCCCCTACGTCGACGGCAACGGATGCACGGCGGGGCTTTGGATCGTAATCGGCGTGTGACGTCATGGCGGTCTCTGGAGCTTGCGGCAAGGTCTGGCAATTGAGGTGAAACAAGGGGGCCTGCTTGTCAACACCCAACGCATAAGAGCTTCTACTTTACCGCAATCATGGCAAAATTCGAGACGCCTATTCCTTGCCCGCACCATCCGCATGCCGGGCGAGCCGCGAAAGCAGCAAAACCACCACATGCAACAACGGCAGAGCGAGAAATACGCTGGCGAGGCCGGTATGTTCGGCAATGAAGCCGATGGCCGAGGGTGCTACCAGAATCCCGGAATAACCCATGGTGGTGACGACCGACAGGCCGATGCCGGGTGCCAATCCCGGCATGTTCCCCGCCGCCGAAAAGGCGATCGGCACCATGTTGGAAATACCGATGCCGGCAATCGCGAAGCCGATGATCACAAACGTGGAATTTCCCGCAAGACCCGCAATCAGAAGGCCCGCAATCGACATGACCGAGCAGAACCGCAGGGTATTGACCGCGCCGAACCGGTCGCGCACCAGATCGCCGGCAAAACGCATGGCCGCCATGGTCATGGAAAAGGCCGCGAAAGCGAAACCGGACTGGGACACGGAAGCGCCGAGTTCATTGCGCAGATAAAGGGCACCCCAATCGAGGATCGCGCCTTCCGGAATCATCGAAAACAGCGCCATCAGACCGATAATCCACGGCAAGGGCGTCAGCGGCAAGCGACCTTTCGGACGCTCCTCCTCGGCATGCGGGCGATCCGCAAGAACGCGCGGCCACGCAACGACGAGCAAAACAAGGGCGATGACCGTCAACGCGATCGCATGCCCCTGCACGCCAATGGTCGTGATGAGATAGCCGCCAAGACCGGCACCGATCAGGCCGCCTAGGCTCCAGAAAGCATGGCACGACGACATGATGGCGCGGCGCATGTCACGCTCGACCGCCACCGCATTGGCGTTCATGGCGACATCCATCGCCCCTGTCAGCCCGCCGAACAGGAAAACCGCAATCACACCTGCCCAGATCGTGTCTGCCCAGGAGATGAAAAGCAGTGTCGGCAAGAAAATAGCCGCACTCGCAAGGCTGACCGTTCGCGATCCGAAACGGGCGATCTGGGAACCGGCGATCGGCATGAAAACCAGCGAGCCGACGCCGAAAACCAGAATGATCAGGCCAAGCGCACTTTCACTGAGGGATAACCGCGCCGCAAATTCCGGTATTTTGGGCGCCCACGATCCCATCATGAAACCGTTCATCAAAAACAGCAGGGACACACCGAGCCTGTGCCGCGTCAGATAGGACGAGTGCTTGACCGTCGGCGAAAATGTCGTGGGGCCGTTCATCGGTAATATCCTTCAGACTTGACCGTGAGAGAGTTGGACGGCGTCATCGTCGCCGAAATGAACTTGTACGCCTTTAGCCGATAGCGCCTCGACCAATGTGCGGTCGGCGTCATGTTCCAGCACCAGGGAAAGAGGCGGAGAAAAGTCGTGCACGTGAAACGCCGCCTTGTGGCCCAGCTTTTCCGTGGTGATGGCGGCAACAATCCGCTGGCTGGCGCTGCAGGCAAGCCGCTTGAACACGGCATCCTCGAAAATATCCGCCGACAGGCCGTTCTCCGCCGCAACACCGCAAACGCCAAGAATACACAGCTCGGGCCGCATCAGCTCAAGTTGCCGCAACGCCATGGCGTCGATAGCCGCACCGACGGCCGGATCGACCTTGCCGCCGATCATGATCAAAGCGATATCGGCGCGCCCCGTGAGTTCAGCGGCAATAGCAGGCGTATTCGTTACCACCGTCAATTTGAGACCGGCGGGGATAGCCCTTGCAATGGCCAGATTGGTGGAGCCGGCATCGATAAAGACGACCATGCCCGGCTCAAGCAGCGGAATTGCTGCGCGCGCCAACGAAGCCTTGCGATCGGCATCCTCGGCGATCCGTGTCTTCAGCGGCACCGTCTTGCTATCGGAAAGCAACGCCCCGCCATAGACGCGCAGACACTCCCCGCGCGCCGCCATATCCCGCAGATCCCGGCGGACCGTATCTTCCGAAACGCCGAAATTCTGGGCCAGATCCTGCGCAAGCACGCGGCCGCTTTGCCGCAACTGTGCAAGGATGAGCGCCTGCCGCTCGCTGACAAAATGATCGCTCATCGGGACTCATGCATAAACAGGAACAAACGTGCACGAACATGCATATTTGAGTTTTAGCGAAGGTGCAACAGCAAAACGCCCGCCGGGAGGGCGGGCGTTTATAACGAAAGACAAAATATCGGGGCTAGCGATGCCGTGTGGGCATCATTCCGCGTAAGCGATCAGCAGATCCTTTGCGTCGATCTGGTCACCCGGGCGCACGAGAACCTCGGCGACCTTGCCATCGCGTTCGGCGTGAAGCGCGGTTTCCATCTTCATGGCCTCGATGGAGAGCAGCACGTCGCCGGCCTTGACCTCCTGACCCTGATTGATGAAGACGCGGCTGATGACACCCGGCATCGGCGCACCAATATGCGTGCTATTGCCGAGTTCCGCTTTGCGGCGCACCGCAGAGCCGGATGCGCCATGAGCGCGATCCGGCACCTTGATGCGGCGCGGCTGGCCGTTGATCTCGAAGAACACCGTCACCATGCCCTTATCGTCAGTGCCTGAAGAGGCTTGATTGACGATGACCAGCGTTTTGCCGCGCTCGATATCGGCAAACAGCTCTTCACCGTCCTCCATGCCGTAGAAATACGCATGGGTGGGAAGCACGGAAACCGGACCGTAGGTCTCGGAGGTCAGCGCGAAATCGGTGAACACCTTCGGATACATCAGATAGGATGCGAATTCGAAGTCGTTGACGGAACGCTCGAGTTTGGTCTCGATCGCCTTTCTCTCCGCATCGAGATCGGCATCCGGCAGCAAAGAGCCGGGACGAACCGTATAGGGCGCGTCACCCTTCAGCGCCTTTTTCTGCAGGGCTTCCGGCCAGCCGCCTGGCGACTGCCCAAGATCGCCCTTCAGCATCGAAACCACCGACTCCGGGAAGGACACTTCGCGATCAGGATTTTCCACGTCGGCGACCGTCAGATCCTGGCTCACCATCATCAGCGCCATATCGCCGACAACCTTGGAGGACGGCGTGACCTTGACGATATCGCCGAACATCCGGTTGGCGTCGGCATAGGCCTGCGCGACCTCGTGCCAGCGGCTCTCAAGACCGAGCGAGCGCGCCTGCTCCTTGAGATTGGTGAATTGCCCACCGGGCATTTCATGCAGATAGACTTCCGAGGCAGGGCCCTTCAGATCGCTTTCGAAAGCCGCATACTGGTTACGCGCCGACTCCCAGTAGAACGAGATGCGGCGGATCCATTCGGTATCGAGACCGGTATCGCGTTCCGATCCGGCCAGCGCTTCCACGATGGAACCGAGGCAGGGCTGGGACGTGTTGCCCGAAAGCGCATCCATGGCGGCATCCACCGCATCCACGCCCGCATCGACGGCGGCAAGGACGGTCGCAGCCGCAATACCGGATGTGTCATGCGTGTGGAAATGGATAGGCAGGCTGGTCGCCTCCCTAAGCGCCTTGAATAGCACCTTGGCAGCAGCAGGCTTCAGAAGTCCCGCCATATCCTTGACGGCGATGATGTGCGCGCCTGCACGCTCCAGCTCGGCGGCGAGGTTGGTATAATATTTCAAGTCGTATTTTGGACGCGCAGAATTGAGGATATCGCCTGTGTAGCAGATGGCCGCTTCGCAGAGCTTGTTCTCCTCGGCGATCGCATCCATCGATACGCGCATATTCTCCACCCAGTTCAGGCAGTCGAACACACGGAACAGGTCGATACCGCCCTTCGCAGCCTGACGGACGAAATATTTCACGACATTGTCTGGATAGTTCTTGTACCCAACGCCGTTCGCACCGCGCAGCAGCATTTGCAGCAGCAGGTTCGGCGCACCCTCGCGGATCAGCGCCAGGCGCTCCCACGGGTCTTCCGTCAGGAAGCGCATGGAAACGTCGAAAGTGGCGCCGCCCCAGCACTCCAGAGACAGAAGCTGCGGCAAGGCCTTGGCATAGACGCTTGCGACGCCGGCAATGTCATGGGTACGCATGCGCGTGGCCAGCAGCGACTGATGGCCGTCGCGCATCGTTGTGTCCGTTACCAGCACCCGCTTTTCGTTACGCATCCAGTCGGCAAAGCCCTTCGGCCCCAGCCGGTCGAGCAATTGCTTGGTGCCATCAGGCGTCGGCGCATCGATGTAGGGAACCACCGGCTGTGCCGCATTTGCCGGAGGCTTGACGCGGCCCTTGGTTTCCGGATGCCCGTTCACCGTCACATCGGCAAGATAGGTGAGCAGCTTCGTAGCGCGGTCCTGACGCTTGACCTGTGCAAACAGCTCCGGAGTCGAATCGATGAAGCGGGTCGTATAGGTGTTGTTGCGGAAACTCGCATGGCCAATGATGGCCTCGAGGAAGGTCAGGTTGGTCGCAACACCGCGAATTCGGAATTCGCGCAGCGCGCGGTCCATGCGGCTGATCGCTTCATCCGGCTGCGGCGCCCAGGCCGTTACCTTCACCAAAAGCGGATCGTAATAACGGGTAATGATCGCCCCCGAATAGGACGTCCCGCCATCCAGACGAATGCCGAAGCCGGACGCCGAGCGGTACGCCGTTATACGGCCGTAGTCGGGAATGAAATTGTGCTCCGGATCTTCCGTGGTGATACGGCACTGCAGCGCATGGCCGTTGAGGCGGATATCTTCCTGTTTCGGCACACCCGATTCCGGCGTGCCGATGGCGGCCCCTTCCAGAATATGGATTTGCGCCTTGACGATATCGATGCCGGTCACGACTTCGGTGACGGTATGCTCCACCTGAATGCGCGGATTGACCTCGATGAAGTAGAATTTGCCGGTATCGACATCCATCAGATATTCGACCGTGCCGGCGCCGATATAATTGGTCGCAGCCGCGATCTTTAAGGAATAGGCGGCCAGTTCCTGCCGCTGCGCTTCGCTGAGATAGGGTGCCGGCGCGCGCTCAACCACTTTTTGATTGCGGCGCTGGATCGAACAATCGCGCTCGAACAGATGCACGACATTGCCGTGGGTATCACCGAGAACCTGGCTCTCGACGTGGCGGGCGCGCTCGAGCAGCTTTTCGAGATAGACCTCGTCCTTGCCGAAAGCGGCCTTCGCCTCGCGCTTGGCCTCGGTGACCTCGCGTGCCAGATCCTCCTTTTTGCGGATGGCGCGCATGCCGCGACCGCCGCCGCCCCAGGAGGCCTTCAACATCACGGGATAACCGATCTCTTCGGCCAGCCGCTCCACCTCGGCCATATCGTCCGGCAGCGGCTTGGTTGCAGGAACAACGGGAACATTGACCGAGATCGCCAGATTGCGGGCGGCAACCTTGTTGCCGAGCTGGCGCATCGTATCCGCCGTCGGTCCGATGAAGGTGATGCCAGCCTTGTTACAGGCCTCAACGAATTCGGGGCTTTCGGACAAAAGGCCGTAACCGGGATGGATCGCGTCCGCGCCGGAAAGTCTGGCCACGCGGATGACCTCCTCAATCGAGAGGTAGCTCTCGATTGGTCCCATATCCTTGGCGAGATGCGGACCCCTGCCGACCTGATAACTTTCATCCGCCTTGAAGCGGTGCAAAGACAGCTTGTCCTCTTCCGCCCAAATGGCGACGGTTTTTATCCCCAGCTCGTTCGCTGCCCGGAAAACTCGGATCGCAATTTCGGATCGGTTGGCAACAAGTATTTTCGATATTTTCAAGACGGTCTCCCCACACGCCAAAACAGAATTTCTGCTGCACTGCGGAATTAAGCAGCAAAACCCGGTCTTGAAAAGGGCAATTCGGGAGAGAAGCGTACTGTCGTAACTAGCTCAGCAAGCCGTTACGAAAGGCGAGTGCTACAGTATGCTGCCTGTTCTTGGCGCTGAACCGACGCTGGATTCCATTGATATACCAGTCGACCGTGTGATTGGAGATCGATAGCTGGCGTCCAATTTCGGTTGAGGTCATGCCATCAGCCATCAGCGTCAGCACTTCCATTTCCCGCCTTGTAAGTTCAAGAGCGGAAACATTCGGCGCGTTGTTGAGGTTATGGACCTGACCTGAAAGATCGAGCAGACGCCAGAACACCGCGCGCGTGGCCGCATCCAGCAGCTCAACGTGCAACGAGGGCAATTGCCGGTCCTCGCCGCCAAGGAACACCGCGCCGATGAATCCCGCGCGCCCGTGCACCGGAAAGGCATACCCACCCTGCAGACCGTAACGGCCGGCATCGTGAAAAAACACATTCGCCCTTTTTCGATGCATCGCGCGGGGCAGGCCCTCAAGCGCCTCTTTCCACTGAAACGGCTTGTGCACCATGCCGATCACCTTACGGACGGGATCGACGAGATTATATTTCTTGGCGCGGTAGACCTCGATCCACCCTTCCGGGAGATGTTGTGCGAGAATCTGGCCGGTGGAAGCAAGCTCCCCGGTCATCCGCCGGCTGACGAGGAAATATTCGAAACCATATTCGCGAATAAGTGTTACAAATTCGGAGCGAACACGATCAGCGTTTCTCGCCTGGTAGCACGCAGAGATGAAGTGAAGAATATCATGCATAAAGACACATGCCCGGAGCTTGGCTGGAAGGGATGACATGAAGGACATGGTCCCGCGAGGACGTCATGTTACTCGGGCGCCGGTCGGTTCAGACTGAACATATCGTCGTTAGCAATCCCTGAAACGAACATGCAAAATCTTGTGACGGCGTCCCCTAGAAACATCGGGTTCAGTTTTTTTTCGGTTCGCACGCGTGCTCGGTTTGTTAAGCCGCCATTCAGACTGAAAGAGCGATAATTACACAAATTTCGCCGTCTCATGCAACCTTGCTAAAACAGCATTGTATTGAGACCGAACAATCAACCGCTCGAAACAGACGCTGGACTGGATTGAAAATTTGACTTTGTTTCAGGTTTACACACGCGCCCTGCGCTATCTGACCGTACATAAATGGCGGGTGTTGATCGTTGTAATCGCCAACATCATTCTTGCAG
Source organism: Agrobacterium sp. SORGH_AS_0745 (assembly GCF_030818995.1). NCBI lineage: Bacteria > Pseudomonadati > Pseudomonadota > Alphaproteobacteria > Hyphomicrobiales > Rhizobiaceae > Agrobacterium > Agrobacterium sp. SORGH_AS_0745. Next base: position 587,712 of record NZ_JAUTBI010000003.1, read on the forward strand.
CGATCACCATTGCCGAACCCGTGCTGTTTGGACGGATCATCGACGCCATCTCCTCCGGCTCCGATGTCACGTCCATCCTCATCCTGTGGGCGGGTTTCGGCGTCTTCAACACCGTGGCTTATGTCGCTGTCGCCCGCGAGGCCGACCGGCTGGCCCACGGTCGCCGCGCGACCCTGCTGACGGAAGCCTTCGGCCGGATCATCTCCATGCCGCTCTCCTGGCACCATCTGCGAGGCACCTCGAACGCGCTGCATACGCTTCTGCGCGCCAGCGAGACGCTGTTCGGCCTTTGGCTCGAATTCATGCGCACGCATCTGGCGACTTTCGTCGCGCTCGTACTGCTTATTCCGACAGCCATTGCCATGGACCTGCGCCTCAGCTTCGTCCTGATCGGTCTTGGCATCGTCTACTGGTTCATTGGCAAGTGGGTGATGGGCCGCACCAAGGATGGCCAGGCTTCGGTCGAGGAGCATTATCACAGCGTTTTTGCGCATGTCAGCGATTCCATCAGCAACGTGTCCGTCCTGCACAGCTACAACCGCATCGAGGCTGAAACGAAGGCGCTGAAATCCTTCACCGAAAAACTGCTGAGCGCCCAATATCCGGTGCTCGACTGGTGGGCTTTCGCAAGTGCCTTGAACCGCACTGCCTCCACCGTTTCGATGATGATCATCCTCGTCATCGGCACCGTGCTGGTGAAGAACGGCGAATTGCGCGTCGGTGACGTGATTGCCTTCATCGGTTTCGCCAATCTTCTCATCGGCCGTCTCGATCAGATGCGTCAGTTCGTGACCCAGATTTTCGAGGCGCGCGCAAAGCTCGAGGATTTCTTCGTGCTGGAGGATTCCGTCAAGGAACGGGAAGAACCGGGCGACGCCCGCGAATTGTCCAATGTCTCCGGCACCGTGGAGTTCCGCAACGTCAATTTCGGTTTCGCCAACACCAAGCAGGGCGTCCACGACATCTCGTTTACGGCCAAGGCCGGCCAGACGATTGCCATCGTCGGACCGACGGGCGCGGGCAAGACCACGCTCATCAATCTTCTGCAGCGTGTCTATGATCCGGATTCAGGCCAGATTCTGATCGATGGAACCGACATCTCGACGGTGACGAAGAACTCGCTCAGAAACTCCATCGCCACGGTGTTCCAGGATGCCGGCCTTCTGAACCGCTCCATCCGCGAAAACATCCGCCTTGGTCGCGAATCTGCTACCGACGCGGAGGTCGTGGAAGCAGCAGCAGCTGCTGCTGCGACGGATTTCATCGACAGCCGTATCACCGGCTACCTGACCCAGGTGGGTGAACGCGGCAACCGCCTGTCCGGTGGCGAGCGCCAGCGTATCGCCATTGCGCGTGCTATCCTGAAGAACGCTCCCATCCTGGTCCTTGACGAGGCAACCAGCGCGCTGGACGTGGAAACGGAAGCACGGGTTAAGGCCGCCGTGGACGCGCTGAGAATGAACCGCACGACCTTCATCATCGCCCACCGCCTTTCCACGGTGCGCGATGCCGATCAGGTGCTGTTCCTCGATCAGGGCCGTATCATTGAAAAGGGCACGTTTGACGAGCTCAGCCAGCGTGGCGGACGCTTCACCTCGCTGCTGCGCACCAGCGGCCTGCTGACAGAGGACGAGGGCCAGCCCCGGCCGAAAGCCATCGCCTCCTGACACTCTGGCTTACGGAATATAATAAGGGCGGGCACCGTGGTGTCCGCCCTTTTTTTTTGTCCGTTTTCCAAGGTCTGCGAAGCTGCAGACATGTGCCTTGATAATGCAGGCAAGGACCTAGCCTTAGCCTTAGCCTTGGCCATCAGCATTCAGCGATCCAACAGCGCAGAAACATGGCTCTGTAAAACTGCTCTGCCTGCGTGCCACGTCGAGAGGAGCACGGCTCACATTCTCGTTGGCCCTTGCAAGACCGTCGCGAGGCTGTGTCATTTCTCTCATGAGATGATGCTGGAGATACCCGCCAGGACAAAGCTGTTACCGCGCCTCCGTACAGACAAACAATACCAGGGCAGCCACAATAAAAATTAAGGCCCCTGCGTCACCGCAGGAGCCTGATTTTAAAAGCAAACGTAGAGCCGGTCGTCAGTCGAACGGGATCACCCGATCGTCAGCCGACAGGGGCTTGCCGTCGACGGATACAGAGACCTCTGCCGTGCCGGCCTTACGGCTGACGACGATGTCCTTTGCTTTACCGTCCAGCGTGATCTTCACCGAGAAGCCGCTCCAGTCTTCGGGCAGCGACGGCGCGATGTGAAGCTTGCCTTCGGTTCGGGTGATACCGAGAATGCCCTCGATCGCGGCGCGATAGAGCCAGCCGGCGGAACCCGTGTACCAGCTCCAGCCGCCGCGACCTGCATAAGCGCCCTCACCATAGACATCGGCGGTCACCACATAAGGTTCGACCCGATAGGTTTCGGACGATGCCGCGTCGAGCGCATGGTTGACGGGGTTGAGCAGCTTGAAGCAATTCCACGCCTCCTGCGCACGCCCCTGCTTGGCAAGGGCAAGCACTACCCAGGTCGCCGCGTGGGTATATTGTCCGCCGTTTTCGCGCACACCCGGCGGATATCCCTTGATATAACCCGGGTCATGCGGCGCCCGCGAGAATGGCGGGGTGAACAGACGGATGATACCGGCCTTTTCATCGACCAGATGCTCAATGACGGCGTCCATCGCCTGCCGTGACCGGCCTTCTTCACCCTCGCCGGAAAGAACACTCCAGCTCTGGCCAAGTGAATCGATCTGGCATTCCTCGCTGGTGGCGGAACCGAGCGGCGTGCCGTCGTCGAAATAACCGCGACGGTAGTAGCTGCCGTCCCAACCCGCAGTTTCGAGAGCATTGCGAAGCTTTTCGCGATGCGCCGACCACCTGCCGACACGGTCTGCATCACCGCGCTTTTCGGCGATCGCGATGAAGTCGCGAAGCGCCCCGGCCAGGAACCAGCCAAGCCAGACACTGGTGCCCTTGCCGCCGATGCCGACACGGTTCATGCCGTCGTTCCAGTCACCGCCGAGGATCAGTGGCAGACCGTTTTCGCCGGTGCGATGGATCGCGAGATCAAGCGCCAGCGCCGCGTGTTCGTAGAGGCTAGCGGATTTGTCGCTCGTCTCCGGCTGGAAGAAGGCATCGTGCTGCCCCGGCATCAATGCCGGTCCCTTGATGAAGGGGATGCTTTCATCAAGTATGGCCTCATCGCCCGTAGCTGAGACATACTGGTTGATCGCATAAGCGAGCCAGACCACGTCATCAGAGATCGTCGTGCGGACACCTGCACCGGTCAAAGGCAGCCACCAATGCTGGACGTCGCCTTCAGCAAACTGGCGGCCTGCCGCACGCAGGATCTGCTTGCGAGCGAGATCCGGCTGGTAGAGCAGGAATGCCAGCGTGTCCTGAAGCTGGTCACGGAAGCCGAAGGCGCCGCTCGACTGATAGAAGGCCGTGCGCGCCAGGATGCGGCACGCCAGCGCCTGATAGGGCAACCAGCTATTGACCATGTGGTTGAAGCCGGCATCGGGCGTGGTAACCTGCAACTGGCCGGTAAAGCCAGTCCAGAACGCCTTGCTGCCCTCCAGCACCGACTGGAAATCCGCCGCACGGACTTGTTCGACCAGCGTTGCCGCCTCCTCCGCATTGTCGGCATCGCCGAGAATGAAGGTCATATGCCGTTCTTCACCGGGCTTCAGGTGGATTTCCTGCATCAAGGCGGCGCAGGGATCGCCGTCCACCTCGGTGCTGCCACTGAGTGCCGCACCAGACACAATGCCCTGCGGAGCCTGTGCAGAACCGAAGCGGCCGATGAATTCACGGCGGCTGGTGGTGAAGCCGCTTGCCTCGCTGTCGAGCGTCAGGAAGGCAGTGCGGGTGCTATAGTCGATGCTGTAAGGGTTGGAAGCAAAAATCGCATTGCTGCCGGCATCGTGCCTGCTCAGGATGAACGGCGCAGATTTCTGGCCATTATTGCCCAGCACCCATTCCACATAAGCATAGACTTTCAGGCGGCGGCTTTTCGAACCCTTGTTGCGTACGATGAGCTGCGAGAACTTGACCGGCTTTTCACGGTCTACCGTCTGCGTCACCTCGACTTCAAGCTTATCCGTCTTGCCGGTCATTACGGAGTAACCGAGACCGTGACGGGTTTCGAACAGGGCTTCCGGATCGCGCGAAAGGGCAGCACAGGGCGTATAGAGCTTTCCTGTTTCCACATCGGCAACATAGAAGGCCTCGCCCGGCCGGTTGATGACCGGATCGTTGCTCCAGGGTGTCAGCTGATAGTCACGGGAATTGCGGCTCCAGGTGAAACCAGCGCCTTCCGCCGACACATGGAAGCCGAAACTTTCGTTCGAGATGACGTTGATCCAAGGATGCGGCGTGGATTGCCCACCATGCAGGCGCACGACATATTCCTCTCCGCTTTTGGCGAAACCACCAAAACCGTTCCAGAAATCGAGATCGCCGGCATCCTCGACAGCCTCAGCGACGGGGAACGCAGGCACTGGCAGGCGAGCCTGCGCGGCCTCAGTCGCGCCGTCAGGACCGCGATGCGCCGCAAAAAGCGACACGGCGCGGTTGATCTGGTCGACAATCTTGCCATTCCGCACATGCAGCACGACACGGGAGGCCGCCAGAAGCGCGCTCCAGGTCTCTTCGTCCATCAAGTCGCGGCGAACGGAGAACACGTGCGGCCTTCCACCATCGGCGGGATTGATGCGACGCTGTGCCTCGGAAATATGATCCAGCGCATGCTGCATATCCTGTGCATACGACGCGGCCCGTTCGTTGACGATGACGAGATCGAAGATCACGCCGCGCGAACGCAGATATTCGTGAGCGCTGAGCGCCTCACGGGCAATATCCATGTCCATATCGTCGTTGATACGCAGGCTGAAGATCGGAAAATCGCCCGAAATGGCAAGCGGCCAGAGCGCCCGCTGCGAAGCGAGGCCCGTTTTCAGCGTTTCCGAATCCGCGCGCAGATGCATGTCCGGATAGGTCAGATAACGGCCGAGATGCTGGAAAGCGGCGGCCTGCTGCGAAGTGACACCCACATGGCGCATCTGCACCTGCGTGCGCGTCCATGCATGCACGAGTTCATGGGCAAATGCGTCAGGATGGCGATAACGGTCGATCGCCTTGTCGACTTCCTCGCGGCTCGGCGCGGCAATCGTCCAGAAAATCACGCTCACCTTCTTGCCGGCCGGTACGCGCACAGTGCGGCGCAACGACAGGATTGGATCGAGCGTGAAGCCGTCGGTGTTGGAAAGCGTGGCACCCGTATCGAATGCAGCCGCTTCACCGAGCGATCGGCCGCGGCCGATGAACTTGGCACGGTCCGTCTCGAACTCCGTCGGGCGCGATGGGCCGGCGTTATCGGCAGCAAGATGCGCGATGATCGTTCCGGGCTCATTCGGGCTGCGGCGGTTACGCCAGGCGCGGATGACATCGCCGCGCCGGCCGATCTCCGTCTGCACGAACATGCGCGAGAACAGCGGATGGGCGTTGTCGTCGTCTTCCGACGCAATGACCGGCTCCATATAGGAGGTCACTTCAATGTAGCGATCGTCGGAACCGACATTGAGCAGCGTGACGCGGCGGCCATCGGCATCGTGCTCGGTGGCGACGATGCATTCAACGACGCTCTGCAGATCGCCGACATTCTTGTGGAATTCGGCCTTGTCGTCGGTGAAGATCGTCTTGGTCTTTTCGCCTTCGATGACACGCGGCTCAGCCGTCGCACTCCACCATTGTCCATTGGTGGTATCGCGCAGGAAGATGAAGGTTCCCCAACGATCTTCGGTCGGGTCGGCCTTCCAGCGGGAAATCGCCTGACCGTTCCATTTCGAATATCCAGCACCGGTTGAGGTGAGCATCGTCGAATAATGGCCGTTCGACAGGAACACCACTTCGCGGTCGCGCACGGCCGGGTCGGCGATGGAGCGCACTTCCGCACGCAGCAGGTCTGCCTGTTCCTTGCCTGGGGTTTCCGGCTCGTATTTGGCGCTCATGACAGGCACTTCGCGCGGTGCCTTTTCCTGCAACAGGAGTTCGGCCGCCTCGATTACAGGGTCGGAATGGAAGAGTTCGCGCAACACACCGTCAAAGGCGACGTTGGCGACAGCCGCGATCGACATGCCGTGGTGGTGGGCATAATAGTTGTAGACCACCGCGCAGACCTTGCCGTCAGGCACACGTGTCGGCGTGAAATCCACGGCATCATGGAAGCCGTACTGTCCAAGCGCGCCAAGCTTGCGCAGCTTGTCGAGGTTTTCCAGCGCACCGTCAGGATCGTACTGGCTGGCGAGAATCGACGCATAGGGCGCGATGACAGCATTCTGGCCGAGACCGCGCTTGAGGCCAAGCGTCGGCACACCGAAGTTGGTGTACTGGTAGTTCATGTTGTGATCGCGGGCGTTGAACGCCGCTTCGGAAATGCCCCATGGCGTGCCGAGACGGCGGCCGTGGTTCATCTGTTCCTTGACGATCAGATTGTTGGTCTGGTTGAGAATGCCACCCTGACGCTCCTGCATGACGAGCGGAGGCATCAGATATTCGAACATCGAACCCGACCAGGAGACCAACGCGCCCTGCGCACCGATCGGCACGACCTGGCGGCCGAGACGGTACCAGTGCTCGGTCGGCAGATCGCCCTTGGCGATGGCAAACAGGCTGGTCAGGCGGCATTCGGACGCCAGAAGGTCGTAGCAGGCCTCGTCCAGTTCCTTGCTTTCGACGCGGTAGCCGATCGACAGAAGACGGCGATCCTTGCGATAAAGGAACGTGAAATCCATCGAGAAAGCGAGGTTGCGGCTGCGGTCGCGTAGCGATGCAAGACGCTGGCGTAGCGGCTCCATATTGGTGAGGTCGATGGCGCTGTCTGAAATATGCGCCTCGCAGCAATCCACGAGCAATTGCGCCCAGCGGGTCACTTCCGCGCTCTGCGCAGACTTCACTTCGTGATCGACATTGGTAGCGAGCTTCTGGATGTCGCGCGCGAGTACCGCAAGATTGATGACGCGGATCGATGCGAATTCATGCTCGCGCTTGACCGAGGCAAGAGCGTTCGAAAAACCGATGATGCGTTCTTCGAGGCGGCGATGCAGCGGACGCAGGTTCTTGCGGTCGTCAGGCAGCGCTTTCAGCGTTTCGCGCAGAATACCGGCGAGATCGCCGATACCGTCGAGATTACCCTGAAGATGCGCGGAAGGCGCTTCTGCCCACTGGCGGCAGGCAGACGAAACCGCAATCAGGTGACCGGCGAGATTACCGCTATCCACCGCCGAAACGTAACGGGGACCAAGCGTCTGCAGCGTGTCCGTATGGTACCAGTTGTAGAGATGGCCGCGATGTTTCTCCATCTTCTCGACGGTCTGGATCGTGTTCTCGATCCGCTCCAGCGTATCGGCAAAGCTGATCCAGCCAAACTGGCGCGCCGAAATGATGGAAAGCAGGTAAACGCCGATATTGGTAGGCGATGTACGCGAGGCAACAATCGGCTCCGGCGTTTCCTGGAAGTTGTCCGGCGGCAGGTGGTTTTCCTGCGGTGTCACGAAGGCTTCGTAATAACGCCATGTGCGACGCGCGATCTTGCGAAGCTCGAAAGAGACGTGTTCCGAAACGAACAGCCGGTCTTCGGTTTCCGCCGACTGGCTGACATACCAGGCAACGGCGGGAGACAGAACCCAGAGCAGAGTAAAGGGAATGCCGATCAGGAAGGCATTGTCACCGGGCAGCGCCGCAAACAACAGGCCGAGCATGGCCACAACAGGCGCATGCCACATCTGGCGGAAATAATAGGTGATGCCGCCCTGGGCGCTAGACTGCATGCTGGCGGCGGTGCGCCATTCCAGCATCAGCTTGTGGCTGACGAGCAGACGGTAGAGCGAACGGACAATCGCATCCGTCATCATGCAGGCAGAATCGGCAATGAAGACGATACGCAACGCAACCTGCGCATTGGTGGCGCGGATTTCCGACCAGATGGTATGGAAATGCGCCTGAGGCACGATATCAGTGGAGCGCGGCACGAGGCCGGAAAGCAGCGAGAGCGTCGGAGCGACGAACAGCGAGAAGATCAGCAGGATCTGCCAGATCAGCGCACCGAGCGGGTCCATGAAATACCAGCCGAGGATCGAGGCGAAGAACCAGGCAATCGGCGTCAGCGAACGGCGCAGGTTATCGACCATCTTCCACCGGCCGATCGCGGTAACACCACGGGCGCGATCGAGAATATAGGGAAGCAGCTGCCAGTCGCCACGCGCCCAGCGATGCTGGCGCGAGACTTCCACCTCGTAGCGGGTCGGGAAATCCTCGACCAGTTCCACATCGGTCACCAGCGCGCAGCGCGCAAAGGATCCTTCGAGCAAATCATGGCTGAGGATGGAGTTTTCCTCGATCCGGCCCTTAAGCGCCGCCTCAAAGGCATCTACGTCATAAAGACCCTTGCCGGTGAAGGTGCCTTCGGAGGTCAGGTCCTGATAAACGTCGGAAACGGTGAAGACGTAAGGGTCGATACCGCGATTGATCGAGAAGACACGCTGGAAGACGGAGGCATCCTTGCCCGTCGTCAGCGAAGGCGTAACGCGCGGCTGCAACAGGCCATAACCTTCAACCACACGTCCCGAGACCGGATCGATGACGGGGCGGTTGATCGGGTGATGCATCTTGCCGACGAGCTTGGTCACCGCATCGCGCATCAGGCGCGTATCGGCATCAAGCGTCATGACGTATTTGACATCGGCCGGCACGATATTGGCGCCACCGAGGAATGTCGTGTCCTTGTCGCCGCGCAGCAGCATGTTCAGTTCATGCAGCTTGCCACGCTTGCGCTCCCAGCCCATCCAGCAGCCTTCGGACGGGTTGTAGATGCGGCGGCGGTGCAACAGGTAAAAACGCGTCTTGCCATCGAAGGCATAACGGCTGTTCAGCGCCGACAGTTCGCGCTTGGCATATTCGAGAATCTCGAGATCGTCGCCGGACTGCTCATATTGGGCATCGCGCCAGTCGCTGACCAGCGCGAAATAAATCTCGCCATGCGGATTGGCGAGATAATGCACCTCGATATTGCGCATCATCTCATCGACGCTGTCGCGGCTGGTCAACATGCAGGGCACGGCAACAAGCGTGCGGGCGTCCTGTGGAATACCGTTCTTGAACTCGTATCCGACCAACCGGAACGGCTTCACGAAGAAAGTGACGAGCGTGTTGAACAGACCGGTCGCGCCTTCCGAAGCAGGCAATGCAAACATCAAGAGGAATGCGGTCACCACATACCAGGGCATGCCAGCTTCGGCCAGGAACCAGCCGACGGCAAGCATGACGAGCGCGGTGATGAGAAACACTGGCGCCGCAATTGCGAGCCAGTTGAACTTGCGCATTGACCGGACGATATGCTGCGAGACCAGCGGCCTGTAAGCGAGCACCTTTTCAAGCTCGAACCGGCGCTGGCCGACGAGTACGGAGCCGACATTGACGCGATGGTTTTCAGACACCTCGGCAGGCTCGCCGGATCTCGCCATTTCCACGGCGGCACGCGCGACCTCTACTTCTGTCTTGGGGGAGCGACGCGCCAGAAGCTCGATCGTGTTGCGATAGGTGTTGCGCGAACCGAAATCGAGAATCTCGTAATCGGTTTCCTCGCGCAGGACCTTGTCGATATGGCTGACTTCCTCGAACCACACCGACCATTCGGTATCGTCGATTTCCCTCAGGCTCTTGACGATATTGCCCATCGTCACATTGCCGGAGGCCAGCCGGTTGTGTTCCGACATCATGACGTTTTCAGCGTCGGTGCCCGCAGCATGCAGGCGTTCTTCAAGCCAGGCCACCGCAAAACCCGAAGTCTGCGAGCCGTTTCTGAGGCGATAGAGGAACTGCGTCGCAAACGTCGGGTCATCGACCAGCGAATCGACCTGCTTGAGGAGCGCTGCGGAGGCTTCCGCATCGTTCAGGCGAATGATTTCGTCGACGACTTCATTCGCCTTCTGGCGCATGCGGCGCGAGCGTTCCACGCGAATGGAGATGCGGCGAAGATTTTCGATGAGGACAAAACGGATGATGGAGGGCAGCGCCCACAATTCGCCGATCTGCAGCGTCTTCGACGTCTGGTAGCCATCCACCAGCGCCGTCATGTTCTCGCGCGAGACCGTGCTGTGGGTATGGGCGACATAAAGCCAGCCGAGTGCCATGACCCGCGGGATCGTCACGCCGCCCACCGTCATTGTCGGCAGCTGGCGATAGAACTTGCGCGGGAAATCGCGGCGGACTTCCTGGATCGCCTCTTCGATGACGTAGTGGTTGTCGAGCAGCCATTCCGCCGCCGGCGTTATCGTCGCGCCATTTTCCGCGTCGACGGCCGTTGTGCGGTAGACCCGCAGGATTTCCTTCTCGTTCTCACGGTGGCGCTCGAAGAAGTCGAACTCCATGAAGCCGGGAAGGGTATCGGCACCGTCGCGCGAAAGCGCGGCACCGGCATCATGCAGTTCCTCGACCGTCATATAGGACGCGCGGATCGAATCATTGTGATCGATCTGCTTCGTCTCGGAATCACGGGCGGCGGCGGTCGGGGTAATATGAAATGACATCGGCTCGTATTCTGAACTTTATGGAGAATTGTTCGACTTGACCGGCGTTTCGTCCGTGGCGGGAATACGCACGAAATCGGGCCACGCTATATTTATGACTTATCCTGAACCTTCGGTGAACCGGATCAGACGTTGTGTGCAACGCATCGTCAAACGGCGAATATCCGCAAGCACGGCGTTTTGCTGCGCGATCCCTCCGACCATGCAAAGCCGGGGATCTCTGCGGAGAATGGATTTTCGACGACAGGAAAATTTCGCCCTATGGCCCGGCAATGCCGTTCCAACCGGATTTCGCACCTTCCCCCACGGCGAAAATTGTTCGCGCAACGTCAGATAGTCCCCCTTTGACACCTGAAGGGCAACGCGAGGCCGAGAAGGCCTGCGCCACATCCGAAACGCTAATGCCCCAGGACGTCTATAGTTCCATGCCACCTGTCGCGATACGATGCAAGCGATGAATTTCAAGGCATTCCGGCTCCGGGAACGCCCCTTACATGCCCGCGTATATGCTGCTATGAAATTTGCAAAAAGCGCTGGAAAAAAGCGGCGTAACCAGGGACTTCGAAAATGACCAGACAGACCGCAAACATAGCCTCCTTCGCCAACCATATGCCGGATGTGGTAGCAATCCGCCGCCACCTGCACCGGCATCCCGAAATCGGTCTTTCCGAATTCCAGACCTCGGATTTCATTGCCGGACAGCTGGTGGAAATGGGTTACGAAGTAACGCGCGGACTGGCCGGAACCGGTATCGTCGCCACGATCCGCAATGGCGACAGTGCCCGCACGCTCGGCATTCGCGCCGATATCGATGCCCTGCCGATCCGTGAGGAAACCGGAGCGGAATATGCAAGCGCTAATGATGGCGTCATGCATGCCTGCGGCCATGACGGACACACGGCCATGCTCCTGGGAGCCGCGAAGATCATCGCCGAACGCAGGAATTTCGATGGGACCCTGCATCTGATCTTCCAGCCGGCGGAGGAGAATTTCGGCGGCGCCCGCATCATGATCGAGGACGGACTGTTCGACCGCTTCCCATGCGATGCGGTTTTTGCCCTCCATAACGATCCCGGCGTACCCTTCGGACAATTCGTCCTGCGCGACGGCCCGATCCTTGCCGCCGTCGATGAATGCAGGATCACCGTCAACGGATATGGCGGCCACGGCGCCGAACCGCAGGATGCGGCAGACCCTATCGTTGCGGGCGCCAGTATCATCATGGCCTTGCAGACGGTGGTGTCCCGTAACATCCATCCGCAACTGTCGGCGGTCGTCACTGTTGGCGCATTCCATGCTGGTGTTGCGAGCAACGTCATTCCCGAGAAGGCGGAAATGCTCCTCACCATCCGTTCCTTCGACGCGGGTGTGCGCGACGAACTGGAAAAGCGTATCCGGGCGATAGCCGAAGGCCAGGCGGCCAGCTATGGCATGAGTGTCACGCTCGATTACGAGCGCGGCTACAATGCGACAGTCAACCACAAGGCGGAAACGGACTATGTCGCCGGTCTGGCCCGTCGTTTTGCCGGGGCGGAAAAGGTGGTCGAAATGCAGCGCCCGTCCATGGGCGCGGAAGACTTCGCCTACATGCTTGAAAAACGGCCCGGCTGCTACTTCTTCCTCGGTACCGCGCGCACCGAAAACGACCCGCCGCTGCACCATCCGAAATTCGACTTCAACGACGATATCCTGCCAATCGGAACCGCCTTCTGGGTCGATCTGGCGGAGGATTATCTCAAGGCGTGAATGAATATAAAAAGGCCGGTCGGAGGAGCGACCGGCCTTTTTTTCTCAAGTTTCCTGATGAGAAAATCTGGGAGGATCAGGGAACGAGACCGAGTATGACCGCCGCGACAAAAGCCACGCACACGCCGACAAGAGCCGCGTGAACCGAATCTCTCCAGTTTCGCTGCGACTGGGGCTGCGAGACAAAGTCTTTTGCTTTTCCGGCCTTGGAATAAGACATTGTACAACTCCCTTCCCTGCTCGGCCCGTCAAAGCGGGCACTGCTTATTTCCCGTAAAGAATAGCTTTATTCCCCACTGTTTCAGTAGAGATAAAATTCCATAAGTTCGGCGCATTGGGAAAAATACGGATCGCGACTTGCCGCCGGACAAGCATCAATCTACCCATTGCGCAGGATCAACGTCGCAAACGGCATTTCCGTTCAAAATCATTGGCAGGCTCGGATAAGGACCATGACGGATATCGACGCCATCATCATAGGAGCCGGGGTGATCGGACTGGCGACGGCCCGCGAGCTGGCGATGCGTGGTCTTTCCGTCATCATCCTCGAAGGCGAAAAGGAATTCGGTTCCGCCACCTCTTCGCGCAACAGCGAGGTTATTCACGCCGGGCTTTATTATCCTGAAGGCAGCCTCAAGGCACGCCTTTGCGTTGAAGGCAGGGAGCGGCTTTATACGTTCTGCCAGAGCCATGGCGTTTCGCACCGCCGCTGCGGCAAACTCATCGTGGCAGCGAACGCGGACGAGACGGCTCTCTTGGCGGCCCTCAAGGAAAAGGGTAACGCCAATGGCTGCGACGACCTCGAACTGGTCGATGCCACGCAGGCGCTGTCGCTCGAGCCTGCGCTCAACTGCGTAGCGGCCCTGCTTTCACCTTCGACCGGCATCATTGACAGCCATGGTTATATGCTGGCGCTGCTCGGCGACGCGCAAGACCATGGCGCAGCCCTCGCCCTGAATGCACCATTCGAAAGCGCGGAAGCGACCGGCAACGGTTTCCGCGTTCACGTTGGCGGCAAGGAACCTCTCAGCCTGACATGCCGGCTGCTCGTCAACTCCGCCGGCCTTCTGGCACCGCTGGCGGCAAAACAGATCGAGGGATTGCCGAAGCACACGATCCCGGAGGCGCGTTTCGCCAAAGGCAGCTATTTTTCGCTGACCGGCAAGTCGCCTTTTTCACGGCTCATCTACCCCGCTCCGCACACCCACGGCCTTGGCGTGCACCTCACCCTGGATCTTGCCGGTCAGGCCCGTTTCGGGCCGGATGTGGAGTGGGTCGACACCATTGATTATGCCGTCGATCCCCGCCGCATGGAGGGTTTTGGCGACGCGATCCGCCGCTATTGGCCGGGCCTACCGGAACACGCGCTGATCCCGGCCTATTCGGGCATCCGGCCGAAGATTTCAGGACCCGACGAACCGGCCATGGATTTTCGCATCGACGGGCCGGAAACCCACGGACTTGCCGGTCTCGTCAATCTTTTCGGCATCGAAAGCCCCGGCCTCACCGCCTCGCTGGCGATGGCCAACGAGGTTGCGGCACGGCTCGAGGCCTGATCTCAGCCGAAACGGGACAGCGCGCTCGCCATGATCTCCGGATCGACATTGCCGCCGGAGGCAACCGCAATCACCGTTTCGCTCTCCAGCTCGTTGCCGTGGAACAGCGCCGCCGCCAAGGCCACCGCGCCGCCCGGCTCGACGACGACCTTCAGCCTGTTGAAGGCGAGAACCATGGCCCGCAGTGCTTCATCTTCGGTCACGGCAATGCCTTTTCCGCAAAGCCCAACCATAATCGGAAAGGTGATGTTACCGGGCTGAGGCGTGACGATTGCATCGCAGATCGAACCGGAAGTCGTTGCATTCCGCTCGATCCTGCCCGCTGCGAGTGAGCGCGCCACATCGTCGAACCGCTCGGGTTCTGACGTCCTGACCTTGTAGTTCGGCGCTTTCGCCGCAAGGGCAAGGGAGATGCCGGATGTGAGGCCGCCGCCGCCGCAGGGCACGAGAACCTCGGCCGCATCGATACCGAGTTCCAAGCCCTGTTCGGCGATTTCCAGCCCGACAGTCCCCTGCCCTGCAATCACCAGCGGTTCGTCGTAGGGCCTGATAAGGGTCAGTCCGCGCTCGCTCGACAGGCGGTCGCCAATGGCGTCGCGATCGTCATTCGCGCGGTCATAGAGCACCACTTCCGCACCATAGTCGCGGGTATTGTCGATTTTGATTTTTGGTGCATCGGAGGGCATGATGATGACGGCAGGCACGCCGTGCAGACGAGCAGCAAGCGCGACGCCCTGCGCATGGTTGCCCGAGGAAAAGGCGATCACGCCACGGGCGCGCACATCGGCCGGCAGACCGGATACCGCCGACCAGCCGCCGCGAAATTTGAACGAACCCGTTCTTTGCAGGCACTCGGCCTTCACGAACAGCTTTCGCCCGGCAATCTCATCCAGAAAATGCGACGACAGAAGCGGTGTCCGCACCGCATGTTCGCCGATGCGCTGGCGCGCTGCCTCAATCATCGAAATATCTGTCATGCCCTGCCCCTGTAATGCGGATGTTGGGTGTACATTAGGAGGTCGCAATTAATAGTGAAACCGGCTGGACAAGAAAAATCCCCGGTCTTGGCCGGGGATCTTTCGTCATGCGCTTGTAAACGAATGGTCAGTGGTTGTGCCGGGGCATCTTCTCGGCAATCCGGCGGAAATCCGCGGCCCCTTCCAGAACCGCACCGTCCGAAAGCTGGGTCACCGATTGACGATAGATGCGCTGCCAGGGCGTGGCATCCGCAGGCACCGCAGGAATGCCATCGGCCTTTCGGGCAGCAAGCTCTGCATCCGGTACCAGTGCGTCGCACTTGCCCTGATTGAAGTCGATGCGGATCACGTCACCCGTGCGAAGCCATGCCAGTCCTCCACCGGCGGCACTTTCTGGCGAGGCATTGAGGATCGACGGGCTATCCGCGGTTCCCGATTGCCGGCCGTCGCCGATTGTCGGCAGGCTGGTGATGCCTTTTTTCAACAGCGCGTCCGGCGGCTGCATGTTGACGACCTCAGCCGAACCCGGCCAGCCGAGCGGTCCGGCCCCGCGAATGACGAGAATGGTGCGCTCATCGATATCGAGAGAAGGATCGTTGATACGGGCGTGATAGTCTTCCGAACCATCGAAAACCACACATCTGCCCTCGAAAATCCCCTCACGACCCGGCTCGCTCAGATAACGCTGCCGGAATTCCGCCGAAATCACGCTCGTCTTCATGATGGCGAAATCGAACAGATTGCCCTTGAGGACGAGGAAACCGGCCCGTTCCTTGAGCGGCTTATCGTAAGGCAGTATCACATCGCGGTCGGTCGATTCCCGCCCGTCCAGATTTTCCGCCACGGTCTTGCCGGTCACGGTCGGACAGCTCCCGTCAAGCTTGCCTGCCTTTAGAAGCTCCCACATGATGGCGGGCGTACCGCCGGCACGGTGATATTTCTCGCCCAGCCATTTTCCGGCGGGCTGGACATTGGCGATGAGCGGAATGTCATAACCGTGAACCTGCCAGTCTTCCTCGCGAAGTTCGACGCCCGCATGTTTCGCCATCGCCGCCAGATGCGGCTGGGCATTTGTCGAACCGCCGATCGCCGAATTGACGCGGATCGCGTTCAAAAACGCCTCGCGCGTCATGATATCCGAAGGCTTGATATTCTCGACAACCAGTTCGACGGCGCGGCGGCCGGTGCGATAGGCCATCTGGCCGCGTTCGCGGTAAGCGGCCGGGATTGCGCCGCAGCCGGTCAGCGACATGCCGAGCGCTTCTGCAATGGCATTCATGGTAGAGGCCGTGCCCATGGTGTTGCAGTGGCCAACCGACGGAGCGGATTCGAGCGCCGCCTGCAGGAATTCCTCGCGGGTGATTTCGCCGGCGCCATATTTGCGGCGCATGCGCCAGATGACCGTGCCGGAACCAACCAGATCGCCGTCATGGTACCCGTCGAGCATTGGCCCGCCGGATAAGACGATAGCGGGAATATCGACCGTGCTTGCCGCCATCAGCGCCGAAGGCGTGGTCTTGTCGCAGCCCGTGGTTAACACGACGCCATCGAGCGGATAACCGTAAAGCACTTCCACCAGGCTGAGATAGGCAAGATTGCGGTCAAGCGCCGCTGTCGGTCGCTTGCAGTTTTCGAACATCGGATGGGTCGGAAACTCGATGGGGATACCGCCCGCATCACGGATACCATCGCGCACCCGCTTGACCAGTTCGACATGGACGCGGTTGCAGGGCGTCAGGTCGCTGCCGCTCTGCGCGATGCCGATGACCGGCTTGCCGGAACGCAGCTCTTCCGGCGTCACGCCATAATTCATGAAGCGCTCCAGATAGAGCGCCGTCATGTCGAGATGGTCAGGGTTGTCGAACCAGTCCTGGGATCGCAGCCGCCGCACGGGTGTCTTGTCGTCGCTCATGAGACCGCCTCAGCCCTGTTCCCGGTTGTTGAGTTTTTCGAGGTAAAGCAGGATACCGCTATGGTCGATATCGGCTCCACCATCGCTGACGAAATCATCGAACTCCCGCGTTACCTGCTGGGTCAAAGGCAACGTCAGGGACAAATCCTTCGCCGTCGCCAGCACCCCGTTCAGATCCTTGAGCTGGAACTTGGAGGGTCCGCCTGGCGCGAAATTGCGCTTCACCATGCGTTCGCCGTGCAACTCCAATATCCGGCTTTCGGCAAAACCGCCACGTATGGCGTTACGGAACCCTTCGCGGGATGCCCCGCCCGCTTCCACAAGCATCATCGCCTCGGCAACCGCGCCGATGGTGATGGCGACGATCTGCTGGTTTGCGAGTTTGCAAAGCTGGCCCGCACCGGAGGGGCCGACATAGGTGAGCCTGCCCATCGGCGCGAAGAAATCCGAAAGACCAGAGATCAGCGCCTCATCGCCACCGGCCATGATCGCGAGCGTACCCGCCGTTGCGCCCGGCACACCGCCGGAGACCGGCGCATCGACATGATGAATGCCCATTGCCCGTAGCCGGGAGGAGTGTTCGCGCGCAATAGGCGGCGCAATGGAGCTGCTGTCGATGACAACAGCGCCTTTTTCCAGCGCTTCGGCCACACCCGCCTCGAACAGCACCTCGCCCACGGCTTTGCCATCGCTCAGCATGGTGATGACGATATCGGCACCCCTGGCGGCTTCGGCCGGCGATGCCGCGAGAACCGCGCCATCGGCAACCAGCGCCTCAGCCTTTTCGACGCTGCGGTTCCACACCGCAACCGAAAAGCCCGCGCCCAGCAGACGCCGGGCCATCGGCCCGCCCATCAGGCCTGTGCCGATAAAGGCAACCGACCGCTTCTTCTCCTCCCCGCCGACACTCATTTCAGTGAACCTCCCAGTTCGTCCTCGATATGAACCTGAATGATCTCTTCGAAGGAGCTTTCAGCCGTAAAGCCAAGTTCACGGGCGCGCTTTGCTTCGAAACCGGGCGCCCAGCCTTCGCACATGCGCATGATCATCTCATTCGGCTCGCGGCGAATGAGGGCAACGGCCTTTTCGCCGGCAACCTTGCGCAGCGCTTCAATCTGTTCGCCAACGGTGGCGCTGAGGCCGGGCATGGACAGGTTGCGGCGCGGACCGACCTTTTCCACGTCGATCGTCGCGCCATGAAGAAGGAAACCAACAGCGGAACGCGGCGAAGCGTGCCAATGGCGAATGCTTTCCGGCACCGGCAGAACCGCTTCCTGACCAACCAGCGGCTCGCGCAGGATGTTGGAGAAGAAGCCGGAAGCGGCCGCATTGGGCTTGCCGGGACGAATGCAGATCGTCGGCAGACGAATGCCGATACCGTCGAAGAAACCGCGACGGCTATAGTCGGAGAGCAGCAGCTCGCAGATCGCTTTCTGCGTGCCGTAGCTGGTCAGCGGCGTGGTGTGGAACTCATCCGGAATAGGATAGGGGAGCGGCGCACCGAATACGGCGATCGACGAGGTGAAGACCACGCGCGGCTTGTAACCGTCCTTGCCGTTGGCAATGCGGATGGCGTCGAAGAGATAACGCGTGCCATCGAGATTGATACGGTAGCCCTTGTCGAAATCAAGTTCGGCTTCACCGGATACGATGGCAGCAAGATGAAAGATCACATCGGGGCGGGCTTCGACCAGCTTTTCGGCTTCGCCCGGCGCGGACAGATCGGCTGAGCGCGCATCAACCGCACCGGAGAAGCCGGCGGGCGCTTCAGGCTGAAACACGTCGATAAGCGTGAATCTGTCAATCGACTTGCCGCCAAGCGATCCATCCTTGACGAGACGCTGCGTCAGCTTACGGCCAACCATGCCTGCAGCACCGATGATTGCGATATGCATATCTTCCTCCTCTTTGGCCCGGTCATTCTCCCGAGACCGAAAAAACATCATCGGCTCGTGAACCGATAAATTAGCTTGTAAGGTTGTCTGATAACCTTATATGGTTTGATTGAAAATAGTATTTTTTCACAAACCGGCAAAAGCAAGGGCGAAAGACCTTTGCCCGGATATTTTAGGGCGGATTGGACGGAGAGGGTGGAATGACGATCGTGAGCGAACACGATATCGAGGAATTGCGGTTCTCGCTGAAGAACAGGCTGGGCGAGGCGTTGCTGCTGACATCGCAGGAAGACATGCTGCGCTATTGCCGCGACTGGCATGGCGACGTCACCAGTTCGGCGGTAGCCGTCATCCGCCCCCGTTCGACCAAGGAAGTCTCCGATACGGTTCGCGCCTGCGCCGAACTCGGTCTCGCCATCATCCCTCAGGGCGGCAATACCGGGCTGGTGCTCGGCGGCATTCCCGATGAGCCAAAGCGTCAGGTCGTGCTGAGCCTCGAGCGCATGAACGCCATCCGCACCATAGACAGCGACGATTTTTCGGCTGTCGTTGAAGCCGGCTGCATTCTGTCGGAATTCAAGGATGCGGTTCAGGACAAGGGAATGTTCTTTCCGCTGTCGCTCGGCGCGCAGGGCAGCTGCCGCATCGGCGGCAACGTCTCCACCAATGCTGGCGGCATCAACGTTCTGCGTTACGGCATGACCCGCGAACTGGTGCTCGGTCTCGAAGTGGTATTGCCTGATGGCACCATCTGGAATGGCCTGTCGACGCTGCGTAAGGACAATCGTGGCATTGACCTGAAGCAGCTTTTCATCGGCGCGGAAGGAACACTCGGCATCATCACGGCCGTGTCCGTAAAGCTCTACCCCAATCCAGAACATGTCGAGACGGCACTGCTCGGCCTCAATTCGCTGGACGACGCCATCAAGCTTTATCGCCGCGCCCGCCGCGAATGCTGCGACCTGATGTCCGCCTTCGAATTCATGCCGCCCGTCGCCTTCACGCTCGCAATCGAAGCAATCCCCGACCTTAAAATGCCGATCGCCGGAGATTATCCGGCCTACGTGCTGATGGAAATTTCCGGCTCGGGGCTAGTAGACACTGCCGACCTGATGGGACGGTTCCTCGAGGGTGTCATGGAAGACGGTCTGGTGCTGGACGGCGTCATCGCCTCCTCGCGAGCACAGGCGCAATCGCTGTGGCTTTTCCGCGAGGGCATGAACGAGGGTCAGGCGCTGCGCGGCAGCCATATGCGCACCGATATTTCCGTGCCGCTGTCAAAACTTGCGGCGTTCGTGGCCGAAGCAGAGGCTGAACTGGCGGAAAAACTGCCGGAATGCCTGGCGGTTTCCTATGGCCATGTCGGAGACGGCAACGTCCATCTCAACGTGCTGCCGCCAAACGGAGCAACGCCGCAGGAGCGCGAAGCCTTCATCTACAAATCGAAAACCCTCGTCAACGAAGTCCTTGACCGTTACGTCGGCAGCATCAGCGCCGAGCACGGCATCGGCCGCCTGAAACGCTCCGATTTCGAAAGCCGGCTATCTGATGTGCAGCGCCGGATGATCAAGGGTTTGAAAAATGCCTTCGACCCCGATTTGCGGATGAATCCCGGTTGCCAGATAACCCTGCAACCGGATAGCTAATCGAGAAACAGCAAAGGCGGCGGAATACGCCGCCTCTGAAAACCCCGCTGACGGCGAAGGAGGAAGTCGCCTGCCGCGGGAAAAAACGGACCAATCGTTTCTGTGGAACGGGAGCAATCATGACGCTGGAGTTCAGTCAGATACATCGCAACGATCATCTGCCCGGCCGGATCGCCGCGGAGATCGCCCGCGAAATCAATGATTCGAAGCTCGGCCCGGGCGACAGGCTGCCAACGGAACATGTTCTGGCGAAAACCTTCGGCGTCAGCCGCTCGGTCATTCGTGAAGCGATCGCGCAATTGCGCAACGAAGGTTTTGTCGAAACACGGCAAGGCGTGGGCGCTTTCGTCACCGATCCCCGGCAGAGACTGTCCATTCGCATCGAGCGGTCCCGTCTGAACGATCCGGAAAATTTCCGCGATCTCTTCCAGCTTCGCATGCCGATGGAAATCGAGGCGGCGGGTCTGGCGGCACTCCACCGCAACCCGCAGCAGCTGGCGCGGCTGGCGGCGGCACTGGAAAAGATGCGAACGACCGACGACTGGTCGACGGAGGGCGTTGCGGCCGATCTCGACTTTCACCGTATTCTGGCGGAAGCGACGCAGAACGAATATTTCCTGATGTTTCTCGGCTTTATCGCAGAACGCATCAGCTCGGCTATCAACATCGCCTTCTCCCGTGCTATTTTCGGGGAAATCCTCGAGGTGACGATCGCCGAACATGTGGCAATCTTCGAAGCCGTCGAACGCGCCGATGCGACTGCGGCCAAGGATGCGATGCGCAAACATCTGCTCGGGGCAGCAAGCCGGGTCAATCTGGAACTGGATATCTTCTGAGCCACAAACAGAAGCTTAAACGGCAAAGCTATAGGACAGGTTTCGCTGCTTTCCGGCAATCCAGAGGCGAAAGACGATAATTTTGTCTGCGGTGCCGCTAGACTCGCTGTAAAAGTCATACTAAGAAGAATGAGATTAGGTTGTCAGACATCCAGACAATATGACCGCAGGAGGCGGCTGTCGGAGGGCTGAAGGGGAGGATATATATGACCGGCTCAAGGTCCATCGACGCTACCGCTATTTTGCCTGAAGACTTTGAAAACGCCCTGCTCGTCGGCCGCGTATGGTCGAAAAGCGAAGGCGGCCCCTGCCCCGTTCTGCTCAAAGGCGGCGTGCTTTACGACCTCACCTCTCTTTCGCCGACCATGTCTGAACTTCTGGAAAAGACGGATCTGGTGGAGCTGCTTGCAGACACCGGCACATTCGTAGCACTTGGCGCGCTCGAGGCCTTTCTGGATGGCTCCGCTGGTGAACTTCTCGCCCCCAACGATATTCAGGCCGTCAAGGCTGCAGGCGTGACCTTCGCCGACAGCATGCTGGAACGCGTGATCGAGGAACAGGCCAAGGGCGATCCACTTCGCGCGCAGGAAATACGCGGACGGCTGGCGCCGGTTCTCGGCGACAATCTCAAGGGACTTGAGGCCGGTTCGGAAAAAGCAGCGGAAGTGAAGAAACTGCTACAGGAAATGGGCCTGTGGTCGCAATATCTGGAAGTTGGCATCGGTCCGGATGCGGAGATATTCTCCAAGGCGCAGGCCATGGCCTCCGTCGGCTGCGGCGCGCTGATCGGCGTTCACCCGAAGTCGCAGTGGAACAACCCAGAGCCGGAAGTGGTGCTGGCCATTGCCTCCGACGGCCGTATCGTTGGCGCGACGCTCGGCAACGACGTCAACCTGCGCGACTTCGAGGGCCGCTCCGCCCTCCTGCTCAGCAAGGCAAAAGACAACAACGCATCCTGCGCAATCGGTCCCTTCATCCGCCTGTTTGATGGACGCTTTACCATCGAAGACGTGAAGAAGGCGCAGATATCGCTTCTGGTCGAAGGCGAGGACGGCTTCACCATGACCGGTGCAAGCGCAATGCAGGCGATCAGCCGCACGCCGGAAAACCTCGCTTCCCAGCTCTTGAACCGCAACCATCAGTATCCTGACGGCGCCGTCTTTTTCCTTGGTACGATGTTCGCGCCGGTAAAGGACCGCCATGGCCCGGGTCTCGGCTTCACCCACTCCAAGGGCGACCGTGTCGAAATCTCCACGCCCAAGCTCGGCAAGCTGATCAACTGGGTCACGACGACAGACGAATGCCCGGAATGGACATTCGGCACCGCGGCCCTCATGCGCAACCTGGCGAAACGCGGGCTGCTCTAGGCAATCCGGCAAAACTGCATCGCGGTTTTGCGCCCAGAATTGCGAAAACCCATAGGTGGAGCATTGAGGGCGATCCTTCGTCGAAAATGCTCCAGATATTTCTTCGGGAGGGGAAAATGCAAAAGACCATCAATCTCTTTTACCGGATTCTCGAAATCATTCTCGTCCTGCTGCTCGCCGGCATGTCGATCATGGTCTTCGTCAACGTTGTCATGCGTTACACGATGAATTCCGGCATCAATATCTCGGAAGAATTGTCGCGATACTTCTTCGTATGGCTGACCTTCATCGGCGCCGTACTGACCTTCCGTGAAAACAGCCATATGGGCATCGAAACTCTCGTGATGTTCCTGTCGCGCCGCGCCCGTGTCGTGTGCATGGTCTTGTCGAACATTATCATTCTGGGCTGTTCCGCCATCTTCTTCTGGGGAACATGGAAGCAGTCCGCCATCAACGCCAGCATGCATGCGCCTGTCACCAAGCTGTCGATGATCTGGGTCTACGGCATCGGCATGTTCACCGGCGGCCTGATGTTCATCATCGCTCTGGAACGCCTCTACCGTTATGTGACGGGCCGCGTGACAGAGGATGAAATCGCCCAGTTCGCCGGCGAGAACCTCACGATCGAACAGCTTTCGGAGCGCTGATACCATGACACTTTTCGTTTTTGTCGGCTCTCTTCTCGGAGCCATGGCGATTGGCGTTCCCGTCGCTTTCTCGCTGATGTTCTGTGGCGTCGTGCTCATGTGGTACATGGGCATGTTCAACACCGCGATCATCGCCCAGAACATGATTTCGGGCGCGGACACCTTCACGCTGCTCGCCATCCCCTTCTTCATTCTGGCTGGCGAACTGATGAACTCCGGTGGTCTTTCCCGCCGCATCATCGACTTTGCGATTGCGCTTGTGGGCCATATCAGGGGCGGTCTCGGCATCGTGGCGATTGTCGCGGCCATCATCATGGCCAGCATCTCCGGTTCGGCCGCTGCCGACACCGCAGCCCTTGCCGCGATCCTCATCCCGATGATGGCGAAAGCTGGTTACAACATTCCGCGCTCCGGCGGCCTCATCGCTGCAGGCGGCATCATTGCCCCGGTCATTCCGCCTTCCATGGCCTTCATCGTCTTCGGCGTCGCCGCCAACGTTTCGATCACCCAGCTTTTCCTTGCCGGTATCGTACCCGGCATTCTGATGGGCATTTCGCTGATCATCGCCTGGCTGATCGTGGTCCGAAAGGATAACATCAAGCCGCTGCCCAAGACCTCGGGCAAGGAACGTCTGGTTGCCACGGTCCGCGCCGGCTGGGCGCTTGGCATGCCGGTCATCATTCTGGGCGGCATCAAGGCAGGCATCATGACGCCGACGGAAGCCGCCGTTGTCGCTGCCGGCTACGCTCTTTTCGTCGGCATGGTGATCTACCGCGAACTGAAGCCGGCGGATCTGTTTCACGTTCTTCTGCGCGCTGCCAAGAGCACTTCGATCATCATGTTCCTTGTCTGCGCAGCCCTCGTCTCCGCATGGCTCATCACGGCTGCGAACATTCCAAACGAGGTCGCCGGTTATATCGAACCGCTGATCGATCGTCCGATGCTTCTGATGGTTGCCATGATGGTGCTGGTCTTCATCGTAGGAACCGCGCTCGACCTGACACCGACCATCCTGATCCTGACGCCCGTTCTGATGCCAATCGTCAAGCAGGCAGGCATCGACCCGGTCTATTTCGGCGTCCTCTTCATCATCAACAATGCCATCGGCCTGATTACCCCGCCGGTCGGTGTCGTGCTGAACGTCGTCTCAGGCGTCGGACGCATCCCGCTCGGCAAGGTCACGATCGGTGTCTGGCCTTTCCTCGTTGCAGAAACCATCGTTCTGGCGTTGCTCGTGATTTTCCCGGACATCGTGATGGTTCCGCTGCAGTACCTTCGTTAATCGCCACTTCTCAACCAAAATCCAAGGGAGGATATTATGAGAAAGCTTCTTCTGACCACCACGGCCATCGCTTTCGCGGTGGGCGCCGCAGCCCCGGCAATGGCTGAATTCAACAGCCGCAACATCCGCGTTTCGAACGGTATCAACCAGGACCACCCGGTCGGCAACGGCATCAAGGCCATGCAGGCCTGCCTCGACGACAAGTCGGGCGGCAAGCTGAAGCTGACGGCATTCTGGGGCGGCGCTCTCGGCGGTGACCTTCAGGCGACGCAGGCCCTGCGCTCCGGCGTTCAGGAAGCGGTTGTTACGTCCTCGTCACCGCTCGTCGGCCTGATCCCGTCGCTTGGCGTTTTCGACCTGCCGTTCCTGTTTTCCAATGCCAAGGAAGCCGATGCCGTGATGGACGGCGCCTTCGGCGACATGATGAACAAGAAGCTGGAAGAACAGGGCCTCGTAAACCTGGCCTACTGGGAAAACGGTTTCCGCAACCTCTCGAACTCCAAGCACGCCGTGAACAAGTGGGAAGACTTTTCCGGCCTGAAGGTTCGCGTGATGCAGAACAACATCTTCCTCGACACCTTCCAGAACCTCGGCGCCAATGCAACGCCGATGGCTTTCGGTGAAGTGTTCTCGGCACTTGAAACCAACGCGATCGACGCACAGGAAAACCCCTATGTGACGATCGACACCTCCAAGTTCTACGAGGTGCAGAAGTACATCACCGAGACGAACCACGCCTATACGCCGTTCCTCTTCCTCTTCTCCAAGCCGATCTTCGACAGCTACACACCCGAAGAACAGACGGCCCTGCGCGAATGCGCAGTCGTCGGCCGTGACGAAGAGCGCAAGGTCATCCGCGAACTGAACCAGAAGTCGCTGGAAAAGATCAAGGCTGCAGGACTTGAAGTGAACTCGCTGTCTGCGGAAGAGCAGGCACGTATCCGCGAAAAGTCGATGGTCGTTTACGAAAAGCACAAGGCTGAAATCGGTGCCGACGTCGTTGACGCCGTTCTGGCGGACCTGAAGAAGATCCGCGGCCAGTAATCCTGTCTGGATAAAATTAAAACACCCGGAGGTCAGCCTCCGGGTGTTTTTGTTTATGCGAATACAGAAAAGAAAAAGGCTGCCAAAGCAGCCTCTTCCAGAAAATCAGGACGCCGTGCGGTTTTGCCGGTTGGCGATGAGATCTTCGACCACCGCAGGATCGGCAAGCGTCGATGTATCCCCAAGCGCGCCGAAATCATCCTCGGCGATCTTGCGCAGAATACGCCGCATGATCTTGCCCGAACGGGTCTTCGGCAGGCCCGGCGCGAACTGGATCTTGTCTGGCGTCGCAACCGGCCCGATCTCGTTGCGGACGTGCTTTACCAGCTCCTCGCGCAGCGCATAGTCGCCGCTCTGGCCTGCCATCAACGTGACATAACAATAAATGCCCTGCCCCTTGATGGCATGCGGGTAACCCACGACCGCCGCTTCCGAAACCTGATGATGCGAAACAAGTGCCGACTCGACTTCGGCGGTGCCGAGGCGGTGGCCGGAGACGTTAAGCACGTCATCGACGCGGCCAGTGATCCAGTAATAACCGTCCTCATCGCGCCGGCAGCCGTCACCGGTGAAATACTTGCCCTTATAGGTCGAGAAGTAGGTGTCGACGAAGCGCTGGTGATCCCCGTAAACGGACCGCGACTGGCCCGGCCAGCTGTCGATGATGCAGAGATTGCCGTCGGCCGGCCCCTCCAGCACGTTGCCTTCGGCATCGACCAGCTGCGGCTGCACGCCGAAGAACGGCCTTGTCGCCGAACCCGGCTTCAGGTCCGTCGCACCCGGCAGCGGCGAGATGAGAATGCCGCCCGTTTCCGTCTGCCACCAGGTATCAACGATGGGGCTCTTGTCCTCGCCGACCACATGGTAATACCACTCCCACGCTTCGGGATTGATCGGCTCGCCCACCGTGCCGAGAAGCCGCAGGCTTTCGCGCGACGAACGCGTGACGAACTGGTCGCCCGCCCCCATCAGGGATCGGAGCGCCGTCGGTGCGGTGTAGAAGATGTTGACCTTGTGCTTGTCGATGACTTCCCAGAACCGTCCCTGATCCGGGAAGTTGGGAACGCCTTCGAACATCAGCGTCGTCGCACAGTTCGCCAGCGGCCCGTAGACGATGTAGGAATGGCCGGTGACCCAGCCGACATCGGCGGTACACCAGAAGACCTCCCCGTCCTTGTAGTCGAAGACATATTCATGCGTCATCGACGTATAAACGAGATAGCCGCCCGTGGTGTGCAGCACGCCCTTCGGCTTGCCGGTGGAGCCTGACGTGTAGAGGATGAACAGCGGATCTTCCGCCCTCATCTTCACCGGCGGGCAATCCGGTTTCACCGTGGCGATTTCCTGATGGTACCAGATGTCGCGGCCGGGCGCCCAGCCGGTCTTGCCGCCGGTGCGGCGCACGACCAGAACCTTGTTGACGATGACATATTGCTTGGCGGCAATATCGATCGCCTTGTCGGTATTTTCCTTGAGCGGGATCGGCTTGCCGCCACGCACCCCTTCATCGCAGGTGATGACGAAGGTGGACTGGCAATCGACGATGCGGCCGGCCAGGGCTTCCGGCGAGAAGCCGCCGAACACGACCGAATGAATGGCGCCGATGCGGGCGCAGGCGAGCATGGCATAGGCCGCCTCGGGTATCATCGGCATATAGATGGTGACCCGGTCGCCCTTCTTGACACCATGCTTCTTCAGCACGTTCGCCAGGCGGCAGACATAATCATAGAGCTGATTGTAGGTGATCTTCTTATCGATATAGGGATTGTCACCTTCCCAGATGATCGCCGTGCGTTCGCCATGCGTCTTCAGGTGCCGGTCGATACAGTTGTAGGAGACGTTCGTCAGGCCGTCCTCGAACCACTTGATCGGCACTCTTCCCTTGAAGGACGTGTTCTTGACCTTGGTATAGGGCTTGAACCAGTCGATCCGCCGGCCGTGCTTGTCCCAGAACTTCTCGGGATCCTCGACGCTCTCCTGATACCATTTCTGGTAACGCTCATTGTCGATGAGCGTGCGGGCTTTCGCCGATTTGAGCACGGGGTAGATTTTGGCAGACATGAACTCCTCCTGGAACCAGATATGGCTTGATATGCGCGACCTTGAGACTCCCACCTCAGGCATGTGTTGAATTCATAGCAGTTCAAATGCACACGGCAATTAGACAAAGGCATTTGTTTCGCAAAGAATTGCAATTATGATGCAATCCGGTTATAGAGCGCCAATATCCCGGAAATCAGTGGTTGATACCACGCCCGCGACCCCGGCGCGGACGGACAGAAGGACTGTATCTATGGCTCAACAATTGCTCATGCCAAAAGCTACGGCTGTATGGCTGGTAGACAACACCGCGCTGTCGTTCGATCAGATCGCCACGTTCTGCAAACTGCATCCGCTTGAAGTCAAGGCAATCGCCGACGGTGAAGCGGCGCAGGGCATCAAGGGCCTCGACCCGATCGCGACCGGACAGCTTTCCCGCGACGAGATCGCCCGCGCTGAAGGCAACCCGAACCACAAGCTCAAGCTTTCCGAGCCAAAGGTTCGTGTGCCGGAATCCAAGCGCCGTGGCCCGCGCTACACGCCGGTTTCCAAGCGTCAGGATCGTCCGAACGCCATTCTCTGGCTGGTCCGCAATCATCCTGAGCTGAAGGACGCGCAGATTTCGCGTCTTGTTGGCACCACCAAATCCACCATCGAGCAGATCCGCGACCGCACCCACTGGAACTCGGCAAACCTCACCCCGATGGACCCGGTAACGCTTGGTCTCTGCAGCCAGATCGATCTCGATCTTGAAGTTGAACGCGCATCGCGCGGCCGCCCGCTGCCGACAGCGGAAGAGCTTGGCAACACGCTGCAGCCGGCAACGGCGACGGAAGGTCTGGATTACAACTTCCAGCGCGACGAAGAAGAAAAGCAGATCGACGCGGACGCCGTCTTCAAGAAGCTCAGCTCGTTGAAATCGGCTCCGAAGGACGAAGACGAGGACGATCACTACTGATCGAAAGTCTTTCCGTTTATGAAAACCCGGCCGTCGTGCCGGGTTTTTTTGTTTTCAGAGCTTCAGGGCACTTCCAGTAAACCGGCTATGCGCTTTTACCGGAAATGCTCTAGCGGGCACCGAAGATTGCCGAGCCGACACGCACGCTGGTGGCGCCGAATTCTATCGCAGTCTCGAAGTCCCCCGACATGCCCATGGAAAGCTTCTCGAGGCCGCATTGTCTGGCAAGCTTCGCCAGAAGCGCAAAATGCGGACCGGGATTTTCATCCGCAGGCGGAATGCACATCAGGCCCTCTACCGACAATTTCAGCTCGTCCCGGCAAAAAGCCACGAAGGCGACGGTCTCGCGTGGATCGATGCCAGCCTTCTGCGGCTCCAGCCCGGTATTGACCTGCACATAAAAACGAAGGCTGCGGCCCTGTTTTACGCATTCCTCGGAAAGCGCACGGGCGATCTTTTCCCGATCAACGCTCTGTACGACGTCGAACAGCGCAACTGCATCCGCCGCCTTGTTGGATTGCAGCGGCCCGATCAGGTGCAGCTCTATACCCGATGTCTTTTCTTTAAGCGCAGGCCACTTGCCCTGCGCTTCCTGTACGCGGTTCTCGCCGAACACGCGCTGGCCGCTATCGATCACCGGCTGGATCTCATGCGCATCGAACGTCTTCGAGACGGCGACGAGAGAAACATCCGTCGCCTTGCGGCCGGACTTTTCCGCTGTCTCCGCTATGCGTTGCCTGACATCCTCAAGACGTGCTTCGATTTCCATCACAGGACCTCTATTTGAAACATTCTGAACGCTAACTAGACGCCGATTGCCTTGATGCCAAGCGGGTTTAGCACCATTTGAGGCACGCTGGCCAAGATTGAACGCCCGGAGGCCCCGCCAAACTTGACGCCCCGGTCGTTTCATGGTGAAGGTCAGCGCAAATTTTTCCCCTCGATACCCGGAATTCTAAACAATGGCCATCGAACGTTACAATCCTCGCGACGCCGAGCCGCGCTGGCAGCAGAAATGGAACGAAGACAAGGTTTTCGTGACCGACAACAGCGATCCGCGCGAGAAGTATTACGTTCTAGAGATGTTTCCCTACCCGTCGGGACGCATTCACATGGGCCACGTCCGCAACTACGCGATGGGCGATGTCGTTGCGCGCTACAAGCGCGCGCGCGGCTTCAATGTTCTGCACCCCATGGGCTGGGACGCCTTCGGCATGCCTGCCGAAAACGCGGCTATGCAGAACAAGGTTCACCCGAAGGACTGGACCTATCAGAACATCGCCACCATGCGTGGCCAGCTGAAATCCATGGGCCTGTCGCTGGACTGGACCCGCGAATTTGCGACCTGCGATGTGGAATATTACCACCGCCAGCAGGCGCTGTTCGTCGATTTCATGGAAAAGGGTCTGGTCTACCGCAAGCAGTCCAAGGTCAACTGGGATCCGGTCGACCATACCGTTCTGGCCAATGAGCAGGTCATCGACGGCCGCGGCTGGCGTTCCGGCGCGCTGGTCGAACAGCGCGAATTGACGCAGTGGTTCTTCCGAATCACCGATTTCAGCCAGGATCTGCTGGACGAGCTGGACACGCTGGATCAGTGGCCGGAAAAAGTACGCCTGATGCAGAAGAACTGGATCGGCCGCTCCGAAGGCCTGTCGCTGCGCTGGCAGACCGTTGCTGGCACAGTGCCGGAAGGCTTTGCCGATATCACCGTTTATACCACGCGTCCCGACACCCTGTTCGGCGCATCCTTCCTGGCAATCGCCGCCGACCATCCGCTGGCAAGAGAGCTGTCGGAGAAGAACCCTGATATTGCCGAGTTCTGCGACGAATGCCGCCGCCATGGCACGTCTCTCGCAGCGCTGGAAACAGCGGAAAAGAAGGGTATCGATACCGGCGTCAAGGTCGTGCATCCGCTGGACCCGACGTGGGAACTGCCGGTCTATGTCGCCAACTTCGTGCTGATGGACTACGGCACCGGCGCGATATTTGGCTGCCCTTCGGGTGACCAGCGCGATCTGGATTTCGCCCGTAAATACGATTTGCCCGTGGTGGCCGTCGTGGCGCCGGAA
The DNA here is from genome assembly GCF_030818995.1 of Agrobacterium sp. SORGH_AS_0745. Taxonomy (NCBI): domain Bacteria; kingdom Pseudomonadati; phylum Pseudomonadota; class Alphaproteobacteria; order Hyphomicrobiales; family Rhizobiaceae; genus Agrobacterium; species Agrobacterium sp. SORGH_AS_0745. The sequence goes on from NZ_JAUTBI010000003.1 coordinate 618,276, forward strand.
GGCCCCGACGCTGCCAGCTTCACCATTGAAGACGTCGCCTTCACCGATGATGGCGTGATGATCAACTCCGGCTTCCTGAACGGCATGAACACCGCTGACGCCTTTGAAGCGGTCGTGCAGAAGCTCTCTGCCCAGACGCTGGGCAACACGCCGCAGGCCGAGCGCAAGGTCAATTTCCGCCTGCGCGACTGGGGCATTTCCCGCCAGCGTTACTGGGGTTGCCCGATACCCGTCATCCATTGCGAAGTCTGCGGCGTAGTTCCGGTTCCGAAGAAGGACCTGCCGGTCAAGCTGCCCGACGACGTGACCTTCGACGTGCCCGGCAACCCACTGGATCGCCACCCCACATGGCGTCACGTTGCCTGCCCGCAATGCGGCCATGACGCACGCCGTGAAACCGACACGATGGACACATTCGTCGATTCCAGCTGGTACTACACGCGCTTCACCGCGCCTTGGGAAGATGAGCCGACGGATCCGAAGGCCGCAAACCACTGGCTGCCGGTGGACCAGTATATCGGCGGCATCGAGCATGCTATTCTCCACTTGCTGTATTCGCGCTTCTTCACCCGCGCCATGCGCGAGACCGGCCATGTCGGCGTCAAGGAGCCCTTCAAGGGCCTGTTCACGCAGGGCATGGTTGTGCACGAGACCTACAGCCACGGTGAAGGCCTGACCCGTGAATGGGTAGCGCCCGCCGACCTGCGCATCGAAGAGACTGACGGTGCCCGCCGGGCATTCCTCTTGTCCTCCGGGGCGGAAGTGAAAATCGGCTCGATCGAGAAGATGTCGAAGTCGAAGAAGAACGTGGTCGACCCGGATGACATCATCGCATCCTATGGTGCGGATACCGCTCGCTTCTTCGTCCTGTCGGATTCTCCGCCCGACCGCGACGTCATCTGGTCCGAAGCCGGTGTGGAAGGCTCAAACCGCTTCGTACAGCGCGTCTGGCGCATCATCGGCGAAGTCGCGACCGAACTGAAGAGCGTCACGCCGAAGCCCGCGAGCGAGGGCGAGGGCCTGGCAGTATCCAAGGCGGCCCACAAGACGCTGAAGGCCGTTCAGGAGGATCTGGACAAGCTTGCCTTCAACAAGGCGATCGCCCGCATCTACGAACTGGTCAACGCGCTCGCAGCTCCGCTGGCGGATGTCGCGGCTGGTGGCAAGCCTGATGACGTCAAGGCGGCGGCGCGTGATGCCGTCGAAATCCTCATTCGCATCATTGCCCCCATGACGCCGCATCTGGCCGAAGAATGCTGGTCGGCGCTGGGCAACGAGGGTCTCGTCGCCCAGACGCCGTGGCCAACTTTTGTACCCTCGCTGGTCGAGGAAAACGATGTGGTCATGCCCGTTCAGGTCAACGGCAAGAAGCGCGGCGAATTGACAATCGCGCGCGATGCGGATCAAGATGCGGTCCGAGCGGCCGCCCTTGCGCTGGATGCCGTCAAATCCATTCTTGCCGGTGGCGAGCCCAAAAAAGTCATCGTGGTTCCGCAGAGGATTGTGAACATTGTTGTCTGACGTTTTTTCGAGATGGAGCCGCGTTGCGGCAGCAGTTTCCGTCGTGATGATGGCCGGTCTTCTGGCAGGCTGCCAGGTCCGCCCGCTTTACGGCGAGGCTTCCGGAACCAAGGAGAGACTGGCGGCTGTCAGCATCTCGAATGCCGGCGACCGCATAACGCAGGAAGTGCGCAATCAGCTGATCTTCCTGGTGTCCGGCGGTGCGGGTGAACCGGCTACGGCTCAGTACAACGTCAAGTTATCCGTAAGCTCGAGCGCCACGTCCACGGAAGTCGAGAACTACGATCTGACGACCCGTACCAACAGCAATTATAACGGCCCTTACCCAGGCCGTGTTGTGATGAACGGTAATTACGTCCTGACGCGTATTTCCGACGGCCAGATCCTGCGCTCCGCGCGGCGTAGCGTAACGGCGCAGGTGGATCTGCCACAGCAGGAATTCGCCAAGATCAGGGCGATCCGCGACGCAGAAAACCGTGCGGCCCGGGAACTGGCTGAAATCATCCGTACCGATATCGCTGCCACCCTTGGCCGCTGAGAGCGGCGGCCGTGGCAGAGATAAAATCGCATGAATTTGAGCGCTTCGCCGAAAATCCGGCGGAGCGCTTTCGCGTTTTCGTGCTCTACGGCCCGGATCGCGGCCTCGTGTCGGAGCGGGCCAACCTCATCGCCAAAAAGACCGGCATTGACCCGGATGACGCCTTTGCATCGTTGAAGCTGAGCGCATCCGACCTGCAGGGCGATCCCGGCCGCCTTCTCGACGAGGTGAACGCCATCGGCCTTTTCGGTGGCGAAAAACTCGTCTGGATCAAAAGTGCCTCGGCTGAAAAGGCGCTGGTGGACGCTCTCCAGATTCTGGCTGAGACGCCGCCCGAAGCCAGCTTCCTCATCATCGAGGCCGGCGACATTAAAAAAGGCACGGGCCTGCGCAAGATCGCAGAACCCGCTCGCTCTATCGCAGCAATCCCGTGTTATGCGGATGACGCCCGTTCGTTGAATGCGTTGATCGATCAGGAACTGTCTGCCGACAATCTGCGCATTGCCCCGGCCGCACGGCAGAGGCTGATCGAGCAGTTGGGCGGCGATCGGATTGCCTCGCGCAACGAGATCCGCAAGCTTGCGCTCTATTGCCGCGGCGCAGAGGTGATCGAGGAAGATGATGTGCTGGCAATCATCGGCGATGCCAGCACGGTTTCGGCTGACGACGCCGTCGATGCCATCCTGAAGGGCGACAGAAACGCCTTTTTCCACGCCACCCAGAAGATCGTCTCGTCGAAGACGCCGATCTTTCTCGTGCTTCAGGGATGCCTCAAGCAATTTCAGTTGCTGGATCAGATGCGCGCCGAAATGGATGAGAAAAAGCAGCAGGCCGGGCAGGTCATGCAAACGCTTGGACGCCACATCCATTTTCGCAGGAAACCGGTTATCGAAAGGGCGTTGCGAACCTGGCAGCCAGCGGCGATCGCCCGTGAGATGAACCGCCTGCAAGCGGCCATATTGCAAAGCCGCCAGCGCCAAAGCCTGGAAGACAGCGTGGCGCTTTTGACCCTGCTATCGACCACATTGCAATCAGGCCGCGGCGGATAACTCGCTGAAGGTCGGCAAAAAGCCCTCACGCTGACGCTGCGAGGGCTTTTAAAATCATGATACCAAGGACACCAGTCGTTGAGAACTCAGTCGCCCTTACCCGGCTCGGCAGAGAAATAAAGCTCGAGCTTGCCTGTCACGCCATCCATTTCCTTGGCTTCCGGCAAGGGGTCGCGCTTGATGGTGATATTCGGCCAGATCGCCGCATATTCCGTATTCAGCTTCAGCCACTTGTCGAGACCCGGCTCAGTGTCGGGCTTGATCGCTTCGGCAGGACATTCCGGTTCGCACACACCACAATCGATGCATTCGTCAGGATTGATAGCGAGGAAATTTTCACCCTCGTAAAAGCAGTCGACAGGGCAGACTTCAACGCAATCGGTGTATTTGCAGCGGATGCAATTGTCGGTCACGACATATGTCATGATGAACTCCAGAATATGCAGGCCGGGTCTGTGGGCTTCGGAACACAAGCCGTCGCCCGGAATTCAGACAGGGCAATTTTGCAAGTGAGGTAATGCCTTTGCCTTCAGATAGCAAGGATAAACAATTCTGAAAAACCGCTAAGACTTGAAGGTTTATTCTATTCTTTGTTTCCGTCGCTGTCCGACAGGAACCTGTCGAGCGCCCTGCGCTCTTTTTTGGTGGGGCGACCGCTTCCCGGCTGACGTATCGCCTGCTCCAGCGGGCTCAGCCTGTCGGAAGGCTCGCGCGGCGGCGTCAGATCGTCGTAGAGAAGTCTGGCCTCTTCATAGGGTCCGCGCCGCTCGCCCCCGGATTTGACGACAAGCACCTTGTCCATGCGCTCGAAACCGATATCGAGCCTGTCACCGGCCTTTACCAGATGGCTGGGCTGGCGAATGGAGACACCGTTGACCTTGACCTTGCCCGACTGAATGTAACTCTGGGCAAGTGAACGGGATTTGGCCATGCGGGCAAAGAACAGCCACTTGTCCAGACGCTGACGCGTGCTTTCGAGTGGCTGTTCGTTGCTCCCCATAGCTTACTTCTTCAGCTGCTCCTTGAGAGCAGCAAGCTTGGCGAAGGGCGAATCCGGATCGATCGGCTTTTCCTTGCGCGGCGGCTTGGCTTCGAAACGCTGCTGACCCTGCGGTTTCCCGCCACGGTCGTTGCGGTCCGGCCTGTCTTTGCGCTCCCCGCGGTCCTGACGATCATTATTGCGGTTGTTGCCACGGTCGGGACGTCCGCCATCACGCTTGCGCTCGCCGTCACCGCCACGATTGGCAGCCTCGCGATTTGCTCCGTCACGATTATCGCGACGGCCTTCGCCACGACGTTCACCCTGTTCGCGTGGCGCCTGATCGCGACCCTCGCCACGGCCTTGACCGCGATTGCCAGGACGACGGTTTTCACCACGCTGGTTTTCGTTGCGACCACCCGGACGCCACAGAAGAACAGGCTTCGGCTCGGCAGCCTCGGCGCTTTCCGTCGGCGCAGCCTCGCTAACAGCAGCCTCTTGGCCCACAGCTTCCGCAACCGGCGCTTCTTCAGCAGCTTCGACAGTCGTCGTCTCGGAAACCTGCTCTTCCGAAGCCGGTTCCTCGTGTTCGGTCTCTGCGCTCTCGTCTTCCGTCACCGCTTCAGAAGCGGCCGGAGCGGCAGCACCGGTCTGGTTGGCGAGGAAGGCCTGCGCCTCTTCCGCCGTTACCTGATCGGCACGATAACCGAGACCCTTGAGGATTTCTTCCATGTCGTCGAGCGTTGCGCCGAGAATGGAAAGCATCGCGGTCGTCGTCGTGAAACGGCGGCCGTCATAAGCGCCTTCCGGACGCGGCTGCTGACCGGGCTTCCACTGCAACAGCGGACGGATGAGATCGGCCAGACGCTCGAGAATGTCGATACGCACGGCGCGCTTTCCGAGGAAACGGAAACCGGCGAGCTTGTAGAACATCCGCTCGAAGGTCGGATCCGTCACGACAGAGGTGCGGCCGGCGGCCAGCACCGGAATGAGATCGCCGTAACCCGGTTTGCCGAGACCATCGTTCTTCAGCGCCCAGAGCAGCGTGACAAGCTCCGCCGGGGCGGGCTTGAGAAGCGCGGGCAGGAAGACGTGATAGGCGCCGAAACGCACGCCGTAGCGGCGCATGGAGGCACGCGCATCCTGATCCAGCGACTTCACGTCTTCGGTGACGTCACGGCGGAACAGGACACCGAGATTTTCGACCAGCTGGAACGCCAGCCCCTTCGCCAGACCCTGAAGGTCTTCGGCGCGCGAAATATCGTCCAGTGGCTTCAGCACGGTCGCAATCTGATGATTGACGAAACGTTCGACGCGCGCCAGCGCATGATCGCGGGCATTGCCGCTCAACTGCTCGTCGGCAAAGAGGATCACGCGCGGCTTCATGATATTGTCGCCTGCCGAAAGGCGGGCCACCGGTTCGCCCAACCAGCGAACCAGACCATCGGAGCTCAAAGCGAGATCACCGTTTCCGCTGGCGTGCAGACGCGCGGCACGCGCCTCGTATTCGAGCGCGAGCGCCTTCTGCGCAGCAGCCTGCACGGCCTTCTGATCCGGCCCTTCCATTCCCGGCACCGGCGTGAACCGGAACCCGGCCAACTGGCCGACGTGATGTCCTTCTACGAAGACATCACCATTTACACTGATTTCAGCTTCAAGCATCGCATTCTCTCTCAGGCGCCTCATGAGCACAGATGTCCTGCGATCAACAAAGCGTTTCGTCAACCTTTCATGTAGAGCATCGGACAATCGATCTTCGATTTCCCGCGTCTTTTCTTGCCAGTGTGTCGGATCGGCAAGCCATCCTGGGCGGTTCGATACATAAGTCCATGTTCTGATCTGCGCAATCCTTGCAGACAAGGTATCGATCTCTCCATCGGTACGATCGGCGCGGCGCACCTGTTCGCCCATGAAATCTTCGTTCACCGTGCCACGTTTTACCAGATCGAAATAGAGCGTTGAGATCAGATCAGCATGTTGAGCGGGCGCAATGCGGCGATAATCCGGAAGCGCGCAGGCCTCCCAGAGTTTTTCCACCCGCGCCTCCGTCGTCGCCACGTCGATGATTTCAGGGTAGCGCGACAGATATTCGAGCGCCTGCTGGTCGATCGCCGGCAAGGCCCGTGACAGTCCCTGGATCGCCGGGGCAGCTTCGAGGCTCAGACGCAGATTGGTGATGGAGGAAAAATCGAAATTTTTCGTCCGCCATTGCAGCACCTTCACCGAGTCGAACTGATGGGTTTCGATACGCTCCACCAACTCGTCGTCAAATGGATCGACGCGCCCCGTCACGCCAAAGGTGCCATCGCGAAGATGGCGGCCGGCGCGGCCGGCGATCTGGCCGATCTCGCCCGGATTGAGATTGCGGAACTGATAGCCGTCGAACTTGCGGTCCTGCGCAAAGGCGACATGATCGACATCAAGGTTGAGGCCCATGCCGATGGCATCAGTCGCCACGAGATATTCTACGTCGCCGGACTGGTAGAGCCCCACCTGGGCGTTGCGCGTACGCGGCGAAAGCGCGCCCATCACAACGGCTGCGCCACCACGCTGGCGGCGTACCAGCTCGGCAATGGCATAGACCTCTTCAGCCGAAAAGGCGACGATTGCCGTGCGTTGCGGCAGGCGGGTTATCTTCTTCTGGCCCGCATAAAAAAGCTGCGACAGGCGCGGACGTTCGACCACGGTAATTCCCGGCAGCAGCTTTTCGAGGATCGGGCGCATCGTGCCCGCACCCAGAAGCAGCGTTTCCTCCCGCCCGCGCAGATGCAGCACGCGGTCGGTAAAGATATGCCCGCGCTCCAGATCACCCGCCAGCTGCACTTCATCGATGGCGACGAATGCGGCCGTCGTCTCGCGCGGCATGGCTTCCACCGTGCAGACGGAATATTTGGCTTTAGGAGGGGCGATCTTTTCTTCGCCGGTTATCAGCGCCACATTCGGCGCGCCCACCTTTTCGACAAGACGGCTATAGACCTCACGCGCCAGAAGGCGCAGCGGAAGGCCGATGACACCGTTGCCATGTGCCACCATGCGCTCGATGGCGTAATGGGTCTTGCCGGTATTGGTGGGGCCGAGAACGGCCGTGACACCGCGGCCGCTCAGGATCATGGGGCGAAAATTCAACGTACTATCCGTGAATCGACTTCATCTGCTTGCTGTACCGCCCGCCATTCACTGATACGGGCCGCACACGCAACACACATGGCAACGCCCGCCGACAAAGGCAATAGGCCTTGTCCGCAAAGTGGTAACAGGTCCTTCCCCGCCGGAATTTTCCTTTTTGATTCAGATAGTTGAAATATTAAAAAGAATCCGGCGAAACCGGAATCGATTCGGATACGGAACAGTCTGCGAACGAATCGAATACGAATCGCTGACTCCAATGGATTCAGCTTTTGTTCTCCGCAACATCTGGTTGGCAGATGCCTGCCCTATACCAGATTGTGAATCCGGATAAGTCCTTGTCCGGATTCAGCTTTGCGGCACCAGCTTCCGGCGGAAAATACCGGAATCGACTGTCAAGCGGCAATCGCTGGAAAGCCGCTCCGGCACAGGCAGGAATGGCAGTATCAGAGCGCCTCGCCGGCAAGCAGGCGCGGCGCGCCCGCATCTGTCGTACCGGCAGCCTGACCGATGAAATAGGATTTCAGACCCGGCAAACGATCGACTACACCCAGACCGAAATCACGCATGACGCGAATGGGACCGACATCATTGGAGAAAAGCCGGTTCAGCACATCCGTCGTCACACCCATCCGCAACGCGTCGAAACGCCGCCAGGACTGGTAACGATCGAGAACGTTGAGAGAGCCGATATCAAGGCCGAGACGGTCGGCCTCGACCACGGTTTCGGCCAGTGCCGCAACATCCTTGAAGCCGAGATTGAGGCCCTGACCGGAAATAGGGTGAATTCCATGCGCCGCATCGCCGGCAAGTGCAAAACGTGGCGCGACGAAGGAACGCGCCAGCGTCAAGCCCAGCGGAAAGGCGCGACGGGGACCGACGGGACGGACCGGACCGAGCTTGTGGCCGAACCGGCGTTCAAGTTCCTCCTCGAACACCAGATCGTCGGCAGCAACCAGCCTGTCGGCATCGGCCGTACGTTCGGTCCAGACAAGCGAGGAGCGGTTCCCTTTCAAGGGAAGCACGGCGAAAGGCCCCGAAGGCAGAAAATGTTCCTCCGCGCAGCCCTCATGCGGCCGCTCGTGTTCAACGGTGGTGACGATCCCGGACTGATCGTAATTCCAGTGCACGGTTTTTATTCCTGCCATATCCCGCAAAGCCGAGCGGACCCCATCGCAGGCTATGAGCAGTCGCGCTTCAAGCGACGAGCCGTCGGAAAGTGAAATAGCCGTCGATTGCGGGCCGGCGGAAAAGCCGGAAACACTGAGACCATGGCGGATTTCGACGCCGAGGCGCTCACACAGGCCTCGCAGCGCACCCACCATCGCGACATTCGGGACCATATGAGCGAAGGGCCTGCCCTCCTCCACCGCGCCGTCGAATGTCAAAAACACCGGGCGAACCGGATCGGCGGTCTTCGAATCGGTGACGATCATCTTGTGGATCGGCTGGGCCTCCGGCTCGATCTCGTTCCATACGCCGAAAACGTCAAGCATGCGCGTGGCCGCCGCGATAATGGCGGAGGCGCGGACGTCCTTCTTCCAGACATCCTCGGGAGCGGCTTCAACCACCTGCACATTAAGATGTCCGGCTGCCTGCTTAATTGCGACAGCAACGGAAAGGCCGACATAACCGCCGCCTGCCACCACCACGTCCAGCATCGCGCTTCTCCTCAAATCTTGTGCACGCATCATCGGCGCACTATAGACCATGTGACGTCTTCCTACAGCCGGAGCAGGCCGAAAAAATGTCGCATCCCTCGCAAACGTCAGATCCGATGGCCAATCTGATCTCCACACTCGATCTCGAGAAGCTGGAAGAAAACCTGTTTCGGGGTGAAAGCCCGCAAATCGGCTGGCAGCGCGTTTTCGGCGGTCAGGTCATCGCGCAGGCATTGATCGCAGCTCAACGAACCGTGGATGACGACCGTTTCGTTCATTCACTGCATTCCTATTTCATGCGCCCCGGCGACCCGCTGGTGCCCATCCTCTACCAGGTGGAGCGCATTCGCGACGGTGCGAGCTTCTGCACCCGGCGCGTGGTCGCCATCCAGCATGGCAAGGCGATCTTTTCCATGTCGGCGTCGTTCCAGATCGTCGAGGACGGATTCGATCATCAGATAAAAATGCCGGATGTGACGCCGCCCGAAAGGCTGATGAGTGAAGATGAGATGCAGGCGGCCTTCCTCGCCAACGCACCCGCTTCGATCCGCAAATACTGGAGCAACAAGCGCCCGATAGAGATCCGGCCGGTTTCGCTGACCCATTATATTTCGAAGGAAAAGCTGGAACCGCAGCAGGATATCTGGGTTCGCGCTGTCGGCAATGTGCCGGACGATCCACGTTTCCAGTCGGCCATTCTCGCTTATCTCTCGGATATGACGTTGCTCGACACGTCGCTCTATGCCCATGGGACGACAATCTTCGATCCGGCCATTCAGGTGGCGAGCCTCGATCACGCCATGTGGTTCCACCGTCCCTGCCGGCTGGACGACTGGCTGCTCTACACGCAGGACAGCCCCAGCGCCTCGGGAGCACGCGGTTTGACCCGTGGCAATATTTTCACCAGACAGGGTGAACTGATCGCCTCCGTCGCACAGGAAGGTTTGATCCGCAAAAGGGCAAATGCTTAAATAATGCGCTTTTTTAAAAAATCGCACATTTAATAGACGAAAATTGCGCCACCCAATGCCCGTTTTTCAGACGTCTGTCATATAATTTTTATATTTCAATAACTTAGATGCCGCATCAAAACTGGCACGCCCCTTGAATGTATGTCCGTAGTCGCTGTTACTGATCTGCCAGCGCGAGGAGAGTCGGCTCCGTGCCGAGGACAAACAAAGGATGGGAAACCAGATGAAAATTGTGATGGCCATTATCAAGCCGTTCAAGCTGGATGAAGTGCGCGAAGCGCTCACCGGCGTCGGCATCCAAGGCCTGACCGTGACCGAGGTAAAGGGTTACGGACGCCAGAAGGGACATACCGAGATTTATCGCGGCACGGAATATGCGGTGAGCTTTCTTCCCAAACTGAAGATCGAGATCGCGGTTGCATCAGACGTCGTCGACAAGGCTGTCGAGGCAATCGCGTCGGCTGCAAAAACCGGGCAGATCGGTGACGGCAAGATCTTCGTCTACTCTATCGAACAGGCCGTGCGCATCCGTACCGGCGAAACCAACACAGAAGCGCTTTGAAGCACGGCTGACAGGGAGTTTTCTAGCTATGCAACTCAACAAGTTTTCAACGCTCGGCAAACTGGGTGCCGGTGTGGCAGCCCTGATGGCCCCGGCAATCGCCTTTGCGCAGGATGCCGCGCCGGCAGTAGCAGCGGCGGCCCCCGTTCCGGAAAAAGCCGATACCGCATTCATGTATGTCGCGACGATCCTCGTGCTTTTCATGATCATTCCGGGTCTCGCCCTGTTTTATGGCGGCCTCGTGCGCACAAAGAACATGCTCTCCGTTCTCATGCAGTGCACGGTCATCGGCGCGGTCATGATGCTCGTCTGGGTAATCTACGGTTACTCCTTCGCCTTCGGCGGCGGCACCGGCCCGTATTTCGGCGGTTTCGGCAAGCTGTTCCTGTCCGGCGTTTCGCTTGACAGCACCTCGGCAACCTTCTCCCAGGGCGTCGTGATCTACGAATACACCTTCATCGCCTTCCAGATGACCTTTGCGGCCATCACGCCCGCGCTGATCATCGGTGCATTCGCGGAACGCGTGAAGTTCTCGGCAGTCATCCTGTTCACCATCCTGTGGGCCACCTTCGTCTACTTCCCGATCGCTCACATGGTCTGGGACGCGAACGGCCTGATCTTCGGCATGGGCGCTCTCGACTTCGCCGGCGGCACCGTCGTCCACATCAATGCCGGTATCGCCGGTCTGATCGGCGCGATCATGGTCGGCAAGCGTACCGGCTTCGGCAAGGACATGATGGCCCCGCACTCCATGACGCTGACGCTGGTTGGCGCAGCCATGCTGTGGTTCGGCTGGTTCGGCTTCAACGCCGGCTCCAACCTCGAAGCATCTGGCGGTGCGGTTCTTGCAACCATGAACACCTTCCTCGCCACTGCAGCAGCCATCGTTTCCTGGTCGCTGGTTGAAAGCTTCACCCGCGGCAAGGCTTCCATGCTGGGCGCAGCTTCGGGCATGATCGCCGGCCTCGTCGCCGTAACGCCTGCGGCCGGTTCCGTCGGACCCATGGGCGCTATCGTTCTCGGCCTCATCGTCTCGCCGATCTGCTACTTCTTCGTCTCGGTTGTGAAGAACAAGTTTGGCTACGATGACACAGCTGACGTCTTCGGTGTCCACGGCATCGGCGGCATCATCGGCGCCCTCGGCACCGGCATCTTCACGTCTCCGCTGCTTGGCGGCACGGGCAAGGCGGACTTCTCCATCTCCTCGCAGCTCTGGACGCAGTTCGTTGCCGTCGCCATCACCATCGTATGGTGCGCAGTCGTCTCGGCAATCCTCTACAAGATCGTCGACGTGATCGTTGGTCTGCGGGTTCCGGTCGAAGCGGAACGCGAAGGTCTCGACCTTGCGACCCACGGCGAAGCCGCCTACCACTCCTGATATCCGGGAAAAGGGGTTCTCCATCCCCTCTCCCAAAAGAAGGCCCGCTTCGGCGGGCCTTTTCTTTGCCGCAAATCCGGAAGCAGCTTTTAAAAAACCGCATGGTTAACACGACATTAACCAGCAAGCTGTTAGTTTTCCCTGTCAATCCGGGATCTGGTCAACTGCCGGATCTTGCCGAAACCACAAAAACTACGGGTTCAGGGACATGGGCAGAATGAATTCTCCGACATTCGACGGTCGTCACACGCGTTTCGTGCTGACGGCGTTTTTCGTGCGGCAGGTCATGGCTCTTGCCGGTTTTGCCTTGCTTGCCACGATTGCGCTGGGGATTACCGCACTTGCCACATGGAACGTGGCGGACCCGAGCCTGTCCTATGCAACAGGCAACCAACCCACCAATCTTCTCGGTTACGGCGGCGCAATCTTCGCCGATATCGTGATGCAGTTCCTCGGCCTTTCCGCAATCATCGCGCTTTTGCCGGTGATTGCCTGGGCGATCGCCCTGATCGCCGGTCGCAAGTTCAACCGGATACCCGCCCGCCTCGTCGCCTGGATCGCCGGCGCCATAGTCTGCGCCGCCTCGCTCGGCTGTTTTCCCGCGCCCGTGACATGGCCGCTGCCGAACGGCATCGGTGGCGTCATAGGCGATATGATCCTGCGCTTCCCTGCTCTCTTCATCGGCGCTTACCCCACCGGCACGATTGCGACGGTGCTGGGCGCTATATTCGCTGCTCCCGCCGCCTTGATGATGCTGTTTGCCGCCGGTCTCGTGGGACGCCCGGAAGATGACCTGGAACAGGAAGAACGCGCGCCGGTCGCAAACAAGGCCCGTGCCACCCGTCAGGTCGAGGAAGAAGACGATGACGAGGGCGAAGGCTTCTTCGCCAATATTCTCGCCTTCGGCGCAATCGCACATTACTGGTACATCTCGCAGGCCCGCCTTCGCCGCCTGTTCGGCCTGAAGTCGAAATCACTGCACGGCGAATTCGAACACCCTTACGATTTCAACGAATATGAATTCGGCACGCTGAACGAACCCTCCCGCCTCAAGACGGCGATCAACCGCCTCGACCAGCGAGCGGAACCGTCTTTCGAAGAACGCGCCGCATCCCGTCGCCAGATGTCGCCTCCCTCCATCGCGCCCGATCATGATGCGGACGGGGACGACGAACCGTCGTTGGACGCAGACGGTCGGCGATTGCCCAACGGCATTCTCTCGGACGACCACAGCTTGGACGAGAACGACCCGAAGTTCGTGGCAAGACAGGCACCTGGGCGCGGCCAGCCCAGAATAACCGCCCCTTCCGCACGCCCGAAGCCCAGCGAGCGCGTGGCAAGGGAAGCGCAGACCTCCTTTATTGCCGCAGACGGTTTCCAGCTGCCCACCGTGCATCTTCTGGCGGAACCCAAGAACGTCGTTCGCGACCATACGCTGAACGAGGAAGTGCTGGAGCAGAATGCCCGCCTTCTGGAAGGGGTTCTCGAGGATTTCGGCGTCAAGGGTGAAATCATTCACGTCCGCCCCGGCCCGGTCGTCACGCTCTACGAACTGGAACCAGCACCCGGCATCAAATCCTCGCGCGTCATTGGCCTTGCCGATGACATCGCCCGCTCCATGAGCGCGATCGCCGCGCGCGTTGCGGTCGTGCCTGGCCGCAACGCCATTGGCATCGAGCTTCCGAACCAGACGCGTGAAACCGTGTTCCTGCGTGAACTGGTCGGCAGCCGCGACTTTGAAAACAGCAAGGCCAAGCTCGCCATGGCGCTCGGCAAGACCATCGGCGGCGAACCCGTCATCGCCGATCTTGCCAAGATGCCGCATCTTCTCGTTGCCGGTACCACGGGTTCGGGCAAGTCGGTCGCCATCAACACCATGATCCTGTCGCTGCTTTACCGCATGTCGCCGGAGCAATGCCGCCTGATCATGATCGACCCGAAAATGCTCGAACTATCGATCTATGACGGTATTCCGCATCTGCTCTCCCCCGTCGTTACCGATCCGAAAAAAGCCGTCGTGGCGCTGAAGTGGACGGTGCGCGAGATGGAGGAGCGCTACAAGAAGATGTCGAAGATCGGTGTGCGCAACATCGATGGCTTCAACAGCCGTGTGCAGCAGGCGATCGACAAGGGCGAAATCCTCACCCGCACGGTGCAGACCGGCTTCGACCGCCAGACCGGCGAGGCAATGTACGAGACGGAAGAATTCGACCTGAAGCCCCTGCCCTATATCGTCGTCATTATCGACGAAATGGCGGATCTTATGATGGTGGCAGGCAAGGATATCGAAGGTGCCGTACAGCGCCTCGCTCAGATGGCGCGTGCCGCCGGCATCCATGTCATCATGGCAACCCAGCGTCCGTCCGTCGACGTCATCACCGGCACCATCAAGGCGAACTTCCCGACCCGCATCTCCTTCCAGGTAACGTCGAAGATCGACAGCCGCACCATTCTGGGCGAACAGGGCGCCGAACAGCTGCTCGGCATGGGCGACATGCTCTATATGGCCGGTGGCGGCCGCATCCAGCGCGTGCACGGTCCCTTCGTCTCCGACAATGAAGTGGAAGAGATCGTCGCCTATCTCAAGACGCAAGGCACGCCGGAATATCTGGAAGCGATCACCGAGGAAGACGATGAGGAAGGCAATGGCGGCGGCCCGGCCGGCGCCGGCAATTTCTCCGATTCGGAAGACCCCTATGATCAGGCCGTGGCTGTCGTGCTGAGGGACGGCAAGGCCTCCACCTCCTACGTCCAGCGGCGTCTCGGCATCGGCTACAACCGCGCCGCCTCGCTGATCGAACGCATGGAGCAGGAAGGCATCATCGGCCCCGCCAATCATGCCGGAAAACGCGCAATACTCGTACCAACGGAAGCAGACATCATCGAGCGGTAATGCACGTCGCCCAAAAGGCTGTCGTTGTTTCGGGATAACGACATGCGTGAGGCGAAGACGGCAACCAAGCGGGGCGAAGAAGCGTTAATACACGCTTTCAACGTCATGAAGCCGCCGCCTTTATGCGGAAAATCGCTGCGATGAAGGAGAACAGAATGAACGACCTCACTACCGGCGAGATTGCCACCGCAAACACACCAGAGAACGGCGTGACGCGACGTGGCGTGCTGACGGCGTTTTCCATGGCTGCGGTCATGGCCGGCCTGTCGCCGCTCAACGCATTTGCTCAGGCTGCCGGTAACAGCGCGACCGCGCAGAAAATTGCCAATCACTTCTCGTCGGTCAAAACCATGATGGGAGAGTTTGTCCAGTTTGGCCCGCGCGGTGAACAGACCGGCGGCAAATTTTACATCGAACGGCCCGGCAAGCTTCGATTCAATTATGAAGACCCCTCGCCCATGCGGGTCATCTCCGACGGCAAGAATGTCGTCATCGGCAACATGAAGCTGAAGACATGGGATTTGTATCCACTGTCAAAGACCCCGCTCAGCCTGCTTTTGTCCGACAAGATCGATCTGAGCAACCAGAAGGTCCGGAACGTGAAGGAAGAGTCGGACCTGACCACCATCGTACTGGGTGACAAGAGCGTGTTCGGCGATTCCACCATTACCCTGATGTTTGACCCGAAAACCTTCGATCTGAGGCAATGGACGACGACCGATGCGCAGAACAAGGACACGACTGTCATGATCTTCAACGTGCAGACGGGCGTTAACCTCGACGAACGCGTTTTCAACATCAACTACGAAGAAGTCCGCAAACGCGGCTAAAGGCCGGGCGGTCCACGGCGACAGTTCAAAAGGCGGCCCTGCGGTCGCCTTTTTTATTTTGCCGCTAAAATGCATTCCCGTTTTCATCGCGATGTTATAAGCCTGCGCCCCGGAAACATGCCTCGAAACAATCGGCTTCGAGGCTATAGAAGCGGAGCACATGCATGTCGTTTTCGATAACCACCTGGAACATCAACTCGGTCAGGCTCAGAATGCCGATCGTGGAGCAGTTTCTGGTGCGTTACAAACCCGACATTCTCTGCCTGCAGGAAACGAAATGCCCGAATGGCGAGTTTCCGATGAAGCCGCTGAAGGCGCTCGGTTACGAGCACGTCATCATCCATGGCCAGAAGGGCTACCACGGTGTGGCGATCGCTTCGAAAATTCCGCTGACAGAAGATCATCGTCAGGACTATTGCGGTATAGGCGATGCACGACACATTTCCGCGATTTTTCAGGTTGGATCGCGCCGCATACGGCTGCATAATTTTTATGTTCCGGCTGGCGGTGACGAACCCGACCGGTCGATAAACCCGAAATTCGGCCACAAGCTGGATTTCATCGAAGAGATGAAGGCGCTTCGCGCCGACGGCGTGCCCGGCACCTCGTCCATTCTCGTAGGCGATCTCAACATCGCGCCGCTTGAAAATGACGTCTGGTCGCACAAGCAACTGCTGAAGATCGTCAGCCATACACCGGTGGAAACCGACGGCATGCTCGATATCATGAAGAAGGGCAACTGGCTCGACCTGATGCGGCTGAACGTGCCTGATAGTGAAAAGATTTATACCTGGTGGAGCTACCGCGCCAAGGATTGGGAAGCCGCAGACCGTGGCCGCCGTCTTGACCATATCTGGTCGTCGCAGGATCTCGGCCCTTCGCTTGAAAAGATCGATATCTTGCGCGAAGCACGCGGCTGGAACCGGCCATCCGACCACGTTCCGGTTACGGCCCATTTCCGTTTCTGAAGCGCCAGCTCTATAAAATCAGGAGAAACGGTTCTGCAAACGGGCCGCGCCCGCCGCGAGTGCGGCGATATTATCGCGAATGCGTGCCGTCACGATATCGGCAACCTCGGGAAACTCCTCCACCAGCCGGTGAAAGAGAATGCGCGTTATCCGGATGACCTCGGAATCCTCCGCGGCAATGGCGGTGAATTTCCTCTCACAGAGCGTGAAAAGCGCCAGCTCCGAAAGAAGCGCCCCCTTGCCCGGTGTCGCCTGCAACGCGGGTTTGCCATCCCGCCCGGCCGTGAATAGCTCGAAATGGCCTGACGTCACCGCAAAGGCGCATTCGGCCGGGGAATGTTCCCGGAACAAAGTCTGACCCGCCGCCACGCGGCGGCGTTCCGCGCCGAAGGCGATCAGCCGCAACTGATCGTCGCTGAAGCCCGCAAACAACGGCACTTGCCCCAGAAGCATGATGTCATCCGTCAAGGCCATGTCGATTGCTACTCCAGAAAACCGCCTGCACCACTATAGCGGTTTTCGGATATCGGCCTTCAAAATACAAGATGTTAGAATATTCTGCGTCCTTTCGAACGCAGAAAGGGCGTTCGTTCAGGGAACGATCTTGTATCCGCCGTTCTCGGTCACCAGAATTTCGGCATTGGAGGGGTCTCGCTCGATCTTCTGGCGCAGACGATACACATGCGTTTCGAGCGTATGCGTCGTCACTCCGGAATTGTAACCCCAGACCTCTTCCAGCAAGACGTCGCGGGTGACGACGGCGCTCCCGGCTCGGTACAGATAACGGATGATCGCCGCTTCCTTTTCCGTCAGCCGGATTTTTTTGCCGTCTTCAGTTGTCAGCAGCTTCTGGCTGGGTTTGAACTGATAGGGGCCAACGGTGAAAACCGCATCTTCGCTCTGCTCGTATTGACGCAGCTGCGCCCGGATGCGGGCCAGAAGGACGGCGAAGCGGAATGGCTTCGTCACATAATCATTGGCGCCCGCTTCGAGACCGAGAATAGTGTCGGAATCGGTATCGTGCCCGGTCAGCATGATGATCGGTGCCTTGAAGCCACCCTTGCGCAGCAGCTTCACCGCCTCGCGGCCATCCATGTCAGGAAGACCGACATCCATGATCAGAAGATCGACCTGGGCAGTCTTTGCGGTCTGCATCGCCTGCGCAGCGTTTGCGCCGCTCAGAAGCGAGAATTCCTCATAGGGAGATAGTTGCTCAGTCAGCGTCTCCCGAAGATCGTCGTCGTCGTCCACCAAAAGGATAGTGCGAGCCGTCATTCGGATTCTCAGCCTTTCTTACTTTAGCGCATCGGCCCAAAAATCGCCGTTGATTTTCGGAAAGCGCAATGCGTAGTTTAAAAGAGTTAGAGCATCCATTGTGCCTCCGAAATAAGGCACGGCGCTCTAATTGTCAGCCAATTCAGCGGTTTGCCGATAAAAGGTCAACCCATTGCCATGATATTACGAAGTGCTATGACTTCACGTTAGATAACCTGCAAAGCAAAATCTCGTGAAAAACATGAGCAGACAGCCCGTAAAGCAACATAAACGCGCGTCGACGCTCATGGTTCGGCCGGCGCCTTTGAAAATAAGCAGGGCCATCGTTCAGCTCGGGCATCTCACCTTTCCCGCAGCGATCGGGCGCAACGGCCGTACCGTGCTCAAACGCGAGGGAGATGGAAAGTCACCGATTTCCGTCACGCGCCTGCTGCACGGATTTTATCGCGGCGACCGAAACGCCGCCATCGCCACGACATTGCCGATGCAACGGACACAGCAATCCATGCTTTGGTGCGACGAGCCACGCAGCGCCAGTTACAACAGGTTGGTCAAGTCCCCTTTCGCACTGAGCCACGAGGAGATGATGCGAAAGGACGGCCTTTATGACGTTTGCCTCGTCCTCGATTGGAACATCACGTCGAGAAGTCGGAACCGCGGTTCGGCAATCTTCATGCATATGATCCGCCCGGGATATGAGCCGACCGCCGGCTGCGTCGCTCTCCATCCCCGCGACATGAGGCGCATTCTGCCTCATATGCGCAAGGGTACGAAAATTCGCATCCTGTAGATCAGGCACAAAAAAACCCGCCGTTCTTGGCGGGTTTTTTTAAAAAAGGAGAAAGCCGGTGATTACGCGGCTTCTTCCTGAGAATCGTCTTCTTCGACGGCCTTGCCGCGCTTCGGACCCTTGGCAAGGTTGACTTCCACCAGGCGGACAGCCTCGGTTTCAGACATCTTGTTGACAGCAGCAATTTCGCGCGCCATGCGATCAAGAGCAGCTTCGTAAAGCTGACGCTCGGAATAGGACTGCTCCGGCTGGTTTTCCGCACGGTAAAGATCGCGCACAACTTCAGCAATCGCGATAAGATCGCCGGAATTGATTTTCGCATCATATTCCTGGGCGCGGCGCGACCACATGGTACGCTTCACACGCGCCTTGCCCTGCACCACTTTCAGCGCCCGCTCGACAAAATCGCCTTCGGAAAGCTTGCGCATGCCGATGCTCACGGCTTTAGCGACGGGAACTTTAAGACGCATCTTGTCTTTTTCGAAATCGATGACAAAAAGCTCAAGCTTCATGCCGGCAACTTCTTGTTCCTCGATGGCAGAAATGGTACCGACACCATGAGCGGGATACACAATCGCTTCACCGGTTTTGAAACCGTGATGTGCTGGAGATTTCTTCTGCTGGGTCGTCATTCGTTCTAAAAACTCCCTGTTACATACCCGGCAACGCCGGGGTTGGGTCGGTCAGGCCCTGATGAGACGGGGGAACCGTCAGGTGACTCCGCACTGGTCCAGCCGTGCACGCAAAAACACACCTTCCCGCATTGCGGGCTTCGATAACGTAAACGCTCGATATGTCACGGAAACCGCGTGCAAAAGAGGTGTTGCTTTCGTGGTGTTTTTGGGCACACAAATGCCACGCTGTGGATCAGTATCGTTGGTGTACCACAAAAATAGGCACAAATCAATAATTTGCTTCGACCGTGGCCGCAACATCACATGGCGGCCAAAGAACCACCTATAAATGGGCTACCGGAATACTGTCAAATGCTTCGTAACCGGTCCCTACCGTATAAGAAGCAAAAAAATTTCACTTCCCAACTGAAGAAACACGAAAGCCTCTTAAACTCTTCGTAATTACACGCCAATATCCGATTCGAATGAAAAGGCAAAATCCGCAAATTGACGGTGCTTTTTTACGTTAAAGTGTGATTTTTGGAGGAATCCACATCAAATGGGCTACAGAAATAATCCAAAACGCGAAAAACAGATCGAAAAAGCACGACAGCAGGCACTTGCCGAAAACGCGCCATTTCTTGATCCGGGTATACTCTATGGAAGAGCAAGCGCCGACGACATAGAATATTATTCCGCCGAAATGTTGGCCGCAAGCGCGGCGCACAGTTTCGAGGCTCTTTCGCGCTGGACTGGAGACGCGCCCCATATCAGCATCGCCCAGGTGGAGGGCGTTACCCCGCGGGATATTCCGGTAACGGTTCTGACGATTATCGGCCGCAATATGCCCTTCCTCTACGATTCCGTCATGGGCGAGGTCACAAGCAGCTATCGCGGCCTCTATCTCGCGGTCCACCCCATTCTGGTGCCGGATGCAACGGCGCAGGCGGGTTATCGCCTTGCGGAGCCTGATGACGATCCCACCGGGAATATCAGCCTCATTCAGCTGCACATCGCCCCACTGACCCAGCAGGCCGCAACGGCGCTGGAAGAAAGATTGCGTTTCGTGCTGGCGCAGGTTCAGTCCGCCTACAGAGACTGGCGGCCCATGCTGTCGAAACTCGACGAAGCCCTAGACGAATTGTCAAAACGCGGCTCCTCGCGGCGCAAGACCGAGCGCGCGGAAGCCGTCGAGTTTCTCAACTGGCTTCGCAACGACAATTTCACCTTCCTCGGCATGCGCGATTACACCTATTCCGGAAAGGGAAAGAACGCGAAAATCGAGCGCGGTGACGGCATCGGCCTCGGCAGTTTGAGCGATCCGGATGTGCGCGTGCTGCGCCTTGGCAAGGACGCCGTGACGACGACGCCTGAAATCCTCGCCTTCCTCGACGGTCCGGATTTCCTCATCGTCACCAAGGCAAATGTGAAGTCCATCGTGCATCGCCGCGCTTATATGGATTATATCGGCATCAAGCGCTTCGACGAGGATGGCAATGTCATCGGTGAATTGCGCATCGTCGGCCTTTTCACCGCCACCGCCTATACGCGTTCGGTAAAGCACATCCCGCTGCTGCGTGCCAAAATTGCGGATGTCGAGCGGCATTTCGGTTTTGATCCGAACAGCCACTCCGGCCGCATTCTGCAGAACACGCTGGAAGCCTATCCGCGCGACGATCTCTTCCAGATCGAAACGGATCTTCTGATCCGCTTCATCGAGCAAATCATGGAACTGAGCGACCGCCCACGTGTGCGCGTCCTCGCACGTATCGACCGTTTCGACCGCTTCGTCTCGGCCATCATCTTCGTGCCGCGCGAGGAATACAATTCCTATGTGCGCGAGAAAATCGGCGACTATCTGAGCAAGGTCTATGACGGGCATATTTCCGCCTATTACCCGGCCTTCCCCGAAGGCGCTGTCGCCCGCGTCCATTTCATCGTCGGCCGCACGGAAGGCAAGACGCCGCGTATCGCGCAGGACAAGCTGGAGGATGCCGTCAGCGATATCGCAGCACGCTGGATAGACCATTTCGTTGCCCTTTCCGAACCTGGTGCGCCGGTGCTGGAGGTTGATCAGGCCTATCAGGAAGCCTTCACGCCGGAAGAGGCGATTGGCGACATGGCGGATATTCTGGCCACTGTGAAGGGTGAGCCGGTCCGCATCGAATTTTACCAGCAGGAAGGCCAGTCAGCTGAGACGCTGTCGCTGAAGATCTTCCATCGGGATGGCCATCTGCCACTGTCGCGCCGTGTGCCGCTGCTGGAAAACCTCGGTTTCAACGTCATCAGTGAGCGCACCTTCGACATCGGTGTCATCTCGGATGGCGAAAAGCGCGACATCGTGCTGCATGATATGGAACTCGCCGTCGGCAAGGGCGTGACGCTCGATCTGCCGCAATACGGACAGAAACTCGAAGAAGCATTCCTTGCTGCCTTCTCGGGCAAGGTCGATAATGACAACTTCAACCGGCTGATCCTCGCCTGCGGCCTTACCGTGCGCGAAGTGTCCGTCTTGCGCGCCTATGCCCGTTATCTGCGCCAGACCGGAATCGTTTATTCCCAGGAGCATATTTCCGAAACGCTCTTTAAATATCCGGCCATTTCACGGAATATTTTCGCGCTGTTCAAGGCTGGCTTTGATCCTTCCATCGACGAGAAGAAGCGGCTGAAGAAACTGGCAGAGATGCACAAGACGATCGAAGCGGCATTGAGCGGTGTTCCCAATCTCGACGAAGACCGCACCTTGCGGCGTTATGTCAACGCCATCGACGCCACGCTTCGTACCAACTACTTCCAGAAAAACACCGATGGCACGCCGCGTGACCTGTTGGCGTTCAAGTTCGATCCCAAACATCTGGACGGCCTGCCCGATCCGCGTCCCTTCCGCGAAATCTTCGTCTACGGAACCGAAGTAGAAGGCGTGCATCTGCGCTTTGGCAAAGTGGCGCGCGGCGGTCTGCGCTGGTCGGATCGCGGCCAGGATTACCGCACGGAAGTGCTCGGTCTCGTCAAGGCGCAGCAGGTCAAGAATGCGGTGATCGTTCCCGTTGGCGCCAAGGGCGGCTTTTTCCCGAAGAACCTGCCTGTTGGCGGCTCCCGCGACGAGGTCTTCAATGCAGGCCGTGAAGCCTACAAGACCTATATCCGCACTCTTCTGTCCATCACCGACAATATCGTCGACGACGCCGTCGTACCGCCGGCCGATACGTTGCGGCTTGATGGGGACGATCCCTACTTCGTCGTCGCCGCCGATAAGGGGACAGCGACATTCTCCGATACGGCAAACGGCCTCGCCCACGACGCCGGCTTCTGGCTGGACGATGCCTTCGCATCGGGTGGTTCCGCCGGTTACGACCACAAGAAGATGGGAATCACCGCACGCGGTGCCTGGGAAACGGTAAAGCGTCATTTCCGCGAAATGGACACCGACATCCAGACCACGCCCTTCACAGTGGCAGGTGTCGGCGACATGTCCGGCGACGTTTTCGGTAACGGCATGTTGCTGTCGGAAAAGATCAGGCTGATCGCAGCCTTCGATCATCGCGACATCTTCATCGATCCGGATCCCAATACCGACAAATCCTTCGCTGAGCGCAAGCGGCTTTTCGAATTGCCACGCTCAAGCTGGCAGGATTACGACCGTTCGACGCTCTCAAAAGGCGCAATGATCATCTCGCGTTCCGAAAAATCGGTGACGCTGACGCCGGAAGCCGTCGCTGCCATCGGCATCGACAAATCCGTTGCCACACCCTTCGAGATCATGACCGCCATTCTGAAGGCGCCAACCGATCTTCTGTGGTTCGGCGGCATCGGCACCTATATCAAGGCGGCGGTGGAAACCAACGCCGAGGTGGGTGACAGGGCGAACGACCCCATCCGCGTCAACGCCACCGAGCTGCGCGCCAAGGTCATCGGCGAAGGCGCCAATCTCGGCATTACCCAGAAGGGCCGTATCGCCTATGCGCTGGCGGGTGGGCGTTGCAATTCCGACGCCATCGACAACTCGGCCGGCGTGAATTCCTCCGACGTCGAGGTCAACATCAAGATCGCCCTCGCCTCCGCGGTCAATAGCGGTCGCCTGACGATGCCGAAGCGCAACCAGCTTCTTGCCTCCATGACGCCGGAAGTGGCGCAGCTGGTGCTGCGCAACAACTACCTGCAATCGCTGGCAATCTCGCTGACGGAGCGGCTTGGGCTTGCAAACCGGGAAGAACTCGGCCGCCTGATGAGCGCGCTGGAGGCAACCGGCCAACTGAACCGCAAGGTCGAAACCTTGCCGAGCAATGCCGAGCTCAGCGAAAGATATGCCACCGGCAAGCCGCTGACCCGGCCGGAAATCGGCGTGCTGCTTTCCTATGCCAAGCTGACGCTGTTCGACGCTCTGGTGGCAAGCCCGCTGCCCGACGAACCCTATCTCCAGCATCTGCTCGCAGACTATTTCCCGGCCAAGATGCAGAAGAACTATGCAGACGATATCAAGGCGCATCGCCTGCACCGCGAAATCGTTGCGACAGCGCTCGCCAATGCCGTGGTAAACCGCGGCGGCCCTGGCTTCGTGCAGAAACTCGCCGATGCGAGCGGCCTCCTGTCGGCTGATGTCGTCAAGGCAGCGGTGATCGTGGAGGATGGTTTCGGCCTCAAACGTCTTTGGAGCGAGGTCGACGCGCTCGACGGAAAGATCGGCGGAGAAGTCCAGAACGGACTTTATGCCACGATCACCCGCATCTACTCCGATGCAAGCAGGCTTTATCTGCAAACCGGGAGCGTGGGCGCTGGAACGAGCGACATGGCAACCGAAATCGAGCGCCTGAAAACTGCCATCAAGACGCTATCGCCGGCAGCGGCGAAATATCGCCGCGAGCTTGGCGTCACGGAAATCGACGGTGTTCCCTTTGGCCTTCTGGAGGAGCTGGATACGCTTTCCCTGCTGGTCTATGTGCCTGAAATCATGCGTATCGCCGAAAATGCGGGCACGACGCTTGCCCGCGCCGCCGAAAGCTACGCCACGGTCTCCTCGACCTTCCGTGTCGCGCGGCTGCTGGATGCCAGCCAGCGCATCACACCGGCCGATCACTACGAGAGCCTGGCTCTTCTGCGCAGCCAGGACCAGATCGCCTTGTCGAGACGCCGGATCGTCATCTCGGCCCTAACCGAGTATGCGAAGGAAAAGGACCCGGTTCAGGCCTGGTATGCGGCCGACCGCGTGCGCGTCAATCGCATCGTCTCGGAACTCGGTGCACTGAGCGAAAGCGGCGATACCAACCTCGCCCGCCTGACAGTGGCGGCGGGGCTGCTTGGCGATATCGTTCAGACGCGCTGATCGACCATTCGAAAAACGCCATCCGGGTGACTGGCCCGGATGGCCATAAATGAAGCGGTTGCGCCGGCATCACGCATTTTATCCCCCCCATATCCGATAGGACGATGAATGACTGTCCCCTCCCCAAATGCGGAAACAGTGGTTGCCAAACGCGGCATCTGGGGCTGGGTCATGTTCGATTGGGCGGCACAGCCCTTTTTCACGGTCGTTACGACCTTCGTTTTCGGACCCTACTTTGTCGCCCGCCTCACCGATGATCCTATTTCGGCGCAGGCGACATGGAGCAATATGGCGACGGTCTCCTCGATCATCATCGCCCTCTTCTCCCCCATTCTCGGCTCCATCGCTGACCAATCCGGCGCAAGAAAGCCGTGGATCGCCTTTTTTGCCGCCATCAAGATCGTCAGCCTTTTATTCCTCTGGTTTGCAGCACCGGGTTCGCCGATCATCCTGCCCATCGTCTGCATGATATTCGCATCCATCGCGGCGGAGTTTTCGATCGTCTTCAACGATTCCATGATGCCGCGACTGACCAATCCGCAGAATGTCGGACGCATTTCCAATCTCGCCTGGGGCCTCGGTTATCTCGGCGGCATGGTGGTGCTGATTGCCGTGGTGACGCTTCTGGCCGCAAATCCAAAGACAGGGCTGACTATCGCCGGTATCAAGCCGCTTTTCGGTCTCGATCCCGCAACCGGCGAGGACGCCAGAATAACCGGCCCAATAGCCGCAATCTGGTATTTGCTCTTCATTCTGCCGATGTTTCTGCTGACCCCGGATGCGGACAGGGGCCTACCCTTCGGAGCGGCGATCCGCTCTGGTCTTGCGGAGCTCAAGACAACCCTGCGCGAACTTCGAGACAGACCCGTCCTGTTGCGGTTCCTGATTGCACGTATGCTTTATCAGGACGGCGTCAACGGCGTGCTCATTCTGGGTGGGGTATTTGCGGCGGGAATGTTCGGCTGGGCGACGATGGAAATCGGCCTCTTCGGCATCCTGCTCAACGTCGTCGCCATTGTGGGCTGCTTTGCGGCCGGGCGCGTCGATCAGAAACTTGGCTCGCGGATCACCATCCTTATCAGCCTGGTTCTTCTGCTCATCGCGACGGTCGGCATCGTCTCGACAGAAAAGGCCTCGACACTGTTTGGCTGGATCCAATTGCCGACAGCGGACAATGGCGGCATCTTCGCAACCGGCGCGGAAAAGGCCTATCTGCTCTATGGCATATTGATTGGCCTCGCCTTCGGTCCCGTTCAGGCCTCGTCGCGTTCCTATCTGGCGCGCAACATCACCATTGCCGAGGCGGGACGCTATTTCGGCATCTATGCGCTATCGGGCCGCGCCACCAGCTTCATGGCGACGCTGTCCTTTTCAATAGCAACCTACCTCAGTGGCTCCGCACATATTGGCATGGCCACCCTCATCGTGTTTCTGGGGTTGGGGTTTGTTCTGTTGCTGCGCGTCCCGGAACGGGCGGCAAGCTAAAGAACCGGAGAGAGCATTTGAGGGGTCTCACCCGAAATGCTCCAGCCTCCTTCAGAGCAGATCGAGTTTTTGCTGCAATGCGCGCAGCTGCGACTTCAGCTCATCGATTTCGGATGCATTCGGCTTGCGCGTTTCCTTGGGCGCCTGCGGCATTGCAAAAGGCGTGAACCCCTGCATTGCCTGCCGGAACAGTTCCGTATTGCGGCGGATCTGCTCTTCCATCATTTGCAGTGGAGCCTGGAAATTCCGCGCAAGCGACCCGTCACCGAACGCCTTGGCCATATGCTCCTGCATCTGGCTCTGCTGATCGGAGAAGGTTTTCATCGAATGTTCGAGAAATGTCGGAACGACCATCTGCATCTGGTCACCGTAATAGGAGATCAATTGCCGCAGAAACGCCGTTGGCAAAAGCGTATTGCCGGTTTTGGCTTCCTGTTCAACAATGATCTGCGTCAGAACCGCATGGGTGATGTCTTCGGATGATTTGGCGTCCTGAACCTTGAAGTCCTCGCCGCGTTTAACCATCTGCGCCAGATCATCCAGCGTCACATAGGTGCTGGTTCCGGTGTTGTAGAGCCGCCGGTTGGCATATTTTTTAATGATTGTTTCGCCGTCGTGTTTTGCCATGCCCGCCTCCTCGCGATGATGGTATTTTCTTGTTTTTTAGTGTTATTGCTCTTCCCGCGCGAAGTGTATGCGCAAAACAAGCCTCGTGACAATTGTTTTGTGCATCGCAACAGTTTGTTTTTTGCGCAGCAATTTTCCGCAAGATTCCGGCTTGATTTAGCAACATCTTTTAAAGCAACTTTCGGCATTTGACTTGTATTCAAAGCTTTGCCAGTCTCCGCCCGCAAGTGAGGAGAAACAGATGACGCCTTCAATCGTGATTGCCAGCGCTGCGCGCACTGCCGTCGGTTCTTTCAATGGTGGCTTTGCCAATACGCCCGCCCACGAGCTTGGGGCAACCGTCATCAACGCCGTCCTGGAGCGCGCCGGTGTCGCAGCCCATGAAATCGATGAGGTCATCCTTGGTCAGGTGTTGACGGCAGGCGAAGGGCAGAACCCGGCGCGGCAGGCGGCGATGAAAGCCGGCATTCCGCAGGAAGCAACCGCCTTCGGCATCAATCAGCTATGCGGTTCCGGCCTGCGCGCTGTCGCACTCGGCATGCAGCAGATCGTTACCGGCGACGCGGCCATCATCATTGCCGGCGGGCAGGAATCCATGTCCATGGCGCCCCATTGCGCCCATTTACGTGGCGGCGTGAAGATGGGCGATTTCAAGATGATCGACACCATGCTGAAAGACGGCCTGACGGATGCCTTTTACGGCTACCACATGGGCATAACCGCCGAGAACATCGCCCGGCAATGGCAGCTTTCCCGTGATGAACAGGACCAGTTCGCTGTCGCATCGCAAAACAAGGCCGAAGCCGCGCAGAGCGCCGGCCGTTTCGCAGATGAGATCGCGGCTTTCACGGTCAAGGGCCGCAAGGCAGATATTATCATCGATGCTGACGAACACATCCGTGCCGGCGTCTCGCTGGAAACCATGGCAAAGCTTCGCCCCGCCTTCGACAAGGAGGGCACGGTAACGGCCGGCAACGCCTCCGGCCTCAATGATGGCGCGGCTGCCACACTTCTGATGTCGGAGCAGGAAGCGGCAAAGCGCGGTATCAAACCGCTGGCGCGCATCGCCTCCTGGGCGACGGCGGGTGTCGATCCGCAGATCATGGGAACCGGCCCCATCCCCGCCTCACGCAAGGCGCTGGCCAAGGCAGGCTGGTCGATCGGCGATATCGGCCTCGTTGAGGCGAACGAAGCGTTTGCCGCCCAGTCCTGCGCTGTCGTGCGTGAGCTCGGTCTTGATCCTGATATCGTCAACGTCAATGGCGGTGCGATTGCCATCGGCCATCCGATTGGCGCATCCGGCGCCCGTGTGCTGAACACGCTGATTTTCGAGATGCGCCGCCGCAACGTATCGAAGGGGCTCGCGACGCTCTGCATCGGCGGCGGCATGGGTGTTGCCATGTGCATCGAGGCGCTCTGAAAAACGGCCGTGCGGCCTTCCAAAAAGCAATTCCGGTTCAGCGGCCAATAGGGTAGAAGCGGTCTCCCATTGGCCGCATTTCTGTGGCCGTTGAGCACGGCTAAAACAGTTCAGGAAATGGAGGCCATATGAGCCGGGTTGCGTTGATTTCGGGCGGGACAAGCGGCATAGGCGCAGCAATAGCCCGCGCCTTGCAGGCAGCCGGCTACCAGGTGGCCGTCAACTACGCCTTCACGACAGATAGGGCAGAGGCCTTCCAGAAAGAAACCGGCATACCCGCGTTTCAATGGGACGTGCGAGACTATGATGCCTGCGTGAAAGGAATAGCCCAGGTTGAAGAGGCCTTCGGCCCCGTCGAGGTTCTCGTCAACAATGCCGGCATCACCCGCGATGCGATGTTTCACAAGATGACACCGCAGCAATGGCGCGAGGTGATCGACACCAACCTCACCGGCGTCTTCAACATGACGCATCCCGTCTGGCCGGGTATGCGCGACCGCGGCTTCGGTCGCATCGTCAATATTTCCTCCATCAATGGCCAGAAGGGCCAGGCTGGCCAAGTCAACTATTCCGCCTCAAAGGCTGGCGATATCGGCTTCACCAAGGCGCTCGCCCAGGAAGGCGCAAGCCGCAACATTACCGTCAACGCCATCTGCCCCGGTTACATCGGCACGGAGATGGTGAGGGCTATACCGGAGAAAGTGCTGGCCGAGCGGATTGTGCCGCAAATCCCGGTCGGGCGCCTGGGCGAACCGGAAGAAATCGCGCGCTGCGTCCTGTTTCTCGTGTCGGACGAGGCTGGTTTCATAACCGGCTCCACGATGACCGCAAATGGCGGACAATATTTCGCCTGAGATCGGCACCCCTTCTAACGGGAAGGAAGCAGGTAAACTTTTCGTGATATCCGCCCTGATAATATCGCCACGCACAAAAACTTGATCGAAAAATACCGCAATATAGGAACTGCTAAACTAATGAAAATACGACAGTTTTCGTATAGTTTAGAATGAATCCAGAGTTCACTTTCGGATATCCTCGGAGGTTTTTCTTGACAGTGGGTGTCCTGTTTTGGTTTAAGAACGAAAACAACGTGTTGCGTCATACAGGCAGTCGATCATGCTGGTTTGCAGCTGCAATTACATCACCGACCACGATATCCGGGACGTCATTAACGAGCTCCTCGATGAGGACTGTTGGCAGCTTATCGTTCCGGCAAAAGTGTATCATGCCATGGAAAAACGTGGCCGCTGCTGCGGCTGTTTCCCGACTGTCGTCGACCTGATCATACAGACAACTGAAGAATATCACGCCCGTCGCCACTCGACGGAAGCAGATGTTTTTGATTTTATGTCCCGCTTGAAGCGATTCCATGAAGAGAACAGGAGAGCGGACATTGAAAGGCGACACAAGAGTCATCGAGCGGCTTAACGAAGCCCTTTTTCTAGAACTCGGTGCGGTAAACCAGTATTGGCTTCACTACCGACTTCTGAATGACTGGGGCTACACCAAGCTTGCAAAGAAGGAGCGTGCGGAATCCATCGAAGAGATGCAGCACGCCGACAAGATCATCGATCGTATCATTTTCCTGGAAGGCCATCCCAACCTCCAGACCCTGGCTCCCCTGCGCATCGGTCAGAACGTCAAGGAAGTGCTCGAAGCCGATCTGGCGGGCGAATATGACGCACGGACATCCTACAAGAAATCGCGCGACATCTGTTCCGAGGCCGGAGACTATGTCTCGATGAAGCTGTTCGAAGCCCTGCTGATCGACGAGGAAGGTCACATCGACTTCCTTGAGACCCAGCTCGAACTGCTCGGCAAGATCGGTGCGGAAAAATACGGCCAGCTCAACGCCGATTCCGCCAACGAAGCAGAATAAGCTTTCGCAATCGACCAAAGAAAAGGCGGCCAGTGGCCGCCTTTTTTATTACTTGCCGGCAAGGTGCCGGAATTCCGCAACCACTTTCTCGTAGACCGCGCGCTTGAAGGGCACGATGAGCTCTGGCAGGCTTTCCATCGGCTTCCAGTCCCAGGCGTCGAATTCAGCCGTATGCCCTGTTGGAGGTGGGTCGATCTGGATTTCGCTTTCGTCGCCATCGAAACGGAAGGCAAACCAGCGTTGCGCCTGCCCGCGATACTTGCCTCTCAGGCCGATGCCGATCAGTTCGGGCGGCAGATCATAATGGATCCAGTCGCTCGCTTCCGCCAGCAACGTCACCGTTTTCATCCCCGTCTCTTCGTAAAGTTCGCGAATGGCGGCCGTCAAAGGCCGTTCACCGTCATCGATGCCGCCCTGCGGCATCTGCCACAATTGCGGTGAACCGTCATATTCCGAATTGCCTTCCCTGATGCGCCGGCCGGCCCAGACAAGGCCTTCGGCGTTCAGAACCATAATCCCCGCACAGGGACGGTAAGGCAAATCTTCTGCTTTGATTGTCATTGGAAACCCGCACTGTCTGCGCGCCGAAAAGGCGCTAAGGAATGGCCGCGCAGAAGGTTTACTGCCCCGCCTGCTGCGAAACAAGCGCAGAAACACCAACGATCTCGATACCGCGGCCGCCCGCCTCCCGCGACCACTTCGAGATTGCAGCGATGCTTTCGTCGAAAGCCGAGGCAACGCCGATCGCCTGACCGTTACGTCGCGCGATCCGCTCCAATTCGTCCAGCTTGCGCAGGATAGTGGCTTCGGTGACCTCACCGTCAAGCAGAACATCGGCAAAGCCCTGCGGCGCGGAAATGGCTTTGGCAATCCCGCCGCTCAGCGACTGCGCCGAAGAGGCATCGTCCAGAAAAAGCAGCCCGCGCTTGCCGATATCGCGCATGACCGGCTCCAGCGCCGCCTGCTCGGAAAGGAAACGCCCGCCGAGATAATTCATGATGCCAGTATAATTGGTAATCTTCGCCATGGAGCGATGCAGCCGGTCGATATTGACCTTCGCCGGATCGCCCGCCAGTAGCGTGTCCGGGCCGGGATTGGTGCCGGGATACCCGAAGGGCTCCAGCGGTATCTGGAGAAGGATTTCATGCCCCTCACGGCGTGCTTCCTGCATCCAGCGCTGCAGGCTGTTGCCGCTTGCAGCAAAACCGAGCGTCACCTCCGGCGGCAGTTCCCGGATCGCCTTTTGCGAACCCGTCTGGCTGAGGCCGAGACCACCGACCACGATCGCCACCCGGGTGCCGCGTGCGCCGGACCATGGCCGGGCATATTGCTCCATCGGCCGCAAACCATCGGCACCGACGACGGGCAATCTGCCAAATGCGGTTTCTTCCAGCAATGCATCATTCGGCCGCGTGGCCATGCGCGGATCCTGACCGTAGGTCTGGCCGCTCATCAGCACCGGTCCGTCGCTGTCACGGGGGCGAGGAGAATAGACCGATACCACATTGCCATCCGGCATCGTCGCCCGATTTATATTGGCGCCGGAGCGGCCGCTTTCCGGCTTCAGACCAGCCGTGTCGTTGGGATCCGCCACATCGGCTGCTGCTGTTTTCGGAGCATCTTCGGGGAGCTGGGGCTGGGTGTCCGGCCCGGAAGCCGTCTTCTGCAGATTGCCGGGCGACAGGGCCGTATAGACGGAAAGCCCGCCGATCGTCAGAACTGCAAGCGCGGACAGAACCATAATGACGGAAAAGCGCCGGTTGATACCGGCGCTTTTTTTCTGTCGACCCAGAAGCGGTTTTCGCAGGTCAGAAGGCAATGAACGATCCGTCCAAACGGTTAGGCAATCGAGAAAATGCGCCGGCTGGCCGGCGCATCCATCTTACTGCTTGTTGACCACAGCCTTGTCCGGGTTCGGCGGGAACGACGGATCGGTCTTGGCACCGCGCAACAGATCCAGCGCATAATTCAGCTGGATATCGTCCTTGGCTTCCGGCGGAACGTAAGCGGAAGAACCCGAACCTTCGTCCGTTTCGCTCTGGCCCTTTATATGGCCGGTCAGGCTGGATTCACCTTCGGTCGTAACACGGCCCTGCAATTCCGGCGGCAGCGGCTGTTCGACCTTGATATCAGGCGTAATGCCCGTGCCTTGGATCGATTTGCCAGACGGTGTGTAATAAAGCGCCGTGGTCAGACGCAGCGCGCCGGCCTCGCCGAGCGGGATGATCGTCTGGACCGAGCCCTTACCGAAGGAGCGCGTGCCGACCACAGTCGCGCGACGCAGATCCTGCAGCGCACCGGCGACGATTTCAGACGCCGAAGCAGAGCCACCGTTGATGAGCACGATAACCGGCTTGCCATCGGTCAGATCGCCAGCCGTTGCATTGAAGCGACGGGTCTCGTCCGGGTTACGGCCACGGGTCGAAACGACTTCGCCACGCTGGAGGAAGGCGTCGGAAACATTGATCGCCTGATCGAGCAGACCACCGGGGTTGAGACGCAGATCGAGCACGTAGCCCTTCAGCTTGTCAGCCGGCACATCCGTCTTGATCTTCTTGATCGCCTTTTCGAGATCGTCATAGGTCTTCTCGGTAAATGAGATGACGCGGAGATAACCGACATCGCCCTCGACACGGGACTTGACCGCGCGTACGGCAATGACATCACGCATGACGGTGAATTCGAGCGGTTTGTCGGCGCCCTGGCGGATGATCGTCAGCTTGATCGGCGTCTTGACCGCGCCGCGCATCTTCTCGACCGCCTGCTCCAGCTTCAGACCGCGAACCGGCGTACCGTCGATTTCCGAAATATAGTCGCCGGCAAGAATGCCTGCGCGCGAAGCCGGCGTGTCGTCCATCGGCGAGATGACTTTGACCAGTTCATTTTCCATGGTCACTTCGATGCCGAGACCGCCGAACTCACCCTTGGTCTGGGTGCGCATGTCGTTGGCGTCCTTGGCATTCATGAAGCTCGAATGCGGATCAAGCGAGCTGAGCATGCCGTTGATGGCATTTTCGACCAGCTTCTCGTCATCCGGCGGCGTCACATATTGCGCACGCACACGTTCGAACACGTCGCCAAAGATTGACAGTTCCTTATAGGTCGAAGGCCCGGCCGCCTGTGCCGGCATGCTCGCCGAATAAATCACACTCATCGCCGTGGCGCCCATAAGCCCACCGATAAGGAGAAGCGAAACCTTACGAATCATTGTGCGCCCTTCCGGTATTTTTTGCGGTCCACCAAGGTTGGGAATCAACCGGCACACCATCTTTCCTGAACTCAATGTAGAGCGTTGGCCGGTCGGTTTCCAGCGCCAATGCTGCTGCACTCGCTACTCTTTTTGCACCCATGGAGGCGATTGGCTCTCCGGAGAACACAAACATTCCCTGCCGTGTCCTCACATTGTCCATTCCCGTCATGACCACATGGTATCCGTCACCCGTATTGAGGATGATCATTCGGCCGTAACTGCGAAAATCTCCGGCAAATACAACAAAGCCGTCTGCGGGTGCCGTCACGATGGCCTCAGGTCCGGTCGCGACGACAATTCCCTTGGAAAAGTGGCCCGTACCATCCGCATCGCCGAACCGGCGCAACACATCTCCAGCCACCGGCAGGTCCAACTTTGCCTTCAAACTCGCGAAGGGATATGCGGGCGCAATACGGTTTTTATCGGGCATTCCCGCCTCGGCTGCGGCACGCTCCTTCTCACGTTCCGCTTCGGAAAGACGGGCCACGCGCTGCTCTTCCGCACGCGCCCTTTCCATAGCTTCCCGCACCGAACTGATCTCACTTTCAAGCGAACCGACCAGACCCTCCAGGCTTGTCGCCTTGCTTGCAAGCTCCTCGGATCGCTTGCGTTCCGCCTCCAGCGCCGCGGCCGTCTGCGAATTTCTGCGGTCGTTTTCAGCAAGCAGCAAGTCGAGGCGTTTTTCCTCTTCCAGACTTGCCGTCATCATACCCGTAAGATCGTCCTTTTCGCGAGCGATTGCCTGCCTGACGTCGGTCAATTCTTTGAGAGCAGAAACCAGCTTGTCGGTCTCACCGCGAATGCCGGGCACGACGGCGCCGAGAAGAATGGCGCTGCGCACCGAGGCCAGCGCATCATCAGGCGAAACGAGAAGGGCGGGGGGAGGGTTTCTGCCCATACGCTGCAGCGCCGCCAGAACCTCCGCCAGCACGCCACGCCTCTCGCGCAGGGATGCCTTGACGCCATCTTCGCGGACCGAAAGCTTGGCCAGACGATCCTCGCCATCGCTGATTTTGGTTTCCAGTGCCTTGCGGCGCGCAGCCGACGCGATCAGCTCGTCGCGGATACGGGCGCTATCCTGATTAAGGGAAGCAATGCTTTCCTCGAGATTTCGGGTCTTGTCTTCCGAAAGTCCGATGCTGTCGACCAGCTCTTCCAGATCCTGGCGGTTCTGATCACGGCGCTTTTCCAGCGTCTGAAGCGCCTCCGGCGACGAATCACCCTCACCAGCAGGCGCGGCACCCGCATCGTCGCGCGAAAAGGCGCGTTCAACGGGGGAAATCCCCAGGACAAGGACAGCGAAAACCGCGCCCGCAAGGGCAGCGTGGCGTTTTCGTTGAGACCTCTTGTCCATTTGAACTTTCTTTGATGCCGAAGCAGGAGCGCCGATATTAGGGATTTTGCCCCAATCTTCCAAGAGGCCAGAAACAGGCTGGCTGCAAAGCCTTCCACGCCTTTCCGTCTCGCGAAGCTTCATGTTGAAATTGAGACAATTTTCCACATGAAGATCACGCTCAAACGCGATGATAGGGATGACCGGAGAGGATGGTGACGGCGCGGTAAAGCTGTTCGGCGATCAGAATACGAACGATCTGGTGCGGCCATGTGAGCTTGCCGAGATTAAGAACGGCCGCCGCTCTGTCGTAAAGTGCAGGATCTAGGCCGTCGGCGCCACCAATCGCGATCACGAGGTCGCGCTTGCCGCTATCACGCAGATCGCCAAAAAATGAGGCAAAGGCCGGGCTATCCAGCGCCTTGCCGCGCTCGTCGAGCAGCACGAGCACGGTACCATCAGCCAGATGTTTTTCCAGCATCGCCGCTTCTTCGCGCTTGCGCGTCTCCGCGTTCGATGCCCGGCTTTCCGCGACCTCGATCACGCGCGAAAACTCCAACCCGATCGCCGGGCCGGTCTTGGCAAGGCGTTCGATATAACGGGTCGCAAGATCCTTTTCCGGGCCGGATTTCAGCCGTCCCACCGCAAAAATCGAAATCCGCATCGCAAACCTGCATCCATCGTGACCCAACAGGGTCACGCTCTTAACAGCATAGCCCACGGATTCCTATGCAGCCGGCTTTCTTTCCGACCACACACATCGACCCGAAATCAAAAATGATATTCGGGAGGCCCGATGTGCGACGTCAAAGGCTCACCGCATCAATGCAGCGTGTCTTCCGGCATTTCCGGCGTCGCCCACATTTTTTCAATGTTGTAGAAGACACGGATTTCCGGACGGAACACATGAACGATGATATCGCCGGTATCGATCAGCACCCAATCTCCGGTCTCGAGACCTTCGACGCGGGCGCTTCCAAACCCTTCATCCTTCATATCCTTGAGAAGATGCTCGCAGATCGCCGAGACATGCCTGTTCGATCGCCCGGAGACCACCACCATGTAGTCCGCAAGCGCCGATTTTCCGGCAATGTCGAGAGATACGATATCTTCAGCCTTGGAGTCCTCGAGGCTCGCGAGGACGGTTTCGAGGGCGTGGTCGGCGGCATCGGCGCCACTGTCCTGACCCTTCGGGATAGCAACAAATGCTCTTCCCTTGGCGTGTACTGTTGTCAGAGGTTTTCCCTTTCCAAGAATGACAAAACAGGCACTGGCGACGCGAATCTGTGCGTCACCAGATTAAGGTGGCACCAAAGCATTAACTTTTCAAGATATGGAGCCTTCAACGGCTGTCGCATACATCATTTGTGATTATTGCGGAGCGCCGTCGAACTGAGCGTCGAACGCGGACCATGGATAAAGACCCAGGCAGGCGCCTTTTTTTTCCACAAAACACCCGCATCATCCTCATCGATCCGCGCCTGGCTATAGGCCTGCGCCATGGTGGAGGAGAGGTAGGAGAGGGTGGAACCCGGCCGGTCGATCACCGCAATCGGAAAGGTCTCGGCGATCCTTCGCCATTGTTGCCAGCGATGGAAGCTTTTCAGATTGTCGGCTCCCATGATCCAGATGAAGCGAACATGCGGATTTTTTGCTTTCACCTTGGCAAGCGTATTGGCCGTGTAGCTGATCCCCAGCGATTTTTCAAAAGCCGTCACCTTGATGCGGGGATCGCTGACCAGCCTTTCGCAGGCGGCGATACGATCCTCCAGAGATGCCAGCTCCGAGCGGCTTTTCAGCGGATTGCCTGGCGTCACCATCCACCAGAGCTGGTCTAGACCCAGCCTGCGAAGCGCTATTTCGGCAACAAGGGCATGGCCGGCATGCGGCGGATTGAAGGAGCCGCCGAACAGCCCGACGACCATGCCGCGCTCCGCATGCGGCATGGTGAGATAACGTCTGTCGAGGCGTGTTTCGACCAGCAACTATCAGGTCCGCGTCTGACCGGTGCCATGCACGCGGTATTTGAACGACGTGAGCTGCTCGACACCAACAGGGCCGCGTGCATGCATCTTGCCCGTAGCGATGCCGATTTCCGCACCCATTCCGAATTCACCGCCATCGGCAAATTGCGTGGAAGCGTTATGCAGCAGAATGGCCGAATCGAGTTCGTTGAAGAAACGCTCGACCACCGCTCGGTCCTCGGCGATCACCGCCTCCGTGTGGTTGGACGAATAGGTGCTGATGTGGTCGATCGCGCCGGAAATACCGTGCACGACAGCAACCGAAATGATCGCATCGAGATATTCGGTGCGCCAGTCATCTTCCGTTGCGGCTTTCAAGCCCTCGACAACATTACGCACGGCCTGCGAACCGCGTACTTCACAACCGGCCTCGATCAGGCCCTTGACGAGCGGTTCAAGATGCGTGGCAACAACAGCGGCATCCACCAGCAGCGTTTCCGCCGCGCCGCAAATGCCGGTGCGGCGCATCTTGGCATTCACGACGATGCGTTTCGCCATGTCGAGATCGGCCGATCCGTCGACATAGATATGGCAAATACCTTCCAGATGCGCAAAGACCGGCACACGCGCCTCGGACTGCACCCGCGCAACCAGGCTTTTGCCTCCGCGCGGCACAATCACGTCAACCGCGCCATTCAATCCACCAAGAAGCGCGCCCACGGCAGCGCGGTCGGTTACCGGTACCAGCTGAATGGCATGCTCGGGAAGGCCGGCAATCTTCAGGCCCTCGACGAGACAGGCATGGATAGCACGCGATGAATGTTGCGAATCCGAGCCGCCGCGCAGGATGACCGCATTGCCCGCCTTGAGGCAGAGCGCGCCGGCATCTGCCGTCACATTCGGGCGGCTTTCGTAAATCACGCCGATGACGCCAAGCGGCGTGCGCACGCGCTCGATCTTCAGACCGTTCGGGCGATCCCAGGCGGCAATAACTTCGCCAACCGGATCAGGCAGCGCGGCAACCGAGCGGATGCCTTCGGCGATACCGGCAATCCGCGCATCGTCAAGCGTAAGCCTGTCGATGAAGGAAGCGGCAAGGCCGCTATTATCCGCCGCCGCCAGATCTTTCCTGTTGGCGGCAAGGATCGTTTCCCTCGACGCCTCGATGGCGGACGCCATGGCGAGAAGCGCACGGTTTTTCTGATCCGTACCTGCGATGGACAACGGTCGCGAAGCAGATTTTGCCTGTGCACCGATGGTCATCATCAGTGCATCAATATCATGGCTCTGCTTCACGGCCTGTTCAGGCATGGACCTTATCCTTTTCAGTATTTTTAACTTTCACGGCGGCACCCGTCATTACCAGATCGTCGCGATGGATCATCGCCGCACGCCCCACATAGCCAAGTATCGCCTCGATCTCGTTGGACTTGTGACCGATGATAAGACGCGCCTCTTCCGCATCGTAGCCTGCAAGGCCGCGCGCGACCTCTCGGCCTTCAACGCCGATAATGGCAATCGCATCGCCGCGTCCAAAATTGCCCTTCACCACCCGCACGCCCGCGGGAAGCAGGCTTTTACCGGCATAGAGCGCTTTTTCCGCACCCGCATCCACATGAATCTCACCTGCCGGCTGCAACTGACCGGCAATCCATGTCTTTCGCGCCGTCACCGGTGTGCCTGATGGCGCAAACCACGAGGAGCGGGCGCCGTTTTCGATGGCCTTCAACGGATTGAGCGTCTTGCCGGAAGCGATGATCATGCCGCAACCGGCAGCGGTCGCGATCTTGCCGGCATCGATCTTGGTACGCATGCCGCCGCGTGAAAGCTCGGAAGCCGCACCGCCTGCCATGGCCTCAATCTCGGGCGTAATATCTGCAATCGTCTCAAGGAACTTCGCATCCGGATCAAGATGCGGCGGAGCCGTGTAAAGCCCGTCAATATCAGACAGCAATACCAGAAGATCGGCACCGGTCATGGTGGCCACGCGGGCGGCCAGACGGTCATTGTCGCCGTAGCGGATTTCGGTGGTTGCCACCGTGTCGTTTTCATTGATGATCGGAATAGCACCGATCTTCAGCAGCTGGTTGATGGTGGCGCGCGCATTGAGGTAACGGCGGCGCTCCTCGGTGTCGGACAGCGTGAGCAGAATCTGGCCAGCAACGATCTCATGCCGCGACAGGCTTTCCGACCATGCCCGCGCCAGAGCGATCTGGCCAACGGCCGCCGCTGCCTGGCTTTCCTCCAGCTTCAATGCGCCGGAGGGCAGACCGAGCACCGTGCGGCCGAGCGCGATGGCGCCAGAAGACACCACCTGAACATCTGCGCCGTTTTTCTTCAGCGCAGCGATGTCCTCGCAAATGGCGTCAAGCCAATCTTTCTTCAGCCCGCTTTTCCGGTCCACCAGAAGTGCCGAACCGATCTTGATGACGATCCGGTGGTGGCTACCCAGCGGTTTGCGGGTGAGGCTCATAGGCGATCGTCCTCTTCCTCGGCCTCGCTATCCACAGGCATTGAGCGGTCGGGAAGGGCGGTCTCGCCGCCATTGCTTGCCGAGACGATGATATCGCGAAGGGCGCGCAGCGCCTCCGTCATACCAATGTGGGCAGCGGCAGACAGAAGGAGCGGAGGACGGCCGCAGGCCTTTTCCAGTTCCTTTGCCTTCTTTTTCAGTTCTTTTTCGTCCAGCACGTCGATTTGCGACAGCGCCACGATTTCCGGCTTGTCGGTCAAGCCGCCACCATAGGCATCCAGTTCGGCCTTGACAGTCTTATAGGCCTGCCCGACCTTTTCTTCCTGCGCGGAGACGAGATGCAGAAGCACACGGGTGCGCTCCACGTGGCCGAGGAAACGGTCGCCGATGCCCACACCCTCATGCGCGCCTTCGATCAGGCCGGGAATATCGGCCAGCACGAATTCACGGCCGTCGATGGTCGCAACGCCGAGGTTCGGATGCAGGGTCGTGAAAGGATAATTGGCAATCTTTGGCCGCGCGCGCGTCACGGTCGCGAGGAATGTCGACTTACCTGCATTCGGCAGACCAACGAGACCGGCGTCAGCGATCAGCTTCAGGCGAAGCCAGAGCGTCTTTTCTTCGCCCGCAAGGCCCGGATTGGCATGGGTCGGCGCCTGATTGGTCGAAGACTTGAAATAGGCGTTGCCGAAACCGCCGTTACCGCCAGCGGCAAGACGAAAACGCTGGCCTTCCTTTGTCAGGTCGACGATCAGCGTCTCGTTGTCTTCCTCGAAAATCTGCGTGCCCACAGGCACTTTCAGAACCACGTCGGAACCCTTGGCGCCGGTGCGGGTCTTACCCATGCCGTGCTGTCCGATCGAGGCCTTGAAATGCTGCTGGAAGCGGAAGTCGATCAGCGTGTTGAGACCGTTGACCACCTCGATCCAGACGTCGCCGCCGCGTCCGCCATCGCCACCATCAGGGCCGCCGAACTCGATGAACTTTTCGCGTCGGAAGGAAACGGCGCCCGCGCCGCCATCACCGGACTTGATATAGATTTTTGCTTCATCGAGAAATTTCATCGGACTGCCGTTCTGTCGGTTTGCGGGCACATCAGCTCAAGGCGTTGTGCCAAACAAAAATATCGTCGTTTCGAATACAAGCGCTTCTCCACAAGGTCAAAGACTATCGTGCGGGAAGCGCCTGCGTGAGACAAGGCCGGTTTGCGGCAACCGGCCTTGTTTTGATTGTCAGCCGTGCTGCGGAACGAAATCCTCAGCCGTGATCGCCGTATCGATATGCGCCACCATCGCAGCACGCGCCGTGGCGTAAATCTGGTGGCAGCCGGTCACCCGGAAGCCCAGTTTTTCCTGCACGCGCAGCGAAGCCGGATTATCCGCAAACACACCGGAATGGAGAACCACACCGGGCATGCGGCGGAAGAACCGCTCGACCACGGCGGCCACCGCCTCGGTCATGTAACCCTTGCCCCAGTAGAACCGGTTCAGCCAGTAGCCGAGATGCCACTCGCCGTGCCGCAATTCGACCGAGACGACGCCGATGAGTGTATCGTCACCGCTTGTGATGGCGAAATCCCAATCGGGCAGGGTGCCTGAAGTGCGCAGGACCAGCCATTCCAGCGCATCCTGTCGATGATAGGGCGCGGGAACACGGGCCAGCATCCTGGTCACGGCAAAATCGCCAAGCGATTCCGCAATGCTGCCAGCATCGGAAAGCCGCTGCGGACGCAGCACCAGACGCGACGTCTCGATGACCGGGCAGGGGCCGGGCGGCGCGACCGTCGCAGTTGCCCGGTGACGGGTAAGCTCGATCGTGCTCATCCCATGTCCCCCCAGCTCTTCAGCGAAACCCAGGTCTTGCGGTCCAGCCTGTACCATTCTACCGGTACCATGCCGCCCAGTGCCAGCGAACCGACCATGCCGGAGCCCTGGAACTGGAAACCGCACTTCTGGATGACCCGGCGCGAGGGGATGTTGGTGACCCGGCAGCGGGCATCGATCTGGTCGATTTCACGCGTGCGGAAGGCCATGTCGATCAGCGCATGCGTGGCTTCGGTCATGTAGCCCCGGTTCCAGTAGGGTTCCCCCAGCCAGTAACCGATTTCCAGCGTCTTTTCGTCTTCCTGCGGTTCAAGCGCGCAGCAACCCAGAAACTCGCCATTGTCCATGCGGGTAATCGCATAGACGCACTTGCCGATCTCGCCAGCATTGGTGCGTCGCACGAAGTCCGCGGCGTCTTTGGCCGTGTACGGGTGCGGCATACGCGACACCATGGTCGCGATA
The DNA here is from genome assembly GCF_030818995.1 of Agrobacterium sp. SORGH_AS_0745. Taxonomy (NCBI): domain Bacteria; kingdom Pseudomonadati; phylum Pseudomonadota; class Alphaproteobacteria; order Hyphomicrobiales; family Rhizobiaceae; genus Agrobacterium; species Agrobacterium sp. SORGH_AS_0745. Next base: position 659,467 of record NZ_JAUTBI010000003.1, read on the forward strand.
TTGGCATTGTTGGCAAGATGGGCAAGGGCGTCGATGTCTTCTTCGTGAGGCTTGCGTAAAACCAGCCTCTGCGACAGTAAAACGGGGCAATCGCTCCTCGACCGATCGGGCCTCGGCCGCTCTTCGGGTGACCGTGATTGGTCAACCCTCAACAATTCAGCTTGCATGGTTCAGTCCCTCCTGGGGGTTAAAGAAAAAGGGGAGTTGGGTGGTACCCCATCTCCCCTGTTTTCTTGACTGAACCTGATACGTCTCAGCCGGGTCGATGGGACACCGGCTGCATATGACGCTTACCGGCTTATTCTGCGGCTTCCGCTTTCGGGGCCACGGATACGAATACGCGGCCGTTGGCCTTCGTACGGAAGTTCACGTTACCTGCGGTCAGTGCGAAAATCGTGTGGTCCTTGCCGATGCCAACGTTGGCGCCCGGATGCCACTGGGTTCCGCGCTGACGCAGAATAATGTTGCCTGGAATGACAGCTTCGCCGCCGAACTTCTTTACGCCAAGGCGCTTGGATTCGGAATCGCGACCGTTACGCGATGAACCGCCAGCTTTTTTGTGTGCCATTGGAGTTCTCCTTTAAACCTTGTTTCCCGTGTCGCGCCTATCAGGCAGCAACGATGTCCGTGATGCGGACGACAGTGTGATGCTGACGATGGCCGCGCGAACGCTTGGAGTTCTGACGACGACGCTTCTTGAAGGCGATGACCTTCTTGCCGCGATTGTGCTCGACAACTTCAGCCTTGACGATGGCACCCTTGACAAAGGGAGCACCGAACTGAGCGTCGGCGCCTTCGCCGATCACGAGAACTTCGGTGAATTCTACGGTTGCGCCTGCCTCTGCTTCCAGCTTTTCGATGGTCAGCACGGCATCGGCCGCTACGCGGTACTGCTTACCGCCGGTCTTGATGACTGCGAACATTTGTTATCCTTTCATGTTCGTTCCGGCTCTGCCCGCCAAAGCAAGCTGGCCGTCTTTTTATCAGTCGGAGTAGCGGAAATCCGTCAGGACTGAATGCCCTTTTGAAAGTCTGCCGGTGAAGCCGCCTTTGAGGGGCGGAATAAACAGAAGGCGCAATACGCCATCAATTTGGGTGCGAATTACGCGAGACGTCAGTTTATGTCAAGATGACGGATGTTTGAAAAGTAACTCTAACGCCAAGAATTTCATGCTTTTTTGGCAAGCGAAGCAGTCAGGTCTCGAAATTTGCGCAGCAAGTGTTTATATGGGCCTTCAACAAGGAGCAGAAATGGCCCGCATAGACCAGACCGACGATTGGCGGGACCGCCATGCGCCGACACTTTCCGCCTTCGAGTCGCTTGCGATCGAGGCATATGGCCACCTGCCAGACGAATTCCGTGCATTGACCAAGGATCTCGTCATCGAGATCTCGGATTTCCCGACTGACGAAGTGTTCGAGGACATGGCGCTCGAAACACCGTTCGACTTGCTGGGATTGTTCGAGGGGCGCGGTATCTCCGAACGTTTCACCATGGAAACCGGCGAGATGGTGAACCGCATCACGCTTTATCGCCGCCCCATTCTCGACTACTGGGCCGAGAATGAGGAAACGCTAGGCGACATCATCACCCATGTCCTCATCCACGAGATCGGCCATCACTTCGGCCTGTCGGATGACGACATGGAGCGGATCGAAGAAAGCGCCGACGAGGCCGCGGCGGAGCGCTGAGCCCGCCGGCAGCCACTCCTCTTATTGCTCGCCGAGCTTCATATCCGGGTGGTATTCCTTGCCCTCGACCACCTTGGTCACGGCCTGGCCGCAATGCATGACGCCGCTTGCGGCGTTGAAGGCGTAGCTGGGTGAACCGGCAAGTTCCCACCCCTTGTTCAGAGCTTCGGTGACCCGGTGACAGAACTTCGCGTCATCGGGACCTGTAATGAAACGATAGACCTTCACGTCTTTTGCGCCTTTCGTTGTGCGATGATATCGGCCATGGCGACCAGCCTTTCGGCTTGGCTCACATGCAGCCGTTCGATCATCCGCCCGTTCATGTTGATGACGTTCAATTCCACAGATTCGGGTTTTGCGAAAGCGTCAATAATCGCCCTGGCTTCAGCGACAGCGGCCTCATCGGGGCCGAAGTGGCGATTGGCGGGCTCGATCTGGGCCGGGTGGATCAGCATCTTGCCATCGAAGCCCATGGCGTGGCCCTGCTCGCACTCGGTGCCAAAAGCCGCGATATCGCGAAAATCATTCGACACGCTATCGATGACATCAAGCCCATAGGCGCGGGCGGCAAGCACCACCTGCATCATCCACGGCACGAGGTAGGTTCGCCCGGGCACGGAAGGAACCCGTGTCTCCTTGCGCAGATCGTTCAGTCCGAGGACGAAAGCGGCAAGCCGTCCATCCGGCGTATGGGCAGCGTCAGCAATGGACGCTGCGTTCAACACACCGAGCGGCGTCTCGATCATCGCCCAGATTTTCAAGCCCTGGGGCGCATCGGCCTCCGCCAGAAGGTCGGCCACATCGTTAATATCGGCGGGCTGCTCTACCTTCGGTAATAATACCGCATCCGGCCAGCAGGAAAGCACGAGCTTTAAATCCTCCATACCATCCGGCGTTGACAGCGGATTGATACGGATAATGATCTCGCGTCCCGCAAAGGGCGCATCCGAAAACAGCCTGCCCAGATTCTCTCGCGCTTCGCCCTTCACATCGGGTGCAACGGAATCCTCCAGATCGAGAATAACCCCATCGCAATCGAGATCGCGGATTTTTTCGAGCGCCCTGACATTGATGGCCGGAACCGACAGCAGTGAACGGCGCGGTCTCACAGGAATATTTTCGAAAAAATTAGTCATGCCGCACTTGTGTCAAGCTTTTGTGACATCTGCAACACGACAATCCACTGAATCCTCTTGCAAGCCGGAAGAAGAAGGCCCACATTCGTCTGGAAAGAAAGGTTGAATCATGCAAGGCATCCGTTCATTTTTCATTGCCGCATCCGGCATCGCACTTCTGGCTTTGGTGGCTCTTTTTACCGCCTCGCTTACGGTCGCTTTTATCGGCGTGCTCGCCGTTCTCAGCGCTGCCCGTCTGCTTTCGGCGCGTATGAAGCCGGCACCCATTCCGGTCAAGCCCCGCAACCAGCACGACATGCGCGTCTGGAACGACGGCAAAGGCACGATCATCGATCTCTGAGATCGTTAATCCTGCCAAAATGCGAGAACGCTGCACGCGGCGTACCGAAGAATGCGGGTTTGCGCTTCTAAAGCGATCCGTTTTGCAGTATTTCCCGACAGAAAATATCCGGCGGGCGTCAGTCCACGCCGGATTTTGTGACCAGGGAAACACGGGAAGCGACAGATGGAAAAATTCACCAAGCTGACGGGCGTTGCTGCGCCCATGCCGGTCGTCAATATCGACACCGATATGATCATTCCCAAAGACTATCTGAAGACCATCAAGCGCACGGGTCTTGGCACCGGCCTTTTTGCCGAGTCGCGTTATCTAGAAGATGGCTCGCCCAATCCCGATTTTGTGCTGAACAAGCCCGCTTACCAGAACGCCCAGATCCTCGTCGCGGGTGACAATTTTGGCTGCGGCTCTTCGCGCGAACATGCACCATGGGCGCTTCTCGATTTCGGCATCCGCTGCGTGATCTCCACCAGCTTCGCCGATATCTTTTATAACAACTGTTTCAAGAACGGCATTCTGCCTGTCGTCGTCAGCCCCGAGAATCTCGAAAAGCTGCTGGACGACGCCTCGCGCGGCTCGAACGCCGTTCTGTCCATCGATCTGGAACGTCAGGAAATCAGCGGCCCTGATGGCGGCACGATCACCTTCGAGATCGATGAATTCAAGCGCCATTGCATGCTGAACGGCCTCGACGACATCGGCCTGACACTGGAGCATTCCGGCGCCATCGACACGTTCGAAAAGGCAAATGCCTCGGTCCGCCCCTGGGCCTGACCGCACTTCTATCCTCTTTTAAAAGCCGATCCCGTGCAAAACCGTACCGGATCGGCTTTTGCTTTGCTTGAAAAGCCGTTGAGGCGGGGATAAGAAGCCCCCGATCCCGTTCGGCTGGCGATGTGACTTGTGAGGCGGCAGGACGGAAACGAGTTTGACGCCGCGCTCGCCGCAATCGAAAACCCTTCATGATGGTTTCCGGCGCGCCGCCCAAGGAGGGTTCTCATGACAGTCCGCACGCTTTTCCTTCTGCCCGGTGACGGTATCGGCCCCGAGGCCATGGCCGAAGTCCGCAAGCTGATCGACTATATGAACAACGCAAAAAATGCCGGCTTCACCACGCAGGAAGGTCTGGTCGGCGGCTCCGCTTATGATGCCCATGGCGTCGCGATTTCCGACGCAGATATGGAAAAGGCCCTTGCCGCCGATGCGATCCTGTTTGGCGCCGTGGGCGGCCCGAAGTGGGATGGCGTTCCCTACGAACACCGCCCGGAAGCCGGCCTGCTTCGCCTGCGCAAGGATCTCGAACTTTTCGCCAACCTGCGCCCCGCCATCTGCTACCCGGCACTTGCCGAAGCCTCCTCACTGAAGCCGGAGCTCGTAGAGGGTCTCGATATCCTCATCGTCCGCGAACTGACGGGCGGTGTCTATTTCGGCGAGCCCAAGCAGATCATCGACCTCGGCAACGGCCAGAAGCGCGGTATCGACACGCAGATCTACGACACCTTCGAGATCGAGCGCATCGCCAGCGTCGCTTTCGAACTGGCACGCACACGCGACAACCGCGTCTGCTCCATGGAGAAGCGCAACGTCATGAAGTCTGGCGTTTTGTGGAACCAGGTCGTCACCGAAACCCACGCTGCGAAATACAAGGACGTTCAGCTGGAGCATATGCTGGCCGATGCCGGCGGCATGCAGCTGGTGCGCAAGCCCAAACAGTTCGACGTGATCGTGACCGACAACCTCTTCGGCGACATGCTTTCCGACGTCGCTGCCATGCTGACGGGCTCGCTCGGCATGCTGCCGTCGGCATCGCTTGGTGCACCGGATGCCAAGACCGGCAAGCGCAAGGCCATGTACGAGCCGGTGCACGGTTCGGCACCTGACATTGCCGGCAAGGGCATCGCCAACCCCATTGCCATGATCGCGTCCTTCGCCATGTGCCTGCGCTATTCGTTCAACATGGTAGATGAGGCAACGAAGCTCGAAACTGCAATTGCGAACGTGCTCGACAAGGGCATCCGCACCGCCGACATCATGTCCGACGGTTCCCGTCAGGTCAGCACCTCCGAAATGGGTGACGCGGTTCTCGCAGAATTCAAGGCGCTTTCGGCGTAACACTCACCGAAACCGGTTGGGCAGGCGGCACGGTCGCTTGCCCATCTTCCTTTGGCAAAAGATGTTCATATCTTTTGTCAGTCAGCGTCTTCAAAAAGGCGACGATGGCGTCCACACGCTTGTCGTCCAGCGCCGGTGCGGAAGTCAGCTCTGTCATGGCGATATTATCAGGCACTTCCGGCGCATCCCAGGTTTTACCCGTTTCAGGGTTGATCTGCCGGCTGGGTTTCTTGCTTTTGTATTTCACGTAAAACAGCACCACCGTGCGCAGATCCTTAAACACGCCATTGTGCATGTAGGGACCAGTGACAGCGACGTTGCGAAGGGTAGGCACCTTGAACTTGCCGCGCTGAGCCGGATCGCCGGCCACTGCGGGATTTTGCGCCAATCCGAGATCGACCGCATCCGGCTTGGAGCCGTTGGCTGCCCTGACCGACGTGTTGGCCGGAACACCGATGTTGAAATATTTGTGGTTGGTGAAGAGGCCGTCTTCCAAACCCTTGGCGCCACGGATTTCATGGCAGGTATTGCAATTGGTGAACTGCGTCGAGGAGATCAGAACCCGGCCTAGCTCCTCCTGATCGGTTAGCTTTTCTTCGCCGCGCAGGAAACGGTCATACCTGGAATCGAAGGTGGAGAATTCATCGGAACGCTCGAAGCTCGCCAGCGCCTTGGTCATCGCAGCAAAGGCGCCTTCGTCACTCTGGAAAACATCGCTGCCGAACTGTGTGCCGAACGCCGCAACATAATCAGGGTTTTCCTTCAGCCGTTTGACGACAGAGGCTTTATCCGGCATGCCCATTTCGATCGGGTTGAGCGGTGGTCCACCCGCCTGGTCTTCCAGCAGGGAGGCACGACCATCCCAGAATTGCCCGCCGACATACTCTCCCGCAGCGTTCCTGCCGAATGGCGGCGTGAACCGGGCATAGGCTGCAGTCGGCGCATTGCGGTCGCCCAACGACATCCCGTCATCGCCGAGAGAGACGTCCCGGCCGACCTTGTCGCTTTCGCGCGCATCGGAAAAACCCACCGCCTGCATATGGCAGGTGGAACACGCCATCGTGCGGTTCATGGAAAGATTGGCATCATCAAACAGCGCCGCGCCGAGTTTTTCAAGCGTTGCATAATCTTCGCCGCCGTGAGCCTGCATTTGACCAGCACCGATCTCGAGCGGAACCGGTATCATGGCCACGGCAAGGGCGGCAGAAATGAATAGGCGCAGTCTTTTCATTGAAATAGCGTTTCGGAAACTCGGGATGATAGTGGCTATATAGCACTTACCTATCGCACCAGACTACAAACTTTCTCAGCCCGCTCCACTTTGACGCAACCCCGCATCCGGACGCCAAATTGCTTACCCGGCTTTGGCTATCGCGTGGAAGAAAGTGCCTGAAACAAGACCCCGCCTGCCACCGGAGGGGCCGAGCGGACGACCCTGCCCGTCAGCAATCTGAGCGAAAGGCTCATCGTGACCCGGATCGATAACACGCGCATAGTGAAACTCGTGGCCGCGCAGAACCTCGCCCGCTTTGCCCAGCGGCCCATCTGCCACGATTGCAGCCTGCCGGTAACCGAGGTTCATCTTGCGCGTGGCGAAACTGGTGGCATGTGACAGAAGCCCGGTCATGGCATGGGTGACGCCATCGGCGTCTTCCAGCGCCGCTCCCAAAACCATATAGCCGCCGCACTCGCCATGCACCGGCTTCGTCTCGGCAAAACGGACAATGCCCGCTTTAAACCCGGCAGCATCGGCAAGCCTTCCAGCGTAAAGTTCGGGATAACCACCTGGCAGCCAGCAAATGTCGCAGGTCTCATCGGGTGCCTCGTCGGCCAGCGGTGAGAAGGGCACGATCTCCGCCCCCGCTGCATGCCAGTGGTTCTTGAGGTGCGGATAAAGAAAGGTGAAAGCCGCGTCGTCTGCAAGCGCGATGCGCTGGCCGGGCGGCGCAATCGCTGCCTCCACCGAGCCGGAGGGCACATCCACAGGCGCAGCGAGCGAAAGCAAGGCATCGAGATCAATGGACCTTTCCATCGCATCCGCCAGCCGTTCTATATGCGCGTCGATTTCCGGATGTTCGCTGGCCTGCACCAGCCCCAGATGCCGTTCCGGCAGGATGAGTGACGGATCACGCATGACGCATCCTGCGACAGGCAGACCGATTTTTTCGATAGCCTCCGTGCACAGCGTCCGGTGTCTTTCGCTGCCGGCGCGGTTCAGCACCACCGCCGCCATGGTGACAACAGGATCATAGTGGGCAAAACCATAGGCAACAGCAGCGGCTGTCTGCGATTGACCCGACACATCCAGCACCAGCAGCACGGGAATGCCGAACAGCCGGGCCAGATCCGCCGCAGAACCAGTGCGGTTTTCCGCCACGGGGATACCGTCGAACAGGCCCATGGCGCTTTCGATCAAAACGAGGTCAGCACCATCAGCCTGTTGCAACAAAAGGTGTCGAAGCAATTCCGGCTGCATGGCCCAGCTGTCGAGATTGAGGCCGGATGTGCCGGTGGCGAAGGCATGGAAGCCGGGGTCGATATAATCCGGCCCCGTCTTGATGCCGCGCACCTTGATGCCGCGCCGGGCAAAGGCCCTGAGCAAGCCGATTGTTACGCTGGTCTTGCCGGATCCAGAGCGCGGTGCGCCGATGATGATCGCCCGTGTGGTCATAAGGTCGGCACCCCAAGTCGGTCGCGCATCGAAACGATCTCGCCAATAACGATCAGCGCCGGCGCCTCGAATTTTTCCCGTTTTGCATCGTCAGCTATGCTTTCCAGTGTGCCGATGAAAATCCGTTCTTGCGCGGTCGTTGCCGACATGATGACGGCGACCGGCGTCTTGCCCGAACGACCGCCCTGCATCAGAAGACCGGCGATCGAGCCTATGTTCTTAAGCCCCATATAAACGACGATGGGTTCCTGTGTCTTCGCCAATGCCAGCCAATCCAGATCCTCTTCGGTCCCGGCGGCATGGCCGGTGGCAAGCGTAACAGCGCGGCTGATACCGCGCATGGTGGCGGGAATGCGCGCTGAAGCAAGGGCTGCAAGCGACGAGGTCATGCCCGGCAAGATGCGAAATGGGATGCCGGCGCGGACAAGCGCCTCCGCCTCTTCGCCGCCACGCCCGAAAATAAACGGATCGCCACCCTTAAGCCGCAACACCTTCTTACCCTGTCGGGCGAGATCAATCAGCGAGGCAGTGATGTCGTCCTGTGTTGCCGACGGCTTGCCGCCGCGCTTGCCGGCAAACACGATTTCAGCCTGGGGCCCGAGGGAAACGACATCGTCGCTCACCAGCGCGTCGCGCACGATCACATCGGCCTGCGAAAGGGCGAGCGCCACTTCGAGCGTCAGATAACGCACATCGCCCGGACCCGCGCCTGCGAGCCAGACATGCCCGGCCTCAAAGACCGGACCTTTTGCGGCGATGCTGTTCAAAACCTGCGCTATCGACATTCTTCTCGGCTGCTTTTTTAACGATGACGGAAATAGCCGTCCCGGCTATAGGAATTCATATGGAAACGGATGGAAAGACCCTTCGCCGCGGCTGGACCACGGGCACTTGCGCGGCAGCCGCCACGAAGGCGGCCTGCGCTGCCCTTCTGACCGGCGAGTTTCCTTACCCTGTCGAAGTCGAACTTCCAAGCGGCGCGAGGCCGGCATTTTCTCTCGCCACCGAGGAAAAAGGTGAAAACTTCGCAAGAGCCGGCGTCGTCAAGGATGCAGGCGACGATCCCGACGTGACCCATGGTGCGCTGATCGAAAGCACCGTGCGACGGGGAAAGCCCGGCAGCGGCATCACCTTCAAGGCCGGAAAAGGCGTCGGCACCATCACCCGGCCTGGATTGCCCCTGCCGCCTGGCGAACCCGCGATCAACCCCGTACCGCGCAAGATGATCGAAACCGCCATTCGCGAAGTAGCCGGTGACGATGCCGATTTCGAAGTCGAGATTTCCGTTCGGGACGGCGAGAAAATCGCGGAAAAGACCCTGAATGGCAGGCTCGGTATTGTCGGCGGCATTTCCATCCTTGGCACCACCGGCATCGTTATCCCGTTTTCCTGCTCGGCATGGATCCACTCCATCTGGCGCGGCATCGATGTGGCGCGCGCCACCGGCTGCACCCATCTGCTCGGCGCGACCGGCAACACCTCGGAAAAGGCGGGGCAGGCAGTGTACGGCCTGCCAGAGACCGCACTGATCGACATGGGTGATTTTATCGGTGGCATGCTGAAATATCTGCGCAGCCACCCCGTCGAACGGGTAACCATTGCCGGCGGCGTCGCCAAGATGACCAAGCTCGCCCAGGGCATGCTGGACGTGCATTCCAAGAAAGGCCTGGCCGATCTTGATGCGCTGGCGGTACTCGCAACCGAGGCTGGCGGAGATGAAAATCTTGCCCTCGCCATTCGTCAGGCCAACATGGTTGCTCACGCCTTTGAGCTGGCCGAACGCGCGGGGATAGACCTCGGCGCGATCGTTGCGGAAAAAGCCTGGGTAACAGCGGCTGCCGCTTTGAAGGTGCCCGGCATCGAGCTTGATATTCTGGTGTTCGATCGTCAGGGCACGCTCAAGGGACGCACCGCCTCCACGCCGTCGCATCAGCCCTTCGCATCTTCCTTCGGGGAGCGGAACCGCCGGACATAATCGGTACTATAAAGTGCGCTCTCGCGAAAATCCGTAGAGGCAAGCCCATGCCCGACGAAGATCAGCGCCGTCCGCTCCACCGGTTCGGCCGCCAGTTTTCCTTCGATGTCGAACAACGTGCCGCGAATGACCCGCTCATCCGGCCAGGAGGCGCGGACAACGATGGCGACTGGGCAATCGGAACCATAAAGCGGCGTCAGTTCTTCCACCACCTTGCCGATGGCATGGATGGCGAGATGGATGGCAAGTGTCGCCCCCGTCGCACCGAAGGCTTTCAGCGTCTCGCCCTCGGGCATTTTCGAAGCGCGGCCCGAAATACGGGTCAGAACAAGACTTTGCGCCACTTCCGGCACCGTCAATTCCCGCTGCAGGGTGGCAGCGGCAGCAGCGAAAGAGGGCACACCTGGAGTCACGGTATAATCGAGACCCAGCCGTTCCAGCCGGCGGATCTGTTCACCCATGGCACTCCAAACGGATAGATCACCGGAATGCAGCCGTGCCACATCCTTGCCGGCCTTTGCCGCCGCAACGAACTCCGCCTCGATCTCATCAAGCGACAGTGCTGCCGTATCGACAATGCGTGCATCCGTCGGGCAATACTCGATCAGCGCCTTCGGCACCAGCGAGCCGGCATAAAGGCAGACCGGGCAGGCAGCGATAAGATCGCGCCCGCGCACCGTGATGAGATCGGCGGCGCCCGGACCGGCGCCGATGAAATGAACCGTCATTGTTGTCCTCCATGTTCGATGGCGCGGTCATTTCGCGCGTCGCTCGTCGTGGCGATGGCTACCGTCACATCGCCAACCACGAGACGCGCCGCGACCAGCCGCGCATTTTCTCCGACGGCAGCAATTGCCGCCGCTTCACTGACGCTGGGCGTCCCGGCATGATCAAGACTTGCCTGTGAAAATGTCATTGTTTTCGAAGCAGCCGCCTCGAGCTGTTCCTTCGATACGATTTCAAGCGGCAGCGCCAGACGTTTCGCCGCTTCCGCAAGACCAGCTTCTTTTGCCTTGAGCGGCGCAGTCGCCAAGCATTCAACGGTCATGCCAAAAGCAAGCTCGGCAGCGTGCACGGCTGCTATAATTGCATCCGAACCCGTGCCTTTGCGACAGCCTATGCCAGCGACAGTCACCACGGCTTGACCCAACTCCATTGTGTCACCGGCATGGCCGGACGCCAGCCCGACATGGAGCCGACAGCAACAACGCGCGAGACATCGAGACGGATCATCGAACCACCGAACCTGGCGTGGGCCGCAAGCAGCACCGCTTCCATTTCAAGCGTCACCGCATTGGCAACCAGCCGCCCGCCTGGCTTCAAGGCCTCCATAACAGCCTCAAACACGCCCGTTTCGCTGCCGCCACCACCAATGAAGATCGCATCCGGTTGAGGCAGACCTTCAAAAGCCGCAGGTGCTGCACCGATCATGACTTCAAGCCCCGGAACGCCGAATGCCTCGGCATTGCGGGCGATACGTTCGGCTCTTTCCGGATGCTGCTCTATGGCGATGGCACGGAGCGAGGGGTGCGACAGCATCCATTCAATACCAATCGAACCCGAACCGGCACCGATATCCCACAGCAGCTCGCCCCGGCGCGGAGCCAGCGATGAAAGAGTCACGGCACGGATTTCACGCTTGGTGATCTGCCCGTCATGTTCGAACAGGCTGTCATCCAGCCCCTGCACAAAAGGCAGGACGCGTGCGCCCTCAGAAGCGACGACATCGATAGCCACGACGTTCAAAGGATCGATGTCGTCAAAGGTAAAATCGACCGCCCTGATTTGCCGCCGCCTCTCCCGCTTTCCGCCCAAAGCTTCGAGCAGGACAAATTCCGACTGGCCGAAACCGGATTGAGACAGCAATTCCGCAATGAGAGCGGGCGCGCGCTCATCAGAAGTAAGCGCGATGATCCTCGCTCCGGGATGCAGATGCGGTCGCAAAAGATCGATGGAACGCCCGTGCAACGACACGCATTCGGTCGACTGCAAGGCCCAGCCAAGCCGCGCCGCGGCCTGGGAGAAGGCTGAAGGTGAGGGATAGCAGACTGTCTCCTCCGACGGTATCCGCCGCAGAAGTGTGACGCCGGCGCCATAAAAGAACGGATCGCCGGAGGCGAGCACGCAGACCCGTCTACCGCGCAACGCCACGACATCGCTCATCTCCGCATCGAACGGCACCGGCCAAGGGCGCGCCTCACCACGAATGGCTGCAGCCGCCAGTTCCAGATGGCGTTTGCCACCGAAAACAATCTCGGCCGCCTCTATTGCCGCCACTGCATTCCGACCGAGCCCATCCAGCCCATCTTCGCCTATGCCGACGATGAAAAGCCATGGCTTGCCTTTCTTTTCAGTGGAAGCCTTCTTTTGAGTGGAAGCGTTGCCCGTTCCGGAATATTCAGACGTCATGACACGCTCCATACTCATCCTTGGCGGCACGGCGGATGCCCGCATTCTGGCCGGCAAGCTGGCGATGGACTCCGGCTACCGAATCCTGCTTTCCATGGCCGGGCGTACGCTTTCGCCAGTGGAACAGCCTGTGCCGATGCGCAGTGGCGGGTTTGGCGGTGCTGCGGGTTTGGCGGATTTCATCCGCACCGGGAATTTCGATATTCTGGTCGACGCCACCCATCCCTATGCGGCGAGGATTTCCGCAAATGCCGTGGAGGCGGCGAGACTTGCCAAAGTTCCGCTTGTAGCACTTTCTCGCCCCGCCTGGGACCGCCAACCGGATGACAAATGGCAGAGGGTCGATACCATCGAACAGTCTGTTATCGCGCTCGGCGTTGAAGGCAAGCGAGTGTTTCTGGGGCTCGGCCGGCAGGAACTTCTCCCTTTCGAGGCCGCCCCCCAACACAGCTATCTCATTCGCAGCGTTGATCCGGTAGAGCCGCCGCTGAAGGTGCCGGATGCTCGCTATATTACAGCGCGCGGCCCTTTTGCGCTGGATGAAGAGATCCGCATGCTGGAGGAAAACCGTATCGGCACTGTGGTTTCCAAGAACTCCGGCGGCAACGCCAGTTACGGTAAGATCGAAGCGGCGAGGCGGCTCGGTCTGCCGGTTATCATGATCGAGCGGCCGCCACAGCTGAACGCCGCAATCCTCGATGGCGCGAACGTGCCGGATATAGCGACTGCGCTCACCGCCATCCGCCATCAGCTTTCTCTTTTCGAAAAACGCGGCGAGTAAACCAGCGGATCTTTGTCCGAACGCTCGATCAGACGGGTTTCCACCGAACCGACGATGATGCAGGTGGCCATATCCGCCATGTCGCTCGATGCTTCCGACAAAGGCACGACCCGGATGCGCTCATCCGCACGGCCTGCCGCACGGCCAAAGATCACCGGCACCGAGCCGGGCAGATGTGCCCGCAAAAGATCGAAGGCGGTGCCAAGCTGGTGCGGGCGCGCCTTGCTGACGGGATTATAGAAAGCCATCACGAATCCGGCTTCCGCAGCCGCGATCAGCCGCTTTTCAATAATGCCCCAGGGCTTCAAATTGTCCGACAGCGAGATGGCGCAGAAATCATGCCCGAGCGGCGCGCCGGCTCGTGCGGCAACCGCAAGCATGGCCGTCACGCCCGGCACGACCGAAAAGTCTATTTCGCGCCACTCGCGCGGGCCATGTTCAATCGCCTCGCAAACAGCCGCCGCCATGGCAAAAACGCCGGGATCGCCGCCCGAAACCACGCAGACCTTGCCGCCCCCGGCTGCAAGCCGCAGAGCCTGTTCGGCACGGGAGATTTCCTCGCGATTGTCAGAGGCATGGCGACGTTGGTCGGGTCTGAGCGACAGCCGATCGAGATACGGAATGTAACCGAAGAAATCCTCCGACGCCTCAACCGCGGCGAGCGCCTCCGGTGTCACCTGCGCAGAACTGCCAGGGCCAAGGCCGACAACGACCAGCCTGCCGGTCATGGCGCTTCACCGCCAGCGGGTCTGGTTTTCCAGCCAGGTACCAGAACCAGCGAAAAATAGGGGGCGGGCGATGCGTCCCGCTCGATCAGCGGCACCGCATGGCTGTTCGCCATGGTGCCGCGCTCGACATACAGCGCTTCATTAAGCTTGCCGGCCTTTTCCAGCGCCCGGCGGATTTTCGGCAGGTTGCGCCCGACCTTCATGATCACGGCGCCATCCGTGCCGGACAGACGCTCTGTCAGAACATCTTCTGCCAGCGTGCCGGGAAGCACGCTCAAGATATCGTCACCCTGCACCAGCGGTAGACCGGCCATCGACCAGCAGCCGGACATGGCGGTAATGCCGGCAACGACCTCCGCCTCATAGGAAGGCGCAAGCCGCAGATGAAGATGCATATAGGAGCCGTAAAATAGCGGATCGCCTTCCGACAGCACGGCGACATTCCGCCCGGCATCGAGATGAGCGGCAATATCCATGGCCGACTGATCGAAAAATGCGGCGATCGCACCGCGATAATCCTCGCCATTTTTGTCGCTCTCGACGGTTACCGGATAGACCAGCGGCATTTCCAGTGTGCCCGGACGAATGAAGGCCTCAACGATACCGCGACCATTGCCGCTGCTGCCTTTCTTGCAGAAGAAGGCGAGGACATCGGCATTTTCGATGGCGCGCACGGCTTTCAGCGTCAGAAGCTCTGGATCGCCGGGGCCGGTGCCGACGCCCACGAGTTTACCCTTGGAATTTTCGAAAAGAGCCGCGCTCACAGACCTGCCCTCGCAACGGCGTTGACGGCAGCGGCCGTCATGGCCGATCCACCCATGCGTCCCTTGACGATGGCATAGGGAATGCCGAGCAAACTAGCCTCCAGCGCATCCTTCGATTCCGCCGCACCGACAAAACCGACCGGCATGCCGATGATGGCAGCTGGACGTGGAGCGCCTTTTTCAAGCATCTCCAGAAGATAGAACAGCGCTGTGGGCGCGTTGCCGATAGCAACGAGAGCACCGTCCAGCTTTTCCGCCCAGAGATCGAGTGCGGCGGCGGAACGGGTATTGCCAATCGTTTTCGCAAGCTCAGGGGTGCGCGGATCGCGAAGGGTGCAGATCACGTCATTATTGGCCGGAAGGCGGGCGCGGGTCACGCCGTGGGCGACCATTTCCGCATCGCACAGAACGGGCTTGCCCGCCAGCAAAGCACCACGTGCAGCGACAACGAAATCCGGAGAAAAACGGAAATGGCTGGCCGCTTCCACCAGCCCGCAGGCATGGATCATGCGAATGGCGATATCCGCCTGATCTTCGGTAAAGGCGGACAAATCCGCTTCCTCGCGAATGATGGCGAAGGAGCGCTCGTAAATCGCATTGCCGTCGCGAATATAATCATGGTCGGTCATCGGTCATCCTGTCGAAGCGCGGCAACGATTGCCTCCTTACCCAGACGGGCAAGCAGGTCGGCAGCGTTTTCCCCGGGCTTATGTTCTTTTTCGCAAAGACGGGCAAGCCGCGAAAGCGCCGTCCTCTGTTGCTCGAAAGGTAAAATACCGTCCTGCGGGTCGCAGGCGCGGCTCGAAAACGAAAAGGCCAGACCATCGGCGGTGCCGGAAAAGGTCAAAAACGAGGGGGCGGGATGCGCGCAACCCTTTCCGCAGCCGGAGAGATGCAGTGTGAAGGAGCCATCGAGCATGGAAGCTAGTTCCCGCGATGCAAAGGCCGCCAGATCATGTGTGGGAAAGAAAGCCGAAGCGCATCCCGGCGTGCCGGGACAGACAGCGATGGAAGACCGCGCATCACCTGCCCTTGTGATGAAACCGGCACTGTCCGCAGTTTGCATCAGCGCATCGCAAGCATTCCGCGACCCGAAAAATAGCAGGCTATGATTGAGCGACGGCCGCAATGTTTCGATATCAAATGCGCGCGCCAGTCCACAGAGCCGCGACAGATCGGAAGCACGAACTTGCGCGAAAGCAGGAGTGATACCGGCAGCAAAGGTACCATCACCGGCCGCCATCAGCCCCAGGGGCGAGGAAGGCGCAGGCATCTCGCCTTGGCTCTCGCTATCTACCAGGCGGTCTCCGCAAATCGCCTTTATCGTCCGCAAATCCAGATCGCGGCCACGGGCAAGCGGTCCTTTGCCGGCCAGATGGACGAGCAGCAACAGGACCACATCGGCTGCCTTGTCGGCCTCAACAAATCCCGCGCGCAACGCCTTGCTCTCCGGACCTCCGACAAGCAATTGCCAGAAAACTCGATGATCGAGCCGCACCGCCTTCAGACGGATATCGGCCAGCAAATCGCACATGGAAAGACGGCCGCCCCCATCGATGATGACGGACATTTTGGCGGCGAGCTTTTCATGCAGCGCCAGCGCAGCAGCCTCTCTGCGAATCTCATCCGCAATGGCACTGCCATCGGCGATTTCCCGATCGTCCCGACCGGCAAGAGGTGAGGTCTCGACTGCCAGCCCGTCGCGAAGCGGCAAACCGAGCGCCAGAACATCATTCTCCAGGTCGCAGGCGCTTTCCCGCGTCAGGCCGCGAAATTGCAGGCTGCCGCGTGCCGTGATGTCTATCAGACCGTTGCCGTGCTGCTCGGCAAGTTCGCAAAGTGCTATCATATCATGGGGCGCAATATCCGCCTCGAATGCGATGCGCGACAGGTATCCGTCACCGGTCAGCATCGGGGTCGATAAGGCCGGACACGTCCCACGGCGGCCAAACGGCTGGACCGGATCGGAAGGGGCCGTCCTCATGCGCCGACCCTTTCAGAACGGGGCAGGATCAGCATTTCAAGTTCCGCATCCACCGCATTGCGGCGGCTGTGCCACAACCCGCGACGACGGGCGGATAAAAAGCGCGTCGCCATGACCTCCGCCGCCTTCGGATTTTCCCGCAGGATGAAATCGCGCACGTCCTCATTGCCGAAATAGGCGTCGTAAAGCGCCTCGATCAGCGAGGAAGATACCGCATGGGTGGTTTCCGCAAAACCGATCAGCCGGTCAACCGTCTCGGCAAATTCCGCCGCCCCGCGCGGGCCGTGCCGCATCTGGCCGGCAATGAAGCGCGGATTGACGGCGCGGGCCCGAACAACGCGCGTCAGCGCCTGCGAAATGGATCGCGCGCGCGGACGCGCGGGATCGGTCGTATCCAGCGCCACGATATCGGCAACGCCGCCAAGGAGTGCTTTTGCGGCGGAAAACCCACCGATGAAGGCGACATCGGAAGAGCCGTCGAGAAGATCGCGGCCCGGATCGTCACCGGTGTGAACGAGAAGATCGGCACGGCGCACCAGCTCGACAAAACCGGCATCCTCGAAAATCTCAAGCCCATCCGCACCACCAAAGGCATGGCTTGCCGCATCCAGATACGCCTGGCCCAGTTCCTCGCGTTCTTCCCATTTTCCGCTGGCGAGTTTCTCCTCAGTGCCCGCACCATAGGTGCCGGGTGCCGAACCGAAGATGCGTGCGGGTATATGCCCGAGTGCCACCGCCTCTTCCGCCAGCGGATTGTCACCCGGCGCTTCATCCCGCCGCGCGACGGCCTTGGCGGCGGCGTCTAGAAGAGCGATCAACGCCGGAAACATGTCGCGGAACAGGCCGGAAATCCGGAATGTGACGTCGACACGCGGCCGCCCGATACTGGCCGGCGGCAGAACCTCGATGCCTGTGACGCGACCCGTCGCCAGGTCATGGATCGGTCTCGCCCCCATCAGATGCAGCGCCTGCGCCACATCCTCGCCGCCATTGCGCAGGCTGGCGCTGCCCCAGAGATCAAAAACCAGATGTTTCGGCCAGTCGCCATGGGATTGCAGATGGTGCCGAAGCACTTCTTCGCCCGCCATGCGGCCCAGCTCGAAAGCCGTCGGCGTCGGCATGGTGCGCGGATCGGCAGCATAAAGATTGCGGCCCGTCGGCAGGACATCGAGACGCCCGCGCGCGGGTGCGCCGGAAGGACCGGGGACAATATGGCGGCCATCGAGCGCGGCAAGCAGCGCCGTTTTTTCCGCCGCAGCACTTTCAAGCCTCAGAAGATCGGTCTCGCCTTCGGGGCTGCAGCCAAAAACATGCTGGCCATCCTTGATGGCGAAGTCCTTCAGGTCGCAGAGGAAGGCGTCGATGCGCGACAGCGCCGCATCGGCATCGTCCTTTGCACCGACACCGGCATCCGCCGCAAGACCGGTTTCCAGTGCCTTCTCTACGATCAGTTTCGCCAGCCGGTCACGGCGGCGGCGGTCAAGCCCGTCCGCCTGCGCATATTCGTCGACGAGCTGTTCCAGAGCCGATTGTTCCGGCGAAAGCCCGGCATCTACCAGCACAGGCGGAACATGGCCGATCGTGACGGCAGCGATCCGCCGTTTGGCAACCGCCGCTTCGCCCGGATTGGAAACGATGAACGGATAGACCACCGGCAAAGACCCGGTGACGATTTCAGGAAAACAATCGCGGGAAAGCGCAACTGTCTTGCCGGGCAGCCATTCCAGTGTGCCATGCGCACCGACATGCACAATGGCATGCGCCCCTGCGACACGCTGCATCCAGGCGCCGAAAGCGACCAACGCATGACGTGGCGGCAGGGCAGGGTCATGGTAATCCACCCGCCGATCCTCATTTCGCCCACGATCCGGTGCCAGGGCCACGAATATCTGGCCGAAACGGGCGACGCGAAAACGGAATGCGCCGTCGGCTAGTGCGTCGTCCTGTTCGGCCGAACCCCACGTGCTATCCGCGGAGGCGGCAACCCCTTCAGGCAAACCCAAAAGAAAATCACGATAGTCTGAAAGTCCGACAGCCGCTTCCTGCTGCTCGACACAATCCAGCAAAGCCCGCGCCGTTTCGGGAATATCCGAAACCACATATCCTGCCGCGGCCAGATCGCGCAGCATTTCAAGCACGCTTTGCGGCACATCGAGACCAACGGCATAACCCGTGCGCCCCGGCGCAGCACCGGGATAATCCGGCATCAGAATGACGATCCGCCGTTCCTGTGGCGTGGACTGTTTTAATTGCAGAAAGGCAGCGATTCGGTTTGCCACCTGTTCGACGCGATCAGCCTCCGGTACATTGATGAGGCTGATGCCGCCATCAGTCCGCATCTGCTTGAATGAGATTGCGCCAGCAAGAATCCGGCCATCGAGTTCCGGCAGAACCACATGCATGGCAAGATCGGAAGGGTTGAGACCGCGCGCATTTTCCGCCCAGCCGTCCCGTCGCGTCGTCGCCATAACCACCTGAAACACCGGCACGCCGAGGCGGTCAAACAAGGTTTTACCGCTGTCGTCCATCTGACTGGCAAAAGCCGTGGCGGCAACGATGGCGGCGGGCTGGAGTTCGGGCAGTGCGGTTTCGAGAAAGCGGATCGCCTCCCCATCCTTGAGGCCGCTGACGAAAATCGGCAATGGCGCAAAACCGCGCTGAGAGAGCGCGTTAAAAAGCGCATCCACGGGCGCCGCATCGGCCGCAAGAAGCATGGAGCGGTAAAAGAGAATGGGAAGGACAGCTGCACCGGCGGGAAAACCGGCGCAGGCTTCCGCCTGATCCACGACGCCTTTACTCGGTCGGTAAAAGCCGGCTTTCGGCAGCGGTTGAGCCTCGATATCTGGCCATGCGCCACCACTTACAAGGGCAGCAAGACCAATGGCAAGCCGGTCCATATTTTCCCGCCCACCCTCGCGGAAGAAGGCGAGGACGGACGCCAACGTCTGGCGATCAACAGTCGAGGCCGCTTCGAGCTTTTCGTCTCTCTCACTGCATTCACCCGGCAGGAGCATAAGTTTTATGCCACGCCGCCGCGCCATCGTGCTGAGCTGATCGACGCCATAGCGCCAGCGCTCTGCGCCGCCGAGAATCCGGATAAGGATGACACGGGCATGTTCGGCCGTCTTTTCGATCCACAGATCGACCGACATCGGATGCCGAAGCTCGGAGAGGTTGGCGGCAGACAGGGACGGAAGCGCGCCCTCTGCCTGCCGCCATGCCTGTTCCAGCCCGGCAAGATCGCTTGCCGAAAAAGACAGCATCACCACATCTGATCGCGGCTGGTTGAGATCAACCGGCTCGATCAGGTCGTCCAGAGACGAAGATGTGGTGGCGAGAATGTGCATTTCTATCAGGCGGCCAGCATCTGTTCGATCTTTTCGCGGTTGAGGCCCTTTTCGCCTATGACGACGAGGCGGCTGCGGCGCTCTTCACCGGCCGCCCAGGGACGGTCGTAATAATGGTTGACGCGGCTACCGACTGCCTGCACCTGCAGGCGCATCGGCTTGGTGGATACTTCAACGAAACCTTTGATGCGCAAAACATTTTCCGCAGCCGCTGTCTCAGCGATACGAGCCGCCAGCGCTTCCGGATCGGTCACGGCCGGCAGGTCGATGACGAAGCTGTCGAAATCGTCATGTTCGTGGTCGAGTTCACCATCGTGATGGGTGCGGCGGTTTTCGATATCCTCTTCAACCGCAAGACCGAGGCCGATAAGCACGGCCGGATCGATGACGCCATTCGAGGCGACGACGATCTTTGCGGCCCGCGGCAAATGCTCGAGAATATGAGCCTTCGCCTTTTCCAGACCGGCGCTATCGAGCAGATCCGCCTTGGTCAGCACGATAAGATCGGCACAGGCGATCTGGTCCTCAAAAACCTCTTCGACCGGATCGTCGTGATCGAGGGCATCGTCATTTGCGCGCTGGGCGGCAAGGGCTTCCATGTCATGCGCCACCTGACCCTCGGCAAGGGCAGCGCCATCCACCACGGCAACCACAGCGTCAACCGTCACGCGGCTCTTGATGGCCGGCCATTGAAATGCCTGCACCAGCGGCTTGGGCAGGGCAAGGCCGGAGGTCTCGATGAGGATATGCTCCACCTTCGGCTGCCGGCTTAGAATCTGTTCGATGGCCGGCTGGAAATCATCCGCCACCGTGCAGCAGATGCAGCCATTGGCCAGCTCAACGATGTTTTCCTCCGGGCAGCTCTCAATGCCGCATCCCTTGAGGATATCCCCATCGATGCCGATATCACCGAATTCGTTGACGATGATGGCAAGTCGCTTGCCATCAAGCTTTTCGAGGAGACCGCGCAGCAGCGTGGTTTTTCCAGCCCCCAGAAAGCCAGTGACGATGGTGCAGGGAACGCGGTCCAGAAGGGTGCTCATGATCTCTCCTCGGTAAAATCGAATGGGGGAATGCGCGCCACCATGCCGCGCTTCAATGTGTCGGGGCGGCCGCGCCAGGGCATCAGGCCATCTGCGGAGGCGGCCAGCATTTGCGCGCCCGTGAGCAGGTCTTCCGCATCGTTGGGCGTCAGCCCGCCGAATACATAGGACCAGCCATCGGCACCGCGCAGCACGGCACTGAGGCCGCGTTTGCAATTGGCAAGGCAATTGACGGAGCGAACATCGATGCCGGAGTCACGCGCTTTTGCGATGGCAGCTTCCGCAAGGATGGTGCCGGGGCGCGGCTCCGCATTGGGATCGGTGTCGTCGCGACAGCTTCGGCAGACAAAAACGACCACGCCGGAAGCTGTGTTGACTTCCATTGTCCCGTCCGCACAAGAAGATGTTGTGGTAATATCCAAACCGTTTCGCTTTCCGCGCCTTTAAACTCATCGGGGGTGCGGATGTCGAAAACAGCGCACTGAAAAGCGCGGCTGCAATTCAATTCGACCGGCTGACCGGAGCACCCCGCCCGGGAGACGTTTTTTCCTGAAACGGCAGGTCTCCTGGCTTGCGGCTTTAAAGCACCCTGCACCACCTTCCCGGGCCAATTTTATGGTCCAGTGGCTTCATAGTGCGGGCTTACCGCTTACAGTTGCGGGGGCAGCCACGGAATGACCCGATATGGGGTGGAACCGTGTTCCCTCTTAGCTTTTCCCGTTGCCGGGAAAAGACCGTCAGTGCCTTACCCTTAGGCTGAACGGGCGTGACGGTCAATGCTGCCGGCTTGTCGATTGCCGGGTGCGGCAAATTGAGTATAGTCGCCGCTCCGAATGGCCGGGGCATACGGTCCCGCGCCTCTGGACGAGAAGGAAAACGCGATGACACGCGATATCAGCGACAGCGAAGCCGAACGCCACCGGCAGAAAATGGTCAACCGCAAGACGGTTCAGGATGCCGAAGTCGCGGAAAAGACCATCGAAAAAGGTCTGCTGATGATCAATACCGGCCCTGGTAAAGGCAAATCCACGGCCGCTTTCGGCCTTGCCCTGCGCATGCTCGGCACAGGGCGGCGGGTCGGCGTCGTCCAATTCATCAAGGGCGCTTGGTCGACGGGTGAACAGCAGGCCCTGACTTTGTTCGGCGACAGGGTGGAATGGCGCACCATGGGCGAGGGGTTTACCTGGGACACGCAGGACCTCAAGCGCGATGTCGCGGCGGCTACAAAGGCCTGGGAGGAAGCGAAAGCACTGATGGCTGACGAGACGATCGGATTGCTGGTTCTCGACGAACTGAACATTGCGCTCCGCTATGATTACCTGCCGCTGGAAGAGGTCGTCGAAACGCTTTCCAACCGTAGATCCGATCTGCATGTCATCGTTACCGGCCGCAACGCCAAACAACCGTTGATCGACGCTGCCGACATGGTGACGGAAATGACCCTCGTCAAACATCACTTCAAGGCGGGCGTAAAGGCGCAGGCCGGGATAGAATACTGACATGACTGCACGTGTGCTGATGTTTCAGGGAACCGGCTCGGATGTCGGCAAATCGCTGATGGTGGCTGGCCTTGCCCGCGCCTTCGTCAGGCGTGGCCTGTCCGTCATGCCGTTCAAGCCGCAGAACATGTCGAACAATGCGGCGGTCACTGCCGATGGCGGCGAGATCGGTCGCGCGCAGGCGCTGCAGGCGCGGGCAGCAGGCGTTCCGCTGTCGGTTCACATGAACCCGGTGCTTTTAAAGCCGCAGAGCGAAACCGGCGCACAGGTCGTCGTACAGGGTAAAATTGTCGGCAATGCCAAAGCTGCCGATTATCAGCACATGAAAGCCGGGCTGATGCCGCGTGTGCTGGAGAGCTTCGAGCACCTGAAACAACAGGCCGATCTGGTGCTGGTGGAAGGGGCGGGAAGTGCTTCCGAAATCAACCTCCGCGCCAACGACATCGCCAATATGGGTTTTGCCCGCGCCGCAGATGCTCCCGTGATTCTGATCGGCGATATCGACCGGGGCGGGGTCATCGCCAGCCTCGTGGGCACAAAAACCGTTCTCGAACGCGATGATGCCGCGATGATAGAGGGCTTCATCGTGAACCGCTTTCGCGGTGACCCTACGCTGTTTTCAGACGGCATGCGGATGATCGCGGAAAAGACCGGCTGGGCGTCCATCGGGCTATTGCCGCATTTTTCCGATGCTGCGAAATTGCCGGCGGAGGACGCCCTTGGGCTTACCGGCCCGGCGCAACAAAAGCCCGGCGCGAAAATCCGCATTGCGGTGCCGATCCTGCCGCATATCTCCAATTTCGACGATCTGGATCCGCTCGACATGGAGCCGGATGTGGAGCTGATCCGAGTGCGGCAGGGCGAGACCATTCCCGCCGATTGCCGGCTGGTTCTGCTCTGCGGTTCGAAATCCACCATAGCTGATCTCGCCGTGCTGAAAAATGCAGGCCTCGACATCGACATCAAGGCACATGTGCGCCGCGGCGGTTATGTTCTCGGTCTCTGCGGCGGATACCAGATGCTTGGAAAAACCGTTGCCGACCCTGACGGCATCGAAGGACCACCAATGACGGTCGATGGGTTGGGCCTGCTGGATGTGACGACGGTTTTGACCGGTGACAAGAGGCTCGTTTCCGTCCAGGGACAGAGTTTCGACGGAATTCCCTTATCCGGCTATGAAATGCATGTTGGCGAAACAACGGGTGCCGCGGGCAACCTGCCATTTTCGACCATTGACGGACATGCCGATGGCGCAATTTCGCCCGATGGCCGCATCCTAGGCACCTATATCCACGGCCTGTTTGCGGATGACCGCCAACGCGGGGCGTGGCTTGAGCGCCTTGGTGGGCAGGGCACGCAACTGAACTATGATGCGCAGGTAGATGCCGTTCTTGATCGCCTGGCGGCCCATATGGAGAACCACCTCGATCTCGACAGACTGCTTTCTATAGCGCGATAAGGATTGCCAGCAATCCGAACAGCGCGATCAGCAGGAAGTCTGCGATCCTCGCCAGCCTGAGCGCTGTGCGAATATCGCCAGCAACCAGTGTCGCTCTTCCGCCTTCGCCCATGAAACGAGCCTCGATCATCTGCCCGCCATAGGAGCGCGGCCCAGCCAGCGCAAAGCCCAGTGCCCCGGCCAGTGCCGCCTCCGGCCAGCCGGCATTGGGAGAGCGGTGATGCCGCGCATCGCGGCGTATCGCGGCAATTGCCCCTTTCGGTGATGCACCCTTCACGAAAAACGCGGCGACCACGAAAAGACCGCCGCTCAGTCTCGATGCCGGCAAATTGACCAGATCGTCCAGCCGGGCCGACGCCCAACCAAAGGCCTCATGGCGTGGCGAGCGATGACCGATCATGCTGTCGGCCGTGTTGATTGCCTTATAACCCGCACCGCCTGGCAGCCCCAGAATACCAAGCCAGAGGGAAGGGGCGACAATGCCGTCAGAGAAATTTTCAGCCAGGCTTTCAATCGCCGCCCGGCAGATTGCCGCCTCATCCAGCGCCTGCGGATCGCGCCCGACGATCATGGAGACAGCTTTGCGCCCACCGTCAATCCCCTCGCGTTCCAGCGCAATGGCGACGGCCTCCACATGCTGTTCCAGACTTTTTTGGGCCGGAAGTGACGCCCCAAGCACCGCAACAAGCAACAGACCAAGGGGCAATAAAAGCAGAACCGATTGCACTAACCATGCAACAAGCACCGTCAGCGCCAGAAAAACGGAAAGCGCCACGACGCCTGCCGCCTTGCGCTGCGAAAATGAAGCACTCTCCCGGTTCCATTTTTTGTCCAGCAGCGCGATAAGCGAACCGATCCAGGTGACGGGATGACCGATGCGTTTGAACAGCCAGTCCGGATATCCAGTCAGGCGTTCGATCAAGAGCGACAGAAAAGCGAGAGCGAAGAACATGGGCGATAAGGTACCGGAAAAAGCGCAGGCTGCGATCCGTCACGGCGGCAATCTCGGCAAGGCGCGCCTGATGTTTCCTGAAGCGCCGGAACCGTGGATCGACCTGTCGACCGGGATCAATCCGCACTCCTACCCGCATTCTCCCGTTCCCGCCAGCGCATTTGCCCGCCTGCCGGAGCCTGACGCGGCCGAAGAATTGAAAAGGCTGGCTGGCGCCTCTTTCGGCGCACCATCCACGGGGCATGTGGCACTGTCCCCCGGCACCCAGATGCTGATGCCATTGCTGGCTCACCTGGCACTCGAACGCGGAGCGAAAAGCGGAGCCGTGCTCTCCCCCGCTTATGCCGAACATGCCCGAACCGCGCGCATGGCCGGACTGACCGTGACCGAGGTAGACCATATCAGTGATCTGTCAGCGTACGACTATGCGGTGGTGGTCAATCCCAACAACCCCGATGGTCGCATCACGGATCGAGAAGCTTTGTTGTCGCTGGCCGAGGCGATGCGCCGCAAAGGCGGCCTGCTCGTCGTAGACGAGGCCTTTATCGAGACAGGACATACGGAAAGTCTTGCAAATGTCGCAGGGCGCGACGCGCTGGTGGTACTGCGATCCTTCGGCAAGTTCTATGGCATGGCAGGGGTCCGGCTCGGTTTTGCGCTTGCGCATCCCGACATCGCTGCGGAACTGGAGGCAAGGCTTGGCCCCTGGGCAGTATCCGGGCCGGCGCTCAACATCGCGACGCAGGCTTTGGCGGACAGGGAATGGCAATCATCCATGCGCCTCCGGCTTGCGGCAGAAGCACAGCGTATGAGTGAATTGCTGGAAAAAGCGGGCCTGAAGATTGCCGGCTGTACGTCCCTGTTTACCCTGGTGCGGGACCACCGGGCCAAAGAACTGTTCGATCACCTTGGCCTGCACGGCATTCTGGTGCGCATTTTTGATGAAAGGCCGAACGACATGCGTTTCGGCCTTCCCGGCAGCGAAGCGGAGTGGCAGCGCCTCACGGAAGCGCTGTTATCCTTCAATCATCCCTTGAACGTGTAGGTTGCAATAGAATCCGGCTTCATTTCAATGGAAAAACCGGGCAGCTTCGGCGGCATGTACGCGGCATTGCGAATATCGCAGGGTTCGATGAAATGCTCGTGCAGATGGTCGACATATTCGATCACGCGGCCTTCCTTGGTGCCGGAAACCACGAGATAGTCGATCATCGACAGATGCTGCACATATTCGCAAAGGCCGACGCCACCGGCATGCGGCCAGACCGGCAAATTGTATTTGGCAGCAATCAACAAAACCGCCAGCACCTCGTTGAGACCACCCATGCGGCAGCTGTCGATCTGCACGACGTCGATTGCACCTTCGGCGATGAACTGCTTGAACATGATACGGTTCTGGCACATTTCGCCGGTTGCCACCTTCACGGAGCCGATGGCTGCACGGATCTTGCGATGGCCGGCGACATCGTCCGGGCTGGTCGGCTCTTCAATGAAGAAGGGCTTGGCGAAGGCAAGTTGCTTGACCCATTCAATCGCCTGATCCACTTCCCACACCTGGTTGGCGTCGATCATCAGATAACGGTCGGGGCCGATCACCTCGCGGGCGATGGTGAGGCGGCGGATATCGTCTTCGAGATCACGGCCAACCTTCATCTTTACATGGTTGAAACCGGCATCTATCGCTTCCTGGCAAAGACGGCGCAGCTTGGCGTCGTCATAACCGAGCCAGCCGGCTGATGTGGTGTAGCAGGCGTAGCCTTCGTTCTTCAGCGTCTCGATACGTTCCTTTTTGCCGCTTTCGGCTTTTTTGAGGATCGCAAGCGCATCGTCCTTCGTCAGCACGTCAGTTAGATAACGGTAATCGACGATATCGGCGATTTCTTCAGGGCTCATATCGGCAACAAGCTGCCAGACCGGCTTACCCGCCTTTTTGGCCAGCAAATCCCAGACAGCATTGACGACAGCGCCGGTGGCGAGATGCATCGCGCCCTTGTCCGGGCCGATCCAGCGAAGCTGGCTATCACCAGTTAGGTGGCGCCAGTATTTGCCGGGGTTCTCGGTCACCGTCGCCAGATCGGTTCCCACCACCAGATGGCGCATCGCCTTGATGGCCATGCAGCAAATCTCATTGCCGCGGCCAATGGTGAAGGTCAGCCCGTGACCTTTCAGTTCCGGTTCGTCGGTGTCGAGAATGACGTAAGCCGCCGAATAATCCGGGTCGGGGTTCATCGCATCCGAACCATCAAGGCTCTGGGAGGTCGGAAAACGCAGGTCGAAAACTCGCAGATCAGTAATTTTGGTCATGGCCGTTCACTCGCGGTCAGTGTCAAAGGAAATCGTTCAGTCGTGATGGAAGGTTTCTTCCATCATTGCCCACCACTCGCCTTCCTTGCGGCTTTCGAGTGGTTGCTGGCAGGGAATGGTGAAAGACCACCATTCCTGGTTCTTTGGGCTTGCCGCCATCTTCGCCATATCGGCGCTGAAATCGGTGCCGTGATATTCCCAATATCCGAACAGCAGATTTTCCGGTTCGCGCAGGAAGATCGTGTAGTTGCGGATGTTGCAATCGCTGATGAGCGCCAGAATTTCGGGCCAGACGGCGGCGTGCAGTCTTCTATATTCCGCAATCATGTCCGGTTTGACGCCGATGACCATTCCCATGCGCTGCATACAAAACTCCGTTATTGCTTGATGGTGGCGAGCGCCGCACGCAGTTTCCGCTGCGGCACGTTTAACCCCAGACGTTCCGCCGCAGCGATGACCGGGACAAAACGACGGCGTTTTTTTTCATCGTGATTGCCTGAAATGTCCGCGAGCCGGTGGGCGAGAAAGGGGTTCAGGAAACGCTCCCGCACCGCACGGATATAGGCTTGCGCTTCTTCTCCCATGCCTTCTGCGGCAAAGACCGGCAGAACCTCGTCCCGCCAGAGCGTTTCCAGATCTCCCGAAAGCGCATCGTCGGCCATTGCCTGCCGCACCGTCTCGTCTTTCTCACGGGCATCCCGCAACCATCGCTCCGCCAGATAGGAATGGCCAAGATTGAGCA
This sequence comes from Agrobacterium sp. SORGH_AS_0745, assembly GCF_030818995.1. Classification (NCBI taxonomy): domain Bacteria; kingdom Pseudomonadati; phylum Pseudomonadota; class Alphaproteobacteria; order Hyphomicrobiales; family Rhizobiaceae; genus Agrobacterium; species Agrobacterium sp. SORGH_AS_0745. The sequence goes on from NZ_JAUTBI010000003.1 coordinate 687,402, forward strand.
GGAACAGCTTCAGCTTTTCATAGCGGTCGAGATCATCAGTCAGCACCACCGCAGGGTGGGTGCAGGGCAGAACAAGGCCCTCCTGCTTCTCGATTGCCCAAAGCGCATAGGGCTCGGCAACTGCGCCAACCGGATCGATCGGCTCGGAAACGATGCGGTCTACAAGGCTGTTGGCAAAACGGCATTTCTCATTCAGGTAGAAGCCGAAACCCGCCGGCAGCTGCCATTCGTCGGCAAGCTGGCGAACAACCTCTTTCAACCGGTCGCCGTTGCGCGGAACAAGCTCGCAAGGAAAGATCGATACAGGGGCTTCCGGATTTGTCTGAAAACGTTCCAGCAGCAACAGGCAGAGCTTTGCAGGAAAACTCTTTGGTACAAGCGTGAAGTCGTCGGCAAGACCCGGCCCGTCGAACGAATCCAGCTCATAACCGCGGTCACCCGTATTGGACAGAATGACCCCTGCCCCGCAGGCGATGCGCCTCACCTCGGCCCAGTCGGCCGCCGCCGTCAGCGCGCGCGCGACAGCCTTACCTGGAATTTCCTCATCCACCTCTTGCCCGTCGCGAATGCCGCGAATGCGCACCGGATAGGGCGTGCCATCGTTCAATGCTGCCACACGCTTCAGGCTCTCAGCATTGCCGGTCGTCTGGACGATTGCGATGCGCCCGAGAGCCTCGCCTTTTTCCAGCGCCTGCGAAATGAACAAATCCGCATGGGCCAGAAGAAAGCGGCTGGTACCGAATTGCAGGATGGGTGTGTCGGTCGTCATGCGACCTCCACCATGCCCTTGATGACTCCGGCTTTCGGATCAGTCAGCCCGGCGAATTTGGAAGGCACATCGGCAAGTGTCATGCGGTGAGTGATGAGTGCCTCCGGTACCTTGCCTTCCCGCAGCGCCTGCAGCACCCGCTCGAAATCCTCCGGCGTGGCGTTGCGGCTGCCGAGCAGCGTGGTTTCGCGCTTGTGAAACTCCGGATCGTTGAAGGAGATGTCGCTGGCAACGATGGAAACCAGCACATAGGAACCGCCGTGGCCGACGAAGGAAAAGCCACGCTCCATGGCTTTAGGATTACCGGTCGCATCAAAAACGGCATCGAAGAAATCGCCGCCGGTGATATCCGACAGACGATCCTTGTCGCCCTCGCCAAGCGTCACCGTATGGGCAACGCCGAGATGGTCCTTGCAGAAATCCAGCCGGTCGGTGCGCCCGTCAATCATCGTCACCTCACCGCCATCGAGAACGGCGAAAACCGCAACCGCCATGCCGATCGGACCGGCACCGACGATCAGGACCTTCTGACCCTTTTCCACCGACCCACGACGCACGGCATGCGCGCCAATCGCCAGAAATTCGGTCATTGCCGCCTGATCGAGGCTCAATCCCTCCGCCTTCAGCACGAATTGCTGCGGAACGCTCAGATATTCGACCATGCCGCCATCACGATGAACGCCAAGCACACCGATGTTGCGGCAGCAATTGCTCTTTCCTTTGCGGCAGGCGCTGCACTCACCACAGGAAATATAGGGTATGACGGTAACCACATCGCCCGCCGAAAGACGGCTGCCTTCCGGCGCCTCTTCCACCGTGCCGGAAAGCTCGTGGCCCATGATGCGCGGATAAGAAAGATAAGGCTGATTACCGGTGAAAATATGCAGGTCCGTGCCGCAGACACCAATGCGACGAATACGCACCAGCACTTCACCTTCGCCACGGGCGGGCTTTGGTAGTTCCTTGGGGACAAGTTGACCGGGGGTCTCGCAGAAAATCGCCAGCATGCATCACCTGTTGGGAAGGGAATAAAAACGAACGGCGTTGCCGCCAAAGACGGCCGCATGGTCGTGCTCAGGCACGATTTCGCGGCAGAAGTCCAGCCATTCCTGATAGTCGCCAGCCAGCCGCAATACCGGCCAGTCACTGCCGAAGATCACGCGTTCGCCGCCGAACAGTTCCAGAATGGTTTCGGCATAGGGCCTGACGGCTTCCGGTCTCTGCTCGCCACGCTCGGTCAACAGGCCGGACAGCTTGCAATGGAGGTTGGGAAGGGTCGCCAAAGCTGCCATGTCCCTGCGCCAGTCGCCATATTGGCCCGTGGCGATAAGCGGCTTCGCGCCGTGATCGATGACAACAGGCAATTGCGGATAGCGGCGCGCGAAGGCGAGAAGATGCGACAGATGCGGCGGCAGGACCAGCGCATCGAACACCAGTGCATGTTTCACCAGCGCATCCACAGCGGCATCGAGCGCGGGATCGTCGATCCAGGTCACATCTTCCATGCCTTGCAGCATAGGCCGTACGCCCTTGAAGGCCGGATGTTTTGCCCGCCGGGAGATTTCCGCCGCAGCATCCACGGACTTCATGTCCACCCAGCCGACAACGCCCTTGATGAAATCGGTGCTGCCAGCCAGATCGAGCATGAAATCCGTATCGGCCGCACTTTCCATCGTCTGCACCAGCACCGTTCCGGAAACTCCGGCCTTTGCCAGCAGAGGAGACAGATCCTGCGGAAGAAAATCCCGGTAGATGGCAGCCAGAGACGGTGGCGGCCATTGCCCGGCACGATCCTTCATCAGCCAGAAATGCTGGTGGGCATCGATGATCATCGCTTCAGGCCTTTGTGCCGGGCACGGGTGCGCCTTCGGAAATCAGGCCACGCTTTTGCAGCTCCGACCAGAATTCGTCCGGAACAACCTGTTCGAACCATTCGATGTTTGCGGCAAGTTGCTGCGCATTGCGCGCGCCGGATACGACCGTGACCGAAGCCGGATGCCCGAGCGGAAACTGCAGCGCAGCCGCCTGCAACGAAACACCAACGTCGTCACAAACGCCCTGAAGCGCATCCACCCGCGTGATGATGTCGGCAGGCGCATCGGCATAGTTGAATTTGCGGTTGCCTGCCAGAATGCCTGAATTGAAAGCACCGGCGACCACGATCGCAACGCCGGTTTCCGCGCAACGGTTCATGAAGGCAAGGCTCTGCTGCTCCAGAAGCGTATAACGGCCGGCAAGCATGGCAACGTCGATGTCGAAAACATCCATGGCGTCGCCGACGATTTCCCACTCGTTGACGCCGAGGCCGATAGCACCCGTCGACCCTTCCTCGCGCAGCTTGCCGAGTGCCCGGAAGCCGCCGCCAGTGGTCAGCTGCTCCCAGTAGTGCTGGTGCTTTTCGCCATGCGTGAAAGAGCCGATATCGTGCACATAGAGAATATCCGGCTTCAGAACGCCGAGCCGCTGCTGGCTCGCTTCGAAGGAGCGCAGAATACCGTCATAGGAATAATCATAAACCGGGCGGAAAGGCAGCGGCGCAATATAGGCGTCCTCTTCCGGGCCCACAGTTTCATCGGGAACCATGACGCGACCGACCTTGGTGGAGAGGGTGTATTCGCTTCGGTCATGCTCCGTCACCATGGTTCCAAGACGACGCTCCGAACGCGTGTAACCGTAAAAAGGTGCGGTATCGAAATAGCGAATGCCGCTTTCCCATGCCTTGTCGAACGCACCTTTGGATTCCTCGTAGGGCGTAACGCGGTAGAGATTACCCATCTGCGCGCAACCAAGGCCCATGACCGTGACTTCAACGGCACGGCGCGGCAATTTACGTGTATCGGAGACTTTCATCGCAAGGGCTTCCTGATTTTTCGGTAGAGCGGATGTGAAAACCGTATGCGGTATTGACTGAAATCCCGCTTCTGAAATTTGTGATGCGCGCCGCTCAAAGAGCGGCGCGCCGTCATGCGTTAATAAAGAACGTTCTTGGCTTCCGGCTTCTCGATATTGTCCTTGGTGACAACAACAACGCCGGTGTCGACGAATTTTTCGACCTTTTCCTTGCTGATGAGCTTGGAAACGGTCTGGATGCCCTTTTCGCCCATCTGATACGAACCCTGAACGACGATGCCGGCCAGCGTGCCGTCCTTGACGAAGCCCTGAAGGTCCTGGTTACCGTCAAAGCCGATGCCGACAACCTTGCCTGCCTTACCGGCCTGGGCGAGCGCGCGGCCTACGCCGATTGCGGTGGGTTCGTTGGCGCCGAAGATGCCCTTGAGATCGGAATTGGCGGCCAGAACGTCGGTTGTCTGGTTCAGCGCCGTCGCCATCTGCGACTGCGAATAGAACGGACCTACGATCTTAAGGTTGGAATGCATCTGGATATAGTCGGTGAAACCGCCAACGCGTCCGATTTCCGAACCGGCACCGGCGACGTAGGACATCACGGCGATCTTGCCTTCCTTGCCAACCTTGTCGATCAGCGCCTGAGCAGCCAGTTCGCCGGCTTTCTTGTTATCGGTCGCCAGGAAGGACTGATAATATTGCTCGGAACCCTTGGCGAGCTGTGAGTCGATCAGAACCACGGGAATGCGGGCTTCCCAGGCTTTCTTGACAGCCGGAACCAGCGCATCAGGATCGGAAGGAGCAAGAACGATACCCGAAACCTTACGGTTTACAGCGTTTTCAACCATGTTGACCTGATCGGCGATGGCCGATTCAGAAGCCGGACCCTGGAAGGTCATGGTGTTGCCGGCAGAGTCCTTCATCGCCGCATCGGCGCCCTTCTGAACGTTCTGCCAGAAGGTGGAGTTGACGGTCTTGACGATGACGGCGATTTCGCCGGCCTGCACGGTGGAGACGCTCCACAGCGCGATTGCGGATGTCAGAAGGGCGGTCGTAAGCTTGTTCATTTCTTCCTCCGTGATGTCGGCATACCGGGCCTCCCGTGCCGATCTTGTTTGCGGATAGGGTCCGCAGCCCTGTATCAGCGACGGTTGCGCAGCTGGTCGATCCAGACGGTGACCAGAATGACAAGACCGATGATGATCTGTTGCGTGAAGGCGGACACGCCATTCATATTGAGACCGTTGCGCAGGATGCCTATGACGAAGGCACCGATTGCCGTGCCTGAAATCGTACCCACGCCGCCGATGAGCGATGTGCCGCCGATAACGGCGCTGGCAATGGCGTCCAGCTCATACATCACGCCCTCATTCGGCTGGGCTGTGACGAGGCGCGACATCAGCACGCAACCGGTCAACCCGGCGAGCGTACCGGACAGGATGTAGGTGAAATTGGTGACACGTGCGACGTTTACGCCAGGACAGACGCGCAGCATCCGCATTCGAACCGACGGCATAGATGTGACGGCCAAGGATGGAGCGGTTGAGCATGAAGGAAACAGCCAGCGCAATCACCACCATAAGGATGACGGGGTAGGGAATGCCCGGAAACACCACGTTCGGAAAACCGTCATCACCGATATTGACGATGCGGAAGAGGGCGCCGTTGCCGAGTTCACCGAAGGATTCGCCGAGGCCGGAAACCGCTCGCGCGCCGGTGATCTGCAGTGCCACGCCACGGGCGATCAACATCATGCCGAGCGTGGCGATAAACGGTGGCAGCTTGAAACGCGTGACCATGAGGCCATTGATGAGACCGCAAAGCGACCCCGTCAGAATGCCAAGCAGCATGCCGACCGGCACCGGCATACCCAACTCCTTCACCGCAAGCGCGGCAACGACGCCGGCCAGAGCAAGCACCGAACCAACGGAAAGATCGATGCCGCCGGTGATGATGACGCAGGTCGCACCAATGCCGAGAAGGGCGATGGAGGTCACCTGAAGCGCAATGGTCATGGCATTGTTGACGGAGAAGAAGGCGCTGCTGGTGGCGGAAAACACCATAACCAGCACAACGAGACTGCCAAGAGCCGCAAACTTCTGGATGATGTCCTTCTGGCGGTCGCTGAAAGCGAAGCTCTTCTTGGGTTCTGCAATATTAGCCATGTCGTTCCTCACTCCGCGGCCCGGCCGTAACCGGACGCGTACCGCATGATTTCTTCCTGATTGGTCTTGGCGGTCTCAAGCACGCCCGTGATCCGGCCCTGGTGGAAAACGGCGATACGATCCGTCAGTCCCAGAATTTCCGGCAGTTCCGAACTGATGAGAATGACGCCGATGCCCTGTGCAGCCAGCTCGTCCATGATCTTGTAGATCGCGAATTTTGCGCCGACATCGATGCCGCGCGTCGGCTCGTCGAAAAACAGCACGCGCGACTGCCGGAACAGCCATTTGCCAATGATGATTTTCTGCTGATTGCCACCTGAAAGCAGCCGCACCGTCTGTTCGATCGAAGGGGTACGAATGTTCAGGAGATCGACGTAACGTCTGGCGACATCGTCGTGCTTCTTGAAGTCGATCAGCCCGAAGCGGTTGGAGACCTCGCCGATATTGGCAAGCGTCGTATTGGCCGCAACCGACATCTTGATCGCAAGACCATCGCTTTTGCGGTCTTCGGACAGATAGGCGATACCCTCTTCGATGGCATCTCGCGGGGAACTGATGGAAAGCTCCCGCCCGTTGAAAACGACCTTGCCAGCATCCAGAGGATCGGCACCGAAGATAGCCCGTGCGACTTCCGTGCGACCAGCACCCATCAGTCCGGCAAAGCCGAGAATCTCACCGCGCCGCAGCGAGAAACCGACATCGTGGAACACACCCTTGCGCGTCAGCCCTTCCACAGAGAAAATAACATCATCCGTAGGGCGCGACGTGCGTTCCGGGAACTTCTCCTCCAGCGAACGCCCGACCATGCGCGTGACGATATCGTCAACGGTGATCGATGCAAAATCGTCGGTCGAAATATAACGCCCGTCCCGCAGAACCGTCACGCGGTCGACGATTTCGGCCATTTCATCGAGCCGGTGAGAAATATAGACGATGCCGACGCCAGAAGCCTTGAGATCGCGGATCACCTTGAACAATAGCCGCGTTTCCTGCTCGGTCAGCGATGAGGTCGGCTCATCCATGATGAGGACTTCAGCATCCAGGGAAAGCGCCTTGGCAATTTCCACCATCTGACATTGAGCGACCGAGAGGCCGCGGACAATCTGGTCAGGGTCGATATCGACGCCCAGCCGATCGAGACAGCGCTTTGCATCAAGCCGCAGCTTCTTGCGGTCGACGAGGAAACCACGGCGCGGCTCGCGGGCGAGATAGATGTTCTCGGCAACGGAAAGATGCGGAACGAGGTTGAGTTCCTGATGGATGATGGCGATGCCGGCGGCTTCGGATTCCAGCGGCGATGCATATTGCACTTTGACGCCCTTGTGCAGGATGGTTCCGTCGCTTGGCTGGTAAACGCCGCTGATGATTTTCATCAGGGTGGATTTTCCGGCACCGTTTTCGCCGCAAACAGCGTGAACCTCGCCGCTGCGCAAGTCGAAATGCACATTCGACAACGCTTTGACGCCCGGAAATTCCTTGCTGATGTTTTCGAGACGCAGGAGGCCTGAACCAAGGCCGCGCGCCGTCTCCTCAGGCGAAAAATCGCCTCGAATTGTCGATGCGCCCTGCGACATCAAGAAACCTCCACCCGCGCTCCCCGCTCCACCGGGGGCAATAATGAGCCAAATGGTTAGGCCGCTTTTTTAAAATGGTCAAGCCAATTAGCCCAAAATTTGAATCCCGCGTCCGGTACACGCAAAATCATCTCAAAAGACTTCTTGAAATAACATTGTAAATTCATGTATTTAAGTAATTTCTTGCGTATTGATGCGCTTGGCGCTACGGTAAGGCCAAATTCAGATAACAGACAAGGTTCGTCAGAAAACACATGAATGGTCAGGCCAAAATAGCGGAACCACGCAGGCTTTATCAGCAGATTGCGGACCAGATACGCGAGCTGATCGATCTGGGAGAGTTTCTGCCTGGAACACGACTTCCCGCCGAACGGGAACTGGCACAGAAGCTCGGGGTTTCGAGACCATCACTGCGCGAGGCACTGATTGCGCTTGAAATCGACAACACCGTCGAAATCCGCATGGGTTCCGGTGTCTATGTCTCCGCCGAGGCCCTTCAGACAACCCACAACACCAAATCCTTGGGCGACAGCCCCTCCGAACTGATGCAGGCGCGCGCAGCGCTGGAAGGCGCGACAATCGTCCTGGCAGCGAGCCGCATGACCGATGAAACGATTGCGAGCCTTCGCCAGATTCTCAACACGATGCAGCAGGAAATCGAGGCCGCGCGCAAACCTCTCGATCAGGACCGGCTTTTCCACGTCACCATTGCCGAACAATCCGGTAACAGCGTTCTGGCCCGGCTGGTGGCAAACCTCTTCGATGAGCGCCACAGCCCGATTTCGGCACAATTGCGTGTGAAATTTGAGGATCGCGATACCTGGACCCACGCCCTTCAGGAGCACGAGGCGATTCTGGCGGCCCTGGAGTTGAAAGATCCGCTGCTGGCGCAGGCGGCCATGCATACCCATCTGGAAGGTTCCAAGAGACGCTGGGTAGACGGCTGAATTCAAAACATAGCAGGCAATGTACCGGGGAGGAGAAAAACCCGTGAGTGAGAATTCCGAGGCAACCATTTTGCTGAACGCCAACGACAATGTCGCGGTGGCACGCCGGTCGATACCGGCCGGTGGTGCGACGGGCAGAGGCGATCTGACAGCCCGGGAGCTGATCGGACGCGGCCACAAGGTGGCCCTGACGTTTATCAGATCCGGAGACGAGGTCCTGAAATACGGACAGGTGATCGGCATCGCGACACAGGATATCGAGCCTGGCCGGCATGTGCATCTGCACAATCTCGCCATGGTGCCTTCCGAACACACGCATCAGTTCAGTGTCGATATCGAGGAAAAAGGCATGCTGCCCGAGGGCGAGCGCCGGACCTTCAAGGGTTTTGACCGGGGTCTCGGTGGCGTTGGCACACGCAACTACATCGGCGTCATCGCATCCGTGAACTGTTCCGCCACCGTGTCGCGTTACATCGCCGATTATTTTAACAAGCAGGGCGGCCTTGAAGGGTTCGACAATGTCGACGGCGTTGTGGCACTGACCCATGGCGGCGGCTGCGCGCTCAATACGAAATCGGAAGGTTATCGTCTTCTGATCCGCACCATTCAGGGTTATGCCCGCCACCCGAATTTCGGCGGTATTCTGCTGATCGGCCTCGGCTGTGAGACCAACCAGATCGCCCCCATCCTCGAACATTACAAGATGGAGGAGGGCGAACGGCTGCGCACCATGACGATCCAGCAGCACGGCGGCACACGAAAAACGATCGATGCCGCCATTGCCGAGATTAAGGCGATGCTGCCAATGGTCAATGCTGCCCAGCGCACTGAACAGCCGCTTTCGAAACTGAAGGTGGCGCTGGAATGTGGCGGTTCGGATGGTTACTCCGGAATATCGGCAAACCCGGCCCTGGGATATGCATCAGACCTCATCGTCCGCAACGGCGGTACAACGGTTCTTGCCGAAACGCCGGAGATTTACGGTGCTGAACACCTGCTGACGAAGCGTGCCGTCACGCCTGCTGTTGCCGAAAAGCTTTTGCAGCGCATCGACTGGTGGCGGGATTATACCGCTCGCAACGGCGATGAGCTGAACAACAACCCATCGCACGGCAACAAGCTTGGTGGACTGACCACCATTCTGGAAAAATCGCTGGGCGCAGTGGCCAAAGGTGGCTCCATGCCACTGAAAGCGGTCTACGAATTCGCGGAAACCGTTACTGAGCAGGGCTTCGTCTTCATGGATACGCCCGGTTACGATCCTGTTGCCGTCACCGGCCAGGTCGCCGGCGGCTGTAACGTCATCTGTTTCACCACCGGCCGCGGCTCCGTATCGGGATTCAAGCCGGCACCCTGCATCAAGATCGCCACCAATTCCGAAATGTATGAACACATGAAGGAAGACATGGACCTCAACTGCGGCGAGATCGTTACCGGCGCGGAAACCATCGAGGAATCCGGCAAACGAATTTTCGAGCACATTCTTGCAGTCGCTTCGGGAGACAAGACCGTCAGTGAGATTTACGACTACGGCGACAATGAATTTGTGCCGTGGCAGGTGGGCGCGGTTACCTGACCCGCTTCCAATATGTGCATCGGACTGTCCCACGTGAAACAAAAGGCCCGGAAATCACTTTCCGGGCCTTTTAAATTCTGTGCGCCGTTTCTGCTTAATGGCGGAAGTGACGCATGCCGGTAAAGACCATCGCCACATTGTGCTCATTGGCCGCATCGATCACGTCCTGGTCGCGCATGGAACCACCAGGCTGAATGACTGCGGTGGCACCTGCTGCAATAGCTGCAAGCAAACCATCGGCGAAGGGATAAAACGCTTCAGAAGCCACGGCTGAGCCGCGCGTCAGCGGCTCAGCAAGGCCGAGTGCCTTGGCCGCATCTTCCGCCTTCTGGGCGGCGATACGGGCGGAATCCACCCGGCTCATCTGTCCGGCGCCGATACCTGCCGTCTGGCCGTCCTTGGCATAGATCACCGCATTGGACTTCACGTGCTTGGCAATCTTGAAGGCGAACTTCATGTCTTCAAGTTCCTGAGGTGTCGGCACACGCTTGGTGACCACCTTCAGTTCCAGATCCTCCACCATGCCGTTGTCACGGCTCTGAACCAGAAGACCGCCGGAAACCGTCTTGGCCGTAATGCCGGCAGCGCGCGGATCTGGCAGGCCACCAGCTGCCAGCAGTCGCAGATTGGGCTTGCGGGCGATAATGGATTTTGCCTCTTCCGTCACATCGGGTGCAATGATGACTTCGGTAAAGAGCTTGACGATCTCTTCTGCCGTTTCCGCATCGAGCGTGCGGTTCAAGGCGATGACGCCGCCGAAGGCCGAAACGGAATCGCATGCCAGCGCGCGCCGGTAGGCTTCTGCAAGTGTTGGACCCGTCGCAACACCACAGGGGTTGGCGTGTTTGATGATCGCTACAGCCGGCGCATTCTCCGGCAGGAATTCTGCTACCAGCTCGTAGGCTGCATCCGTATCATTGATGTTGTTATAGGAAAGCTGCTTGCCTTGAAGAAGCGTCGCCGTGGAAACACCGGGGCGCTTTTCGCCGGTCAGGTAAAAACCGGCGCTCTGGTGCGGGTTCTCGCCGTAACGCATTTTTTCCTTCAGCGCACCGCCGATGGCACGGTAATCGGGCGTTTCGATAGCCAGCGCCTCAGCAAACCAGTTGGAAATCACCGCATCATAAGCCGCAGTGCGGGCATATGCCTTGGCGGCGAAGGTCTGGCGCAGCGCGTAGGAGGTTTGACCGTCATCGGCCTGCAGGGCTTCCACCAGCGCAGGATAGTCGGACGGATCGGTGACAACAGTGACATAGGCATGGTTCTTGGCCGAAGCGCGGATCATTGCCGGGCCGCCAATATCGATATTCTCGACCGTCGTGGGGTAGTCGCCACCCTTGGCGCGAACTTCCTCGAAGGGATAGAGATTGATGACGGAGAGATCGATCGCCTCAATACCGTGAGCCTTCATTGCCTCGACGTGATCAGCATCATCCCGGATAGCCAGAAGTCCACCATGCACGTTGGGATGCAGGGTCTTGACGCGACCATCCATGATTTCCGGAAAATTGGTCACATCGGAAACATCCGTTACCGGCAGTCCCGCGTCAGCGATGGCCTTTGCCGTGCCACCCGTCGACAGCAGCTTGACGCCAAGTTTGGACAGGACAGTCGCCAGCTCGATAATGTCCGTCTTGTCAGAAACGGAAAGAAGGGCTGTACGGATTTTGACTTTATCGGGAGCGGGGATTTTTTTGGAAACGACAGCCATCGGGCATACTCCGTTTAACGGGGAGGACAGGCTGGACTGGGATTGATCCAGCAATTGCCGCCGCGTTAACACAGCTTGCCATATTAATAAACAGCGGGGACGCGGAACGGCGAAAACTATGGCGGTTTTTGCCTGAAACTCGCCAGGAATCCTCTACGCCTTGCGTTCGATGATCCAGCGGATTTCCCGAGTATTCGCCAGATTGAACGGCAGCTCGATCTGCTGCGAAGGCCGCATGCCGGATGCATCCGCCATAAAAACATCCTCGGTCACGAAAAGCTCCAGTCCCGGCGCCGAAAACAGCCAGGTGGTTCCATCCGCTGCCTCAAGATAAACCGACTCCTCGTCCTGTTGGTATAGCTGGATGTGCGGGTGGATATGGAACCGCGATACCGCCGATATGGATTGCAATTGCGCCTTCACCACATTCTCGTCGGCCCGAAGCAGATCACGGCCCTTTATCTTCGTACCGACAACATTCAGCTCAATTTCCCGATCGTGATAGCAACCGAAATTCTGCAAATAACCGTCATGCGACGCCCACAGGACATCATTGCCATTTGCATCCGTTCCGCGGCGGCTCTCCACCTGACTGACACCGGAAACCATGATCGGCCCGAGCAGTCTCGAGCGGGATAGTCTGCAAGACGACGTGTCGGCCAGCGTGACCGTTGAATGGGCCGCCGTCGAGCGGCTCGCCCGCTGATATTCGGGTGCTGCGTTTTTCGGGAAGCCCGAATTGACGATGAACCGGCTCTTGCCACAGGACATCTCAAAGGACAGGCAGCCCGAATGGGCGTTACGCGAAAGCTCCGCCGAGCTTGGATGACCAGTATCCACGATGATGACCGTCTCATCGGTTGCAAGACGATGATAATTGACATCCGGCAGCATTTTGGACGGCCGGCCGGCTGTCTCATCATAACGAAGTACCGACACAAGTTCATTGGCAAGCGTGGCGGTGGCGCCATTGAACAGCGCCAGATCGCCGCCCTGATGGCGGAAAAACCGGATGGCCGGAAACATCCTGTCAATCGCCGGCACCAGCCCCGAGGGCAGATCGTGACCGAGATTGATGTAGCTTTGCCTAAGCGGCAAAAGATCGAGCAGCAAATCCAGCATGACACGCGGATTGCGGGAAACATGCCCGCCATCTGGAAGAATCTGGCGTTCCATTTCCTGCGCCAGCTTCATTCCGTGCCGAGTAATATGGGACAGGCGGGTCGGCATGGCTATGGACGCGACGGCCAGCGCAATCCTGATCCGCAGCCTCGCTTCGCCATCCGGCGCATGTTTGACGATCCTGTCGAGATAACGCACGTGAAACGCAAGACTTTTCAGGAAACGACGATAAAAACCCGCATCGGCCTCATGTAAAACAACGGGAGAATGGGACAGCCAGGCAATCAGCCTTTGTGCCGCGATCTCCGGAGACCAGGCGATCCCCGCAACCCGCTTGCCGTGAATAGTCATCCATTCGGCAACGATACGCCGCGCCCGCTTGCTGGCCTCACTCGATCTGTCGGAACGGATATGCCGCAGCCAGCCGAATGCATGCAGCCGCTCTTCAAAAACCAGCGAGGGATAGTCCACCTGAAATGGCGATAGACCGCCGGTTTCTACGACGCGGCCGGCGAGCGCAATCCGGCCCCGCAGCAATTCCTCGGCAAAATACGGATCGATTGCCCTCAGATCAGTCGGCGCCGCCACCAGACCATCGGGAACGCGATTGGCAAACCGGGATATGCGCAGGCGCAAAGGAGCGAGGCCCACACACAGATGACGATACGCCATCCGCGAGAGAAGACCGGCGGCATTGATGCTGCCTGCAAAGGACCCTGACAAGCTGTGTTTCCCGTTTCACATGTTTTGTTTTTATGAGTGAACCGTGATGATCGGAACGTATCGGCAATTATCCAATGATTCGCGGAAGCTTGGCTTTTTTCTACTTCTTACGCAAGACACTGCTAAAAAACCCGTCGATGCCGCCGAACATATCCGGCGTTGTACGAAGATCGCCTTCGGCAGTGACGGCGGCTTCCATTCCTGGCCAATCGTCCTTGCGAACGGCAACACGCTCGAAGTCCGGGTTTTCCGCCAGGACCTGTGCAATCATCGCTTCCCCTTCAGAGGGATCGAGCGAGCAATTGGAAAACACCACAATGCCGCCGGCTCCCACCAGCGTGAGCGCGTGTCGCAACATCTGGCCCTGAAGAGCGGCAAGCTTGGTAATATCATTCTCGTCCTTCGTCCAGCAGACATCGGGATGTTTACGCAACGTGCCGGTAGACGAGCAGGGGGCATCCAGAAGAACGGCGTCGAAAAGCTGTTCCGGCTGGTACTTCAGCATATTGGCTTCAACGGTTTCGGCGTGAAGACCAAGCCGGTCGAGATTTTCCCTGAGGCGGCGAAGACGATTGCCGGACTGGTCCAGGGCAGTCACCTTCGCGCCGGCAAGCGCGAGCTGGGCAGTCTTGCCGCCCGGAGCTGCACAGAGATCGGCAACACGTTTTCCGGAAATATCGCCCATCAGCTTCACAGGCATGCTGGCCGCGAGATCCTGAACCCACCAGGCACCCTCGGCAAAGCCTTCAAGCGAGGGAATCTGGCCTTCAAATTCACCGAGACGGACACTGCCATTCGGCAAAACCGTACCGCCCAGCTTTTCCGCCCAGACAGCCGGATCCTTCTTCACCGTGAGATCGATGGAAGAGGGCGTCAGCTGCGCTTCGGAAATCCGTTTGGCAACCTCATCTCCGTAAGCTGAAACAAGCCGAGCGTAGAACCAGTCCGGAAGCACGGGCACATCCGCGATCGCCTTTTCGATTTCTGCTTTTTCCCGGCCCAATCGCCTGAGGACGGCATTCACCAGCTTGGCAAAACGCCTGTTGCGCGGGTCGCGATGGGCCTGTTCCACGGCAAGATCGACCGCAGAATGATCGGGGACATCGAGATGAAGCACTTGCGCTGCGCCAACGACAAGGACGTGATGAAGCGACCGGGCGCCCTGCGGCAACGGTCCGTCAAGCAGCATCGACAAGGCGGCTTCGATACGCGGAAGGTGGCGAAGCGCGCTGTTGACGATCGCTCTCACCAGCGCCCGGTCCGCAAGGGATAGCGCGCGATAGACGGGATTGCCGTTTTCGCTGTCCAGCATACCGTCCAGCGAGGTTTTCTTTTCCAAAACGGCCGCCAGAATGCGGGTTGCGGCAACGCGTGCAGCAAGGCCGGGTTTATCTTGGAAAGACGAAGGGCCGTCTTCGCGGCCCCTTGCATGGTCCTGTCCCGGTTTTTTAGACCGCGATGGCTTATTTTGAGTATCGGATGTCAAGACCACGGTCCCTTGCGCTCGTTTTCTTTGCCGCGCCCCCAGCCGGTATTGGGAACGGAGCCTGATTTGCGCTGAGGTCTATCACCCGATGGCGTTCGCGTCGATCCTCGCGGGGAAAACTCCTGCGCCATGGCGTGAAGTGCCGCCACCCGGTTTTCCGTATTCGGATGCGTGGAAAACAGGTTGTCCATGCGCTCACCGGACAGGGGATTGATGATGAACATATGCGCCGTCGCCGGGTTACGCTCCGCATCCTCATTATGAATGCTTTGCGCCATGCCCGAAATTTTCTGCAGTGCCGAAGCGAGCCAGAGCGGATTGCCGCAAATTTCCGCGCCCCGTCGGTCGGCAGAATATTCCCGGGTACGGCTGATCGCCATCTGCACCAGCATCGCGGCAAGCGGCGCCACGATCATCGCAACCAGTACGCCGATAAACCCCAGCGGATTATTGTTGTTTTCACGATTGCCACCAAAGAAAAACGCGAAGTTGCCGAGCATGGAGATGGCGCCTGCCAGCGTCGCGGTCACAGTCATCGTCAGCGTATCTCGGTTCTGCACATGGGCCAGCTCATGCGCCATGACACCAGCCACTTCTTCAGGGGTGAGGCGCTCCAGCAGGCCCGTCGAGGCGGCGACAGCGGCATTCTGCGGGTTTCTTCCCGTCGCGAAGGCGTTCGGCTGCGGGCTATCATAAATATAAACCTTGGGCATCGGAAGATCGGCATTATGCGAGAGATCGCGGATCATGTGGAAAAATTCAGGCGCATTCGCCTCATCGATCTCGCGTGCACGATAGGCCGACAGGACCATCTTGTCCGAATTCCAGTAGGAGAAAAGATTCATACCAGCGGCAATAAGCAAGGCAATCATCATGCCGCCCTTACCGCCGATCAGAAAACCGACACCCATGAACAATGCCGTCATGAAGGCCAGAAGCATTGCCGTGCGCATCATGTTCATATGTTAAATTCTCCTTGTTCCCACTCAGGAAATATTCCGGGGTTTATAAAGCCCCCATCTGTTTATATAATCTGGTGAACGGCAAACATATTTCAATATCCCGTCATAGGGAGGATTACTCATGCAGGATGCGGATAATGACAACGGCGCGGAAATGCTCAAGCGGCTTTCGCCGGCGGCGGAACGTGCGTTGAAGGAAGCGGAAGAACGGCGCAAACAACAGGCGGATCTTCAATTGCCGCAGGAAACCGGCGGTCGCGGCGGCGCGGAACCTGTTCGTTTCGGTGACTACGAAATAAACGGCCGCGCTATCGACTTTTGAGCACCACAGCATAAAAATACCCGCTAAACGCGGGTATTTTATCAATTAAAACAAATACTTGCTTATTTTTGCTCCAGAAGCCGGCACACGGCTTCCAGCTGCTCTAGCGTGCGGTATCCGATGCGGATTTGTCCCGATCCGCCTTTGTGGCTAATCTTCACGTCCAGACCGAGAGCATCCGACAGGCTGCGTTCAAGCGCGACCGTATCGGAATCCTTCTCAGCCGAAGGCCGCTTCTCCAAGACGTCACCCTGCGACTTGATGTCGTTTTGCGCCAGGCGCTCGGCATCACGCACCGAAAGACCCTTGGAAACGATAGTCCGAGCCAGACCTGACGGATCGGAAGTGGAAACAAGCGCGCGCGCATGGCCAGCGGAAAGCGAACCGTCAGCCAACATGTCCCGAACCGGATCGGGAAGTTTCAAAAGACGAAGGCTGTTTGCAACATGGCTTCGGCTCTTGCCGATGATTTCACCGAGGTCGTTCTGAGTGTAGCCATGTTCGGCGATCAACTGCTCATAGCCCATCGCTTCTTCAAGCGGGTTGAGATCGGAACGCTGGACGTTTTCGACGATAGCCAGCTCCAGAGCCGTGCGGTCGTCTACATCCCGAACGATGACAGGAACGTCCGTAAAACCGGCCAGCTGTGCCGCGCGCCAGCGCCGTTCACCAGCGATTATCTCGTAACGGTTGACGCCAATCGTTCGCACGACCACAGGCTGAACAATCCCGTGCTGACGAATGGACGAAGCAAGATCCTGCAACTCATTTTCGTCAAAGTGACGACGTGGGTTTCTCTGGCTGCGAGCGATGAACTCGATCGGGATGGCGCGATCCGCACTAACGGCGCGCTGCGGTTCACCCACCGGCACAGGCTGATCCATTTCGCCGATCAACGCCGCGAGACCGCGTCCGAGTCGACGCTTGGAAAGATCATCACTCATAAGATATTACTCCATATACTCCGGCAAAACGTCAGGCCGCCTTGCGCAGACGCTCTCTCTGGATCACTTCGGACGCCAATTGCAAATAAGCCTGGCTGCCAGCGCATTTCAGATCATAAAGAATTGCCGGTTTACCATAAGACGGCGCTTCGGAAACCCGAACATTGCGCGGAATGAGAGTGTGGTAAACCTTTTCTCCCAAATGCATCCGCACATCGGAAACCACCTGCTGCGCAAGATTGTTGCGCGCATCGAACATCGTGAGAACGATACCCTGAATATCAAGCTGCGGATTGACGGAGCCGCGTATCTGGCTAACCGTATCCAGCAGCTGGCTGAGGCCTTCCAGCGCAAAGAACTCGCACTGCAACGGTACCAGCACCGAATGGGCGGCGGTCATGGCATTCATCGTCAAAAGATTAAAAGAGGGCGGGCAATCTACCAAAATATAGGAGTAGTCTCTGGCTTCCTGCGTCTCCATGGCGGTACGCAACAGAAAGACGCGGTTGGCAACATTCGCAACCTGCATCTCAAAGCCCAGAAGATCCATCGTTGACGGGACGATATCGAGGTTCGGAACTGCTGTCGGAACCGCAACTTCGGCAACGGTATGATCACCCACCAGAAGATCATAGGAAGAAAGCTTGCGCTCTTTGCGGTCGATGCCCAATCCTGTGCTAGCATTACCCTGCGGATCAAGATCAATGATCAGCACCCGCTCACCAATAGCCGCCAATGCAGTAGCCAGATTGATGGCCGTCGTTGTTTTGCCAACGCCACCCTTCTGGTTTGCGACTGCGATAATCCGGTTTTTTTCAGAAGTCATACCGCACCTGACCAGCTCGTCAGTGCCTCTTAGTGAGGTTACTGATTTCAAGAACAACAGAATCTGCCTCAATGGCACTCTGGTGTTTTATCAGATCAAACTGCCAGCGGCCATGCGCTTTCTGCAGTTCGGATTCATAATCCCTGCCTTTATTGAAATATGCCCTGAGATTTGGATTATTCTGCGCCCACGGGTGAATATATTCGAAAAGTAAATTCATCTCGGCGAGGGCTCTCGCCGAAACCGCATCGCAATTTTCAACGGTTTCAGGCGCTTTTTCAATTCTGACTGGATGAACCGCGCCTCTTGCGCCGGTTTCCTTTAGCGCAATTCGCAAAAACGCAGCCTTTTTATTGTTGCTCTCTACCAGATCGACCCAACCATCACCCAGTTCCGCGAGAAAAATCGCTGTAATGACGCCCGGAAAACCGCCGCCGCTTCCCAGATCAATCCATTTTTGCGGTTGAGGGGCGAGCTGAAATATCTGTGCACTGTCCGCGACATGCCGGCTCCAGAGCTCAGTGAGAGTCGAAGGCGCCACCAGATTTGTGGTTTTGTTCCACTTCTTGAAAAGCTCGACGAAATGCTCGAGCCTCTCCTGTGTTTCACGTGAAACACTCTGGCCGTTTATCTTCATGGTCCGACTCGCTATTGGTGCATGCGCAATTTTTCACTTCCTGATGCGGAGCCTTTCCGCAGAAGTGCGAGAAGCAGCGATATCGCAGCAGGTGTCATACCGTCAACACGCGCAGCCTGGGCAATGTTCTCTGGACGTGCCTTTTCCAGCTTTTGTTTCAGTTCGTTGGAGAGACCGGACAAAGACTGGAAATCGAAATCATTGGGGATTTTTCTGTCTTCGTCTCGCTTGATATCGACAATATCCGCGCTTTGACGCTGCATATAGACAGCGTAACTCGCTTCGATTTCCAAAACCTCAGCGACCTTGGTATTAAGCGCCCGTAGCTCCGGCCAATGAGTGGTAAGAGTTTCCATCGTAATATCGGGGTAGGCGAGCATTTCATAAACCGAACGACGTTGACCGTCCTGGTTGAGTTTCAATCCCTGTTTAGCAGCCTGAGAGGGACTGATGGAAATGCTCTTCATCAGCTCGCGACCCCGATCCAGATCTGAGATAAAATCTGCGAAGCGTTTTTGGCGGTCATGCCCGATAATGCCGGCCATCTGACCAATAGGTGTAAGTCGCAGATCAGCGTTGTCAACGCGAAGTGAAAGCCGATATTCCGCTCTCGACGTAAACATGCGATAGGGTTCGCTGACACCCTTGGAGGTGAGATCGTCGATCATCACACCGATATAGGATTCGGTACGACTGAAATGAATGGGGTCTGCATTGCCTGCATATAGCGACGCATTCAACCCGGCAACCAGACCCTGGGCGCCCGCCTCTTCATAACCCGTCGTGCCATTGATCTGCCCTGCCAGGAACAATCCCGGAATTTTCCGGCATTCCAGAGAAGGCTTGAGCTCACGCGGATCGACATAGTCATATTCAATCGCGTAGCCGGGCTGAATGATGTTGACTTGCTCAAGGCCGGGGATGGTGCGGATAAACTGCTCCTGAACTGAGGCCGGAAGCGACGTCGAAATTCCATTTGGATAAATTGTGTGGTCATCAAGGCCTTCTGGTTCCAGAAATATCTGATGACCGTCCCGTTCACCGAAGCGTGTAATCTTGTCTTCGATCGACGGACAATAGCGCGGACCAACACCCTCGATCTGTCCCGAATACATCGCTGACAGATGAATATTATCCTGAATGATCTTGTGTCCCGCCGGCGTCGTCCGGGTTACGCCGCATTCGATCTGTGGATTGACAATGCGATCCGTCATAAAGGAGAACGGAACGGGATCTTCATCGGCCGCTTGCCGATCCACAGCATTCCAATCGATCGTGCGACCATCAAGCCGGGCAGGGGTGCCGGTCTTCAGCCGGCCCATGGCGAGGCCCAGACGGCCAAGCGTTTCGGAAAGGCCAAGAGACGGTTTTTCACCAACCCGGCCTGCGGGAATCTTTTCGGAGCCGATATGAATAAGACCGCGTAGAAAAGTGCCGCTCGTCAACACAACAGCACCACAAGGAATCCGGCTACCGTTCGCCATTATAACGGCAGATACCCGATCATTGGTCATGTCAATATCGAATGCATCGCCTTCAATAATGCTAAGGTTTTCAATCGCATTGATTTCCCGCTGCATCGCCTCGCGATAAAGCCGCCGATCAGCCTGCGTGCGCGGCCCGCGGACGGCGGGGCCTTTTTTGCGATTGAGCATACGGAATTGAATTCCGGCTGCATCAGCAACCCGGCCCATCAAACCGTCCAGCGCATCAATTTCGCGGACAAGGTGTCCTTTACCGAGACCACCGATTGCCGGGTTACAGGACATCACCCCGATCGTCTCTCGCTTATGGGTAACGAGAGCGGTTCTAGCGCCATGTCGTGCAGCGGCCGCCGCAGCTTCGCTGCCGGCATGTCCACCACCGATAACAATGACATCAAATGACTGGTGCATATCCCTGCGCCTTATCCCAAATCATCGGCTTTGCCGTATTGGCCACCAATGTTTCACGTGAATCATTTTCCTATGCAGAATTCCGAGAAGATCACGCCCAGCAAATCTTCCACATCGACGCGACCCGTAATGCGTCCAAGCGATGTTGCTGCGAGTCTCAAATATTCCGACCTTATCGCAAGGTCCATGGTCTCGGAATTGAGCGCATCACTAACATAGTTCAGCGTCTCTTCAAGTCGTTTTTTGTGGCGGGCGCGGGCAGGGACCAATGTCTGTGCAACACCAACACTGCTTTCAATCTCTCGCTTGATCAATAAACGCAATTCGTCGAGACCGACGCCTTCCCTGGCGGAGATGGCGAGATCAAAAACAGCGTCAACTGTCGAAGAGGAAATCGCGGTTTTTGTCCGTAGATGCAAATGGCGAGCATTTTCCAGCGAAATGATGGATTGTTTCGGAGTCGAATCGTTATCTTGCAATATCAAAATAAGATCCGCGGTTTCCGCTGTCAGAACAGCTCGCCTTACACCTTCCTTTTCGACCACGTCCTGCGTCTCCCGAATTCCGGCCATATCGAATATGCGGACCAGGTAACCGTCGAGATTAATATCGACGCTCAGCACGTCTCTGGTCGTGCCAGCAATGTCAGTGACAATAGCAACGTCACGGCCGCTCAGAGCATTAAGAAGCGTGGACTTGCCAGCGTTAGGCTCTCCCACCAGCGCCACCTTGAACCCGTCACGAATAATCTCGCTGCTTCCGCCGTTCTGGAGATGGCTGGTGATTTCGCTATGAAGTTGCGTCATCGCGTCCCACACATGCGCGGCAACGGAATCCGGCACATCTTCCTCGTCGGCGAAATCCAGCTCCGCCTCGATCAGGGCGCGAGCACGCGTCAACCGGCCTGCCCAGCCATCGTAGAGCGCTGACAGCTTACCAGTGCTCTGCTCAACCGCCAGACGCCGCTGCATCTCCGTTTCAGCCTGCAGCAGATCCGCCAGACCTTCGATTTCGAGAAGATCCATCTTCCCGTTTTCAAACGCTCGGCGGGAGAACTCGCCGGCATCCGCCGGCCGAAATCCTTCGAGCAGTTCGAGCTCGGCAAAAATTGATGCGACAACCGCGCGGCTTCCGTGGCTGTGGATTTCGATGCAGTTCTCACCCGTGAAGGAACTTGGTGCAGGGAAAACGATCATCAGCGCCTGGTCGATGATCTCATTGTTTCGGTTTCGAATCGAACATAGAACCGCCTGCCGCGGTGCGGGAAGGTCACGACCGGTCAATGTCACAAAGGCTTCGAACGCTCCGGGCCCACTGATCCTGATAATAGCGACGCCGGCCGGCAATGCTCCACTGGAGAGCGCAAAAATGGTATCGGCGGAAGCTGGCATCATTCACCTCGGTTAAAACAGTCAAGCCGCATCCGAATGAACGGATGCGGCTTTAAAGCTTTGTCGATGGGACCGGTAAAACTCCGGATCAGGTATTCATCGATTCGAAGAAATCCGAATTGGTCTTGGTCTGCTTCAACTTGTCGATCAGGAACTCGATGGCATCCATCGTTCCCATCGGCGCGAGAATGCGGCGAAGCACGAAAATCTTCTGGAGATCCTGACGCGGCACGAGCAGGTCTTCCTTACGTGTACCGGACTTGAGAATATCGAGCGCCGGGAAGATACGCTTGTCAGCGACCTTACGGTCAAGCACGATTTCCGAGTTACCCGTACCCTTGAATTCTTCAAAGATGACTTCGTCCATGCGGCTGCCGGTGTCGATCAGCGCGGTCGCGATAATCGTCAGCGAACCACCTTCTTCGATGTTACGTGCGGCACCGAAGAAACGCTTCGGCCGCTGCAGCGCGTTGGCATCCACACCACCGGTCAGGACCTTGCCGGAAGACGGAACGACCGTGTTATAAGCTCGGCCGAGGCGGGTGATTGAATCGAGCAGGATAACGACGTCGCGGCCATGTTCGACAAGGCGCTTCGCCTTTTCGATGACCATTTCAGCCACCTGGACGTGGCGTACAGCCGGTTCGTCGAAGGTTGACGACACCACCTCACCCTTGACCGAGCGCTGCATGTCGGTGACTTCTTCCGGACGTTCGTCGATCAGAAGAACGATCAGGTAACATTCCGGATGGTTAGCCGTGATGGAATGCGCGATGTTCTGCAAGAGAACAGTTTTACCGGTACGCGGCGGCGCGACGATCAATCCACGCTGGCCCTTGCCAAGTGGCGCGACCAGATCGATCACACGCGACGACAGATCCTTCGATGTCGGAA
Organism: Agrobacterium sp. SORGH_AS_0745; assembly: GCF_030818995.1. NCBI lineage: Bacteria > Pseudomonadati > Pseudomonadota > Alphaproteobacteria > Hyphomicrobiales > Rhizobiaceae > Agrobacterium > Agrobacterium sp. SORGH_AS_0745. The sequence continues at coordinate 710,190 of NZ_JAUTBI010000003.1, forward strand.
GCTCCAGCTCCATCTTGAACCGCTCATTCGGATAAAGCGGCGTCAGGTTATCGAAGTGAACCTTGTGACGGATCTTTTCAGGATCGTCAAAATTGATCGTGTTGACCTTGAGAAGCGCGAAATAGCGTTCGCCTTCCTTGGGTCCACGGATCGGCCCCTCGACAGTATCGCCGGTCTTCAGAGAGAAACGGCGAATTTGCGAGGGCGAAATGTAGATATCGTCCGGACCCGGTAGATAATTTGCATTTGCGGACCGTAGAAAACCGAAACCGTCCTGCAGGACTTCAACGACGCCTTCGCCGATAATTTCGATGTCCTGGCTCGCGAGAACCTTGAGGATTGCGAACATAAGCTCCTGCTTGCGCATGGTGCTCGCATTTTCAACTTCCAGGGATTCAGCAAAAGTTAGCAAGTCGGTAGGCGATTTGCTCTTAAGTTCCTGAAGCTTCATTTCAGCCATGAAGGAAAGACCGTTTGATAATGTAATGTCGGGGGAGGGCGTGTTCGCGAATCAGATGCTGAGGGAGAAGCCGCAGATGACTGAATAATTCACATGCCACGAGATGAGTGGTCCGAAAATAGCGATTGAATAGGGCTACTGCAAGAGGAAAGCACGAATTCCGCGAAATTTATCGTTGCGACCTCTTAACCGAAGGGTTTCACAACCACAAGTATGACTATAAGGATCATCAGTACCGTCGGAACCTCGTTCATCAACCGCCAGTGACGGGCAGGCTTGATATTTTCATCCCGGGCGAACCGTTTGGCACTGCGGGTGAAATAGACATGGGCGATGGTTAGTAGCACCACCAGTGCGATTTTCGCATGTAGCCAGCCGCCGGAAAAACCATAAACCGACCATGCGAGATAAAGCCCCAATATCCAGCTGATCATCATCGCCGGGTTCATGATGACCTTGATCAACCGCTGTTCCATCACCTTGAAGGTTTCGGATTGCTGCGAACCGGTGGGTGCATCGGTGTGGTAAATGAACAGGCGCGGCAGGTAAAAAATCGCCGCCATCCAGGAAATCACTGCGATGATATGAAGCGCCTTGATCCAGAGATAGAGATCGGCCGGATCGGCGTAAAACAAAAGCGCGACAAAAGCGGCAAAGACACCGAGCGCCATACCTGCGCGAAGGGCAGCCCTGTTTCCTGAGCGGGCGGAGGTCTGCTTCTCGCCGCTCATGCCCCGGCTCCGCCGGCACGCACCCGCTGCACCAGCCTTGCAACGTTTTCCGGATCGGCCTGCGGCGTGATGCCATGGCCGAGATTGAAGATCAGCGGGCCCTGTCCCAGAGCCTGCAGCACAGCGTCGATACCGTCCTCCAGAGCCTTGCCACCCGCCACCATCAGCATGGGGTCCAGATTGCCCTGTACCGGGCCTTCCTTCTGCAAGTCCCTTGCGAAACCGAGTGGCACCGACCAGTCGAGGCCGATGGCGTCTGCGCCCGTTTTGCGGCGATAATCCTTCAAAAGATAACCGGCCCCTTTGGCAAAGGCGATGATCTTCGCGGAGGGGCGGCGAGCGCGCACCGAAGCGATGATACGGGCGACGGGTTTTACCGCATATTCCTCGAATTCCTTCTCGCCGAGCACCCCGGCCCAGGAGTCGAAAATCTGCACCGCATCGGCCCCGGCATCAATCTGTGCCACAAGGTAGTCGGCGGAAATCTCAGCCAGCAAGGCAAGAAGCTTTTCCATGGCTGCCGGCTCCCGATAACCGAACAACCGCGCCGGCGCCTGATCAGGCGTTCCGTGGCCGGCAATCATGTAAGTTGCAACCGTCCAAGGCGCACCGCAAAAACCGAGAAGCGTCGTCTCATCCGGTAAGGTCTGGCGCAAGCGTGAGACGGTTTCGAAAACGGGTGAAAGATGCGCAATCACATTGCTCGCATCCAGCCTGTCGATGCCATCCGCGTCGATCGGATCCATGGCCGGACCCTTTCCCTCGCTGAAGGAAACATTGCGATCAAACCCATCCGGTATCACCAGAATATCGGAAAAGAGGATAGCTGCATCAAGACCGAACCGGCGAATGGGCTGAAGGGTCACTTCGGTTGCCAGTTCGGGATTATAACAGAGATCGAGGAAACTGCCGGCGTTCTTTCGCGTTTCCCTGTACTCCGGAAGGTAACGCCCTGCCTGCCGCATCAGCCATATGGGCGGAGGTGTGACTGTCTGCCCGTTCAACACCTTTAAAACCTTACGCTCGCTCATGCCACCCAACTTCCAAAAAATAAAATCTAAGAGATTTAAAAGATTTTCTATTTCTTAGAGTCGGTGAGTAGCAAGGATTAAAATCTTTCCAGTCGATATGCCGCAGTCGGGTGTAAGCGCCAAGACCTGAACACGGCATTTCATCGCTTCATCGCAATAAATGGGATAATAGATATTTATATAATAGTTTCAGATATTTAAGTTATATCCTCTGAAGCCGTTGCCTGTGGATCATCTGTGGACAGTTTTGAACAAGTTCAGAGTTTCCAGACAATTCACAGGCATGCCTGATAGCAAGGACGCCACTTGCGGATTGTGGAAAAAACCCACTTTATCCACGAGGCGGCTCGGCCCGCGGAACAATTCGGAAGTTTGTCCCGGTTTATCAACAGCGAGAGAAAAACAGCGTGGAGAACAAAAAAAGTTTCTTCCATTTGCACCTGATTTCGGACTCAACCGGAGAGACTCTCATGTCGGCCGGTCGTGCCGTCTCGGCGCAGTTCCACGCTTCGATGCCGGTGGAACATGTTTATCCGATGATCAGGAACCAGAAGCAGCTCGCCCAGGTGGTGGATCTGATCGACAAGGAACCGGGCATCGTTCTTTATACGATCGTGGATCAGCAGCTGGCCGAGTTCCTGGATTTGCGCTGTCACGCGATCGGGGTGCCCTGCGTCAACGTCCTCGAGCCGATCATAGGCATTTTCCAGACCTATCTAGGCGCACCTTCGAGACGGCGGGTCGGGGCGCAGCACGCGCTGAACGCGGATTATTTCGCGCGGATCGAAGCGCTCAATTTTGCGATGGACCATGATGACGGGCAAATGCCGGAAAGCTATGACGAAGCCGATATCGTCATCATTGGGATCAGTCGAACGTCGAAAACACCGACAAGCATCTATCTCGCCAACAGAGGCATAAAGACCGCCAATATACCGGTCGTTCCAAACGTGCCGTTGCCGGAAAGCCTTTATGCCGCCACCCGTCCCTTGATCGTTGGTCTCGTCGCGACATCGGATCGCATATCGCAGGTACGTGAAAACCGGGAACTCGGCACGACCGGTGGATTTGACAGCGGCCGCTACACGGATCGCGCCACCATCATGGAAGAGCTGAAATATGCGCGTGCGCTCTGTGCCCGTAACAATTGGCCGTTGATCGATGTTACACGCCGCTCCATAGAGGAAACGGCCGCGGCAATCCTTGCCCTTCGCCCGAGGACACGATAATCCGGATCGCAACATTCGGAGCAGACAGTCGATGAAACAAGAGTTGATCCTCGCCTCGTCCAGCGCATCCCGTCAGATGTTGATGCGCAATGCGGGGCTGACATTTTCGGCGATCCCGGCGGATATTGACGAGCGCGCGCTCGACGAGCAGCTGGAAAAAAATGGCGCAAAGCCGGAAGAGGTTGCGTTGGAACTGGCGAGGGCGAAGGCGCTTGCGGTAAGTGCCCTGCATCCGCAAGCACTCGTTCTTGGATGCGACCAGACGATGGCGCTCGGTGCCCGGGTGTACCACAAGCCAAAAACCATGGCCGAAGCCGAAGCACATCTGCTCTCATTATCCGGCAAGGTTCATCGCCTGAACAGTGCAGCCGTTCTTGCCCGCGACGGTGATGTCGTATGGCAGACGATCTCCAGTGCCGAGCTTTCGGTGCGAAATTTGAGCGCCGAATTCGTCTCCCGACACCTGCAACGCGTGGGTGAAAAGGCCTTGAGCAGTGTCGGTGCCTATCAGCTCGAGGGCGAAGGAATCCAGCTATTTACTTCGATAGAGGGGGATTATTTCACCATTCTTGGCCTGCCGCTTCTGCCTCTCTTAATGAAACTGCGCGACATGGATGTCATCGATGGCTGATTCACGTGAAACATTAACTATAAATGCCTTCGTTGTCGGTTATCCGATCAAGCACTCCCGCTCGCCGATCATCCATTCCTACTGGCTGAAGAAATTCGGGATACCCGGCTCCTATAAGGCCATTGAGGTTGCCCCCGATGACTTCGCCGATTTCATCACGGCACTAAAGGAACAGGGACCTGGTGCAGCGGTGGGTGGCAATGTCACCATTCCGCACAAGGAAGCGGCCTTTAAGTTGGCTGATAGTCCCGACGAGCTGGCGGAGGAACTGGGTGCAGCCAATACCGTCTGGATGGAAGAGGGCAGGCTGCATGCCACCAACACGGATGGCTATGGCTTCGTTTCCAATCTCGATGAGCGCCATCCCGGATGGGAGAAAACCGACCGGGCGGTGGTGTTCGGAGCCGGCGGTGCAAGCAGGGCCGTCGTTCAGTCGCTGCGTGACCGCGGCATTGCCGAAATCCATGTCCTGAACCGCACGGTCGAACGTGCCCGTGAAATGGCCGACCGTTTCGGTGCACGGGTTTTTTCTCATCCTCAGGGCGCTCTTCATGAAGTCATGCAGGACGCCGGGTTGTTTGTGAACACGACATCGCTGGGTATGGACGGAACGGAAGCGCCCGAGATTGATTTTTCGCCGCTCGCTGCAAGTGCTGTTGTAACCGATATCGTCTATGTGCCGTTGAGAACCCCCATCCTCCAGATGGCGCAGACACAGGGGTATTGCGACGGTCGATGGGCTTGGCATGCTCCTTCATCAGGCAAAACCCGGCTTTAAAAAATGGTTCGGCAAAACGCCGGAAGTTGATGACACTCTTCGTTGCCTCATAATTGAGGATATGGAGAAACATTGATGATCGTCATCGGTCTCACCGGCTCGATCGGAATGGGAAAAACGACCACGGCGAAACTGTTTGCCGCGGAAGGGATACCGGTTCTCGATTCTGATGCGGTCGTGCACGACCTCTATTCAGCAGAAGCCGTGCCGATGATCGAAGCCGCCTTTCCGGGCACGACCATTTCCGGCACGGTCGACCGTCTTGAACTCGCTAACATCCTCAGGGAGAATCCGGCTAATTTTAGCAAGCTGGAAGCAATCGTCCATCCGCTTGTTCGTGAAAGACAGGAAGCTTTTCTCCGTAAGGCGAGAGAGGAAAATCAAAATTTCGCCGTTCTCGATATCCCGCTGCTGTTTGAAACCGGCGCGGAAACGAGGGTCGATAAAGTAGTCGTTGTTAGTTGCGCGCCGGAAATACAGCGCCAGCGGGTTTTGTCCCGTCCCGGCATGACGGAAGAGAAATTCGAAATGATATTGGCCCGGCAGATGCCCGATGCCGAAAAGCGCCGGCGCGCCGATTTTATCATCGATAGCGGAAATGGTGTCGAAGCGGCACGGGATCAGGTAAGAGAAATTCTTCAGAGACTAAGTGCCGGTTCGGGCAACGGAGAGAAAAATGCGTGAGATCATTTTCGATACGGAAACCACAGGCCTTGAATCGAAACTGGACCGCGTGATCGAAATCGGCGGAATCGAGCTCAACAACCATTTTCCGACCGGCCGCACATTGCATATTTATATCAACCCGGAAGATCGCAAGGTTCACCCGGACGCGCTTGCGGTGCATGGCATCACCGACGACTTCCTGAAAGACAAGCCGAAATTCGCCGAAGTCGTCGACGAAATCCGCGAATTTTTTGAAGGTGCCCGCTGGGTGGCGCATAATGCGACATTCGACATGGGTTTTATCAATGCGGAATTTGCCCGCCTCGGCATTGCGCCGGTCTCATCTGAATTGGTGACGGATACGCTTTCGCTTGCACGCCGCAAGCACCCGATGGGTCCGAATTCCCTCGACGCACTTTGCCGGCGTTACGGGATCGACAACTCCCACCGCACCAAACACGGCGCGCTTCTCGACTCCGAACTGCTCGCCGAAGTCTACATAGAAATGATCGGTGGGCGCCAGACAGCGCTCGGTTTCGGTTCCGGCTCCAAACAGCAAGCGGTCACTATTGAGGATGATGATGTCCCGAATGAGCCGTTGCAAAGGCCGCATCCTCTACCATCAAGACTGGATGCGGAGACCATCGCGGCGCACGGCAAGCTCGTTCTCGGCATGGGCGACAAGGCGATCTGGAACCGTTACCAGAATTAAGTGCGCCTGGCGCTTAGATGCGCCGTTGAAAAATGACGAGAAGCGTCAAATAAAAAACCCGGGCGATGAACCCGGGTTTTGTTTTGTGTGAACTCTAAAAAGAGCGGCGTCACGTACAATTCAGTTCGGTACGGCCTGAACCTTGGCTCTGGCCTGTTCCTCGGCAACGCGCTGCGAAAACATCTGCGCGAAATCGATCGGATCGATCATCAGCGGCGGGAAGCCACCATTGCGGGTGACATCGGCGATGATCTGGCGTGCGAAGGGGAACAGCAGGCGCGGGCACTCGATAAACAGCACCGGCAGCATATGTTCCTGCGGGAAACCGGCAATGCGGAACACGCCGCCATAAACCAGCTCGGCAGCAAACAGAACCTTGTCGCCATCCTTGGCTTCGGCATTCAGCGTCAGCACAACGTCGAAATCCGAACCAGAAATCGGGTTTGCGTTGACATTGACATTGATGTTGATCGACGGCGCATTGTCACGAGCCTGAAGCGAACGAGGAGCACCCGGATTTTCGAAAGAAAGATCCTTGATGTACTGGGTAAGAATGTTGAGGGAAGGACTAACTGCGCCCTGTGCGCCATTTTCAGCGGTCATTACGTTTCCTCGCGGCGTGATTTCGTGGAAGGCGGTCTATCATTTCGACTTGAGCCTTACAACCCTCGTGCTCTCGGCTCTCTAACCCTTTGCCGTGCTTCAGGGTTTGGGCAGGTTGCGATCATCCGGCTTTTGGGACCAGGGAGAATCCTTGGGCCCTTCGCGGTGAAACTCCTCTTCGTCGAGGTCCACGACCTTGGAGCTACCCTTATTTCCCTGACCATTGCTGAACCCGGAAAAGTCACCGGGTTGCGGCCCGGTCTGGCCGCCGGGTTGACCCGACTGGCGAAAAGAACCAGCCACGACGACGCGGGGTCCGAGGATCTTCCAGAAAAAACGTCTCACCGTTTTCGACAGAAGCAGGAGACCGAGTATATCGGTGATGAAACCCGGGATGAACAGCAGGATGCCCGCCACGACGCGCATGGCGCCATTGACCAGCTCATCGGCAGGCTGGGCGCCGGTGCGCCCTGCGGCCTGGAGATTTCTCACCATGCCGATGCCGCCGAGCCGCAGGATCAGCAACCCCAGAAACGACGTGAACAGGACGAGCGCCAATGTCAGCCACAGACCGATTGTCTTGCCGACGATGATGAAACCGGCAATTTCCAGGATTGGCATCATCAGGATGACGATGGGAAGAAAGGAAAAACGCATCTTCTAGCCTTGCGTGTGCATCTCTGGCAGATTGCCGGTTCCCGAGAACACCGATGATTGAATCTGCACATTTGAATGATGATAAGATGCAGACTATATGATGTTCAGGTTTTTGAATTTAAATGGCGGTTTTGGTAAAAGATGGGCTTTAGCGACTTTATCACATTGTTTTTTCTCGTTGCAGCGGTGCTGATCTTTCTTCAGCTGCGCAGCGTTCTTGGTCGCCGAACCGGCAATGAGAAGCCGCCATTCGACCCTTACACGCCGCGCGATGTCGCGAAAGGCCCCGTCACGGACGATAACAAGGTCGTGACCCTGCCCAAACGCTCTGAGGCGGAGGACGAAAACCGCTTTGCCGAGGCGGATGCTCTGGCGCCCGTCGATACTGCCTTGAATACATCCCTGCGCGAGCTGATGACCAAGGACCCGACCTTCCGCCCCAAGGAATTCCTGAACGGCGCCCGCATGGCCTATGAGATGATCGTCATGGGTTTTGCCGATGGTGACCGCAAGACGTTGAAGAACCTTCTGTCGAAGGAAGTTTTCGACGGGTTCGAGGCGGCCATTTCCGAGCGGGAAAGTCGCGGCGAGGTGGTCAAGTCCACTTTCGTGGGAATAGAGAAGGCCGATATCACCCAGGCCGGTATCCGCGATTCCGAAGAGCAGATCACGCTCAGAATAGTCAGCCAGCTGATTTCGGCCACCTATGACAAGGATGGCAAGCTGGTGGACGGCGATCCCGATGCGGTTGCGGAAGTGGACGACATCTGGACCTTCTCGCGTGATGTCCGCTCGCGCGATCCCAACTGGAAGCTGATCGCCACTGAATCCGAGCAATGAATACGCCCTTTTCGTTCGAAGAAGTTTCTTTCGGTGATCTGCCGGGATGGCAGGAGGATGATCCGCGTAAGCTGTTTCCGGCGATGCGGACGATCCTGTCACATCTTCGGAATTCAAAACCCTACAGGACCGGCGCGCTGGGTCTCACCGCCGGCGAACTGGCCTCGCTTCTGGAACTGGCCGATGAGGAACAAGCGGATAGTTCCCAGCAGGCCCGCCGGTTTTTCGAGACGAATTGTGTACCTTTCAAAATTTCACCACCTGGCGGAAAACGCGGTTTTGTAACTGCCTTTTATGAACCGGAGCTTGAGGTATCGTCCGTCCGCGACGATGTCTGGAAGTATCCCGTCTACCGCCGCCCACCGGAGCTGGTGGATATCGATGACGAAAATCGCCCGAGCGGTTTTGATCCGTCCTATGCTTTTGGCAGAGAGGGCGAGGACGGCATTTCCTATTTTCCCGATCGCCGCGCGATCGACGAAGGATATCTGCAGGGCAGGGGGCTTGAGATTGCCTGGGCGAGATCGAAGGTCGATCTGTTTTTCGTCCACGTTCAGGGTGCTGCCCGTCTTCTGTTTCCTGATGGAGAGGTGAAACGCGTCACCTATGCCGCCAAGGCCGGGCATCCGTTCTCGCCGATCGGCCGGTTGCTTCTGGATCGTGGGGAACTGGATCCGAAAACGATCTCGATGCAGACGATTCACAAATGGCTCGCCCACCATCCGGATGAGGTGGATGGGGTGCTATGGCATAATCGCTCCTATATTTTTTTCCGGGAGGCTGATGTTGCCGGCCTGGATATGGGACCGATCGCCGCCGCCAAGGTGCCGCTGGTCGCCGGGCGGGCGCTTGCGGTGGACAGGCTCATCCACACCTTCGGTTTTCCCTTCTTTATCCATGCGCCGTCATTGACCCACCTGGATAATGGCAAGCCCTTCGCGCGGTTGATGCTGGCGCTCGATACCGGCTCGGCCATCGTTGGCCCGGCACGCGGCGACATTTTCACCGGCTCGGGTTTCGAAGCTGGAGAACTTGCAGGCACAGTGCGCAACGACGCCGATTTCTATATGCTGTTGCCGCATGTTGCTGCGAAAAGGTATCGGCGATGAAGGGCAGTCGAAAGCTTGGCAAGGAAGAACGCATTCTGTGGGGTAAGGTCGCAAGAACAGCCCGACCCATCTCCGGCAGGCTGGAGGATTTGCTGGCTTTCGACGATATCGAGGAAGCCGCGGCGGAACCTGTGGTCCCGCAAACGGCAAACGCCGTCTTCCCTAGGATGCTCGCGGAGCCGGTGGACGTTTCGCCCTTTACGCCGGACAAGAAGCCAAAAATTCATCAACCGATGGAAAAGCCGGTTAAGCGCAAGTTGACGCGCGGGCGGTTGCCGCTGGAAGGCCGTATCGATCTGCACGGCATGTTTCAGAGCGAAGCCCATGCGGTTCTGCTCGATTTTCTATTGCGGGCGCACGAACGGGGCCTTCGGCACGTGCTCGTCATCACCGGCAAGGGTCGCTCCATCGGCAGCGATGGTGCGCTGAAAAGGGCCGTGCCCATGTGGTTCGCCAAACCGGAATATCGTTATTTGATTTCATCCTATGAGGACGCATCCGCCAATCACGGCGGCGATGGCGCTCTCTATGTCCGGTTGGCGCGCCGCAAGGGTGAAAAATCATGACGCCCTTTGCAGAAGCCGTGCGGCTGCTTCGTGAGCGCAAGGGCGTGACACAGAAGGAGATGGCGGCGGCAATCGGCGTTTCCCCCGCTTATCTCTCGGCACTGGAGCACGGCAAACGCGGCAAACCGAGCTTCGATCTCCTCCAGCGCATCGCCGGATATTTCAACATCATCTGGGATGAGGCGGAGGAATTGTTCTTTCTCGCCGGCTCCTCCGACCCCAAGGTGGCGATCGACACGGTCGGTCTGCCGCCGCAATATACGGCTTTTGCCAATCGGCTGGCGCGGGATATTCGCAAGCTGCCGCTGAGTGTGATAGAGGAACTGTCAGCGGTGCTACAAAAAAGCCGTTCTTGCGATTGAAACCCCTCTATCCCCTGCTTTATGCAGCGTTCTGAGGCATGTGGCCTTTGGGATTGAGTGTAGAATTTCTATAGTCGTATGTCGGATTTGAGTGATTCGCGGGCTTCAGGCCTTCTCACTGAAAACTTGGCCAGGAAATTTTGGAAAGAGTACTTATGACCGAAACATCGTCAAGCGAAGTCGGCGCCAACACTGAATACGGAGCCGATTCGATCAAGGTCCTGAAGGGTCTTGATGCTGTGCGCAAACGGCCCGGCATGTATATCGGCGATACCGATGACGGCTCCGGTCTGCATCACATGGTCTACGAGGTGGTCGACAACGCCATCGACGAGGCGCTTGCGGGTCATGCCGATCTGGTGACGGTGACGCTCAACGCCGACGGTTCGGTGACGGTAACGGACAACGGACGCGGCATTCCGACTGATATCCATTCTTCCGAAGGCGTTTCCGCCGCGGAAGTCATCATGACGCAGCTTCATGCGGGCGGAAAATTCGACCAGAACTCCTACAAGGTTTCCGGCGGTCTGCATGGCGTGGGCGTTTCGGTCGTAAATGCGCTTTCGGTTTGGCTGAAGCTCAGAATCCGCCGCAATGGCAAGCTGCACGAAATCGGCTTCACCCATGGGGTTGCCGATGCTCCGCTCTCGGTCATTGGCGAATATGAAGGCCGCTCCGGCACGGAAGTCACCTTCCTGGCGAGCCCCGACACCTTCACCATGACGGATTATGATTTTGGTACGCTGGAGCATCGCCTGCGCGAACTGGCGTTTTTGAATTCCGGTGTTCGTATCGTGCTCACCGACAAGCGTCATTCTGATATCAAGCAGGAAGAGTTGCTCTACGATGGCGGTCTTGAAGCCTTCGTGCGTTATCTCGACCGGGCCAAGAAACCGCTGGTAGACAAGCCGGTGGCCATTCATGGCGAAAAGGACGGCATCACGGTTGAGGTCGCGCTCTGGTGGAACGACAGCTACCACGAAAATGTGCTCTGCTTCACCAACAACATTCCGCAGCGCGACGGCGGCACCCATATGGCCGGCTTCCGCGCGGCGCTCACGCGTCAGATGACATCCTATGCCGAGACTTCCGGCATCATGAAAAGGGAAAAGGTCAGCTTGCAGGGTGAGGACTGCCGCGAAGGACTGACGGCAATTCTTTCCGTCAAGGTTCCCGACCCCAAGTTTTCTTCGCAGACGAAGGACAAGCTCGTTTCGTCCGAAGTGCGCCCTGTCGTGGAAAGTCTCGTCAATGAGGCCCTGTCCACCTGGCTCGAGGAACATCCGTCCGACGCCAAGATCCTTGTCGGCAAGGTGGTGGAAGCGGCCATTGCCCGTGAAGCCGCCCGCAAGGCGCGCGAACTGACGCGCCGCAAGGGTGCGCTCGATATCGCCTCTCTGCCCGGCAAGCTCGCCGATTGTTCCGAACGCGATCCGGCGAAATCCGAACTCTTCCTCGTCGAGGGTGACTCCGCAGGCGGTTCGGCCAAGCAGGGCCGCTCGCGTGAAACGCAGGCCATCCTGCCACTACGCGGTAAGATCCTGAACGTTGAGCGCGCCCGTTTCGACAAGATGCTGTCCAGCCAGGAAATCGGCACGCTGATCACCGCGCTCGGCACGTCGATCGGCAAGGACGAATTCAACGCAGACAAGCTGCGCTACCACAAGATCATCATCATGACGGATGCTGACGTCGACGGCGCCCACATTCGTACCCTGCTGTTGACCTTCTTCTTCCGCCAGATGCCGGAACTGATCGAGCGTGGCCATCTCTATATCGCCCAGCCGCCGCTTTATAAGGTGACGCGCGGCAAATCCGTGCAGTACCTCAAGGATGAGAAGGCGCTGGAAGAATATCTGATCTCGATGGGCATCGAGGATACGTCGCTGACGCTCGGCTCCGGCGAAGTACGCATCGGCGCTGACCTTCGTGAGGTCATTCTCGATGCGGTGCGCATGCGCACGCTGATCGACGGTCTGCATTCCCGCTACAGTCGCTCCATCGTGGAACAGGCCGCCATTGCCGGCGCCCTGAACCCCGAGCTTTCGGCCGATGCTGCCCGTGCCCAGGAAACCGTTGCCGAAGTGGCCCGGCGTCTGGACATGATCGCGGAAGAAACCGAACGCGGCTGGTCCGGCATGGTGCTGGAAGATGGCGGCTTGCGCTTCGAGCGCATGGTACGCGGTGTCAAGGAAATCTCGACGCTCGATATGGGCCTGATCGGTTCGGTCGATGCCCGTCATATCGATCAGCTCGCGGCCCGCACGCGCGATATTTACGTCACTCCGCCGGTTCTGCAACGCAAGGACGGCACTATGGAACTGGCCGGACCGCGTGCGCTTCTGGATGCTATTTTCGCCGCCGGCCGCAAGGGTCTTTCCATGCAGCGTTACAAGGGTCTCGGTGAAATGAACGCCGAGCAGCTGTGGGAAACCACACTCGACGCCAATGTACGTTCGCTGCTGCAGGTCAAGGTCAACGATGCGACGGATGCCGACGGCCTGTTTTCGCGCCTGATGGGTGATGAGGTGGAACCGCGCCGCGACTTCATTCAGGAAAATGCGCTCAGCGTTGCCAATCTCGACATTTAATCCTGTGGGACGTCTCGCGTGACGATTCACGTGAAACGAAACTTTAACGAAAGGCCCGGCGGTCAATTTCCGCCGGGCCTTTTGTCATCTGTGTTGTCGGATATCAATCGGCCTTGCCGGTGAACCGCCCCTTGAAAGCTACGTCCGAAAGGGGGAGGCGCTTGCTGGGCACTTCCCGTTCTGCCAGATCGTCAGGAAGAACAGCCTTATCGGTCAATGTGCCGATGGCAACTGCTGCCTCCACCTTATATCCATCCGGAACATCAAGCTTTTCCACGATCTGGTCTTTAAATATGCCTGCCATGCCATGGGCGTGGTAACCGAGCAGATGCGCCTGCATGGCGAGTGAAAACCATGCCGCACCGGCATCGAATGAATGGGTCGCTGAAGGCTTTTTCTCACCCTCTCGTGAAATATTGTGGTCGCGGGAAAGGATGAAGAGTAGCACCGAGGCATTTTTTGCCCAGCGCTGGTTTCCTTCCATCAGCAGTTCCACGAAGAGCGGCCAATCCTCGCTATCCTTGTGCGCGTAGACAAACCGCCACGGTTGCTGGTTGGATGCCGATGGCGCCCAATGCGCGGCATCGAGAATGGTCAGCAAATGCTCGTTTGGCATCGCATCTCCATCGAATGCGCGCGGAGACCAGCGATCGAGGAAGAGTGGATCGACGGGATATTCGGATTGCCGGGAATTGCTGTTTGTCACGGGCGTGTCCTTTTGATTGTCGGGAGGGAAAAGGTATTTTTCGAAAGTCGAAGCAGTCAAGGGGTGACAAGTATGAATGTATCGTTCATATATGCATCACCTTGTCTGACAACCGGGAGAGAGTTCCATGAAATTGATGCGCGTTGGCCAGCCTGGCCAGGAAAAACCTGCGATCCTCGACGCGGAAGGAAAAGTCCGCGATCTGTCTGCTCATGTCAAAGACATCGGCGGTGAAGCCATTTCTCCGGAAGGCCTGAAGAAGATTGCCGCCATCGACCTCGGCACTCTTCCCGTAATCTCCGAAGAGCGCATTGGCGCTTGCGTTGCCGGAACCGGAAAATTCATCTGTATCGGCCTCAATTTCTCTGACCACGCCGCTGAAACCGGTGCGACCGTACCGCCGGAACCGGTCATTTTCATGAAGGCGACCTCGGCAATCGTCGGTCCGAACGATAACGTTGTTATTCCGCGCGGTTCTGAGAAGACCGACTGGGAAGTCGAACTCGGCGTCGTCATCGGCAAGACCGCGAAATATGTATCTGAGGCCGATGCTCTCGACTACGTCGCCGGTTATTGCGTTTCGCACGATGTTTCCGAGCGGGCGTTCCAGACGGAGCGTGCCGGACAGTGGACCAAGGGTAAATCCTGCGACACCTTCGGTCCGATCGGCCCCTGGCTGGTCACGAAGGACGAAATCACCGATCCGCAGAACCTCGGAATGTGGCTGAAGGTCAACGGCCAGACAATGCAGGACGGCTCCAGCAAGACCATGGTTTACGGCGTCGCGCATGTCGTTTCCTATCTCAGCCAGTTCATGTCTTTGCATCCCGGCGACGTCATTTCCACCGGCACGCCTCCGGGCGTCGGCATGGGCCAGAAGCCCCCGCGTTACCTCAAGACCGGCGATGTCGTTGAACTCGGCATTGAAGGCCTCGGTTCCCAGAAACAGACCTTCGTTGCCGACATCTGATTATCAACAAACGTTCAACTGAAATTGAGGCGCCGGAGGGAAACCACCGGCGCCTTCGATTTTGTGCAGTTGCGAAAAGCTGCTATGGTCAAAAAAAGAGCTTGATCCGCGAGGAGGCGTAATCAGTGTTCTACCACCTCTATGAAATGAACCATGCGGCGATGGCGCCACTGCGCGCCGGTGCCGATATGATGCGCCAGGCATGCAACAATCCTTTGAACCCGCTTTCCAGCACCGCCTTCGGGCGAAGCCTCGATGCAGGCTTTGAGGTATTCGAGCGCCTGACGCGCCGTTACATCAAGCCGGAGTTCGGTTTGGCGACTACCACCGTCGATGACCGGACCGTTGCCGTCACTGAAGAGATCATCTGGTCGCGTCCCTTCTGTAATCTCGTTCATTTCAAAAAAGAACTCGATGCGGCCCGCAAACCAGATCCGAAGGTGCTGCTGGTGGCGCCTATGTCAGGCCACTACGCCACATTGCTGCGGGGAACGGTCGAGGCGCTGCTGCCATCGGCGGATATCTATATCACCGATTGGATCGATGCCCGCATGGTGCCAGTCACCGAAGGGACATTCGATCTCGACGATTACATCAGCTACGTCATCGATATGCTGCGCGAGATCGGGCCCGGCGCCCATGTGGTCGCCGTTTGTCAGCCCTCGGTTCCGGTTCTGGCCGCAGTGTCCCTGATGGAAGCCGATGGTGACGGTTTCGCGCCTGCATCCATGACGCTGATGGGCGGTCCGATCGATACGCGCATCAATCCCACAGCTGTCAACGGTCTGGCCACGGCCAAGCCAATCGAATGGTTCCGCGACAATGTCGTCATGCAGGTACCGTGGCCGCAGCCGGCTTTTGGCCGGAATGTCTATCCCGGCTTCCTGCAATTATCCGGCTTCATGTCCATGAACCTCGACAAGCACATGACGGCACACAAGGATTTCTACCTGAACCTCGTCAAGAACGACGGCGATTCCGCTGAGAAGCATCGCGATTTTTACGATGAATATCTGGCCGTGATGGATTTGACGGCGGAGTTCTACCTGCAGACGGTGGAAACCGTCTTCATCGAACACGCGCTTCCCAAGGGAAACATGCAGCATAGGGGCAGGGCCGTCGATCCCGCTGCCATTCGTAACGTCGCGCTGTTCACCGTGGAAGGCGAAAACGACGATATTTCCGGTGTGGGCCAGACCAAAGCCGCGCACGATCTTTGCCGGAACATCCCCGATGAAAAGCGTGCGCATTACATGCAGCCCGACGTCGGTCACTACGGCGTTTTCAACGGGTCGCGTTTCCGCAAGGAGATTGTGCCGCGCATGGTGGAATTCATCCGCAAGAACCAGACTGTCTAGCGCTGGAAGCCAGGCGATGCCGCGCATTTGCGTGGCCAAGCCGGTGTCGAATCGGCTATGAACAGTCCATGTTTTCGTTCCTCAGAAAATCCGTGAATTCGCCGGCGCAGAAAAAGGTAGCGCCCAGCCAGCGCACCGTCGAGGTGGCTGGCCGTCATGTGCCCATTACGGTGAAGGAAAATCCGCGCGCCACGCGCATCACCTTGCGCATCGAACCCGGCGGCCGGGCTCTGAAGCTGACGATCCCGATGGGGCTTCACCATGGCCAGGTGGATGATTTTCTCGAAAGGCATCAGGGCTGGATTGAAGGCAAGCTTTCGAAAATCAGCCCAGATGACGGTTTGCGTCATGGTGCGTCGGTTGATATTCGCGGCGTATCCCATCGCATCCATCACACTGGCAGCCTGCGTGGCCTGACTCATATCTCCAAAGACGAGGACGGCACGACGGTATTGAAAGTCAGCGGAGCGCCCGAACACCTGCGCAGACGGGTGGCCATTTTTTTGAAAAAGGAAGCGAAGGCTGATCTGGAGAGGCTTGTTGCGGTTCACGCGAGCGCGGCCGGAAAGCCCGTGCGATCCATCAGCATGAAGGACACCCGCAGCCGCTGGGGTTCGTGTTCCCATGATGGAAATCTGAGTTTCTCGTGGCGTATCGTCATGGCTCCGGAAAAGGTCATCGATTATCTCGCAGCCCACGAGGTTGCGCATCTGCGAGAAATGAACCACGGCCCGAAATTCTGGGCCCTGTGCGAAAAACTCTGCCCGCATACGCAGGAAGCTAAGGAATGGCTGAAACGTCACGGCTCTAAACTCCACGCCATCGATTTTGATTGAAAGTGGAGGCGTGCATCGCCATCTGGATTCACGTGAAACATTCCATGGAAAACGGGTGCGATTTGGCTCGACTCTTGTCGCATTTCGTGTCAGGTCGCGGATATGAAACCGGATATCAAGATTTGCGGATTGAAGACACCGGAAGCGCTGGAGCGTGCCGTCAGGCGCGGCGCCTCCCATGTCGGCTTTATTTTCTTTGAAAAGAGCCCCCGCAACATCGAGCCCGATATCGCCGGCAGGCTGGCGGAAGCCGCCCGTGGCGCCGCAAAGGTGGTCGCCGTTACCGTCAATGCCGACAATGATGATCTGGACGAGATCGTCGATCTGCTGAGACCGGATATTCTGCAATTGCACGGTAGTGAAAGCCCGGAGAGGGTGCTGAACATCAAAGCACTCTACGGCCTTCCGGTAATGAAGGCGCTTTCCGTTCGCGACGCCGCTGATCTTGCCAAGATTGATCCCTATATAGGCATAGCCGACCGTTTCCTGCTGGATGCCAAGGCGCCTGCGGGTTCCGATTTGCCGGGCGGCAACGGAGTAACCTTCGACTGGACCATCCTGCGCTCTCTTGACGGAAGTATCGATTACATGCTTTCCGGGGGATTGAACAAGGACAATGTCGCGGAGGCTCTGGCCGAAACCGGAGCTGGCGGACTGGATTTGTCGTCCGGTGTGGAGAGCGCGCCGGGCGTCAAGGATCTTGCGATGATTGATGCATTCTTCGATGTGGTGAATGATTGGTCGAAAGGCCCAAAGGGAGCTTGAAGTGAACGACGCGCCAACACCCAATTCTTTCCGCGCCGGTCCCGATGAGGACGGCCGTTTTGGCATTTACGGAGGCCGCTTCGTTGCCGAAACGCTGATGCCGCTTATTCTGGATTTGCAGGCGGAGTGGGAGAAGGCAAAGACCGATCCCGAATTTCAGGCAGAACTCAAATATCTCGGCGCTCATTACACTGGCCGCCCGAGCCCGCTTTATTTCGCGGAACGCCTGACGGCCGAACTGGGCGGCGCCAAGATCTATTTCAAGCGCGAAGAGCTGAATCACACCGGCTCGCACAAGATCAACAATTGCCTTGGCCAGATCCTGCTTGCCAAGCGTATGGGCAAGACCCGTATCATTGCCGAAACCGGTGCCGGCCAGCACGGTGTTGCCTCGGCGACCGTCGCCGCACGCTTCGGCCTGCCCTGCGTCGTTTATATGGGCGCGACGGATGTTGCCCGTCAGGCGCCGAATGTTTTCCGCATGAAGCTTCTGGGCGCTGAGGTAAAGCCGGTAACGGCCGGCCACGGCACTCTGAAAGATGCCATGAACGAGGCGCTGCGCGACTGGGTCACCAATGTCGACGACACCTATTACCTGATCGGCACAGCTGCCGGCCCGCATCCCTATCCGGAAATGGTTCGCGATTTCCAGGCCGTCATCGGTGAGGAAGCAAAGGCACAGATGCTGGAGGCGGAGGGCCGTCTTCCGGATATGGTCATTGCGGCTGTTGGCGGTGGCTCGAATGCCATCGGCATCTTCCATCCTTTCCTTGATGACAAGAGTGTCCGTATCGTCGGCGTCGAGGCTGGCGGCAGGGGTCTTTCGGGTGAGGAGCATTGCGCTTCGATCACGGCCGGTTCGCCGGGCGTTCTGCACGGAAACCGCACCTACCTTCTTCAGGATGCGGATGGCCAGATCAAGGAAGGCCATTCCATCTCCGCAGGTCTCGATTATCCCGGCATCGGCCCTGAGCATTCCTGGCTGAACGATATCGGCCGCGTGGAATATGTACCGATCATGGACCACGAGGCGCTGGACGCCTTCCAGATGCTCACCCGCCTCGAAGGCATCATTCCCGCTCTGGAGCCAAGCCACGCGCTGGCGGAAGTCATCAAGCGCGCACCGAAGATGGGCAAGGATGAGATCATCCTGATGAATCTCTCGGGTCGTGGGGACAAGGATGTCCACACCGTCAGCAAGTTCCTCGGAATGGAAATGTAAGACCATGACTGCACGTATGGACAAGCGCTTTGCCGATCTGCGCGCTGAAAACCGCCCGGCTCTGATTACCTATTTCATGGGCGGCGACCCGGATTTCGAAACCTCGCTCGGCATCATGAAGGCCCTGCCGGAAGCAGGCGCCGACGTTATCGAGCTCGGCATGCCGTTTTCCGACCCGATGGCGGATGGCCCGGCGATCCAGCTGGCAGGACAGCGCGCGCTGAAAGGCGGCCAGACGCTGAAAACCACGCTCGATCTCGCCCGCGAGTTCCGCAAGGAAGACGACGCGACCCCGATCGTGATGATGGGATATTACAATCCGATCTACATCTACGGCGTCGACAAATTTCTGGACGATGCGTTGGCGGCTGGCGTCGATGGTCTGATCGTGGTCGATCTGCCGCCTGAAATGGATGATGAGCTCTGCGTGCCCGCCTTGGCGCGCGGCGTGAATTTCATCCGTCTCGCCACGCCGACGACGGATGGCAAGCGCTTGCCGACCGTTCTTAAAAATACCTCAGGTTTCGTCTATTACGTATCGATGAACGGTATTACCGGTTCCGCACTGCCCGATCCCTCGTTGATCTCAGGCGCGGTCGGTCGTATCAAGGCGCATACGGAACTGCCGGTTTGCGTCGGTTTTGGTGTCAAGACGGCCGATCATGCCAAAGCGATCGGTGCCGTGGCGGATGGCGTGGTGGTCGGTTCGGCCATCGTCAACCAGATTGCCGGCAGTCTGACGAAGGACGGGCAGGCAACCGCCGATACCGTGCCATCCGTCACGACGCTGGTAAAAGGACTTTCAACGGGCGTGCGTGCGTCGCGCCTTGCCGCTGCGGAATAAGCGCGCGGCCCAGTCAGGAGTAGTCAGTTGAACTGGATCACCAATTACGTACGGCCCCGGATCAATTCCATGCTTGGCCGCCGCCCGGAGGTTCCTGAGAACCTGTGGATCAAGTGCCCGGAAACGGGCGAGATGGTCTTCCACAAGGATCTGGAAGATAACAAGTGGGTCATTCCCGCTTCCGGTTACCACATGAAGATGCCGGCAAAGGCGCGTCTCGTCGATCTTTTCGATGGTGGCGTCTATGAGGCCTTGCCGCAGCCGAAGGTAGCGCAGGATCCGCTGAAGTTCCGCGATTCCAAGAAATACACCGACCGTCTGCGCGACAGCCGCACGAAGACCGAGCAGGAAGATACTATCCTTGCCGGCGTTGGCCTCCTGAAAGGCCTGAAGATCGTTGCCGTTGTGCATGAATTCCAGTTCATGGGCGGTTCTCTCGGCATCGCGGCCGGCGAAGCCATCGTTAAGGCGTTCGAGCGCGCCATTTCCGAGCGTTGCCCGCTGGTCATGTTCCCGGCCTCCGGTGGGGCCCGCATGCAGGAAGGCATTCTGTCACTGATGCAGCTGCCGCGCACCACGGTTGCTGTCAATATGCTGAAAGAAGCAGGCATGCCCTACATCGTGGTTCTGACGAACCCGACGACGGGTGGTGTCACTGCTTCCTACGCCATGCTGGGCGACGTGCATATTGCCGAGCCGGGCGCCGAAATCTGCTTTGCGGGCAAGCGCGTGATCGAACAGACCATTCGCGAAAAGCTGCCTGAAGGCTTCCAGACATCGGAATACCTGCTGGAGCACGGCATGGTGGATATGGTGATCGATCGCCGCGAAATTCCCGATACGCTGGCAAGCCTTCTCAAGATCATGACGAAGGCTCCGGCAGAAGCAAACGCGGTCATTCCGCTTGCGGCTTCGGCCTGACGGAAAAATATGTCGCCCGGAGGCGGGAAGCGCCTTCGGGATGACGTTATACGTTGCATGATTTCATCTCGGGTGCGGCGGACAAATGGCCAAGACAACGCCTGAAAGGCGAACAGAAGATATGACGAAGCCCGCAATCGGCGAGGCCGAACAGATCATCGAAAAGCTGATGCAGCTTCACCCCAAGGGTTTTGATCTTTCACTGGACAGAATTTTCCCGTCTTCTGGAAAAACTAGGCAGCCCTCAGAAAAGGTTGCCGCCGGTTATTCATGTCGCAGGCACCAACGGCAAGGGTTCGGTTACGGCCTTTTGCCGCGCATTACTGGAGGCGGCAGGACTTTCCGTGCACGTTCACACCTCTCCGCATCTCGTGAACTGGCATGAACGTTATCGCATCGGCGTTTCCGGCGAAAAAGGCCGTTATGTCGATGATGCCGTCTTTGCGGATGCGCTGCGCCGCATCGAAGCTGCCAACGGCGGCCAGATGATAACGGTTTTCGAAATTCTGACCGCCGCGATGTTTCTGCTCTTCGCGGAGCATCCGGCAGATGCTGCCGTGGTCGAGGTTGGACTCGGTGGGCGCTTCGATGCGACCAATGTGATCAACAACCCGGCCGTTTCCGTTATCATGCCGATATCGCTCGATCATCAGGCCTATCTCGGCGACCGGGTGGAATTGATTGCCGCTGAAAAGGCCGGCATCATGAAGTCGGGTTCCCCTGTCGTCATTGGTCATCAGCAGTATGATGCGGCGCTGGATACCCTCGTTTCCACGGCTGAGCGTCTTGGTTGCCCGGCATCAGTCTATGGGCAGGATTTTTCCGCCCATGAAGAATTCGGCCGTATGGTCTACCAGGATGAATTCGGCCTGACCGATGCGCCGCTGCCACGTCTTCCCGGTCGCCACCAGCTTGCCAATGCCGCTGCCGCGATCCGGGCCGTCAAGGCTGCCGGTTTTGAGGTGACGGAGCGGATGATCGAAAAGGCCATGACAACAGTGGAATGGCCCGGCCGTCTTCAGCGTGTCCTAACCGGAAAAATCGCTGAAATCGCTCCGAAGGATGCGGAAATCTGGATCGATGGTGGTCACAACCCAGGCGCGGGCGAAGTCATTGCCGAGGCAATGGCGGGGTTTGAAGAAAAGACACCGCGCCCGCTGTTCATCATTGCCGGCATGATCAACACCAAGGATCCGGTGGGTTATTTCAAGGCTTTCGCCGATATCGCGGAGTATGTCTTCACGGTTCCAATCGGCGGCACTGATGCCGCGATCGATCCCGTCGTGCTTGCCCATGCGGCCTTTGATGCCGGTCTGGTTGCGGCACCTACATCTTCGCTGACCGAGGCGCTGGACGAACTATCGCGTCGCTTCGATCCCGAAGGGCCGCCGCCGCGCATCCTGATCGGCGGTTCGCTTTATCTTGCCGGAAACGCGCTTGCATTGAACGGTACGGCTCCCGAATAAAAAAGCCCGGCATCGCTGCCGGGCTTTTCTTTATTCCATGGAAAGTCGCTTACGCGGCGCCGGAAATCCAGGCCGAAAGCGCTGTCTTGGGCGCAGCGCCGACCTTGATGTCAGCCACTTCGCCGCTCTTGAAGATGGCAAGAGTCGGGATGGAGCGAACGCCGAACTGGGCAGCCAGTTCCGGGTTTTCGTCGATGTTGAGCTTCGCGACCTTGACCTTGCCGGCAAGCTCGGACGAAATTTCTTCGAGGCTCGGCGCGATCATCTTGCACGGGCCGCACCATTCGGCCCAGAAATCCACTACGACTGGTTCGGAGGATTCGAGGACTTCGGACTGGAAGTTGGCGGCGTCGACTTTTACGGTAGCCATATCTGGCTCTCCTTTCAGTGAATCTTTTCCACTATCGATGTGATGCGGGCGCGTCGAAATTTCAATGCCCCGGTATCTCACTTTGTCTTTATTGCGGCAAGGGCTTGCATCATGGCATCGTCACCAACCGTCATAAAAGCGGCATTTTCCGTATAAATCAGCGCGCAGACAAATTCCTTGCCGGGATAAAGCGGTGACAGAATTTCGCGATAGATGGCAAGCTGTGCCGTGTGGGAGAAGGGTATCTCGTGCGCGTCGCGCGGCGGCACACGGTTCGTCTTGTAATCGACCAGAATGACGCGGTCGCCATCCACTGCCAGCCGGTCGATACGGCCGGAAACCGCATAATGCTGCCTGCCGATCGTCATGGTCCCCATAATGGAAACTTCTGCGCGGCTATTGGGCGAAAATGCCGGCTGCACCGCTGGTTCTGACATGACCCGCAAAACCGCCCGTATCAGATGTTCGCGCTCGGCAGACGGCCAGAACCGTGCGGCACGTTCGGCATAGCGGCGGGCTGCCTCTTCCCGCTCACTCTCGGCAAAATCCGGCAGGGCCTGCAGCATGCGATGCACCAACCGACCGCGTTGCAATGCCAGCGAGGAGACATCGGCTTTTTCGCCGAAAAGCGGCGAACGCACGGCAAGATCGTCCGCACCGTCATCAATGATGGTGCCCGCGCCGGAAGGGCTGAGCGGCCTCGGCAATGATGGCAGGGCGGGCAAGGGGGTAAGAAGCCCCGCCGGAAGAACATATTCTTCTTGCGTCTGTGGTTCAGGCAGCCTTGGCGGAGCGGGGGTCGAACGAGCATCGGACTTGCGCCAGACAAGCCCCTGCCACTCTTCACCATCGGCCATAAACTGTTGCGGCTGGCAGTGCTTTTCATTGTCGGCAAGTGCTGCCTTGACGATGGCGTGCCAGCATTCGGGATTTTCCTTCTGACCGCGATAACCGCAAACGACCAGATGATCGGCGGCACGTGTCATCGCCACATAAAGCAGCCGGCGATATTCGTCTTCCGCGGCCGTCTTCAGGCGTTCCTCATCGGCGCGAATGAGATGATTGGAAAAACCGCTGCCAGGCAGCCAGACGGGGAAGGCATCCCCGTCTGCTTCAACGAAGCGCAGTTTCGGGACATGACTGTGGTTGAAGGCTTTCGAACCGCCATCGACCACAAAAACAACCGGCGCTTCTAGACCCTTGGAGGCGTGCACGGTCATGATCCGCACTTCACCGCGATCCTTGTCCTGTTCGCGTTTCACCTCCGGCGAATCCGTTTCCAGAACGGATAGGAAGGCTTGCAGGCCGGGCAAGCCGGTCCTTTCATGGTCAAGCGCAAAGGACAGGAACTCGTCCAGGACATCGCTCGCCTCGTTGCCGAGACGACCCAGGAACTTTTTGCGCCCGTCATGCAGGGTCAGAACCGCAGCGAAGAAATCATGCACCGTTGCCGTTTTCGAAAGCGCGATGAAGTTCTTGAGCTTGTTGGCGACTGCGAAGAAGCGGCTGTTCTCGTCTTTCGAAAGCGTCTGCAATCTTTGCCACACGCTCTCCGTATCGGATCGCGTGGCAGCGACGTCGAAAACATCGTCTTCGGAGAGATTGAAAAGCGGGCTTTTCAACAGCGCGGCCAGAGAAAGGTCATCCTCAGGCAGCACGACAAAACGGCCAAGCGCCAGAAGGTCCTGCACGGCGATGTGATCGGTCAGGCGAAGACGGTCGGCACCGGCGACGGGAATGTTCTTGCGCCGTTTCAGCTCACGGGTCAGCGCATTGACGAAAGCATGGCGTTTTCTGACCAACACAAGAATATCGCCGGGCTCAATAGCGCGTTCCACGCCCTTTTCGATGATTGTCTGGTTGCCGATCATGCCGGCAATGCGCGCGGCGATCCGGCGGGCAACGATGGTGGCCGGCGCGCTTTCCCGAAGTGCATCGAAAGGTGCCGTCCAGTCTTCTTCGTCCTCGGCGGTTTCCGGCGCCACCATATCCCAGACTTCCACGGTGCCGGGGTGGCCGGCGCGGTTGGAGCGGTGTTCGACTGGCTCGTTATCGGCGCTGAGGCCGCTGGCATTTTTAGGGTCCGAAAAGACCTGATCGACGGCGGCCAGCACATCTTCCGTGGAACGGAAGGACAGCGGCAGGCGGATGCGGTGAAATGCCTGCTCCACCGAATCGACACGCCTTTTGGTCTCGTCGCGCTCCTGCGAAAACCGCTCCGGTCGTGCGCCCTGGAACGAATAGATCGATTGCTTTTCATCACCCACGGCAAAAAGCGTGCGCCGCCCCATGCGGGCGCTCTCGCCGCTGAAGAAGTCCGCCGCCAGCGACTGGATGATCGACCATTGCACAGGGCTGGTATCCTGCGCCTCATCGACGAGAATATGGTCGATACCCTGATCTAGCTTGTAATGCACCCAGGCGCCCGCCGTATCGCGGTTGAGGAGATTGGCGGCGCGCTCGATCAGATCCTCAAAATCGAGCTGGCTTCGCTGCTTTTTCAGATCCTCGAAATCGCCGATCAGTCTCTCAGCCAGAACAAGCGCGCATTTCGTCGCCTCCAGCATTCGCACCAGACGATAGCGGTTACGACAGGCCACGACATGGTCCCGCGCAAGCGTCAGCGCGTCGACGAGATCGGGTGCGGATTTCTGCATGCCCTTGTTGATGACATAGGCATCGGATTTTTTTTCGCCCTTGGCTGTCAAAAGCGCAGCTTCGATGAATTCCATGCGCCGCACGGAATCCGTCTGCCGTTTTGCTTCCCGCAGGGCATAAGCGACATCTATGACGCGCGATCCGCCCACTTCGTCGGCAAGCGTCAGATAGGTATCGAGGGAAAGCCCCGAGAGACCGGGCAAGGGCCAGAATGCCGCCGCTGCCGTTTCTTCGGTTTCACCCGCGTCTATCTGCATTGCCTGCCGCAATTGGGCATCGATGCCATCAGCCTGTTTTGCATCGATCAAAAAGGCACGAAGGGCGCTGCGATTGGCGATGATGGCGGTGAGTAGCGATTCGAGCCCGCTTTCGTCCGCCAAATCAAGCACATAAGCGAGAGACTGCGCGAGATCGGTGTCTCCCTCCGTCGAAACCGCCGTTAAAAGCGACCGACGTGCCTCGGCCAGCAGGGTTGTTGCGGCGCGGTCATCAAGGACGGAGAAGTGGCCGGCGACATTGGCCTCCAGCGGGAACTGATGCAACAAGGCTTCGCAGAAGGCGTGGATCGTCTGGATCTTCAGCCCACCGGGCGTTTCCAGCGCCTTGGCGAACAGCCGCCGCGCTTCGGCCAGCTTGATGCGATCCGGCATCTTTCCTTCGATGGCAGCGACGCGATCCCCAAGATCGTTATCCGGCAACGTAGCCCATTCCGCCAGACGGTCGAAAACGCGGCTCGACATTTCGGACGCCGCTGCCTTGGTATAGGTCAGGCACAGAATTGCGGAGGGTCGGCACCCGGCCAGAAGTAGACGGATGACGCGCTGGGTCAGTACATGGGTCTTGCCGGAACCGGCATTGGCCGAAACCCAGGCGGAACTTGCCGGATCGGAGGCGAGCCGCTGTCGGTCGCTCGTCCAGTCTATCCAGCTTTGCGGGGTGTCCGTGGCAGGCCCGTGATCGATAGGGTCAATCATCATCGCCGTCTCCCGGTTCTGCCGTCGACCATTCCGAAACGCGGGCGAGGTGGTCATATTCCCCACCGTAGGATTGTTGCTCCTCCGGCACCAGCCGCGAGGCAAAGCCGTTTTCGCCATCACGCAGCGAACGCACGAACTTGGCCAGCTGATCGATTGATTCGGTTGCCAGCTCGATTGCCGATTTCGGTGCTTTTTTGCCACCCCGGTTGGAGTGTTCGTTGTTCACCTGGTCGGGAAAGAAACGGTCACCCGGCCGCAGGCGCACATAGATAAGGTTTTCCGGTGTCTGCGAACCCGCCTCGCGGAAGGCGCCCCGCATCAGTGCTGCCGCTTCCAGCGCGAGCTGCGGGTCGAGCAGCGCGCGCGCCTGATTGACTGAAGGCGCAAGCCCCGTTTTGTAGTCGATAATATCCGCCTGACCGCCGGTCTTGATATCTATGCGGTCGGCGATGCCGGTCAGCCTTATGCCTGCCTCGGGGATTTCCTGTCCGGCACGCGCCTCGAAAAAGCTGCGGCGGATGGATGGATGTCGTTCTTTCTCCCAGTCGATAAAGGCGCGTGCCACCGCCTCGAATCGCGGGCGCCAGATGACATCGACATGTGCAGGAAGATCTTCCGCGTCGAAACTTTCATCCAGAATACGCTGCATGGCCTCGAGCGATGCCGGTGTGCCGGGAATATGCCCCTCGCGGGAATAGCGCTCGATGATTGCATGATAGAGCGTGCCACGGTCGGCGGCATTGGGATCGCGGTTGAAGCCATCAAGCGGGTTGAGCTTCAGGATACGCCGCGCATAGATCGAATAGGGGTCGCGGCGCAGCCTGCCCACTTCGCTGAAGGAATAGCTCTTCGGCTGCAAGTCTGCCGGCGGTTTGGGGGCAGGGCGCTTTGCTGCTTCCTGGTCGATGCTTGCATCCATCAGGGCCGCCCAGTGGCGATAGGTCTCGCCGCGCTTCTTCAGCTGGTCGGCAAAATCCTCGCCGCCGAGTGCCAGCAACCGTTGCAGCCAGCGCGATGCGACTGCGGGTGTCGAGCCCTGTCTGAGCGCGCGGCTGTAGAAAATCTGCCGTGTCCCGTTCGCCATCTCGAAATCGTGCGCCAGCTGGCCGATGCGCCGCTCCGGCGGTTCCAGACCGATGGCTGTCTTCATGTTGCGGGACAGAAACGGGTTGTTTGCCGTCTGGCCCGGCCAAAGCCCTTCATTGAGACCGCCGATCACGACAGTGTCGACGCTTTGCAATCGTGCCTCAAGGGCACCGAAAATGAAAATGCGAGGATGGCGCATGGATCGCGGCTTGATCGATTCGCCAGCCACCAGTGCCGCGAAGATATCAGCCCATTGCGGACCATCCGCATCCAGGATTTCGCCGCTTTCCATCAATTCGCCAAACAGGCCCGAAAGCTTGTCGCCTGCCTCGCCGGACCAGAGAGTGGCAAGATCGTTGTTGTCATCCGCGCAGATGGCTTCGATTACCCGGCCCGTCCGCTCGGCCCAATCGGAAAGCGGCAATTTGTCCGTGAAAGACCGGCCCGAGCGGTCGCGACGCACGAATGCGCTGCCAAGCGGCTCTGTCGAAACGGCGATCCGGCGTGCCAGATCGCGCGCGGCGTCTACGCTTCCCTCGGGCAGCGCCAGCCTCCAGGCAGGCGGATGCCGGTCATCGCGCTGCGCCGCCAGTTGCGCATCGAGAACCGCCTCCAGATTGCCGATTTCGGTTTCGACGCGGCCGCCTCTAAGTGCGATCAATTCCAGCGCCTTTGATGCTTTTGTAAAAGCCTCCAGCGAAAGCCCGAAACGGCTGAGCGGATGTTTCAGAAGGGAAATGACCGGCACCGGATCTCCGGGCCTGAGGATCGCTTCTAGTGCGAGTTGGGTCAGTCCGGCCTGCGGCGTGGCGGAAAGCGGCGTACCGGCGGAATCGTCGGCTTCGATACCGAAGCGCTGCAATTCCGTCGCCACGCGCCTGGCCAGTCCGCGATCGGGCGTGATCAGCGCGGCCTGAGACGGGCGGCCAGCGCCCGGCGCTTCCAGCGCCAGCCGCAGCGCCACCGCAATTGCGGTTGCCTCTTCGCGCTCGTTGGCAGCTTCTATCAGGGTCGCTGCCGCAAAAGCATCGTCGAAAAATCCGGGTTGCTTGTCCTCACGCCAGCGGTTCCAGTCACTGGTGGATTTGGCAGGAGCAAGTGCTGCCGAAAAAACCGCCGCGCGTTTTTCAAGATCGCTATCGATAGCGCCAATCTGAACGACATCGTCTCGCATGATGTCAAGCTTCTGCAACAGCATGTGGAGGCCGTATTGCGAATGGGTGCGGCTTGAAGGATCGGTAGGGTCCTCGGCAATAGCCTCCCATTGTTCCTCCGGCATCGTAAGATCGAGGCCCGGAAGCACGACGACGCCCTGGGGCAGGGAGGCGACAGAGGCGATAAGGTCTGCTGCTGCCGGAATTGAGCCCGTGGAGCCCGCAACGATGATCGGTCCGGTGTCCGGCAGGTTGGCAAGCCGGTTCGCCTCCGCCCTCAGGATGCCGTTGCGATGTCGGCCTGCGGAAGTTCGATTGAGTTCGGAAAGACGGGCGGGCCAGAACACGCTGGCGATTTTCAGGAAATCCGCCGTCAGCTGCCACCATTGGGCGTGATCGCCGGTATCGAGATGCGCGAGCGCCTCCCATTCCTTTTCTTCCGTATCCATCGCATCGATCACTTCGCCAAGCGCGCGCGCCAGCCATATGGCGTCGGCAGGGCTGGCGGGGGCGACAAGTGGTGAGTCCGAATGGATGGCCCTGATGGCGTCCGGCAGGCTGTTGCGCCATGCCAGAATGAGGCGCGCCAGCTCGATTTGCCGGCCGGTGCCGGAAATCGGGGGCGCCAGATCCATGATCTCAGGATTTTCGATCTCGAAGAAGCCGCTGTCGTCATCGGTTTCGCCGAGCGGCCGGATCAGTGGCAAAATGGCGGAACGACCGCCCAGAAGATCGACAAACTCTGAGCGCAGCACGCGGGCGGAGCGCCGGGTCGGAACATAGATCGTCACCTTGGCAAGCGAAAGCGGATCCGCAGGGTCATATTTATAGCCGGCTGTCAGTGTCCCGTCACATAGCGTTTCCGCGAGCGTTTTGAGGAACGGTGTTCCCGCAGCGATCGTCAGGACGCGCTTTGCGTGATGGGTCAAAGTCATGCAGAGCGCTTTTCCCTGTATTGCCGGATGATACTTTCGGCATCGTCTATCGCATCGGGAGTGCCGACGGTTATCCAGTGGCCATCCAGTGAAAGCCCGAAAAGCCGGTCTTTCTCGATGGCGCTGTCGAAATAGATATTCAGGTTGAAAGCATCCCCCGGCGCATCGTCCAGCAGGTGCGAATCCATGGCTATGGCCCCGGCATAAACCACCGGGTTCGTGTCCCCGTCGCGATACCGCGCCAGTCTACCATCCGAAGAGAGGTTGAAATCCCTCTTGCCGTTATGACCGGTGGTACGGTCCATATCGACGCAGAGCATCGCCATATCCATGCGCGTCGCATCGAAGAATTGCGCAAGCTTGCGCAGGTTGCTGACGGCATTCAGCTGCTCGCCAATCCAGAAAAGATCGGCATTCATCACGAAGACGGGACCTGGCTCCAGAAGTTTCAGGCCCTTGGCAAGTCCGCCACCGGAATTCATCAGCTGCGACCGCTCGTCGGAAATCAGGATTTCGGCGTCGGTACGGGTTTCAAGATGGGCGATCATCTGATCGGCATGGTGATGGACGTTGACGACGATCTTCTCGGCGCCGGCCTCGACAAGGGCGTCGAGCGCGTAGTCGATCATCGGTTTGCCGGCGATCTTGACGAGCGGTTTCGGGATCGTATCCGTGATCGGGCGCATCCGGGTGCCGAGCCCGGCGGCCAGCACCATCGCGTTCTTGATCGTCATTGTGGTCAACCGTCTTTCAGTCTTTAAAATTCCATGCCCATATGGACGCACCAGTCTTTGAGCGGTGCAAGTTCGGGATGCGAAAGCGCTGCGGAAAGATAGCGAAACGTCCTTGGCATATGTTTCATATAACCGGGTTTGCCATCGCGTTCCAACAGCCTTACCCAGATACCGGCCAGTTTGCAGTTGCGCTGCGCCGACATGATGGCGAAAGCCTTGAGAAAGGACGCCTCATCGAAGGATGGCTCGTCTCGTCTAATGTCGAGATAGTGCGAAAGCAGGCGTTCCTGCAGTTCGGGCGAAATGGTAACCCGCGCATCCTGCACGATGGAGGCGAGATCGTAGGCCGTCGGGCCGATCATCGCGTCTTGAAAATCGATCAGTCCGACTTGCCGGATGTCTGCATTATGCTCTTGCCAGAGAATGTTCGGCGAATGGAAATCGCGCAGAAGTAGCCCGCTTTCGCAGCCACTGAGCGCGTCTATCAGGCTGTCCCAAAGAGCATAATAGTCACGCTTCTCGGTATCGGACAGTGATTTGCCGCGTTTGTGGGGCAAATACCATTCCACCAGCAGCGACACCTCGATCTTCATCGCCGGTCGATCGAAAGGAGGCACTTCGTAGGTGCTGCCGTCACCAACTGGCAGCTTGCGCGGTGTCGGAGCTTTATGAAGGGCGGCGAGGCACGCGACGCTTTGCAGATAACGTTCCTCTATCGGCGTTCCATCAGGCGCAAGCACCCCATCCCGCCCGAGGTCCTCTAGGAGGAGAATGCCCTGATCGGTATCCGCCGCCAGTATTTCAGGCGCGCAAAAGCCGCTATTTCGCAGATAATTGCCGATCGCCACGAAGGAACGGGCATCCTGGGCAAGATGGGCGATTTCCGCATAGGTCTTGCCGTCAGCAACGATCGCACCTCTCAAAGGGCGTCGCCAGTCCATCACGATAAGGTCCGGACCATCGGTGGAAATGGTCTCATAGGCGCGTGTGGAAGCATCTCCGCTTAGAAAATGGCGGGTCGCATCGCCCTTGCCATTTTTCGCAAGAAATTCGCGAATGGCAAAAACGCGCTCAAGCCGTGCTTTCTGTTTCGCGGGAGCATCGATCACAGCCAGACGCCCGTCACCGGAGTGCTCCAGCCGCAGGCGGATGGTCTGGTTTGGCGGTAGGATTGCGGCGGCGATATCAGGCCACTCGATCAGGCAGATACCGTCTTCCAGCATCTCGTCGATGCCGAGTTCGTCCAGTTCCGAGACGTCAGACAGTCGGTACAGATCAAGATGGGCAACGGGAATACGTGTTGGATAGGTCTGGATGATCGTGAATGTGGGGCTTGGAACTTCAAGATCAGGTGCATCCGCCATCGCCCGGATGAAGGCGCGGGCGAGGGTGGATTTGCCCGCACCGAGATCTCCGATCAGCGCGAGGCAATCGCCAGCTCCCAAAGCCAGCGCCAGATCTTCGCCTAACCGGATGGTGTCCTTCTCCCCATTGAGGGAAAGGGTGATCGGCAGGATATCGTCACTCATTCTGCGGCGATGGAATGCGGGTGCACGCCCGAAGGAATGCGGCAGGTGACGATGGTGCCGTTGCCGGGCCGGCTGTCGATGCTGACAGTGCCGTGATGCAGGCTGACGAAGCTTTCCACTATAGAAAGGCCAAGGCCAGCGCCGGTCCGCCGCCCGCCGTTGCCGCGCGTCTCGAAGCGGTCAAACACGGCCTTGAGCATGTCTTCGGGGATACCCGGTCCCTTGTCCGCCACCGAGAACAGGAAGTCACCCTCGCTGCGCTGGCATGAAAGCTGAACGGAAGACCCTTCCGGCGCAAAATTGATTGCATTGGTGAGGAGCTTGATGAGGATCTGCTTCAGGCGCTGGTGATCCGCCACCAGACTACCGAGATGCGCGGGTGCGACGATCTCGAGCGAAATACCGCTTTCCTGTAGCCGGTCGGCAATCTGCACCGAAACGTCATCGAGCAATTCGTTGAGATCGTTTTCCGAGTAGTTCAACTGCATGATGCCCGCGTCGACGGTCGCGAGATCGAGGATGTCGTTGACGATGGTCAGAAGAACCGAGGAAGAGGTGGAAATATGGTCGAGATATTCTGCCTGCCGGTCCGTCAATTCTCCAATACCCGGGGTCTTCAGGAGATCGGTGAAGCCAATGATATTGGTCAGCGGCGAGCGCAACTCATAAGAGACGTGCTGGACGAAATCGTTCTTCAGCTCGTCGGCCTTGAGCAGTGCGTCGTTCTTTTCCTTGAGCGCCCGCTCGGCCCGCACGCTGTCAGTCATGTTGACGAATGTCAGCATGGTCTGCGCATCCGGCAGCGGAATAATGGCGTAGTCGAGGACCAGGCCGGAGAGTAGCTCCAGCGTTCCCTGTCTCGACGGGCGTTCATCGTCAAAGCTGGTGATGAACTGGCTGAAAGAGCGCCAGCCATCCGGCTTGTCGTAGGATTGCGTGCAGGCGGCCTCCACGGCGCGGATATGGGTTCCAGTTTCCGCCTGCTCGGCGGTAACGCCCCAGAGGGCCCTGAATGCCGGGTTGGAAAGGCGAATACGTCCGTCCGCACCAAACACGGCGACACCTTCGGCCAGATGGTCGATGGTTTCGCCCTGCACCTTCACCAAGGTGTTGTAGCGCATCTGCAGATCGACCTGTTCGGTCAGGTTCTCGAAGACCCATGTCGCGCCACCCTGCGGGTGGGCGGTCGCGATAACCCGCAACGTCTGGCCGTTGGGCAGGTGCCACAGATCGGTCTTGGTATCGAGAGAGCGGTAAACGGAGAGTGCCGTCTCTTTCCAGTTTTTCCAGTTCAGCTGCTCGGGCAATTTGCCGGCGGTGCGCAGCCTGTCGAGAAGCTCGGAATTATCGGGGCCGGATTCCAGGAAAACCAGATCGAACCCCCACAGGCTGGCAAAGGCCTGATTGTAGAATTGCAGCCGCTGCCGGCCGTCGAAAATGGCGACGGGCGTTGCGAGATGATCCAGCGTTTCGGCGTGGCTTTTCAGAACCCGCTTCATTTCCTCGCGGGTGGTTTCCGCTTCGGTAGCATCGATGGCGATGCCTGCAGAACCGCCCGCCGTCTTGATATCGACAACGTCGAAAAAGGTACGGTTTCCGGAAACCACCGTCGAAATGCGATCGTGGTAGGGGGAACTCGGCGTCGCGGCCGCACGTATCTTCTGCCGGGTAACGGTGTTCAGAAGTTCGCGTTTCTCCTGAATGGTCTGTTCGGCATCGCGCGCATCCACAGCGTGCGCATAGGCGTGGTTCACCCATATGAGTTCGCCTTCGCCATTGCGCCGCCAGACGGGCTGTTCGATCGAATCGAGAAGTTCCTGAAACGTGGAGACCGAGGCGATCAGGCGCTCGCGCTCCACCTGCAATTCGGCCAGTTCGGCGCGCAGGTTGTTGAGGGCGACGAAACGCGCGAAGGCATTGCCGCCGGAAACCCGGCCTTGAACTTCAATGACTTCGCCGCGCTGCGTTTCGATGGTCAGATCGAAACTCTGTGCGTGGCTGCGAAGTTTTTCGAGGGATTTTTCAAGCTGGCTCGCGGATGATGGCTTCAGCCAGCGCCCGAAGGCCAGAAAATCGTGATCCGCCTGCGGTGCGCCCGTCTCTACGGGCAGCTGCCCCAGGAATTCGGGGCGCTTGTCCACGCCGTCCCAGATGACGATGCGCCGGCTCTTGTCGGAGATAAGCGCCTCGTATTTCGCGATCTTGTGGTGGGATTCTGCCAGCGCCTTGCGGTATTCACCGCTCTCCGCCTCGATATTACCGCGCTGGCGCACCAGCCAGACGACGGAAAACAGCGTTGCCGAAAGCATGCCGACAAAAAGCGAATAGGTGATGGTTTCTCCGGATGAAAACAGCCGCGCGCCGGTCTTTGCGACAAGACCGTCCTGCGCCAGCGCCACATTTGCAGAACCGGCGAGAACCGTGCCGGACATCAGGACGGGAAGCCGCGAAAAGCCTGTCCGCACAGCACTGATCGCCAGCCGGCAACGCGCCATGGCCGCGCCCAATGCCACGCCAGCATGCGTGTTTTCAACGCGTTGAACTGTCTGCTCTCGCAGATCCGAATTGTGAACCGTCATCCCCGGTCTGTCTCCGTCCTATGTGCCGCATCTTCGACAAGACATCCCATTTCGTCCCCGCCGCCCTTTGGCGTGTCCGAATCAAGTTCGATGACAATACCGTCTTCATAAATCTGCGGAAAGGGAGCGCGCAAAAAAGATGCCGCGCGCTTTGTCAAGCACACGGCATCTACATATTGTGTAATTTCAGTGGATATTAACTATGAAATTAATATCTGTAGTGTTCTGCCTTGAACGGACCCTGCTTCGAGATGCCGATATAATCAGCCTGAAGGTCGGAAAGTTCGGTCAGGCGCACGCCAAGCTTCTCGAGATGAAGGCGTGCGACCTTTTCGTCGAGGTGCTTCGGCAGCACGTAGACTTCGTTCTTGTATTCACCCGGCTTGGTGAAAAGCTCGATCTGGCCCAGCACCTGGTTGGTGAACGACGCCGACATGACGAAGGACGGATGACCTGTGGCATTGCCAAGGTTCAGCAGGCGGCCTTCGGACAGCAGGATGATGCGGTTGCCCTTCGGGAACTCGATCATGTCGACCTGTGGCTTGATGTTTGTCCACTTGAGGTTACGCAACGAAGCGACCTGAATTTCATTGTCGAAATGGCCGATATTGCCGACGATGGCCATGTCCTTCATCTCGCGCATGTGCTCAATGCGGATGACGTCCTTATTGCCGGTGGTGGTGATGAAGATGTCAGCGGAAGACACAACGTCTTCCAGGCGAACGACCTCGAAACCGTCCATGGCGGCCTGAAGCGCGCAGATCGGGTCGATTTCCGTGACCTTCACGCGGGCGCCAGCGCCCTGCAGCGAGGCGGCGGAACCCTTGCCGACATCGCCGTAACCGCAGACCACGGCAACCTTGCCGGCCATCATCACGTCGGTGGCGCGGCGAATGCCGTCTACCAGCGATTCCTTGCAGCCGTATTTGTTGTCGAACTTGGACTTGGTGACGCTGTCGTTAACGTTGATGGCCGGGAAGGGCAGGAGGCCCTTCTTGGCAAGATCGTAGAGACGATGAACGCCTGTCGTCGTTTCTTCCGTCACGCCCTTCAGCGCGTCACGCTGCTTGGTGAACCAGCCGGGGGAAGCCTTGAGGCGCTTGTTGATCTGCGCGAAAAGAATTTCCTCTTCTTCCGAACCGGGGTTGGAAAGAACGTCCTCACCGGCTTCGGCGCGCGCGCCGAGCAGAATGTACATGGTGGCATCGCCGCCATCATCGAGGATCATGTTGGAGAGGCCGCCATCGGTCCACTGGAAGATCTTGTCGGTATATTCCCAATATTCCGTCAGGCTCTCACCCTTTACCGCGAAAACAGGAATGCCGGCCGCTGCAATAGCTGCTGCGGCATGGTCCTGCGTCGAGAAGATGTTGCAGGACGCCCAGCGGATGTCCGCGCCCAGTTCCTTCAGCGTCTCGATGAGGACACCGGTCTGGATCGTCATGTGAAGAGAACCGGTAATACGTGCGCCCTTCAGGGGCTTGCTCTCGCCGAATTCCTTGCGGCAGGACATAAGGCCAGGCATTTCGGTTTCGGCGATGTCCAGTTCCTTGCGGCCGAATGCGGCAAGGTTGATATCGGCGATGATGTAGTCCTTCTCAAGGCTCATGAAGTTCTCCAGATCAGAAATGCCATGCCTGCTGGCCCGGCTTTTAAACGTAGCAGCGGTTTAGCAGGCCAAAAACGATCTGGCAATAACGATATAAAGAAGTCTTTATGTCTTTATATGGAGGTGGGGTCAGGCTTCTTCGCCGAAGCGGTCGGCAACAAGTGCCTCGAGTGCGGCGAGCGCCTCTTCCGCCTGGTTGCCGCTCGCCTCGACATAGACACTGCATCCCGGGCTGGCCGCCAGCATCATCAGACCCATGATGGAGGTGCCGCCAACGGTCATTCCGTCCTTCGACACCGTAATCGTCGCGTCGAAACCCTCGACCATCTGCACGAATTTTGCAGATGCCCGGGCGTGGAGACCGCGCTTGTTGATGATCGGCAATTCCCGGGAGTGAGGCGACATGGGGCTGACTTCTTATTTGCCGCTTAAAACGCGGCTGGCGACGTTGATGTATTTGCGACCGGCGTCGGATGCGTCCTGGAGCGCCTTGTCCATGTTGTCTTCGCTGCGAACGCCTGCGAGTTTTATCAGCATGGGAAGATTGACCCCGGCGATGACTTCGACATTACCGTTGTTCATGACGGAGATGGCGAGATTGGACGGTGTGCCACCGAACATATCCGTCAGAATAATGACGCCATTTCCATCATTGACGCGCGTAACGGCGTCGATGATATCCTGCCGGCGCTGATCCATGTCGTCTTCGGGACCGATACAAACCGTCTCGATCAATTTCTGGGGACCGACGACATGCTCCAACGCATGGCGAAACTCCTCAGCCAGCTTGCCATGGGTGACAAGCACTAGTCCGATCATGAAATGCTCCCTTGCACACGCACTCTCATTGCCGACTATCGCAACGCGGCAATCCTGTCCATCGGTGGGATTTCATCTTGATGAGGAAAATGCGAATCGCAAGCCTAAAATCGCCTGAATCATGGTCACTTCACGTTCGTTTTAAAAAGATTTTGAGCAAGTGCAGCAAATTTTCCATAGGGCGTAAGACTGGAAAGCTGAATACGCAGAAGCGGAAGATGCCCGCCGCAGGGCAGCAACAACACCTCGTCATCTTCCGGAAGTCTTGGATTTTCCGGTGAAAGAACTGTCGTAACGGCGAAATTTAGTCCGGCGCTCGGGACGCTGTTGACGTTAACGATGCCGCTGCCGCGCAATTCCAGTAGTCCGGCAATCGCTTCCGGCCGCTCGGCTATGATGTTTTCGCCGTCGCGATACACGAAAATCTGATCATCCGCGATCAGTGCCGCCGGCAATCCGCACCGTTGCGCCTCCGTCAGAAAGCTGAAGGCAAGCTCGCTTTTGCCGCTGCCGGACGGTCCGGTGAAGAGAATACCGGTGTTGTCGACGACAATGGCGGTTGCGTGCAGGTTGAAGCGTTCAGCGTTCATGGGTTTCGGCCGCCGGCAGCGACAGGGTGAAGCGCGCGCCTGATATCACGCCGTATTTGTCGACGACATTTTCTGCCCTCAGGCTGCCGCCATGGGCTTCGGCGATCTGGCGGCTGATGGAAAGGCCAAGGCCGGAATTCTGGCCGAAACCTTCGCTTGCCGGTCGGTCGGTGTAGAAGCGCTCGAAAATCCGGTCGATATCCTCGGCCTGAATGCCGGGGCCATTGTCTTCCACCTGCACGATGCAGCGGTCCTTGTGACGGGAAAGGCGCACGGTGATGCGGCCGCTTTCCTCGGAAACGAAAGAGCGCGCATTCTCGATCAGGTTGGTGACGATCTGCCCGATGCGAAGATCGTGACCGTTCACGACGAAGGAGGTTTTGGCTCCCGCCTTCCGGTCGGCGACATAGTCGATCGCCACGCTCTTTTTCTTTGTGCTGATCTGGCGGGAGATATCCACCAGACCCTTCATAAGAACGTCGAGATCCAGCGGCGATGCATCGACACGCGCCAGTTCGGCATCGAGCCGCGAGGCATCCGAAATATCGCTGATCAGGCGGTCGAGGCGGCGGACATCGTGGAAGATGATCTCTGTCAGCCGCTGTTTGGACTCTTCCGTCTTGGCACGCGGCAGGGTTTCCACGGCGCTGCGCAGCGAAGTCAGCGGGTTCTTGAGCTCGTGGCTGACATCGGCGGCGAAACTTTCGATTGCGTCGATACGGTCGTAGAGCGCCGTCGTCATTTCACGAAGCGCTATGGAAAGGTTGCCGATTTCATCCTGACGCGCCGAAAAGTCCGGTATCTCCTCGCGGGTTCTCGCTCCGCGACGCACGCGGATCGCAGCCGCCGAAAGCCGCCGGAGCGGCGTGGCGATGGTGGAGGACAACAGCAGGGAAAGTACGATGTTGACGAGCGTGGCGATGCCGAACACGCGCATGATGGCGAGGCGCTCCGCATGCACGATCTTGTCGATATCGCCGGCCTGCGTGGACAGGAGCAGAACCCCGAGCACGGCCCGGAAGCGCTGCACCGGAACGGCGACCGAAACGATTAGCTCACCCTTTTCCGTAACGCGAACGACTGCGCCGCGCACGCCGGTCAGCGCATTCATCACCTCCGGATAGATCGAGCCGTCGCCACCTGGCGCTTCCTTGTATTGCGGTAGGCTGCTCGGTTGCAGCATGCGGTTGAACATGCTGGTGAACCATTCACCCCAGGTCTGGGTTTCCGGTGTCACCGGCGGCAGATCGAAGCGCAGGACCTGGCCGCGGGAATAGAGATGGCGGGAATCGAGAAGCAGGTTGGCATCGGCGTCGAAAAGCCGAGCGCGGGTCCGTGTCGGCGAAATCAGCCGGCGCAGCACCGGCGCCACCCGTTCCGGATTGATCGGGAAACTCAAGTCCTCGTCATTGGGGGCGGGCGTGATGCTTTGCCCCGCCTGCAATTCCAGCAGCTTTTCCGGATTGATGGTGATGGAGTTGGTATCCACCGAGGCGGAGGCCGAGATGGCGCCGGCGATGATCTCGCCCTGCGTCAAAAGGCTTTCCACCCGCGCATCGATCAGCCCCTCGCGGAACTGGTTGAGGTAGAGAATGCCACCGACCAGAACGACCGTCGCGGCCACGTTGAAGAAAAGGATGCGGCGCGTGAGGCTGGAAAACACCGCATTGCCAAAAATGCGTCGGACGATCGTCAGCGGATGGATACGATGGCGGCGTTCGCTGCCGCGATCTTCGGCATCGTCACTGTCCGAGACGGTTTCCGGCGTTTTCTTCAACAAGTCTATGTCCTCGCCACCACAATTCCGGTGGTCTCTCCCGATTGCGGCTCGTTCAAGCCGCTTCGCGGAAGCGATATCCTACGCCATAAAGCGTTTCAATCATATCGAAGTCACCATCGACCAGTTTGAACTTCTTGCGAAGCCGCTTGATGTGGCTGTCGATCGTGCGGTCGTCAACATAGACCTGTTCGTCGTAGGCCGCATCCATCAGCGCGTCGCGGCTTTTCACCACGCCTGGCCGCTGTGCAAGCGAATGCAGGATAAGGAATTCGGTAACGGTCAGCGTCACCGGCTCGCCCTTCCAGGTGCAGGTGTGGCGTTCCTGATCCATGGCCAGCTGGCCGCGTTCGAGCGTACGCGCCTGTTGATCAGCCGTCGGCTTCAGCGTGCTGCCGCCGGTCGCAGCGGAAGCCTCGCGGCTGCTGGCGCGGCGCAGGATGGCCTTGACGCGTTCCACCAGAAGGCGCTGCGAGAAGGGTTTTGTGATGAAATCGTCAGCACCCATCTTCAGGCCGAACAATTCGTCGATCTCTTCATCCTTGGAGGTCAGGAAGATAACCGGAATATCCGATTTCTGGCGAAGACGCCGCAAAAGCTCCATGCCGTCCATGCGCGGCATCTTGATGTCGAAAATGGCGAGCTGCGGCGGACGGGCAATCAGTCCGTCAAGCGCGGAGGCGCCGTCCGTATACGTTTCGACCCGGTAGCCTTCGGCTTCGAGCGCGATCGATACCGAAGTGAGAATATTCCGGTCGTCGTCGACAAGCGCGATCGTCTGCATGTAGTTGGTCTCCATCGTCATTTTCTCGTAACTCCCGACATCCACCCAGCCAAGGTTGCGCGCCGCGAGCCACTCT
The DNA here is from genome assembly GCF_030818995.1 of Agrobacterium sp. SORGH_AS_0745. Taxonomy (NCBI): domain Bacteria; kingdom Pseudomonadati; phylum Pseudomonadota; class Alphaproteobacteria; order Hyphomicrobiales; family Rhizobiaceae; genus Agrobacterium; species Agrobacterium sp. SORGH_AS_0745. The sequence continues at coordinate 749,921 of NZ_JAUTBI010000003.1, forward strand.
CATGAGTATAAAGGTGGAACAAATTGTGGCAAAGGAAAACTCACAACCAAATCGCCTGGTGTGACTAGGCCAAATTCCGGGAAAACGCCGCAGCTGGATTCTAATGCGTCTTCAACCGATTTAAAAAGAAATAAAATCTTTTAAATCGATTAATATATTGAAATCACTAAGTTATTTAAAGTTTCACTCTTGCGTTTCTAAAAGCCGCCACGTATTTTCCGTGAAAATTTCAACGGCCTTATCGTCATTTACAAGGAACGCGTCATGAACGAGCTTGGGGTTCATAATCCTGCCAATGGAGTTGCGGAACTCGGACTGGGCGAGGCCTCCCGCGTCTTTTATAACCTCAACGAAAGCGAATTGTACGAAGAGGCGATCCGCAACGGCGAAGCCGAGCTGACGGCGGATGGCGCACTTCGTGCCGTTACCGGTCAGCATACGGGCCGTTCTCCGAAGGACAAATTCGTCGTCCGCGACGCTTCCACCGAAGACACTATCTGGTGGGACAACAACAAGCCGCTGTCGCCGGAAAACTTCGAGCTGCTGCGTCAGGACATGCTTGCGCACGCCGCCGGCAAGACGCTCTATGTTCAGGATCTGATCGGCGGTGCCGATGAGGAAAACGCCCTGTCGACCCGTGTCGTCACTGAGCTTGCCTGGCATTCGCTGTTCATCCGCAACCTGCTCATCCGCCCGAAGCGGGAGAAACTGGCAGGCTTCAAACAGAAGCTGACCATCATCAACCTGCCGAGCTTCAAGGCTGATCCGGCGCGTCACGGCGTCCGTTCGGAGACCGTCATCGCCTGCGATCTCACCAATGGTCTCGTCCTCATCGGCGGTACCTCTTATGCCGGTGAAAACAAGAAGTCGGTCTTCACGGTGCTGAACTACCTGCTGCCGGCCAAGGGCGTCATGCCGATGCATTGCTCGGCCAATGTCGGTCCTGAGGGTGATTCCGCCGTGTTCTTCGGCCTGTCCGGCACCGGCAAGACCACGCTGTCGGCTGATCCGTCGCGTACGCTGATCGGCGACGATGAGCACGGCTGGGGCGAACACGGCATCTTCAATTTCGAAGGCGGCTGCTACGCCAAGGCAATCAAGCTGTCGGCCGAAGCCGAGCCGGAAATCTATGCCGCGACCCGCCGTTTCGGCACCGTTCTCGAAAACGTCGTGCTGGACGAAAACCGTGTTCCGGATTTCAACGACAACTCGCTGACGGAAAACACCCGCAGTGCCTATCCGCTACACTTCATTCCGAATGCATCGGAAACGGGCATTGCCGGTCATCCGAAGACCATCATCATGCTGACTGCGGATGCCTTCGGCGTGTTGCCGCCCATCGCCCGGCTGACGCCGGAACAGGCCATGTACCACTTCCTTTCCGGCTACACGGCAAAGGTTGCCGGCACGGAAAAGGGTGTGACTGAGCCGGAAGCGACATTCTCAACCTGCTTCGGCGCACCCTTCATGCCGCGCCACCCGGCGGAATACGGCAACCTGCTGCGTGAGCTGATCGGCAAGCATGGCGTGGACTGCTGGCTGGTCAACACCGGCTGGACCGGCGGTGCTTACGGCATCGGCAAGCGTATGCCCATCAAGGCGACCCGCGCGCTTCTGACGGCAGCCCTCACCGGCGAGCTGAAGGGTGCCGAATTCCGCACCGATGCGAATTTCGGTTTCGCCGTGCCCCTGTCGCTGGAAGGCGTCGATGCCGCGATCCTCGACCCGCGTTCGACCTGGGCCGACGGCGCAGCTTACGACGCGCAGGCGAAGAAGCTTGTGTCGATGTTCGTTACGAACTTCACCAAGTTCGAAGATCACGTCGACAGCAAGGTGCGCGATGCAGCACCGGGACTGCTGTTCGCGGCAGAATGAATAAGCCTCGTTTATGAGGAGGAGGGGAACCCGGCCTTGTGCCGGGTTCTTTCGTTTCGTGCCTTGTTTTCATTTTTCCCGATCTGTGGCATCACCGGCGCGGAGAAAAAACATGGCCAGCGCCCCGCTTTACATCAGCAACCGAATTACCATCGCCGGCTGGGAGCTGACGGAGCAATTCGTGCTGGCCGGCGGGCCGGGTGGCCAGAATGTCAACAAGGTCTCGACGGCGGTTCAGCTGTTTTTCGACATCGCCAATTCTCCATCCCTGCCGGAACGGGTGAAGGCGAATGCGCTGCGTCTGGGCGGGCGGCGTGTTTCGAAAGAAGGCGTGCTCATGATCGAGGCGAGCCGGTTTCGAAGCCAGGAGCGCAATCGCGAAGACGCGCGTGAACGGCTGAAGGAACTGATCCTTGAAGCGGCAGCGCCGCCGCCGCCGGTGCGCAAGGCCACCAAGCCGACCAAGGGTTCCGTCGAGCGCCGCCTCAAGGCAAAATCCGGCCGGTCGGATGTCAAGAAAATGCGTGGCAAGCCATCAGGCGACTAGGTCGCAGCTGGATGGCAAAATGTTTCGCACTTGTCATAGACCTTCAGATATCGTCTGGTAAATCTCCTACAACCAAGGAGGGTGCTATGGGTCTGTTCAATTTCATCAAGGAAGCAGGAAAGAAGCTTGGTATCGGTGGTGATGATGCCCCCGATGTCGAAGCCGTCAAAAAAGAACTCGCTTCCCACGATCTCGGCACCGACAAGGTTCAGGTCGAGGTGGTGAACGACAAGGTCGTTCTGAAGGGCGAAGTGGCCGACCAGTCGATTTTCGAAAAAGCGGTCATCGCCGTTGGCAATACGCTCGGCATTTCCAAGGTCGAGGCCGGCGAGCTGACGGTGGCAGAAGCGCCGGCGAAGGAACCCGTTTTCTACACGGTCAAGAAGGGCGATAATCTCTGGAAGATCGCTGAAGCCCAGTACGGCAAGGCAAATGGTGGCAAGAACAACATCATCTTCGAAGCCAACAAACCGATGCTGACCCATCCCGATAAAATCTATCCCGGTCAGGTTCTGCGCATTCCCGACCTTGCCTAATAACGGATTTTAACCGCTGCGATGGAGATGCCGCTTTTGCGGCATCTTTCACAACTTGCGAAGCGCCACCGTGTCGATCAGGTGGTTTTTGCCCTTGCGCAGGATAAGATCGGCGCGTGGACGCGTGGGCACGATGTTCTGGCGCAGGTTCTTCAGGTTGATGTTCTGCCAGAGGCCCTCGGCAATGCTGAGCGCCGCCTCTTCGCTGATCGACGCATAGCGATTGAAGAATGAATTCGGGTCCCGGAAGGCGGTTTGCCGCAGATTCATGAACCGGTTCACATACCAGTTGTGAATGAAGTCCTCATCCGCATCGATGTAGATCGAGAAATCGAAGAAGTCGGAAACGATCGGCACGATCCGCCCGCCCGCCGGCAGGTCGCGTGATTGCAGCACGTTGATGCCTTCGAAGATGAGGATATCCGGCTGGTCGATGACAGTGAATTCGTTCGGCAGCACGTCATAGGTCAGATGCGAGTAGCGTGGCGCCTTCACATTCGGCTGGCCCGCCTTGATCGCCGAGAGGAAACGCAGCAGCGCACCGATGTCGTAGCTTTCCGGAAAGCCCTTGCGCTCCATCAGGTTTTCGCGCCGCAGCACCTCGTTCGGGTAAAGAAACCCGTCGGTGGTGATGAGATCGACCTTCGGGCTGGAAGGCCAGCGGGCCAGAAGCTCCTTCAAAATACGCGCCGTTGTCGATTTTCCAACCGCCACCGACCCGGCAATGCCGATGACGAAGGGCGTTTTGTTGACATCCGCCATGTTCAGGAAGCGGTTGCGCTGTTCGAACAGCAGCTGCGATGCTTCCACATGCGATGACAGGAGGCGCGACAGCGACAGATAGATACGCCGCACTTCGTCCAGATCGATCGGGTCGTCCAGCGAACGCAGTCTTTTGACCTCGTCGGCGGAAAGGGTGAGTGGTGTGTCGGCGCGAAACTTTGCCCATTCTTCCGAGCTGAAGAAGTGATAGGGCGAATATTCATCCGGGCGGAAATGATCGAGTGTGCTCGGCATGCCTCTCTCCCCGCTGCCTGCCTTGACATTCATGATGTCGGCCTCGCTGCCTTTTCCGCAAGTCCGGTCTGTCCGGTCCGGCGCTCCAGCTCGGCAAAGACGTCGGCAAGGGGAATGTCGGCGATCTTCAACACCACCAGCAGATGATAAAGCAGATCGGCGGCCTCGTTTTTCAGCCCGTCGCGGTCTTTCGCGATGGCGGCGATCACGGCCTCAACAGCCTCTTCGCCCAGTTTTTTCGCCGCACGTTCCTGGCCCGCCGCAACAAGTTTGGCCGTCCAGGATTCATCGGGGGAGGCGGCGGCGCGTGTCGCGACGATGCGTTCCAGATCGGAAAGGGAAAATGCGCTCATGGAAAGGTTCCTGCAATCAGTCGAGACGCATGGCGATGCCATGCTCGGCCATGTAGCTCTTGGCTTGCCCGATCGAATAGGTGCCGAAGTGGAAGATGGAAGCGGCAAGCACCGCGGTCGCATGGCCATCGCGAACGCCGGCTACCAGATCATCCAGCGTTCCGACGCCACCCGAGGCGATGACGGGCACGCGAACCTGATCGGCAATGCTGCGTGTCAGGCCGATATCGTATCCGCTTTTGGTGCCATCGCGGTCCATCGAGGTGACGAGCAATTCGCCGGCACCGCGTTCGACCATCTTGATGGCAAATTCCACGGCGTCGATTCCGGTTGGCTGACGTCCGCCATGCGTGAAAATCTCCCAGCGGCCGTCTTCCCCGTCCTTCGAAACCCGCTTGGCGTCGATGGAGACGACGATACACTGGTTGCCGAATTTGTCGGCAGCCTGCGCGACGAAATCAGGATCTTTCACCGCTGCGGAATTGATGGAGACCTTGTCTGCACCGCAGAGAAGCAGCTTGCGGATGTCAGCCACGGCGCGGACGCCGCCGCCGACGGTCAGCGGCATGAAGCAATGGTCGGCCGTGCGCGATACCACGTCGAAAATCGTGTCGCGATTGTCGGACGAGGCGGTGATGTCGAGAAAGCAGAGTTCGTCCGCTCCCGCCGCATCATAGGCCTTCGCCGCCTCGACTGGGTCGCCGGCGTCGATAAGATCGACGAAGTTCACACCCTTGACGACGCGGCCGTCTTTTACATCGAGGCAGGGAATAACGCGGGCTTTGAGGGTCATGCGCTTATCTCCTTGGCAGCCTTGATGAGGGCGAGCGCCTCGGCAGGATCGATGCGCCCGTCATAAAGCGCGCGGCCTGAAATTGCGCCCTCTAGCTTTGCGGCATCCGGCTGCAACATGCGCTTGATGTCTTCGATGGAAGCAAGGCCGCCGGAGGCGATGACGGGGATCGACACGGCATCTGCCAGTTCGAGTGTCGAGGCCCAGTTGATGCCAGCCAGAATGCCGTCGCGATCGATATCGGTGTAGATGATGGCGGCAACGCCGGCACCTTCGAAACGTTTGGCAAGTTCTATAACGCCGAGTTCTGAGGCTTCCGCCCAGCCCTCAACAGCAACCTTGCCGCCTTTGGCGTCGATGCCGACAGCGACCTGACCGGGGAAACGCTTGCAGGCTTCGATAACCAGAACGGGATCGCGCACCGCCACGGTGCCGAGAATGACGCGGGCAAGCCCACGGCTGAGCCACGCCTCAATATGATCGAGAGTGCGGATGCCGCCGCCAAGCTGCACCGGGTTTGTCGTGGCCTTGAGAATGGCATCGACCGCTTCGCCATTCACCGTCTGGCCAGCGAAGGCGCCGTTGAGATCGACGACATGCAGCCACTCGAAGCCTTGGTCCTCGAAGGACTTCGCCTGCGCGCCGGGGTCCGTATTGTAAACGGTTGCCTGCTCCATATCGCCGAGTTTCAGGCGAACGCACTGGCCGTCTTTAAGATCGATTGCGGGAAAAAGAATCATGTCAGGGCTTCCAGCGCAGGAAATTGGAAATCAGGGCGAGGCCGAGCGTCTGGCTTTTTTCCGGGTGGAACTGCGCGCCAGCCATATTGTCGCGACCAACGAAAGCCGTCATCGCGCCACCGTAATTGGTGGTGGCTATGACATCCGCCGGATGTTTCGCCGCCAGATGATAGGAATGCACGAAATAGGCATGCAAGCCGTCAGCGCCGGTCCTGATACCGTCGAACAGGGGATGCTGATGCCGGATTTCCAGCGTATTCCAGCCAATCTGCGGGATTTTAAGCGTCGGATCGGAGGGCGTCATTTCAATGACATCGCCTTCGATCCAGCCAAGCCCCGTGCTGACAGTCTTTTCTAGACCACGCGAAGACATCAGCTGCATTCCGACGCAGATGCCGAGGAAGGGATGAGCTTTTTTCTCGACGGCTTCGATAAGCGCCTCATGCATGCCGGGCACAGCTTCGAGACCGGCGCGGCAATCGGCATAGGCGCCGACGCCTGGCAGGACGATGCGGTCCGCAGATGCGACGTGATCCGGCTTATCGGTCAGGTCAATGGTTGCATTAATGCCGGCTTCGCGGGCGGCGCGCTCGAAAGCCTTTGTGGCCGAACGCAGGTTGCCAGAACCGTAGTCGATGATCGCGACGCGCATGTCAGCGCCTTCCATTCAAGTCGAAAAGAAACGATCCGGAGGGATCGTTGACGAAGTTTGTTGTCACCGCTCTTCTGCGGCGAGGGGGTCCATACCGGCTGCGACAGCCGTCCCGACGGCTCGGTATTTTCGGAAAGATCGGAGAAATATATCTCTTCGGCACTCGAAAGGTCAGGGGCGGAAATGACCGAGGTCATCTTCCAGCCCTTGCTCATCAGGTGCCGGACGAGAAAATCGCGCCCCTCCAGTGCAGTGATGAGGGCAATGGCGACGCTGCACAAAATGCCCACCGGTTCGAATCCGGGTAACATTGATGCCCAACCGGCCAGAACGAGAACTGCAAATACGACGATCGCGGCCAGCCACAGCCGGTTTACGGCCAGCCACAGCCAGGGCGCAATAAGTGCCAGCCAGACGAAACGGTCTGCTATGAAGCGGGTCGTCTTGTGGTCCCTGTCCGGCCCGTTGGGGGCTTCCAGAACGAGATAGCTTGTCATGGGCTTCCTGACAGCTTTGGCGGTCAGGCCAGCATGCCCTTTGTCGAGGGAACGCGGCCTGCCTGCCGGGGGTCGATCTCGGTTGCCGCGCGAAGAACGCGGGCAACGGCCTTGAAGCATGTTTCGGCGATATGATGGTTGTTGGCGCCGTAATGGTTCAGGATATGCAGCGTGATGCCGGCATTCTGGGCCAGCGCCTGAAAGAATTCGCGCACAAGCTCGGTGTCGAATGTGCCGATCTTCGGCGCGGAGAAGTTGACATTCCACACGAGGAAGGGACGGCCGGAAATATCCACGGCAGCCTTGGTCATCGTCTCATCCATGGCAAGATCGAGCGAGGCGTAGCGGGTAATGCCGCGCCTGTCACCCAACGCCTTCGCGATGGCCTGGCCGATGGCGATGCCGGTATCTTCCACCGTATGGTGATCATCGATATGCAGGTCACCTTGAACCTCGATATCCATGTCGATCAGCGAATGGCGGCTCAGCTGGTCCAGCATATGATCGAAAAATCCCACCCCGGTGGAAATTGTCGACTTGCCGGTGCCGTCGATATCCACGCGCACCGAAACCGAGGTTTCGTTGGTCTTGCGGATAATCTCGCCTTTACGTTCTGCCATCTTTGGCCGCTCCGTGAAAATGTCGCCGTTCCTTATCAGCACGAGACATAAATATCCAGTTGTTCCATCGTCTTGCATGATCTGCGAAAAACAGTGCAGTGCGGGCAGGATTTGCAATCGTGAAAAGCAAACTTACATAGATGCCGAGAAGGGCCGGATGCCGGCCCGTTAACCGCAGGCCCGGTAGGGCAGACAGGTGTTTGATGACAACGATTATTACAGTCAGGAAGGGCGGCAAGGTCGTCATGGCTGGCGATGGTCAGGTAAGTCTTGGCCAGACCGTCATGAAGGGCAATGCCCGCAAGGTTCGACGCATTGGCAAGGGTGAAGTGATTGCCGGGTTTGCCGGCGCAACGGCGGATGCCTTCACGCTGCTCGACCGTCTCGAAAAGAAACTTGAGCAATATCCCGGTCAGCTCATGCGCGCAGCCGTAGAGCTTGCAAAGGACTGGCGCACGGATAAATATCTGCGCAACCTCGAAGCCATGATGCTGGTGGCCGACAAATCCACGACACTCGCCATCACCGGTAATGGTGACGTGCTGGAACCCGAACATGGCGCGATCGCCATCGGCTCCGGCGGCAACTACGCCTTTGCGGCTGCCCGCGCCATGATGGATACGGACAAGTCGGCAGAGGAGGTGGCGCGCAAGTCGCTCGATATCGCCGCCGATATCTGCGTTTACACCAACCATAACCTCGTCATCGAAACCCTCGACGCCGAGTAAGCATATTTCTCACCCCCATTTCTCACCCAAGGGTCCTGTGGGCCGGGCCAGAATGGCCGGCCGGAACAGGAAAGCCGAGAGGACAGAATGACCACTTTTTCTCCCCGGGAAATTGTCTCGGAACTGGATCGCCACATCATCGGCCAGCATGATGCGAAACGTGCGGTCGCGATTGCGCTGCGCAACCGTTGGCGTCGCCAGCAGCTCGATGAGAGCCTGCGCGACGAAGTGATGCCGAAAAACATCCTGATGATCGGACCGACCGGTGTCGGCAAGACGGAGATTTCCCGCCGTCTCGCCAAGCTTGCCGGCGCGCCCTTCATCAAGGTCGAAGCGACCAAATTTACCGAAGTCGGTTATGTCGGTCGCGATGTCGAGCAGATCATCCGCGATCTGGTCGAGATCGGCATTGGCCTCGTGCGTGAAAAGAAGCGCGCGGAAGTACAGGCCAAGGCGCATCAGAGCGCCGAAGAGCGGGTGCTCGACGCACTGGTCGGATCGACCGCGTCACCCGCGACACGTGAGAGCTTCCGCAAGAAGCTGCGCGATGGCGAGCTGGACGACAAGGAAATCGACATCGAAGTGGCCGACAGCGGTTCGGGCATGCCCGGCTTTGAAATACCCGGCATGCCGGGTGCCAATATCGGCGTTCTCAACCTGTCGGAAATGTTTGGCAAGGCGATGGGCGGACGTACCAAGAAGGTGCGCACCACCGTCTCGAAATCCTATACCGATCTCGTTCGCGACGAATCCGACAAGCTGCTCGATAATGACATGATCCAGCGCGAAGCGGTGAAGTCGGTGGAAAATGACGGCATCGTCTTCCTCGATGAGATCGACAAGATTGCTGCGCGCGATGGCGGCATGGGTGCCGGCGTCTCGCGTGAAGGCGTGCAGCGCGATCTTCTGCCGCTCGTTGAAGGCACGACTGTATCGACCAAATACGGGCCGGTGAAAACCGACCACGTTCTGTTCATCGCTTCCGGCGCGTTCCATGTGGCAAAGCCGTCCGACCTTCTGCCGGAGCTTCAGGGCCGCCTGCCGATCCGTGTCGAGCTGAAGCCGCTGACGAAGGAGGACTTCCGCCGTATCCTGACCGAGACGGAAGCAAGCCTCATCCGCCAGTACAAGGCGCTGATGGCGACGGAAGAACTCGATCTCGACTTCACGGACGATGCGATCGACGCTCTGGCCGACGTGGCTGTTCATCTCAACTCGTCGGTCGAGAATATCGGTGCGCGCCGCCTGCAGACGGTGATGGAGCGTGTTCTCGACGAGATTTCCTTCAACGCACCCGATCGTGGTGGCTCTGCCGTCAAGATCGATCAGGAATATGTCAAGAAGCACGTCGGCGATCTTGCCGCCGATACGGATTTGTCCCGCTATATTCTCTGAATATCTTGGAGAGCAACGACACGAGAGTGCGGCCACATTTGCCGCACTCTTTTATTTTATGGCCTTGTCTCGCATTCAGCCCCCTTTTTGTTTATGGGAAAGGCTGCATTCCGGTTGGAACCGCTTTATGGAATGGTCCGGTTTTCTCTTGGTTCGGGAGAGGTCGGCTTGAGAAAAGGCATTCGCTCGTGCGCAAAACTCTTCTGGCATTTGCCGCCGCTTTGACGTTCACCGTTGTCTCGTCTTCTTATGCCGAGGCCGCGACGGTCGTCCCGCCTGGCAATCGCAATGCCGAACAGCCGGGCATTCCGGGGGCTTCCGCACGTCGAACCAAGGGTTCCAATACGTCTTTCGAGCGTAAATACCAGAAGGTGATCGACCTCCTGTCTTCCGACAAGGCACTGATCGGCAAGATCAAGTCTACTGCCGGGCGCTACGGTATCGATCCGATCCACATGATCGGGGCGATTGTCGGCGAGCATACCTATAACGTCGACGCCTATGACCGCCTGCAATCCTACTACGTCAAGGCCGCCTCCTATGCCGGCAGCAGCTTCCGTTTCGGCTACAAGGACGAAACCATCGCGCAGTTTCTGACGCATTCGCAATTCGCCAGGTGCCAGTCGAAAAAGGATTCCTATAGCCTTTGGAACTGTCGGGAAGACGTCTGGGACGACAGCTTCCGCGGCAAGACGGTAGATGGCGTTGCCTATCCGAACAATCGTTTCAGCGCTGTATTTTTCCAGCCCTTTTATGCCGGACAGACCTTCGGTCTCGGCCAGATCAATCCGCTCACGGCATTGATGTTGTCCGACATGGTGTCGAAAACCTCAGGTTATGAGAAGCTCGACGAAAACGATGCGACCGCCGTTTATACCGCGATCATGGACCCGGATCGCTCGCTCGCCTTCATGGCAGCTTCCATCCGCAAATCGATCGACGACTACAGGTCGATTGCCGACATGGATGTTTCCAAAAATCCTGGTGTAACGTCCACGCTTTATAATGTCGGCGGATCCGCGCAGCGCGCTGCCGCTCTCGCCCAGAAAAATCGTCAGCGCGCCGCAGGTGGGGAACAGCCGCTTTTGCCGGAAGAAAACTATTACGGCTGGCTGGTGAACGATCGCATCAAGGATTTGCAGGCGCTTTTGTAGAAAAAGACGATTATCGTCAGCATTCTTTCCAAAACGGAAATAATATTTGGTTGCCTCTCGCAATTGACGAGCGCCTGCCTCAGCGTCCAATCTGCGCCCTTAAGATAAAGAGGAGGCGCATGTGAGCCGCACCAATAAATTCGGTCTTTCCATTGATGACAGGCTTTATGCTTTTTTGACGGATGACGTTCTGCCGGGCACAGGTCTTGATGCAGAAACCTTCTTCGAAGGCTTTTCGGCCATCGTCCACGAGCTTTCCCCCAAGAATCGTGAATTGCTCGCAAAGCGCGACGCCTTGCAGGAAAAACTGGATGGCTGGTACCGGCAGAATGGCGCCCCGACGGATTTTGATGTCTATGAGGGCTTCCTGAAAGAAATCGGCTATCTGCTGCCGGAAGGACCCGGCTTCAAGGTCGAAACCAGCAACGTCGATTCGGAAATTGCCGCTGTCGCAGGCCCGCAGCTTGTCGTGCCGGTCATGAATGCCCGTTATGCGCTGAACGCCGCCAATGCCCGCTGGGGTTCGCTTTACGATGCGCTTTACGGCACGGATGCCATTTCTGACGCCGATGGTGCGGAAAAGGGCAGGGGCTATAATCCGAAACGCGGCGAAAAGGTCATTGCCTGGGCGCGGAACTTCCTCAACGAATCAGCTCCGCTCGAAAACGGCAGGCTGGTCGGATGTGACCGGATTCAAGATCGTTGACGGCCTCTTGCAGCTTGCAATCGGTGACAGCAAAACGGGCCTGAAAGATGCCGAGCAATTCAAGGGCTTTACCGGCGATGCGGAAAAGCCGGCAACGATCCTGCTTGGCAAGAATGGTCTGCACACCGAGATCGTCATCGATCCCTCGACGGAAATCGGCAAGGGTGACAAGGCGGGCATCTCTGATGTCATTCTCGAATCGGCGCTGACAACCATCATGGACTGCGAGGATTCCGTTGCCGCTGTTGATGCCGAGGACAAGGTGCTGGTTTATGGCAACTGGCTTGGCCTGATGCGCGGCGACCTGACGGAGAAGGTTTCCAAGGGTGGTAACACCTTCACCCGTAGTCTCAACCCGGATCGTTATTACACCGCCCCCGATGGTGGAGCACTTACTCTGCCGGGGCGGTCCCTGATGCTGGTGCGTAATGTCGGTCACCTCATGACCAATCCGGCGATCATTGACAAGGATGGCCGCGAGGTGCCGGAAGGCATCATGGACGCCGTCGTCACAGCGCTGATTGCGCTTTACGATGTCGGCCCCTCCGGCCGTCGCCAGAATTCCCGTGCCGGTTCCATGTATGTCGTCAAGCCGAAAATGCACGGGCCGGAGGAAGTCGCCTTCGCCAACGAGATTTTCACGCAGGCCGAAAAGCTTGTCGGCATGGCGCCGAACACCATGAAAATGGGCATCATGGACGAGGAACGCCGCACCACGGTCAACCTCAAGGAAAGCATTCGCGCGGCAAAAGACCGGGTCGTCTTCATCAATACCGGCTTCCTCGACCGCACGGGCGACGAAATTCATACCTCGATGGAAGCGGGTCCGATGATCCGCAAGGGCGATATGAAACAGGCGGCCTGGATTGCGGCTTACGAGAACTGGAACGTCGATATCGGTCTGGAATGCGGCCTTTCCGGCCATGCGCAGATCGGTAAGGGCATGTGGGCCATGCCTGACCTGATGGCCGCCATGCTGGAGCAGAAGATCGCGCATCCGAAGGCAGGCGCCAACACCGCCTGGGTACCTTCACCCACGGCTGCGACGCTGCATGCCACGCATTATCACAAGGTCGATGTCGCAGCCGTTCAGGACAACCTGAAAAGCCGGGGCCGGGCAAAACTCTCCGATATTCTATCGGTGCCGGTCGTGCCGCGTCCCAATTGGACGCCCGAGGAAATCCAGCGCGAACTCGACAACAACGCGCAGGGTATTCTGGGATATGTCGTGCGCTGGGTCGATCAGGGCGTCGGCTGCTCCAAGGTGCCTGACATCAACAATGTCGGACTGATGGAGGACCGCGCCACGCTGCGCATCTCCGCGCAGCATATGGCCAACTGGCTGCGCCATGGCGTGGTTACGCAAGAGCAGATCGTTGAGACCATGAAACGCATGGCCGCCGTGGTCGATAGCCAAAATGCCGGAGATCCGGCCTATCTGCCGATGGCGTCCAACTTTGAAGGATCGGTCGCTTTTCAGGCCGCCGTCGAACTTGTGCTGAAAGGCCGGGAGCAGCCTAACGGTTATACGGAACCGGTTCTGCACCGCCGTCGCCTCGAACTGAAGGCGAAGCAGGCGGCTTGAGGCCGACAGGAAATCCAGAGCACGTCTTGTCTGAATGCAATGTTCGACGTGCTCTACCTTAAAACCGCTAGGCACTTTTACTGGGAATGCTCCAGAAACAAAAAAGCCGCCGGGAATTCCACGGCGGCTTTTTCTTTGTCTGGTATCTGATCTTACTGGATCACGACAACCTTGGTGCTGCGGCCGGGACGGACGCGGCTGTAGAGGTCGATGACGTCCTGGTTGATCATGCGGATGCAGCCTGAAGAGGCGGCGGTGCCGATCGATGCCCATTCAGGCGAACCGTGGATACGGAACAGCGTGTCCTGTCCCTTTTCGTTGAAGAGATACATGGCGCGCGCGCCGAGCGGGTTGGAAAGACCCGGACCCATGCCTGCCTCGACATACTTTGCGACTTCCGGCTTGCGGTCAGCCATTTCCTTCGGCGGATGCCACATCGGCCATTCCTGCTTCCAGGCGACATAGGCTTCGCCGGCCCAGGCAAAACCAGCCTTGCCAACGCCGATGCCGTAACGAACTGCGCGGTTGCCGGGCAGGATATAATAAAGGAAACGCTCACGCGTATTGACGATGATCGTGCCCGGCCGTTCGTTATTCTGGAATTCGACGATCTGACGACGGAACTTCTCGTTCACACGATTGATCGGGATGGCGGGCAGCGCATAGCCCGCGTCGGTCACAGGGCCGTAAACATCGTTGAAGATCTGGACGGTTTCGACCTTTGCCGGAACCGGGTTAGCGACCGGCACTGACGCCGCTACCTGGCCGGATGATTGGGATGTGGTTTCGGCGCAGCCGGCCAGAGCCAGTGCTGCCGTCAGACCGAGTGCAGTCAATGAGGTACGGATGCGCATATCGTTCTCGCGGAAAATTCGCCAAATTGTGCGAAGGAGTAGGCTTAATTGGATAAATCGGTTATTTTCCATTAAGCCGTTCTTGGCAAGCCGATACGCTGCTGCAGGACGAATGTGACTTTAAAATTGCCGGTTGATTGCCTTTTTGCAACAATAGGCCAAACGCCTCAGTAGCCTTTATCCATGACTATTCTTTCGCTTACCAACAATAATCCGTTAATCGACGGTCGCCAGTCGGACAAGGCGATGCTGGTGCGCCGCGGCGTTCAGGTGCTTTTGCACGAGATGCGACATTCGGTTTTGCCGGAACTGCCGCTTGCAAGCGGACGACGGGCCGATCTCATCAGCCTTTCGGCAAAGGGTGAAATCTGGATTATCGAAATCAAATCCTCGATCGAGGACTTCCGTGTCGATCGTAAATGGCCGGAATACCGCCTGCATTGCGACCGGCTGTTTTTCGCCACCCATCCTGAAGTGCCGGTCGAAATCTTTCCGGAAGAATGCGGGCTTATCCTGTCGGATGGCTATGGCGCCCATATGCTTCGCGATGCGCCGGAGCATAAGCTACCGCCCGCAACCCGCAAATCGGTGATGCTGGATTTCTCGAGAACCGCTGCAACCCGGCTGATGCTGGCGGAGTGGACGACCGGGCGCAGCTTCGGAGAGTGATGCCCGGTTCCAGACCATATCCAGACGTAAAACCGCTTCTCATTTGTACTGTAAATGCTCTACTTCGGCGCGCGTTTCGCCAGAATGCGCTGCAGCGTTCTCCGGTGCATGTTAAGCCGGCGGGCGGTTTCCGAGACGTTGCGCTCGCACATTTCATAAACGCGCTGAATATGCTCCCAACGCACCCGGTCGGCCGACATCGGGTTTTCGGGCACTTCAGTCTTTTCACCCTTGCGCTGCGTCAGCGCATTGAAGACATCGTCCGCATCGGCGGGTTTGGCAAGATAATCCAGCGCCCCAAGCTTCACGGCGGTAACGGCGGTTGCGATATTGCCGTAGCCCGTCAGGACGACAATCTGCGTATCGTCCCGGTACTGCCGGATGGCTTCGATGACCTCGAGACCATTGCCATCCGTAAGCCGCAAATCAACGACCGCATATTTGGGCGGCGCAGCCTTGGAACGGGCAATGCCTTCGCTGACCGTCTCGGCGGTATCGACGATAAATCCGCGTGTTTCCATGGCCCGGGCAAGCCGGCGCAGGAAGGGACCATCGTCATCGACGATCAGCAGCGATCTGTCAGCTCCGATCGGGTCGTCGTCATCCGTTGTCGCGCTGATGGGGGTCTGGTCTTCTGTCGTCATGTCTCAGGCCTTTCGGCAACTTAGTCGGCTTTTTCTTCTTATCGCCGCTTCCACGTGAATGGTAAAGTCAACGGTCTCTTTTATCGTCCATAAGCGCTCGAGGCCAGACGATTGTGACCCGCGCTCCTGTTCCGCTCAAACCGCGATTTTCGAAGTTAACGGTGGCGCCGGAGCGTTCCAGCAATGTCTTTGCAATGAAAAGCCCGAGTCCCAGCCCTCCCGCCCGGGTATCGTTGTGACGTTCGGTCACATAGGGTTCACCAATGCGGGCAAGCACGTCATGGGCATAACCCGGTCCATCATCCTCAATGGTGACGGCGACATTCTGCGAATCGTAGTCCACGGTCACGGTCACTTTTTCCCGCGCATAGTCCACGCCGTTTTCGATGAGATTGCCCAGCCCGTAAATAACGCCTGCATTCCGGATGCCAACCGGCTCGTCGATCCGGTTGTTCTTTTCGACGAGATCGAGACGGATGCCGAATTCCCGGTGCGGCGCCATCACCTCCTCAATCAGCGAGGAGAGCGGCAGGCGACGCATATGCTCCTCATCATCGGTGGAAAGTGATGTAAGGCGGCGCAGAATATCACGGCATCTTTCGCTCTGGCTGCGCAGCAGCGCTATGTCTTCGCCAAACCTTTCATCATTTCCGAGTTCCCGTTCCATTTCCTTGGCGACGACACTGATTGTCGCCAGCGGTGTGCCCAGCTCGTGTGCCGCAGCGGCGGCCAGACCGTCTAGCTGCGAGAGATGTTTTTCCCGCTCCAGCACCAGTTCGGTCGCAGCCAGCGCATCGGCCAGCTGATTGGCCTCGTGTGAAACGCGATAGGCATAAAAGGCCGCGAAAGAGGTCGTGGCAATGATCGCGACCCAGGTGCCCACATGCAGCAGAAGCTGGATCGGCAGCACCTCACCGGGATACCACGGAACCGGAAACGGCGAAAAAGCGATTGCCGTCGAGCAGATGACGGCAAAGGCGAGCAGAATAAGCGAGTGCCGAAGCGGCTGCGAGGCGAAGGCGATGATGACCTGCACGCAGATCAGCGGTGCGAAAGGATTGGAAAGACCACCGGTGAAGTAGATGAGCGCCGTCAATTGCAGCAGGTCGAATGCCAGCAGCAATGTCGCTTCCCACGGCTCCAGACGATAGGTGGAGGGAAAACGCGCAGTGAGAAACAGGTTGGCAAGCGCCAGTGCACCGATCAAAAGGCTGCAAGCCAGAAGTGGCAGGGGGAAGTTCAAGCCGAAAGCAACAAGCAGGATCGTCGCACTTTGCCCGGCCACCGCCAGCCAGCGCAACCATACGATGGTTTGCAGCCTTATCCTGCGGCTGGCGCGGCCAAGCCTTGTTGTTTCGATCGGATGGCCAGCCACCTTCATCTCCTTTGTGCTTTTCATCGTCATCACGTTCCGCGCGGTTTTGCGCGGCTGGTCGGCAATGCCGATGCCGGGTCCTCAGGCCATGGATGGCGCGGATACCTCCCGCGCATGTCCGCCCGTACATCTTTCCACGATCCTGCCCAGAAACCCGGAAGATCGCGTGTCGTCTGTATCGGCCTGTGCGCCGGCGAGGTCAATTCCAGCAGCAGCGGCAACCGCCCCTGCGCGATGGCGGGATGAGCCGTCAGCCCGAAAAGCTCCTGCACACGAATGGAAAGCGTCGGTTCGCTGGCATCGTAACGAATAGGATGCCGCTGGCCCGTCGGCGCTTCGAAATGCGTCGGCGCAAGCCTGCCCAGATCGCGTGCGACCTCATAAGGCACCAGGGCTAAAAGTCCCTCGGAAAGGCTGCCGGGCCGGATATCCTGAAGGCTGCGGGCGCCGTGCTGGAAGGGCACGAACCATTCATCCAGCCGTAAAAGCAATGCAGCATCGCTGACATCCGGCCAGGGGTCGCCGATGCTGGCATTCAGAAAGCCTATCCTGTCGCGCAACTGCTGGGTTTCTTTTGTGAACGGAAGAATTCCGACACCAAATTCCCGAACGCCGTTGGCAAGTGCCTGCGCCGCCTGTTCGCCCTCCGGGCGGGGCAGGGGCGTTTCGTCGAGGATGATGGCGCCTAGGCGCGTGACGCGGCGTGCACGCGCCTGACCGCTTGCCTTGTCAAACAGCAGCTGGTCCTGCTGCACAATAAGATGCGGCATCCGCTCTTCTATATCGGTACGCTCGATGCTTGCTGCGGAAAGGATGCGCGGCTGTGCCGCACGCCCCCGT